>JAAFIK010000033.1 GCA_013298665.1 Chitinophagales bacterium
TTTTACCGGTGGGTGGTGCTTTTCACTCCCCGCTTATGGCACCTGCGCGTGAGGAACTCGCTGCGGCGATTGCTGCCACCACTTTTCATACACCGGTTTGTCCCGTTTACCAGAATGTAACCGCCCTTGCCGTAACCGATCCCGCAACGATCAGGCAAAACCTCGTGGATCAGTTGACGGGTGCCGTGAGGTGGACGCAATGCACTGCAGCGATGGTTGCCGATGGCGCAACCGCATTTACGGAATGCGGGCCGGGTAAAGTATTGCAGGGGCTGGTACAGAAGATACAGCCCGGTGCAGTTGTGAATGGGGTGAATTGATACCGGTACAGCACTGATTTATCATACCTGGCTTCAACTTATCCCTGCTTAGAACAAGTATTTATTTTATGCGACCTTTGCATACACAATTGTTCCCGCATTATGGAAAATGAAAAGTTAGCAGCATTGCTTGTCGGGCAAACCACCCGTTTGCAGCAGCTTAATGATATAGTACTCAATGCCGTAAAAGAGGAAGAACTCATCTCGGCCAAACTGGTGGATACCGATGACGTAAAGATACCATTGGGCAGCCGTCTTGCAGATCATGTGGCCAGTTTTGGCGGAAGCTGGCGTTTCATCATTGCCTTTTTTGTTTTTATGCTGGTTTGGATCGGGGTCAACCTCTACCTGCTTACCCGGCCATTCGATCCTTATCCCTTTATCCTGCTCAACCTCATCCTCAGTTGCCTGGCGTCTATACAGGCGCCCATCATCATGATGAGCCAAAACCGTAAGGAAGAAAAGGATCGCCTGCGTTCGCAAAACGATTACCTGGTCAATCTTAAATCGGAAATAGAAATCCGGAACCTCCACCAGAAAATAGACCTGCTGATTGTAGAACAAATGAACAGTCTTTTTGATATCCAGAAAGCGCAGTTGGAGGCGATAGAAGAAGTTAAAGCACTGATCCTGGAAAAACAGGGCGGGCACTGAGTACTGTGTAGCAAGATTATAGGTAGCAAGTATCAGGAGGGAGTACTAGGTACTTGATAGTCAATACTTAGTACAAAGTTTCAAGCTATGGGTGTCCTGAATCTGGAGTAGTAGCAAGATAAGAAATATCCGCAGCAAGACGGGTTCTGTCTTGATACTTGTGTCTTGCCCCGCCATCTCATATCTGGAACAGTCGCAGGATAAGAAGTTCCAGTATTAAGTTCTGGCTACCCAAAGGGTAGGCAAAAGGTAGGATATCCCACTGATGCGCCACTGATGCGTCACTGATGTGCCACTGTTATCCCACTGTAAAGGGAACTGGGATATCTATGGGTGAACACTGTCAGAGGAGGAGGTAGTACCTGGCCGCGGGGTAAACATCGGGGTAAACATCGGGGTAAACCCGCTGTCTGAGACCCGCTGTCTGAAACCCCTGTTTAAAACCCGCCGGCTACGGGGGGGTAAGTGGAAAAGACGGGCTTAGACGGCTAACCCTCGGCTTTACTACGGGGTTACCTCGGGTCTGCTATAGGAAAGATGCCTTGTAACGATAACTTTAAAATGGTATAAATAACCCGCAGTAGCCCCGGGTGTCTTAACAATGTCTTGTACGGTAGCTTGAACAGCAGCAGACGGCCATCATCATCCCTGGTCTTTTGTCTTACATCCCATATGGTGCTTTGTATCCGGTATTTCCGGCGATCTTTCATGAGCAACGATCAATTTTCATCAGGTACCTTGGTCACAAAGTTGTAGCTTTGCCGCCTCTTTTACAATATGCCCAGGCAAGCCCTTCTTACGGTCATTGATTTTTTTTACCCGCCATTCCGGCGTGTTATGCCTTTACAAACCTTCCGGTATGCTGCCTGTGGGGGGGGCAATACCCTGATGGGGCTTACACTCTATACCGTTATCCATGAATACACGCTCAAAGGCAGGAACCTCGATCTGGGCTTTCTTGTACTGAGTCCGCATATTGCGGCGCTGCTCATTTCCTGTACAGCCACCTTTATTGTGGGTTTTTTCCTGATGAAATATGTGGTCTTTACCAATAGTAACCTGCGCGGACGTATTCAGCTTTTCCGCTATTTTCTTTCTTTCTTCACCAACCTCGTTATCAATTATTTCTTATTGAAGTGTTTTGTTGATCTCTGGCACTGGGATGCCATTGCTTCACAGGTACTTACCACGATTGTGGTCATCGCTGTCAGTTACCTCAGCCAGAAACACTTTACTTTCCGCAGCCAGGGGTAGTTTTTTGCCAATACTACCGCTTTGCCGGGGTGAGACTGCCATTTTTTCATCTTTCAGGCGGCTGGCACAATCATTGAACACCCCGTTACAAATAAAACGCATCCACCATGGGAAAAATTATAGGAATTGACTTAGGAACGACCAATAGCTGCGTTTCCGTAATGGAAGGCAACGAACCGGTAGTGATTGCCAACGAAGAAGGGCGCCGTACTACCCCATCTGTAGTAGGTTTTTTGAAGAATGGGGAACGTAAAGTAGGGGATCCTGCCAAACGCCAGGCCATTACCAACCCCAGAAACACCATTACCAGTGTAAAACGCTTTATGGGACGTCGTTTTGACGAAGTGACAGAAGAAACCACTCATTGGAGTTATGGCGTGGTAAAGGGTGACAATAATACCGTTCGTATCGATATAGATGGCAGGATGTACACACCGCAGGAAATCAGTGCCATGGTGCTGCAAAAGATGAAAAAGACAGCCGAAGATTACCTCGGACACGAAGTAACCGAAGCGGTGATTACCGTACCGGCCTATTTTAATGACGCCCAGCGCCAGGCTACTAAAGAAGCGGGTGAAATTGCCGGACTTACCGTAAAACGTATTGTAAACGAACCTACTGCCGCAGCACTTGCTTATGGCATGGATAAAAAAGGACAGGACCAAAAGATCGCGGTATTCGACCTTGGGGGTGGAACCTTCGACATCAGCGTTCTCGAACTGGGCGATGGTGTATTTGAAGTAAAAAGCACCAATGGTGATACCCACCTAGGTGGTGATGATTTTGATAAAGTGATCATGGACTGGCTGGCCGATGAATTTAAAAATGACGAATCGATCGACCTCCGTAAGGATCCGATGGCACTGCAGCGCCTGAAAGAAGCCGCAGAGAAAGCCAAGATCGAACTGAGCAGTGGTAATGAAACAGAAGTAAACCTGCCTTATATCACTGCTGTTGATGGTGTACCCAAGCACCTGGTTAAAAAATTAAGCCGTGCCAAATTTGAGCAGATTGCTGATAAACTGTTTGAGCGCTGTCTCCGCCCATGCGAGCAGGCACTCAAAGACGCCGGTATGAGTACCAGCGAAATAGACGAAGTGATCCTCGTAGGGGGCAGTACCCGCATCCCCAAGGTACAGGAAATTGTAGAGAAATTTTTCGGTCGCAAACCCAATAAGGGCGTAAACCCTGATGAAGTGGTGGCCATTGGTGCAGCCATACAAGGAGGTGTACTCACCGGTGAGGTAAAAGACGTACTCCTGCTCGACGTAACACCGCTTAGTCTCGGTATCGAAACCATGGGTGGAGTAATGACCCGCCTGATCGACAGCAATACAACAATTCCTACCAAAAAATCTGAAGTATTCAGTACCGCCAGCGATAACCAGCCTGGTGTAGAGATACACGTATTGCAGGGTGAACGCCCCATGGCCAACCAGAATAAGAGCCTCGGACGCTTTACGCTGAGCGATATTCCTCCGGCACCACGCGGCGTACCGCAGATTGAAGTGGTTTTTGACATTGACGCCAATGGTATCCTGCATGTAACTGCAAAAGATAAAGGCACAGGTAAGGAACAGCGCATCACCATACAGGGCGGTAGCGGGCTGAGTAAGGAAGAAGTGGAGAAAATGAAAGCTGAAGCCAAAGCGAACGAAGCCACCGATAGGGTAGAGAAAGAAAGGGTGGAAAAGATCAACCAGGCAGACAGCCTTATCTTCCAGACAGAAAAGCAACTGAAGGATTATGGTGAGAAAATCAGTGCTGATAAAAAAGCACCCATTGAAGCTGCGCTGGCCAAACTGAAGGAAGCACACAAACTGCAGGATATTGCCCAGATTGATGCCGCCGTTACAGAAATGAACAATGCATGGACCGCTGCAAGCGAAGAAATGTATAAGGCTACACAAGAAGCTGGTGCACAGGGTGGTGGCGGACAGCCCGACTTTGGCGAACAGCCCAAGCAGGATGGCCCGGCCAGCAATGATAATGTAGAAGATGCCCAGTTTGAAGAAGTAAAATAAAAAGAATCCATTCTCAACGACTTATAAAGCCACGGTAATACGTGGCTTTTTTATGTTCATTCCGGTGTATCAGGTATAACTGTAATTGTCCAAGTATTTATAACCACTTCCGGTATTCAGCAGTAATACTTTTTCGGATGGCAGGATGGCATGATTGCGGCTCAGGTGTACATATGCTTTCCAGGTTGCGGCGCCTTCCGGAGCAATCAGCAAGCCCTCATTGCGGGCAATTTCTTTTACCCCATCAATAATTTCCGCTTCGCTAAGGGCCAGTGCCATTCCGCCTGATTCATTTAAAACGGCCAGCATCATTGTCATGCCAAAAGGGTAGGGTACCGCCAGTCCGTTAGCAATGGTTGGTTGAGGAGTGAAATGAGATTTCCAATGCCGGATATCTTTTTGGGCATACAATAAAGGGGCGCATTGTGCCGATTGCACGGCAATCATTCTTGGTAAGGGGCCATCAATCCAGCCGAGCAATTGCATTTCTTTGAAAGCCTTCCAGATGCCGATCAGACCTGTACCGCCACCGGCAGGATAGATGATTACATCCGGGAGCTGCCAGTTCAATTGTTCCGCAATTTCATACCCCATCGTTTTTTTTCCTTCCAGCCGATAGGGTTCTTTTAAAGTGGAGACGTCGAAATAACACTTGTCCGCATTTATCTCCATTGCTTTTTGGGCACAGTCATGAATTAACCCATCAACCAAAACCAGGTTGGCGCCATAGAGTAAACATTCCTGCTTAAAAACGGCAGGTGTATGCCGGGGCATTACCACAGTGCAGCCGATACCTGCATTGGCGCAGTAGGCTGCCAATGCCCCGCCTGCATTTCCTGCTGTAGGGATTATGCACTTTGTGATGCCCAGTTCTTTTGCTTTAGAAACTGCTACACTCAGCCCTCTCGCCTTAAATGAGCCCGTGGGGTTACAGGATTCGTCTTTCAGCAACACATCAGCCAGACCATACCGGTTGGTCATCTTATGCAAAGGATATACCGGCGTCATGCCTTCTCCAAGTGTAACAATATGCTGCGGGTCAATAACAGGGAGCATGGCAGCATACCGCCACAGACTATCGGGCTGGTGCAGGAGTGATGCTTTGGACAGTTTTACGGAGTAGTTGTATGTTACTACAAGGGGTTGATTGCAGCAAAGCGCAAATGTTTGTATTGATGAAAAAGGATATGCCTTTTTGCAGGAAGAACAGGTAAGCGCAATAGCAGAAGTAAACGGGCATGTTGATATTGTCATGTTGTAAAAGTACAGTCAAACCGATAACCTGGCCATCGCTGAAATGTTATGCGCTATAACGCAGGGTTATACTTCTTTTTTACAAAACCGGATAAATGCCTTGTTCAGTTCATTGTTGTCTGTACCATGCCGCTGGATAAAAAAGAAATTCCGTGTAATCTGAAACTTCTCAATTTTTACTTCTACCAGGTCTCCATCCCGTAACTCTTTTAAGATGGATCCCCTGGGCAAGAAACCAAGGCAGTCATCTTCCCGTAAGAAATTCTTCAGTGCTTCTGTACCCGCAAGCCGAACCCCTGCATTCAGATCAGCTATTTTAATGCCATGCTTTTCAAGGCAGTATTTCAATGCTGCCAGCGTTCCTGATCCCTGCTCCCGTAATACCACCGGCAGGTTTTTGAGATCGGGTATGAGCAGTGTTTTTTTTCGGGCAATCGGACTTTTGGCACTGCAAACGGCTATAACTTCATCAGTGATAAATGGTTGATAAAGAATGGTGGATTTTTTTCTTTTCCCCTCCACAATACCAATATCTATTTCCTGGTCAATTAATGCCCGGGTGATGGTATCGGTATTTCTGTTCAGCAGGCTGATTTTTATATCCGGGTATTTCTGATGAAAGGCAGATAATATTTTGGGTATAATATACAGGGCTACGGTTGTGCTGGCGCCCAGTTTTAATTGTCCCTTCGCATTCAAATGATCGTTGAGGATACTCAGCTCAAAAGCCAGCCTGTTCTGAATTTTTTTCGCTTCTCTGAGGTGGGTTAATAACAAATGTCCGCCTTTTGTTAACCTTATGGCATTCCCGGTTCGTTCAAACAAGGTGGTTTTGTAAAATGCCTCTAATGCTTTTATATGTTTACTGATTGCCGGCTGGCTTATGAACAATACTTCCCCGGCTTTTGAAAAGCTGAGTTGTGTTGCCACTTCTATAAATATTTCATGTCGTGTCGAAAGCACCTGTTAATATTGAGTCAACTGTTTTCTGAATAAACCGGGATGATGCCGTACAATAAATGTAGCAATAAACATGCATTGCCCGGGATTTTGCCTTGCATTGTTTGCCTGTGCCTGATGATCAGGCCTGTTTCATATCCCTTCGGAAGGGGAAGCGTAGTCTCTTTTCCTGTTTTTGTTCAGCAACTGCCTGATCGCGGCCAGGTGCGATAGTAAAACCAGTGGCACAACAACAGCAGGCAACCACAGGAATGGAAAATACTGCACGGCAATATTGGGCTGGTCGAAGGCCAACTGCTGAAATGGCAGCGGGGCAGACAATAAAGCATGCACAACAATATTGATCAAAAGACCGAGGCATAAAAAGTTCCAGCCAAGCAAAATGCCTTTACCCATCCGTTTTTTAACATACCCCCAATAATAAACGACCGGCGCGGTGAGTCCTGAAAGAATGTCAAAATTCCGTCCTTCAAAAGTCATGAGTTGCGGAACGGCCTTATGCTGGTATAGCCAGAATAACACAAGTTCTACCGGTATCCGGATGGTATGCAGAATCGTTAATGTTTTAGTATCCAGGCCATCAATATACAGCCTGCCCCCGGCACTCACGAAAAGCAAGGCAATCAATGCCAACGGTGGCAGAACGAGCAGTATAAATCTTGGTGGCGTGGTATCCGTTACGGTGTAGAAACCTGTGAGGCCAGGTAAGGCTTGTACCACGAGCCATAGCAATAAAACAAGCAATGTCGTTTTGGAACGGCGGGCGGCCTTGTAAAACAGGCCGATTGTCAGTAACGTTGTGAGACCAAATACTGAACTGACATAGAAGGGGAGGGTATCCATTGCTGCTGTATTTTATGTCAAAGATAAAGCAACTTTACTATGACCTGTACAGCCCGATCCGGTTAACAGCGATGATTGATCGACATTGTCAATGGCTGAATCAGCCAAGCATAATTTTAAATAAGTTGATAAATAACAACTTACTTATTTTGTATTACCGTTGATTATTGCCGGCACCCTGTCCGGCTCAGTAAGCCTGCATTCCCGGATTTGCCGGAATTGCGTAATCCATATTTCTAAAACGGTCATTTTATCCGGTTCAATCCGGTAATAAATTTCCCTCCCCCGATGGTCTTGCTTCAAGAGGCCGCAGGCTGTCAGTAAGCGCAGGTGCTGGGAAATTGCCTGCCGGGTTATGACAAAATGTTCGCTAATGCCCTTCGGCGTCATGTCCCGAAAAGCAATCAGCAGGATAATGGCCCGTCTGGTGGGGTCGGCAATGGCCTGAAAAATGTCTCTTCTCATACATGACATAACAGATTAAAAACTATTCTGTTGCAGGTGTATGCGCAATTGTTTAATTGCACATACGCCTGCATAGCCGGATTGTGATGTGTTGGTAAGTATGATGCAGGTATCCATTATAGTTACCCGGATGATATTTGTCTCTAAGTAAGGTACAGTTGAAATAAGCAATAAAAATAAAATATACAGACAAAATTTCTGTGCAGACAATTATTGTTAATATGCCCGGTAAGCTAAACGGTGATGTGCTTAAGGTTAAACAAAAACATTTTTTTTATGATTTCGAAACATCTGCTGAACATTAACAAACAAATCAATGTTTACAAATACATTATTCTGCTGTGAAGGATAATTTCACTTCTGCAAACAAAAATTGCTATTTATATTTTTCATTAACAGTAAAACAAAAAACCATGTTTCAAAATCTTCTTGGGATACTCCCGATTGCAAACAACAACTATGTGGCTTTTACATTTTTTGTAGGCTGCATGGCGATGATGGCTGCAGCAGTATTTTTCTTTTTCGAAATGTCTAATGTTGAGAAAAAATGGAGGACTTCTATTCTCGTCTCCGGACTGATTACCTTTATCGCTGCTGTACACTATTATTATATGAGGGACTACAATCTGGAAACGGGCGAATCTCCTGTGTTCTTCCGTTATGTAGACTGGATCCTTACCGTGCCATTGATGTGTGTGGAGTTTTACCTGATCACTAAGAAAGCTGGTGCTAAAACAGGTCTGTTGTGGCAATTGATTGCCGCCTCTGTCATCATGCTGGTGACCGGTTATATCGGAGAAGCCATTTATGGTAAAGAAACACAAAGCTGGATCTGGGGCTTGATCAGTGGTCTTGCTTACTTCTACATCGTGTATATCGTATGGTTTGGGGATGTGGCAAAGCTGGCAAAAAATGCCGGTCCTGCTGTTGCTAAAGCGGTCAGAATACTCGGTTGGTTTGTACTGGTTGGATGGGCTATTTATCCTGTAGGTTATATAGCCGGTACAGAGGGTGGTTTATTTGGTATAAAAATCTGGCAAGGTCTTTCCATGGACATTGTGTACAATATTGGTGATGCCATCAATAAGATCGGTTTTGGCCTGGTGATTTATGCACTCGCCCAATCTGATAAATCTCCTGCAACAGCATAGCTGATTGTCAAGAAGTGTGATACCATTTGTATCACACTTCTTGTTTTGTAAAATCATTCTCAACGAAAGAAAACATGATACGGATTGTATTACTGATCATTGGTGGTATGCTGCTTTTGTTCCAGCAATACATCATGCCGGTCAACAATAATACCCAATTCGCCATTTTTTTAACAGGCATTATTTTACTCGGTGTCCCGCATGGTGCGGCTGATTTACTCGTTGCCACCCGGAATGCAGATGCCGGAAAAAAGCGGTTCTCAAAATTTACCTTTCTTGCCGTTTACATTGGACGCCTTTCCCTGTTTGCCGGCATACTGTGGTTTTTTCCGGTAGCTGGTAATCTTTTGTTTGTTTTTTTTGCGGCCTATCATTTTGGGGAAACCGATCTGCACCAGTTCAAAACGGATACCATACCGGGCAAAATGTTCGTCATCTCATACGGCCTTGTAATCTTATGTGTCATACTATTGCATCATTTTGATGAAGTGAAACCGCTTTACCAATTGTTTGAATCCGGTAAAGAGAATGAAGTCTTTATCAACTGGATCGGGTTAAACCGTTATTACATTATATCGGCAGCAGGGATATTTTTTTTCACAACCACTTTTATCTATTTTCTGAGAAACAGCAATGCCGGGAAAAATGAAAAAGGTCAGTTTCTGGTACGCCTGGCAGTTATTCTCTTTATTCTTTTTAACCTGCCGATGCTCCTTGGGTTTACCTTCTATTTTGTTGTATGGCATTCTGTACTATCGCTCAATAATATTGTTTTGTATTTAAGGGTCAACAATACTTATTCACGCAATATCATTACCCGGCAAATATTACTCTACAGTCTGTTAGCCATTGCCGGCATCGGGTTGTTTGGCCTGGCGGGTTTTATGTTTATCAGCAGCAATGCCATAGCAGGGTATATTTTTTTAGGACTGGCGGTGCTTACTGCCCCGCACATGCAAATCATGCATGATATGTACATCAGTATCCGCCAAAGCCATTCTGTTTAACTATAGCGAACAACTGATACTTTATAATATTTTATCACGATTTTTAAAAAAAACAAAATGACATCTATTAAAAAATTCGGGCTGTCTTTAACAGCAGGTTTACTTTCCCTATGTGCAATGGCGCAAACAGAACAGGACATTGTTGCTGTTGCTGTTGGTTCGCCGGATCACACCACATTGGTTGCTGCTGTAAAAGCTGCTGATTTGGTAACCACTCTCAAAAGCACGGGACCATTCACTGTATTTGCGCCTGCCAATGCAGCATTCGAAAAATTACCCGCCGGTACAGTAGCCAACTTACTGAAACCAGAAAACAAGGCCGTATTAGCCGGCATTTTAACCTATCATGTTGTTGCTGGTAATCTATCGGCAAAGGCAGTGTTGGCAGCGATCAAAACGGGTAAAGGCAAGGCTGTTTTAACCACGGTGGCCGGTGGAAAACTAACCGCCACTATCGAAGAGGGTAAAGTTGTATTGACAGATGAGAAGGGGGGGAGGGCTATCGTTACTGCAACAGACCTGAAAGCGAGCAATGGTGTTATTCATGTTATTGATGGGGTGCTATTACCCGCTTCAAAGTAATGTAAGTAAGGAGATAAAAATTGCAACTGTTATCCTTTACAACCAGTAGCTACAGCAAATTTCCACTGCGTATCCATCATCAGGCACAGTACCAACGCTGTGCCTGATGATTTTCTGAACAGGTGAATGCACAGGCGCATCTTGTATATACCATTGGTTACCCTGTATTATTGTTGCAGGAGTTGCTCAAAAAAGCCACCGATAAGATTGTCTTTGTCTGTAAAATGGATCTCCAGTATCCAATGGCGCTTGTTACCGTTCTTATCCGAAAGTAATATACTACTGTGGTTGTCCGGATGAATATCGAGGCATAAGTCGTTGGGATCGTCGGGTTGCTCATGCGGGTAATGACCCACAATATGACCCGCGATAGCATTTCCGAACTGGTAGCCATGGCGTTTCGCCAGTGCGTCAACATAATTAAAAT
Source organism: Chitinophagales bacterium (assembly GCA_013298665.1). GTDB lineage: Bacteria > Bacteroidota > Bacteroidia > Chitinophagales > Chitinophagaceae > Ferruginibacter. The sequence goes on from JAAFIK010000033.1 coordinate 10,942, forward strand.
ATGCAGCACCGGTGAGTTCACTTTGTGCCCAATACCATTGATTGGCCTCCTGCCACGCGTCTTCCACGTCCTTTTTCATCTTCAGTTTCAGGGGGTCGTTGCCCAGTACGTAGGTTCTCCCCAGGTCTGCTTCCCAGCCATTATAGATGGGGCCGAAATCTAAAAAGACGATATCATCCTCCCCGATAATCCTATCTGCCGGCTCCCCGGTAAATGGTTGAAGGGTATTCATACCTGCCCGTACAATTTTTTTATGCCAGTAGGTATCAATACCAAATGCGTCTTTGGCAAGGGCAACGACTTCTGCCGACAATGTACTTTCAGGTTTTCCGGCAATGATTAATCCACGTTGCTCTACTGCGTCAAATAGCTCTTTTGCTTTTTGCTCAGCAATGACCAACTGTTGTCTGGCTTCATTCATCGTGTTACGGTTTTATGTGTTTGTTTTGGTGACTTTATCCCTTTTACTGATTACCGGCTCTGCAGCGGTTTCGCAACGCTTACGGGCAACCAGTCATATTTTATTGGCCAGTTTTGCAGCAGTAAGGTATAGTATTTTTATAAGGATACCAATGGCACGGGATATTATTCCCTGCCCCGGGCGGGGTAGCGGAAATTGCCACCTGCTCCCAATGTGTGCGCTGAACTCTTTCTGCATTGTTCAGAAACAGTACAGTTTTTCAACAAAGCGAGATCCTTTTTCCGGCGACCTGAGCCTTTTAACACTGTGGTCATTGCTTAGTATATGGCTGAACGGCTTTTCCGAAAATATCAGCTGACGGATGGCCTGTAAAAAAATGGCGATCATCTAAATGATCGCCACTGTATATGACTAAGTTATGATGTACTCCTTTTCAGGGAAACGGCCTATTTGGCGCTTGTTACCGGAATTTCAAGGTTGATGGTTACTGCATCATCAATATCGCCATCTGTTTTGCCAATACCATAATCGCTGCGCTTTATGGTAAAGCTGCCTTTGAATATACCAGTACCGTCTTCAGCCGGGGTAAAGGTAAATGGAATGGTTACAGTTTTGCTTGTTCCTTTTATGGTAAGGTTACCTTCTGCGGTATAACCATCACTGCCCGCAGCATTTTTGCTGATTTTGGCAGAAGCAAAACTGATCGTTGGTGAACCCGCTGCGTCAAACCAACCTTTCGCCTGCAGGTGTCCGTCGCGTGCGGCAACGCCGGTACTGATCGTTGATATATCCACCGTGCATTTGATGGATCCGGCTTCGGGTTTGGCGGCATCAAAAACAATATCGCCCTTTGCACCGCTGAAACTACCCAGCAGATCCTGTCCATGTGCTTTAAGGCTAAACTTGACCTGGGCCTTTTCTGTACTGATAACCCAGTTGAGGATCGCTTGTACCGTATAAGCTGAAACGGTCAGCGTGAAAAATGCTGCAACAGCAATCGTTAAGAACTTTTTCATTATGTTGAATTTTTTTACAAAAATAAGGTTAAATATAGCACAATAGATGTTAAGTTAGTCATAATATGGACGGAGCCACCGGGTTTATCCAAATATTGCTCTGGCGGTACGGAAGGTATGGCAATGGGCTTCGGTAATGATCTTCACATCGGCACTGTAGCCGCCACCCATGGCCGTGGTACAGGGAATACCGGCGTGGTGCAACAGGGTGTAAACGATCTCATCCCGTTGCCGGCAACCGGCCATACTGAGCTTCAGTTTACCAAACTTATCGGTGGCAAGCACATCCACCCCCGACAGGTAAAAGACAAAATCGGGTTTTACCTCTTCCAGCAAGCGGGGCAGGGTTGTCTGCAGCAGGTGGAGATAGGTTTCATCACCGGTTCCATCTTCCAGCGGCACATCGCAGTCGCTTTTCTCCTTACGGAAAGGAAAATTGTGCGCCCCATGCATGCTGAAGGTAAATACACGGTCATTGTTGCGGAACAGGCTCGCAGTACCATTACCCTGGTGCACGTCCAGATCGATGATGAGGATCCGGCGGCACAGTTTCCGGTACAGCAATTCATTAGCGGCGATGGCTATATCATTGAGCAGACAGAAGCCCTCTCCACGATGGGCAAAAGCATGATGCGTACCACCGGCCACGTTAAGTGCGGTACCGCCGCGGAGTGCGTACATACAACAATCAATAGTACCTTGTACAATCACCAGCTCGCGGTGGATGAGTGCCGGAGATTGGGGAAAACCGATTTCGCGCTGTTCCTTCGTGCTGAGCTGCTGTTGCAGAAGCCGGTGTACATAATCGCTGTCGTGTGTACGCAGAACGGTGTCGATCGGGCAGGGCAGGGGTGCAAAAATATCGGCGGCAGTAATAGTACCCTCGTGCAGCAACTGCCCGGGAATCAGTTCGTATTTGAGCATGGGAAACCGGTGTCCTTCCGGCAGGGAATGGGCATAACAGGTATCGTAAGCAATCTTCATCAATGGGGTTATACGCCCAGTTCGAGCACGGTTATTTCGGGGAGGATACCCAGGCGGCCGGGATAACCGATAAAGCCAAAACCGCGGTTGATGTACAGTTTCTGATTACCCTCTTCGTATAAACCGGCCCAGCGTTTATACACATACTGTACGGGGCTCCATTTTAAGCCGGGAATCTCCACGCCAAACTGCATGCCGTGGGTATGTCCGCTCAGCATCAGATCCACGCCCGGGTAGGTGGTTTGTATTTCTTTTTCCCAATGGCTGGGATCGTGGCTCATCAGTATGGTAAACTGATCGGGGTTGACACCTGCATATGCTTTGGCCATATCGCCATAGCTGTGAAACCTGCTTTTGCCGCTGATGTTCTGCACCCCTACAAGACAGATTTGGTCGTTGCCACGCCGGAGCTGCAGATTTTCATCGAGCAGGAGGCGCCAGCCCAGGGCTTTGTGTACCTGTTTCAACCTTTCAAGGTTGGCAGTTTTAGCGGCCATGCTTTCCCATTGTACATAGTCGGCATAATCGTGATTGCCCAGGGTACTGTACACACCCATCGGCGCTTTGAGCTTGCTGAAGATGCCGATATACTCGTTCATCTCTTCTGCAAGGTTGTTTACCAGGTCGCCGGTAAAAAGGATAATGTCCGGCTGCTGGTCTAATATCTTTTGCACCCCCTTCGCAACAGCATCGCGATCCATAAAACTACCACTGTGGATATCGCTGATGTGCACGATACGCAGCCCTTTAAAAGCAGCAGGCAGGTTACTGAAGGCTAATTGTAAACGTTTGATCTCGTAATTGTACTTATTGCTGAAGCCATACACCAATGCAGCAAAAAGGCTGCCGCCGGCGGCAATACCCAGCCAGCTCAGGAATGCCGAGCGGCTGATGCCTTCTTCGTTCATGGTATGGGCTTCGGTATTCATCATAAAAAGGCGGCCCGCCAGCCATTGGATACCCCGGCGCAGGTCGTCGATGATGAAAAAAACACTGCCCAGCAATTTGGCGAGGAAAAGCCCCACCACGGTAGCAAAAAGATAGGTGCGTACCTTCCGCGGCATAAAATCGGGCGTGGTAAAAGCAAAAAGCAGAAAGCCGATGATGGCAAGGATGCTGATTCCCCAGTAAATGGAGAAGACTATGGTTCTTGCTTTCGGGCTGCTGCCCTGGCATACCGTTCTGACTGCCTGGAACATATACATGTCCAGCAACAGCATAATGGCGATAAAGAGAAAAGCCCCTGATGGCGTACGCATGGTAAAATGGATAATGAGATGCTGACGATAAGATTTAAGAAGCAAGATATGCACTGCAGGATGTAAGCAGATCCCCCTCATGGTTGCTTATCAGCAACTAAGTACCAGGTACCGCACGCCATGACCCCTGCATGCGGCTCTTATGCTACGGCTTTGTTTACCAATGCTGCTGCTTCACTCAGCAGGATGGCGCTTTGTACTTTTAATCCGCTTTCGTCAATCAGTTTTTTGGCTACATCCGCATTGGTACCCTGCAGGCGCACAATGATGGGGATGCTGATATTACCAATGGAATTGTAAGCATCAATCACGCCCTGTGCCACACGATCACAACGCACAATACCACCAAATATATTGATGAGGATGGCTTTAACTTTCGGATCTTTCATGATGATGCGGAAACCGGCTTCCACGGTTTGGGCATTGGCAGTACCACCCACATCAAGAAAGTTGGCGGGTTCGCCTCCGCTGAGTTTAATCATGTCCATAGTGGCCATGGCCAGACCTGCACCATTCACCATACAACCCACATTGCCATCAAGTTTAACAAAGTTGAGGTTGAATTTACCCGCTTCCACTTCGGTGGGGTCTTCTTCAGTAACATCGCGCATGGCAGAGAGATCGGGATGGCGCATGAGTGCGTTTTCATCCAGCCCCATTTTGCAATCCACGGCAATGATTTTCTCATCGCTGGTTTTGAAAAGGGGGTTGATTTCGAGCATGCTGCAATCCAGGCCTGCATAAGCACTGTACAGGTTGGTTACAAACTTTACACAGTTTTTAAACGCTTCACCAGTGAGGCCAAGATTGAAGGCTATCTTCCTCGCCTGGAAGCCCTGAAGACCGCCCGCGGGGTGTACCCATTCTTTAAATATCTTTTCGGGGGTATCGTGCGCCACGTCTTCGATATTCATACCGCCTTCTGTGCTGTACATGATCACGTTTTGTCCCTTAGCCCGATCCATCAGGATTGACAGGTAAAATTCTTTTACCGGATTGGGGCCTTCATAATACACATCCTGGGCCACCAGTATTTTATTCACCAATTTACCCGCCGGGCCGGTTTGTATGGTAACCAATGTGCCGCCGAGGAGGTTGTGGGCAATCTGCTTTACATCTTCCGCGTTTTTTCCCACGGCCACACCACGTTGTTCTGTACCTTCAATCTTCCCCTTGCCACGGCCACCCGCGTGTATCTGGGCTTTTACAACGGCAAACTTGCTGCCGTACAGGGTATGTATTTGCTTATAGGCTTCCTCGGCTTCACCGGGGGTATTGCAGGCGATGCCCTCCTGAACGGGTACATTATATTTTTTTAATAACTCCTTGGCCTGGTATTCGTGAAGATTCATGACTAAAAAATTTTTGCGAAGATAAGGAAGGAAACGGCACGATTCAGCAGTGATGCAGAGGAGGGCGAAAAAACTGTGACTAAATCATTGAAAAGCAGGCATGCCCGCAAAATTCTGCCCCCCGCAAAACACTGTTTTTTGTTTTTTTCTGTATATTTGAACAGCGCATTCTATATGGGTGCGTTTACACAAGCATTTCTTTACAAAAACTAAAACAGCATGAGGAAATTAATTTTACTTACGTACATTCTTGCCGCCGGTATTGTATCAAGGGCACAGGTAGTAGAAGTATCAGCCAATGCAGGTACCAGCGCGAACCCCGCTCTTGGCACGTCCAACTATGTTGCCAACGAAAGCATCTATACTGAGGCAGAAGTGGGTGCAACCAGTTTTACCACCGCCGGCACTGCCATGACGCGTATTGCCCTTAATGTAAATACTCTGGGAACAGGTACCACGTTTAATAACGTAAAGATTTACTTTAAGGATGTGCCTCTTGCCACTACCACCTTTACCACCGGCACATACACTACTGCCGGTTATACCGAAGTGTTCAACGGGTCAGTAACCTTTGCTGCCACGGGCTGGACTGAGTTTGCATTGACCACGCCATATGTACGGGCAGCGGGTACCAATTTGCAAATGCTGATTGAACGCACCGATAACACAACACACGGAGGCTTTGTATGGGTAACAGCCAATGGCAACAATACCAGCAGTACTGTTAATACCACACGACGCTACAATAGTACCGTTGCCCTTTCTGCAGCAACTTCACTTACTGTTTCAGCTTTTCGCCAGGCCATTCGTTTTGTGCGCCGGGCTAACAACGATGCCGGTGTGAAGCAGGTTTATACATTGGGTAAAATACCCCTGCCCAATGGTGTACCTCATATCATTTCAGCCAATATTGTCAATGATGGTCTTACCACGCAGACGAACCTCAATGTAACGCTCAATATTACCGGTGCGAACACATTCAGCAATACACAAATCATCCCTTCACTGGCATCGGGTTCATCCGCCACGGTTAGCTTTGCTGCTTTCTCGCCTGCCTTTGAAGGTACCAATACTGTAGCAGTATCGGTACCTGCCGATGATGTCAATAGCAATAATAGTATCAGTGTATCGCAAGCGGCCAATAAAAATACCTGGTCCTATGCTTATGGCAGTACACCTGCAAGCGGTGTAGGCTTTAATGGTGCCACGGGTGATTTTGTGGCAAAATTCAATACCAGCACTGCAACGTCTTTATCTCAGGTGAGTGTAAACTTTTTTGCAGGCGGCCAACCTTATAAAATCGGTGTTTGGGATGCCACCGGTGCCGGCGGCACACCGGGTGCCTTGCTTTGGGAATCTGCCGGTCAAACATCAGTTGCCGGGGTAAATGTATTACCTGTAAGCCCGGTGTTAAGCCTGTCTGCAGGAGACTTTTTTGTAGGCGTAAGGCAAACAGGTACTACCAATGTAAGTTTTGCTTATCAGGCAGAATCTCCCATACGCTCCGGAACCTTTTATTTTGTTTCACCAGGCGGTGGTACCACCTGGTCGGATTTCGCCCCCGCCAACCCTTTCCGCTTTATGATAGAGCCCAAACTGATACTACCTGATGATGCCAATATAAGTAATCTTGTAGTACCATCGAGGGTTACCTGTTACGGACCGGGCAATATTGTAACCGCCCTGCTCACCAATTCAGGAAGTAATGCGATTCCGGCAGGTACAGCCACGGTAACCCTGCGGGTAAGGGGAGCGAACACATTCACCGGTTCCAGAACGAATACCACGGCTTTGGCTACCGGCGCATCTGAGATTATTACTTTTACCGGCGTGAACCTGACCAATCCCGGTACCAATCTGGATACAGTTTTTGTAGCGTTGGCAGGAGACGGAGATCGCTCAAACGATACTGCCCGGGCCAGCAACACCACTGCGAGGACGATTACCAGTTTCCCTATGACCGAAAGCTATGAAAATGCTACGTTTGATATCGGCAACATCACAGTACTGGCCGGGGCAAGGAACCTGATTTCGCTGCAATCCGGTGCTTATACAAATGCTGACCTGGGTGGCTCGCTCAATCCGCAAGGCGGAAACAGGATGATTTTGTTCGACAATTATGGTGGTGCCAGTTCTGTGGGTGTACTCAACAGGCTCTTTTCGGAGTGTATCACCGTTCCGGCTACTGGTGCTGGTTTATGCAATTATAAACTGAGTTTCTGGATGAGTCATGATGCCAGTCTTGCCACAAGCCTGGATAGCCTTTTTGTGACAGTCAGTACTGATAAGGGCATTACCTGGAACAGGATTGGCTTCTATGGCCGTTATAATGCTGCCTTTGCAGTACCCGGCTGGCAAAAAGAAACCATAGATCTGGCACCCTATGCCGGTCAAACCATCCAGATCGGATTTGAAAACCTGAGCAAATATGGTAACATCATTGCCATTGATAATATATTGGTTGGCGGAGACGGCGCTCAACAACTTACTTTGTCCGCCGTTGCCAACAATGGCATTGCCTTGCAGAAAACCTGCGATGATCAGGGGTGGACTTATTACGCTGATCCGGCCGACCTTTCGAAAACCCTGATTTCCATACAGTGGGATCCGGGCAGCACGGGCGCCAACACAGCAGCAAAGACCCAGGCCATTCCTAAGCTGCAGTTGAATGCGGCATTCTTTGCGGCAGAAGATATACCCAACAAGCGGGCCACTTATACCATGCGGCGCTATTGGGATGTTGACCTTAACGGTTCAACATTGACCGCCCCTGTTAATTTGCGTTTCTTTTATGATTCAACTGAAAAGAAAGCCATTGACAATGCAGCTTCTGCCTTTGCAACGGCAAACGCTGGTATCCTTGAAACAGGCATCTGGTTCAAAACCATCAGTGGTGCATTCGTACCTAATGCCACCAGTGTTACCCCTGATGGTGTGCTTAATGCCATCCCGCTCACCAATATAAACAGTACAGGCACCACTATTGGCAATGCTTTATATGCGCAATTCAATGGTATTACTAACTTTAGTGGCGGTACTTATGCTACCGGCGTTGGGCCAAATACGCCTATCCCTGCAGAATTGGTGAGCTTTACGATACAACGTAAGAGCAGCGGCAGCAATGAACTGCAATGGACTACTGCACAAGAACTCAACAGCAGCCATTTTGTGATTGAACGCAGTACCGATGGCCGCAACTTCAGCAGTATCGGGCAGGTAAATGCAGCCGGTAACAGTAATACAGCAGTGTCGTACATCTTTACGGATCCCAATGCAGTTCGGGGCATCAATTATTACCGCCTGCGCCTGGTAGACCGTGATAATTCTGCACGTTACAGTTTAGTGCGCTCGGTACGCAATGAGGGCATTGCCAACCTCTCATTGTTCCCGAATCCGGTAAAAAATGTATTGTCTGTACAGATCGATGCAGACAAGCGCATCAATAGCCAGTTGGTGGTTACTGATATGAATGGCAAACAGGTATATACCCGTACCCAGTCATTGGTACAGGGCGGCAATCTGGTGCCCATCAATACAACGGGATGGCAAACAGGTACTTATATCCTTAAAGTTATGCTGGACAACGACATCATTGTCCGGAAATTCAATAAATTGTAATCTTCTTGTATGTATGCAAAGAGCCGGGTGTATGCCCGGCTTTTTTTATGATATTTTTAAATCCTGCTCTCAGTTTTGTTTCCTTTCTTTGCAAAACAATTTCAGCACAACATGAGCAATGTCATTGAAAGTATTGAAGCGGCTGTAGCTTTTATCCGCTCCCGCTACAGCATTACACCGGCGGTGGGTATTGTATTGGGCAGCGGACTGGGCAGTTTTACCGGTGAGATGAAGACTGAACTGGAAATACCTTACAGTGAGATCCCGCATTTTCCTGTGAGTACCGTAGAGGGTCATAGTGGTAAACTGATTTTTGGCGAACTGGGTGGCAAGAAAGTAGTGGCGATGGCGGGTCGTTTTCATTATTACGAAGGTTACAGTACCACGGAGGTCGTTTTTCCCATACGTGTGATGAAGTATCTCGGCATCCGTACACTGCTGATCAGTAATGCTGCGGGTGGTACCAACCTGTCGTATAAGGTGGGCGACCTGATGATCATCCGCGACCACATCAGTATGCTGACGATCAACCCGCTGCTGGGCAAAAACGAACCTGCGCTGGGTACCCGCTTTCCGGATATGAGCGAACCGTACAGCAAAGTGCTGATTGCCAAAGCAAAAACCATTGCGGCTGATGCGGGTATTGAAGTAAGGGAAGGGGTGTACAGCGGTGTTACCGGCCCAACGTTTGAAACCCGTGCAGAATATGCAATGCTCCGCCTGCTGGGTGGTGATGCGGTGGGCATGAGCACCGTACAGGAGGTTATTGCTGCGGTACATATGGGTTTACCGGTTTTTGCCATAAGCGTGATTACAGACATTGGTATCCGTGAAGAAGAAAATACTATCACACACGAAGAAGTGCTGCAGGCGGCAAAGGATGCTGAGCCCAGGCTGACACATATCTTTAAAACCCTTGTTGCCCAGCTTTGAGTCCTGCCATGAGATCATTTTCGCTCACGACTATATTACTGCTGTTGATCTTTGCTGCCGGTGCACAGCGCAGGGCTGTGTTTGATGAGGTGCTCAAAGGCCAGAACACGGGTACGCAACAGGCCGGCAGTAACCGTACCATTACGGGTGGTAAAAAAGATTCACTTGGATTTGAGCATCGTGATGACCGAAAAGATTCCATCACCGTCACTTTCAAATACCTTGATGTGGTGGGGGTGTTTACATTTGATTCTTCCATCAATGATATTGACAGGTATTTTTCGGTGCCATCCAATTATCAGTTCCTGGGCAATAATGGGAATGCCGCTTACCCGCTTATTTTTGCACCCAACCTTAAGCCGGGCTGGGATGCCGGGTTTCATGCTTTCGACTGCTACAGGCTTAAAACAGAGGATACGCGTTATTACAAAACAAGAAAGCCATTTTCGCAAATCAATTACCAGTTGGCTTCGGGTAAGGAGCAGATGATCCGTCTGCTGCATACACAGAACCCCAAGCCGAATACAGGTTTTGGATTTGATTACAAACTCATCAATGCGCCCGGTTTTTTTCTTTCGCAGAATACCAACCATTCGAGCTACAGGCTTTTTGGTAATTATACCGGTAAACGGAAAAGGTATGCGATGTACACCAGTCTGACGGGCAATAATATCCGCAGCGGAGAAAACGGGGGCATCATAAATGATGAGTTGCTGGGGGATAAAAACAAAAAGAAGCGATTCAGCATTCCGGTGAATATCGGCAATACTTCTTCCTCGGAATTTAACCCGTTCAGTACGGCTATTGCAGCGGGAAATACTTACCGCGATTTTAATTTTCACCTGCGCCAGCAATACGATATCGGCAAAAAGGATTCACTGGTCATCAACGACAGTACCACAGAATACCTGTTCTATCCCAAGTTACGTATCCAGTACAGCTTCAGTTATGGCAGTTACCGGTACAATTTTTCTGATTTTCAGGGCGATTCCGGGTATTACAAAAGAGTATACGATACCATCCTGCGCAAAAAAGCGGATACGTTTTCGGTAACAGACAAATGGACGGTGATGATCAACGATTTTGCACTGGTTCAGTTTCCGGAAACAAAAAACCCGGGACAGTTTCTGCAGGCAGGTATCCGGCTGGAAAACATCAACGGCAGTTTCCGCAATACCACGCGTAAGTTTTACAATGCAGTGCTGTATGGTGTTTACCGTAACAAGACCCGTGATAAGCGCTGGGATATCGCAGCAAGGGGAGAGTTTTATACTGCCGGGTTCAACAATGGTGATTACCTTATTAATGCCACGCTTGGGCGCTTCCTCAATAAAAAATGGGGAGATGTACATTTGTTTTTCACGAATGTAAACCGGACGCCTTCTTTTATATTCAACAGTCTTTCTGCATTCAATTTTAAACGGAATAGTATTACCAGGAAGGAAAATACGATTTCTTTCGGTGCAGAATCGAACAATGCGCTTTTTCACCTGGGGTTTAAAAATCACCTTATTGCCAACTATGCCTATTTCGACAGCCTGAACACCGTTAAGCAATCGGGTAAAGTGATTAACCTGATACAGGTATATGGTTCAAAAATATTCAGGATCACCAAACGCTGGAATGGCTATGCTGATGTTACGCTGCAACAAACAGACGGGGGAGCGCCGGTAAAAGTACCGCTCCTGTTCCTGCGGTACCGGATGGCTTACGAAGCGGCATTGTATAAAAACCTCCACCTCAGCACTGGTGTGGAATTGCGCTACAACAGTCCTTTTGAAGCCTATGGTTATTCGCCTGTTATGGGGCAGTTTGTACCGCAGGATACGACAACCATCAGCAACCGGCCTGTGGTCGCTGCTTTCCTGCATTTCCGCATCAAATCATTTACTGGTTTTTTCAGGGCTGAAAACCTGAATACCATCAGTTTCCGCAATGGTTTTGGGTTTACCCACAACAATTTTGCCGCACCGCACCAGCCTACACAGGGGTTGCTTATCCGCTTTGGTATCCGCTGGGGTTTTGTCAACTGATGATAGTGCAAAGACCGGCAGCATCGCTTTTTTGCAGAATGCTGCAATGGAGCTGTTAAAATATAGTTAATGTGCAACTGGTACCGGTAATGTAAAGCCTGGCACCCCGTAAATAAGGTGTACTTTTGCCCTCCCCAAACAAAACAGCATGAAGTACAGGTCAAAACGCATCAGGGTTTTCTTTTCATCAGTATTGTTCTTTTTACTGCACCTGCCATTTGTATTTGCGCGTACAAAGCCTGTAAGTAATATACCGGTAGCTAAACCTGCTGCGGTAACCACAGAAGATAATGCTTCCGCTGTCCCCCCGGTATCGGCCTTCAGCAAAATGATGATTTACGACAGCCTTCGCCTGGGTTCACTCGGACTTGCCCGGCAGGCATTTGCGTGCGGTATACAAGGCTGGACCTACCTGGTTGAAAAGGGGCGGCTGCTCAACCGCAATATCATTTCTATTGTTGACTTTAGTAAGTCCTCAGCAGAAAAACGCCTTTTTGTGATCGACCTGAGTCGTGTAAAGCTGCTCTATAATACTTATGTGGCACATGGTATGAATTCGGGTTTGGCTTATGCCAGCGATTTTTCCAATATGCCGGAAAGCAATAAAAGCAGTGTGGGGTTTTACCAGACCCTGGGTACTTATTATGGTGCCAATGGTTACTCACTGCGGTTAGCAGGATTGGAGCGGGGCTACAACGACAATGCAGAACGACGTGATATTGTGATACATGGTGCTGATTATGTTCATGAACGTTATATACATAGCCAGGGATATATTGGCCGCAGTTGGGGCTGTCCTGCCCTGCCGCAATCGGTTAGCCGACCCATCATCAACAAAATAAAAAACGGCACCTGTTTATTCATCTATGCTCCCAAAGAACAATACCTTAAACAGTCGCGCATTGTCAATCATCCATAAGTGCGCGGGCTTAACACCTGCTTCTTTTTATTAATATGATTGTTTCATGCATTGGGAATAGATTATTCTGGTATTTTTCTCCATTTTTTGATGTTTCAACAGGGGATATCGCCTGTTTTAAGGTAAAATTCTTTTATCTTCACGCAAATCTTTTGTTTAATGAATCTAAGTGCCATATTGAGAGGTATTGGTGTAGCATTGGTTACACCTTTCAATGGCCGTTTTGAAATTGATTATCCAGCATTAGAAAGACTGATCCATTCAGTGATTGATAATGGGGTTGATTATTTGGTGACAATGGGGACAACGGGGGAAACGGCTACACTAACCCAGGAGGAAAAGACCGAAATCATACATTTTACTTATCGTACAGCAGCCGGTCGGGTACCCGTTGTGGTGGGTGTCGGTGGTAATAACACGGCTGAAGTGATTACAGACCTGCACAGTTTCCCGCTGGAAGACGCAGTGGCTGTACTCAGTGCCAGTCCGCAATACAACAAGCCGTCGCAGGAAGGCATTTTTCAGCATTTTAAAGCCATTGCTGAGGCCTCACCCAAACCCATAATACTGTACAATGTACCCATGCGTACGGGCAGCAATATGACAGCCGAAACCACACTACGACTGTCGGCACTGCCCAATATAGGCGGGATAAAAGAAGCCAGCAGCAATATGGTGCAATGTATGCACATCCTGCGCGATCGCCCGGCAGGCTTTCTCGTGGTGAGTGGTGATGACCATTTAGCCCTGCCATTGATGGCCTGTGGCATGGATGGTGTGATCAGTGTGGCAGCCAATTGTTTTGCCAGGCACTATGCAGATATGACCCATGCTTCCCTTGCGGGTGATTTTAATGCGGCAAGGCTGGCGCATTATACCTGTCTTGAAGGTACTGACCTGCTTTTTGCCGAAAATAATCCTGCGGGTGTAAAAGCTTTCCTGTCGGAAATGGGCATCATGGAAAATGTGCTCCGGTTGCCATTGGTACCGCTTAGTGCAGCACTTCATGCCAGGGTAAAGGCGTATCTTGCCTTACAATAATTATGCGCACACTACTACTGTTTTTTTGGTTAGGGAGTATCGCTGCCGCCCGGGCGCAGTACCGGATAAATTTTGTACTGAAAACCTATCCCGGTCAGCATCGCAGTGAAGCTATTTATCTTGCGGGTAGTTTCAACCAATGGAATCCCGCTGCTGCCACGGCGCAATTCAGTAATGGTGATGACCAGCGCATGGTAATGCTGACAGTTCCTGCCGGTCATTATGAGTATAAGCTTACGCGTGGTGGCTGGGATCGGGTGGAATGCCTGGCAGGAGGGAAAGATATGGGGAATCGTGTACTGCAGCTTTCTTCAGATACACTTATTTATATCGATATTACGGCGTGGAAAGATGATTTTACCAATATACCTATGGGTACGGCAACCGCTAATGTACACATCATCGATACAGCTTTTGTGATGCCTGATCTGGGCAACCGCAAACGCCGGATATGGGCATACCTGCCACCCGATTATGCCACAGGCAATAAGCGATACCCGGTACTCTATATGCATGATGGGCAAAACCTCTTTGATGAGCGGACGGCTCCTTTTGGCGAGTGGGGAGTGGACGAATGTTTAGATAGTCTGCAGCGCATGAACAGGCCCGCCTGTATTGTTGTCGGTATCGATCATGGGGGCAACACCCGGATGACAGAATACAATCCCTACAGCTTTGATCGTTTTGGCGAAGGGGAAGGAGATCGTTATGTTGACTTTCTGGTGCATACGCTAAAGCCATTTATCGACGGGCGCTACCGCACTATAGCGGGGCAGGAAGGCACTTTTATTGCGGGTAGTTCAATGGGGGGATTGATTTCCTGTTATGCGGTGCTCAGGTATCCTAAGGTATTTGGCGGGGCAGGGATATTCTCGCCCGCCTTCTGGACCGCACCAGCGCTTGATGCATATATTGATTCGCTGAAGGATAACATAAAAACCCGCTTTTTCTTCTACGCAGGAGGGCAGGAGAGCGACCGGATGGTACCTGACATGGAAAGGATTGCCGGTAAAATCGCACTCAAGGCAGATAATATGATGTACAGTGTAGTGGATGCGGAAGGTAAACACAACGAACCCGCCTGGCGGAAATGGCTGCCGGTATTTTATGATTGGTTGTTTTTCAACAGCGCCAGGTAAGCCTACAGCATATAGCTCACACCTTCAAGGGCAAGATCGGTATCCGGAAAAACTTCCCTTGTTTCTTCCAGAAAGGCATCAAGCGATTCATACTTGCTGCTGAAATGACCAATCAGTAATCTTTTTACCCTGGCTTGTTGTGCAATGGCTCCGGCCTGTATAGTGGTGCTGTGAAACCTTGCTGCAGCACGTTCTTCAAGATCTTTCAGGTAAGTGGTTTCATGGTAGAGCAGGTTGGCATTTTTTACACGTTCCGCCAGTGATGTATCGAAGATTGTATCTGCGCAATAGGCATAAGACTTCGGTGGCGGTGATGGTATGGTTACTTCAGTATTGCGGATGACGGTTCCTGTTTTTGTCGTATAATCTTCGCCCTTCTGGAGGTTGTCGTAAAAGGCAGCGGGTATTTCTGCGGCCCTTACATTTTCGATCACCAATTTTCTGGGTTTCTTTTTCTGGGCAAAAACAAAACCCCAGCAGGGAATACGGTGCTGTACGGGAAAACAGTGTACGGTGATGCGTTTATCATCCACCACCTGTCCCTCTGCCGGTAAGGGCAGAAAATGAAGCGGGTAGGGGAGGCGGGTATCTGCCACCTGTAGTTGTGTATTGATGATGCCTTCCAATGCTGCGGGGGCATGCAGGTACAAATCCTGTGTACGCCCCAGCAACCCCATACTGGTCAGCAGACCGATGAGTCCGAAATAATGATCGCCATGCAGGTGGGAGATAAATATCCGGGTAATCTTACTCCGTCTTATTTTGTATTTCGTCATCTGCAATTGTGTGCCTTCACCACAATCAATGAGGTAACTCTCTTCCTGCAGGCTGAGTACCTGTGCTGTTGGGTTGCGGTTATACGCAGGTATAGCAGAATTATTTCCTAAAATCGTTATTCCGAGCATGTCTACAGGATTCTTTAAAATGAAGATAGCGGTTTTCCCGGCTAATGACAACGTTGTGGTCAATTGTCGCTGCTTATAATAAATTTTAATATGTAAAAACTTTTATTTTATCTTTGCATTGCTTATTCCTCTTCCTCTTCAAAACCATTGGATTCCTCTATCTTCAGATGTAGTCAATATTCCTGCAAAGCCACTTTTAAAAGACAGTAGCCGGTAAAGCCGCTTGGTAAACCTTATAAATGTATTGAAATGAAAAAAATTTTTACACTTCTGTGTACAGCAGTTTTGTGCTATACACTCTCTGCTCAGAATCCGGCGAATTGCAATGCCAGTAATTGTACCACCAACAGCAATATCGACCAGTGTGCTGCAGGTTCGTCCAACGTAGTTACTAACTTCCAGAACAAAGTACAGAAAGCCGGTAACCCCTGTGGCAATGGCCTCTGTGTCAATTCCGTCTGGCGCTATACCAATGCAGCAACGGTAAGCGGCAACCAGGTGGATGCAGAAGTAAGAATTGTTGCCATCAGCAATGCGGTTTTAGACAATATTGACGACGACGCCGCCACAGATCAGGGGGGCAACAGTATTGCTAATTTCTTTGCGCCGCGCATCGGTTCGGATGTAAACCTGAACGCCAGCGACCGGCGGGGGTATGTAGAGTTTGAAATTAAATTCTACCAGCACTTCACCAACAATGCACTGAATTTCATTACGCTGCAACTGCTCACGGGTCTGAACTTTGTGCACTACGATATTGACGGACACAGCAATGGCGCCAATGGCTGGTTTCGTGAGCTCGGCGATGTTAAAACCATTACGGCTACCAACCCAACACTCTTTGCTGCGAGTGGTACCGAACTTACAACAGATGGGAGTGCACCAGCGGGCTGGAAAGGGTTTCTTGGTTCTGTTTGTGAACGCACCGGTGTTTCCCGTTGTGCGGAAGTAGCGGTAGCCGCAAATTATACCGGTGCACAGTCCACCATCAGTTTCCGCATGGGTTATGATTATAAGGCCGGATCTAATGAGGGACAGCCTGTCCGTCAGTACGGTGCGCGTTTTGGTTGCTTCGACTTTCCCGGTGGTGGTCCATTGCCGGTAACGATGAGTAACCTTGGTGTAAACTACAACGCGGGTGTGGCCACACTCAACTGGACAGCATTGTACGAAAGTAATATGAAGGGCTATGAGGTAGAACGCAGCCTGGACGGTATCTTCTTTGAGAATGTTGGTTTTGTTGGTGCGCGCAATCAATTAGGCATCAGCCAGCTTTACCAGTTCAGCAACAATATTGCCAATACTGCGGGTAAGGTTGTATACTACCGCCTGCATATAATTGATCTTGATGGCAAGATGCGCTATTCAAATATAGTGATGGTACGCAAAGATAAAAATGCGGCAGTTGGTTTCTCCATCAGTCCCAACCCCGCAACCACGCGCACACAACTGCGCATCGAAGCAGTGGCCGGTGGTAAGGCTGAAATCACGCTTTCCGACGCTGCCGGACGTGTGGTGAGCCGCCAATCTGCATTAATCGCTACCGGCAGTAACCTTATTGTATTGGATGGATTGGGACGTTTGGGTAATGGTGTTTACCATGTAAAAGTGACCACCAACGGCATTGACTTTTCCCAAAGGCTGGTGATTCAGCAATAATTACATTACTACTGTTTGAAATAACCAATGCAGGGGCTGTCTCAAGAGGGGGCAGCCCCTCTTTATTTGTGCAGAGAAATATATACAGCGTTGAAGATTCAGGCTGTTTTCCGGATCCGGTTGCGCTGTTTGATTGATGTCTCTGTTATTTAAGCGGGGAGCGCTGCCCTGCGAGGTAACCTTCTTTATCAAGGATATATCCGGTGATCCAGCCTGTCTGGCCATTCTTGATGAGCCTGAATTTTTTACTGCTGTTGGCCGCTTCAAACTGCCGCATGATGCGCAACATCAGGGTGCTGCCGGCAAGCAGAGCTTTTACATCAAATACATTGATGATCTTTTGTACCTGTTTCCTGATCTTTGATACCTCGGCAGCAGCCATACCCTTGATCACCAGTTTGTTGGTGTCGGGTATATCGGCGTTGTACTTAATAAGGTTTTCCCGGAAACGCACCACATCTTTGTAACTCACTTCAAGTGCCTGGTCTGCAGACTTTTCGGGGTTGAGTAAGGTCGCAACCGCCCAGGCGATGCCGCCGCTGATGGCCATGGTAGTACTGGATGGATAGGCACCACTGGCATTTACTGCATAAATGATTTCCTTTTTCTCCAGGCTGTCCACCACCGTATTTACATTATTTTTAAAGCCATTAAAATCGCAATTGGTACCGCAGCCTTTTTCGGTAAGTGTGGTGGTACTCTTGGTACCGCTGGGCAGTTGAAACATGACAAAGGATTTTGTATCGCTGTTGAAATAGCCCCCCTTGGTATTACCGCTGCCGATATCAATAAGAAAGGTATTGTACCGGTTCTCTTCGCTGATGATGCCATAGTGCGAGAGCATCGATTCCTTGAGTACGCTTATGACTTCTACATTACGCTCTTCTTCTCCGGTTTTGATCCTGAAGGCATCAATAAAGGTTTGGAGATGCCCTGTTTTGCCATTTTTATCGGCCTGTGCCTTTACGCCGCTGCTGATGACGGTGGCAATATCGGCAGGTACTACTTTCCAGTCTTTACGCGTATAATCGTACAGGCCGGTAAGGGCATTCATTGTTGCGTCAAAAGAAGCTGCGGTAAAAGAGGAGAAATCAGAATTGATGGCACTGTCTTTCAGTACCTTGAAATAATCCTTATCCGTCAGCGATCGTTCGAGGATGGTGAGTTTGACCCCCTTTGAGCCCACTTCGATACCCGCGATTTTTTTGAGGGTAACATTGTTTTGCGCTGTTACGGGTGTAATCGCAGCCCAAAGTATGCCCAGCAGTGCGATGATGTGTTTGCCTGTCATGTTTTACTATTGTGCTGCAAAAATCTCATTTGGCAAGCGCTTTTGAACAGACAGGGCATAGTTGTGGGGAATTTGTTTATAACCGGAATATACTACCAGGTTCTCAACGCCTGCGGATGAAAAGTCCACTCCGGTGTTACGATGTCATTTACGGCATCAGCCTGGTACCAGGGAGAATTGCCGGTATTGGCGGGGTTGCGGAGCAGGTGAATGTCTTGTGCAGGCATATAGCTCTGTGCCAGCAGGAATATTTTTTCGTGCTGTGCATTTTCGGCCACATCAACCACGAGTACAGCGTGCCCGGGAAACCCGCCCCGGATCAGTACATCGCCTGGTTCGAGTGCCGCCCAACTTCGGGGTTGCAACTGTTTTTCCAGCGAAGCCGAGCCACACATACCAAACACCTGTTGCAGGTACTGGTCAAAATGTACACGGGTATAGGGTGGGGTAAAAGCATAGGCTTTGCCATTGTTGTCGCGAAAAAGGATCTGGTTCCAGTTTTGCCGGGCAAAAAGATATTCTGCCCTCAGCCGCATCACCGCATCAGCGCACTGCTGGAGATCCTGTTTGCCTACGCTGACGTTGAATACGGCAAACTGTGCCGATTGGTTGTACTTGGGCTGACCATTAAAGAGATAAACCGTTTTGTCTTTTTTTAAGGGTAAGGTTCGCAGGTAATGCGTGAAACTGGTGCTGTCTGCGGTGGTACGGGTAAAACCCTCCGGAAGAGGAATGTGATCCGGAAAGGGGTAGGGATTGTTGTCTGAAACGACAAAACGGGTTGCCGATCCGGAGCGGGCAGGGCTGCCGGCTCCCCCCTGCTGGGTACAGCCAGCGGCAAAAAACAGCATTATTGCGGTACGTAAGCGCATAAAACCTTATTTTTGTTGATTAATAACGAACAGGATTTGCCACCTGTGATGCACATCGGGGTTTGTTTCATATAAAAAAATGTTAAAAGGCTATGGCCAATATTCTGATCATCGACGATGAAAGGGCGATACGAAAAACATTGGGAGAAATATTAAGCTACGAAGGTTACAAGATTGATGAGGCGGGTGATGGAGAAGAAGGCCTGAAAATGTTTGGCGATAAAAGCTATGATGTGGTGATTTGCGACATCAAGATGCCCAAAGTAGATGGTATTGAGTTTCTCGAAAAAGCCAAGCAAATTAATCCGGACATACCTGTGATCATGATCAGTGGTCATGGTAATATTGATACTGCAGTAGAGGCGGTGAAGAAGGGTGCGTTTGATTATGTAAGCAAGCCACCAGACCTCAACCGGCTCCTGATTACCCTGCGTAACGCGCTGGATCGCCAAACGCTGGTTACAGAAACCAAGGTGCTGAAGCGGAAAGTAAGCCGGGTACAGGAAATGATTGGCGAAAGCCACCCCATCCGGAAAATTCGCGATACCATAGAAAAAGTGGCGCCTACAGATGCACGTGTATTGATTACCGGGGAGAATGGTGCAGGAAAGGAACTGGTGGCCCGGTGGATTCACGAAAAAAGCAACCGCAACAGCGGCCCGATTGTGGAAGTAAACTGTGCGGCCATACCTGGCGAACTGATTGAAAGTGAACTCTTTGGGCATGAAAAGGGTTCTTTTACTTCAGCCATTAAACAAAGGATTGGTAAATTTGAACAGGCGCACGGGGGTACATTGTTTCTGGATGAAATCGGTGATATGAGTCTTGGCGCACAGGCCAAAGTACTCCGTGCGCTACAGGAAGGCAAGATTACGCGTGTGGGGGCTGATAAAGACATCAACGTGGACGTAAGGGTTATTGCAGCCACCAATAAGGATCTGCTTCGGGAGGTGGATGATAAAAATTTCCGGCTTGACCTCTATCATCGCCTCGGTGTTATCATTATACACGTACCTTCGCTGAACGACAGACGTGATGACATCCCCTTACTGGTTAACTATTTCTTAGAAAAAATTGCCGATGAATACGGGCAACCCCCGAAAAAGATCGAAGACAATGCAATGGAAGCGCTTAAGGCGTATAACTGGACGGGAAATATCCGTGAACTGCGTAACGTGGTGGAACGGCTGATCATCCTTTCGGATAAAGCCATTACTGCGGAAGACGTTGAAAACTATGTACAACCCAAACGGTAAAAGCAAATTGCTAACCTGTTGATGTAAAGTAACTGCCTGCTGCACATGCAACTTGTCTGGCTACATGTACAATCAATACGTCAATGGTTTTTCTGGTTATGCACATTTTATTGAACAATATTGCAAATGGCTGACCGGTGTACCGGAAACATTTACACATTACTGTAAATCAAACACCTGGTCATACCAATCATTAAACAAAAGGAGATATTCCAAACAATGGAAAAAACAATCGGGTATATTACAGATCTTCATATTGATGAAGCATTTCCCATTACCCATGGGGTGGAGGCAAGAAAAAACTGGGGACGTATCTTAAGCGACCTGGCCGAAAAGCAAATTGGCAACATCATCCTGGGTGGTGATATTGGTGAACCCGCATCCAATGAGTGGCTGTTTCAGTCGCTTGATGCGGCGGGGGAAACGGTGGCCATCACCTTAGGTAATCACGACACATTCTGGGAGGTAAAAAAACACCACAAGATCAATTCTGTGAGTAATGAAGGCGAGTTGTACCGTAGTGAAGAAGACGAACACCATACTTATTTTTTTCTCGATTCCTCTTCGGGTAAAATGAGTACGGCGCAGTTGGAGTGGTTGAGTGAAGGTTTACTGCGTACCACCAAGAACGTGGTGGTCTTTATCCATCACCCCATCCTGGGCGTGCATACCCCCATTGACCGGCAGTACCCGTTGACGAACAGGGATAAAGTAAAAGAACTGCTTTTCCGTCATAAGAAAGATGTAGTAATCTTTTGCGGCCATTATCATATGGAAGATTTTGCGGAAGACACCAATATCAGGCAATACATCACCCCGGCTGCGTCTTACCAGGTGGTGAAGAAAGCCAAAGGTATTGAGATTGATGCCGGTACATTCGGCTACCGCATCATCCGCTTTGTGGAAGGCCGTATAGAAACAGAAGTGGTGGTCATGGCAAAGTAATCATATGCCCGTCTGTTAAGCCCTGCGCTATTTTGCATACCGCACGGTAATCGCTGCATTTGTCTGCAAATCAAAAGCTGCGCGGAGTTCGTAGCGCTGTTCACCTGCATAAATAACCAGGAAAGCCGTATTGGGTGGTATCGACCCGAGATTATTGGCAAACAGGATAATCTGGTGGGGCTGTCCATCTTTGGGCAGGGGAATATCAATGGTTTGTCCCTTTACGGTAATCAATGCCTGGTTGAGTAATATTTTGTTGTCGAAAAACACCGTAACCGTATCATGGTCCATCACCCCATTGTCAAAAAGTGTCATACGCAGGGTATCGGCTGATGTGGTAATGCTTTGGATGGTTTTTGTTTTACGTGCTTCTTTAAGGGTATTGGTTTCAACAACAGGTGGTAGTGTTTTCTGCACAAGAGTATCGATGATGGGGGCTGCAGGAGATGCAGGCGCAACAGCAGCAATATCAGCATTAACCGGCCGGGGCAGGCTATCGCCCATGATCTGCTTTTCGTACCGGCGCAATACGGCCATAATGAATGGGGTTGAATCAACGGCTTCACTTTCACGCCTGAGTGTAGCTGTGGCTACGGTAGCGATATTGAGTATATTGGTAAGGAAGGATTGGCCGGAAATGGGGCCGATGAGATAGTCCTGTCCATCGATCTTACGATACCCGAGTTGGTAATTGGCCAGTTCATGATCTTTGGTACCTTCGATCATCTGGAAACCGCTGCCCCGCAGTTGTTGTTTACGACCGGATACCCGGCCTGCAAAATTTGCCCGGCAATATCCACCGCCACCTTCATCATACGTATAGCCATAACAGGAATCGCCGATGTGTACAATCACCAGTTTCAGGAATGTACCACGACCTTCATCACCCACCCATGTGCCGGTAAGGTTCTGTGCGGCAATACTACCGGGCAGACTCATCAGGAGACAAAGTAAATATTTGTACATGGCGGTCAGTTTGTTTATGCGACTTGTTTGTTTCTTTTTCATGCGCAGACGCAGAATGGTCTGGATGGATACATGAAAGGGTATGCCGACATTCCACACTAAATTTACGACAATACCTGTAAAAACAGGAATATTGTTACAGAAATGATACCATAATTGTACAAATGGGAATACTGCAATCTTTTTAACAAAAGTTTCGGGACGTTGTTTGGCGGCATTGCTTCAGCGGAAGCCTTTCGGTGTAGCTTCAGGTGCGGCAGGTAAATCAGCTCAAGCCGGGAAGGGCAGGACTTTCAGGGTTGCAGAACCCCTTAATTCAAGGACACCGGCCGGAGAGGTTTGGTCATCACATAATCATTCATAAAATAACCGCCGCCGATATCAATATCTTCTTCGCCGGTAATGGCAAATGCCAGCTTCTCATAGAAACTGATGGCTTTGTTGTACCGGTTCACGTTGAGTTCAAGTGCCGTGGCTCCCAGCGGGATGATCTGGCCGGCGATGTAATCAACGAGGTGGCGGCCGATCCCTTTGCCTTGTTGCCCGGGCTGGATATAGATCTTGTGAAGACGCCAGGTGGTATCATCCGGTGTGGTTCGGGGAGAATAGGCTGCAAAGCCAACCGGAATTTCACCATCACAGGCCATGATAAACCGGTGTCCCAGTTCAACGATCTGGCGCCGGAGTGCGTCGGGATGATAGAAAAGATTCATCATATAGGCAATTTGTGCCTCGCTGATGATGCCGCGGTAGGTGGCTGGCCATGATGTTTCGGCCATAGCCTGAATCTGGTTGACTGCTGTAGCGTCAACAGTAATTACCTGTATCAAACCAGTTAGTTGATGTTGATTTTGAGTTCGGGGGCAAAAAACAAATGTCCCTGCGCATCTTTTACAATAATATCGAAGAAATAAAACTGTTCTCCCTTTTTGAGGGTTTCCTGAATGGTTTTTTTCCAGATGGGGGGCAGGGGGGTTACTTTAAAAATGCTGGCCGCCATGTCTGAGGCAGCTCTTGCTTTCCCGGTTTCTTCGTCTTCGGTCACGATCACTCTTTTATAGGCAAACTGGTAAGAGGAAAGGGTATAAACGATGGCCGGGTTTTTAGCGTCAACAATTTTAAGGGCTGCGTTAATGAGTTCTGAGCCTTCTGCCACGCTGATGGTAGCAGAATCTTTGTATTTGCCGAGATAGGCAAATGCTTTGGGCGCTTTAAACTTCTGTGCTACCGGTTTTTGCGGCTGTGCATTTGCCTGGCAGATGCTGAGTGAGAAGATAATGGCCAGTATAGATCGTTTCATTATTTGCATAGTTGTACCTTATACGTAGAACGAATTTACACCTAAATTAGTATTGTCTGCAACTGGTAATGTTAATCTTTACCGGGTCCGGCCAGGTTTATCCGTTCAATAGCTACATGGCGGTTAAGCTTTCTTCAATAACCCTTATTTTGGCTTCGGCATCATTCTTTTTCTGTTGTTCCAGGGCAATGACATCGGGTTTGGCATTTTGCACAAATCGTTCGTTACCCAATTTTTTGTCGATGCTGAGCAGGAATCCCCGCAGGTGTACGAGCTCTTTTTCAAGCGCTTCCCGCTGCGCACCGGTATCGATGGGCTGATCCGATTCAATGTAAAACTTATCCTTACCCAATACCAGACTGATACTGCCGGGTACAGCCGTTGTGGTAAAAGAGATGTTTTGTGCATTCACCTGTTTACCCAGCAACATCAGTATTCGGGTATACGCATTGCTGTCGGATGCCTGTATGTGCAGGTTGATCGTTGTTTTAGGTTTGAGCTGGTTTTTGTTGCGGGTATCGCGCAGTGCGGTAATGGTAGCCTTGAGCAGGTCGCCTTCTGCCAGCATTGCGGGGTCAGGCACCTGTGATGCTTCCAACTGCAGCTCACAGAGGTCTGTTGTTCGCACTTGCAGCAGGTGATAAATTTCTTCTGTGATAAAAGGCATGTATGGGTGCAGTAACTGCAGCAGTTCGGTGAAATAACCGATGGTTTGGTTGTAAACAGCAGCAGGGACAGGTTGTTCAAAACCGGGTTTAATCCATTCGAGGTACCAACTGCAGAAATCATCCCAGATCAGTGAGTACATCGTTTTGAGTGCTTCGCTGAGCCGGAACTGCTGCATCAGGCCTTCCACTTCTGTTTTTACCTCTTGCAGGCGATTTTGCATCCAGCCGGTAGCAAAACTGTCGCTTTCGGCAGGCGCCTGTTCGCTGGTACGGCTCTCCCACATTTTAACCAGCTTCATCGCGTTCCAGAGTTTGTTGGCAAAATTGCGTCCCTGTTCGAGGCTGCTTTCGTCAAACAAGAGGTCGTTGCCCGCCGGAGAGCTGATCATGATACCAAACCGCACAGCATCGGCCCCGTACTGGTCAATCAGTGCCAGCAGGTCGGGGCTATTGCCAAGACTCTTGCTCATTTTGCGGCCCTGTTTGTCGCGTACAATACCGGTAAAATATACCTGGCGGAAGGGGATCTGCTTCATATATTCCTCACCCGCAATGATCATACGGGCCACCCAGAAAAAGATGATTTCGGGCGCTGTGACCAGGGTTGTGGTGGGGTAATAATATTGGATATCGGGGTTACCGGGATTGCTCAATCCTTTAAAGACTTCAAATGGCCATAACCAACTGCTGAACCAGGTATCGAGGCAATCCTCATCCTGTGTCAGTGTACCCGGCGTTTTACCATATTGCCCGGCATAAGCCGTGGCAGCGGTTTCGGCTGTGGCAGCCACTACATAATTACCATCGGCGTCGTACCAGGCCGGAATACGGTGTCCCCACCAGAGTTGCCGGCTGATGCACCAGTCTTTCACATTCTCCATCCAGTGGCGGTAAAGATTTTTGAATTTGGCCGGTATAAAGGCCACTTCATCCGTCATTACGGCATTAAGCGCAGGTTCACTGATGGCTTTCATTTTTACCCACCACTGCAGGCTCATGCGTGGCTCCACCACGGTATTGGTGCGCTCGCTGTACCCTACTTCACTGGTATAGTCTTCCGTTTTAAGCAAAAAGCCTTTTTCCTGCAGTTCTGCAACAATCTTTTTCCTGGCGGCAAAGCGCTCCTCGCCCACATAGATTTGTGCCGCTTCATTGAGTGTGCCATCGTCATTAAAGATGTTGATGGTGTCTAATCCGTGCTTCACACCCAATTGGAAATCGTTCATGTCGTGCAGGGGTGTTACTTTGAGTGCACCTGTACCAAAGTCCATGGTTACATAAGCATCGGTAATGATGGGTATGCGCCGGTTGATCAGCGGTACGTAAGCAAATTTGCCGTGGAGGTGTTTATAACGTTCATCACCGGGGTTTACACAAATGGCAGTATCGCCCATGATGGTTTCGGGGCGTACGGTGGCGATGACGATTTTTTCTGTTGAATCTGCTATGGCATATTGCAGGTAATACAGTTGCTGCTGTGTTTCGCGACGGATTACTTCTTCGTCGCTGAGCGCAGTTTTGGCCTTAACATCCCAGTTGATCATCCGGTCTCCGCGATAGATGTATCCTTTTTTATAGAGGTCGATAAAGACGTTGATTACGGCGTCGTAATAGGCTTTGTCCATGGTAAAACTGGTACGGTTCCAGTCGAGCCGGCAGCCCATTTTCCTGAGCTGGTCGAGGATGATGCCGCCGTATTTGTCTTTCCATTCCCAGGCATATTCCAGGAAGGCTTCCCGGCTCAGGCTGCTCTTGGTGATTTCTTTTTCGCGAAGCATCTGCACCACTTTGGCTTCGGTAGCAATACTGGCATGATCGGTACCCGGTACCCAGCAGGTATTAAAGCCCTGCATGGCAGCGCGGCGGATCAGTACATCCTGTATGGTATTGTTGAGGCAATGCCCCATGTGGAGCACACCGGTAACATTGGGCGGTGGGATGACCACGGTGTAAGCCGGTCGATGATCGGGTTTACTGGAAAAATAGCCTTTACCGATCCAATACTGGTACCATTTTTCTTCTGCCTGCTGGTGTTCAAAGTTTTTACTCAGTTCCATATTTGATTGTTTATCCTGCTGCCGTCGTTTTCGGGATGCAAATTTACCTTGTTTTGGTCATATTATGCCCGGTTCTCACCGTGATATCTGTGTCTGCAACTGCGGTATATATCTGACGCAGCGATATCCGTATTCGCAACAGCGACATATACACATGACGCAGTGAGATCTGTATCTGCAACAGCGATATATACACATGGCGCAGCGATATCCGTATCCGCAACAGCGACATATACACATGGCGCAGTGAGATCTGTATCCGCAACAGCGATATATACACATGACGCAGTGAGATCTGTATCTGCAACTGTCCGCCGCCACAACAAAAACAGGTTGGGATTGCAACAGGCGCATGATCATGTTATGATGGGAGTAAAAATTGGATAAGGAATGATAATAAAACCTTGCATAAGTGCTGCAGAACGAGTAGATTTGCTCAAATATTTAGTTATGCGCCATTGCTTATTCCTTTTTTCCCTCATTCTTCTGGGTTCGGGTATCACGAGCGCACAGACGGTAGCCGACCTGCAGGAAAATACGCCCTATAAGAACAATGGTCTTGAGTATGGTTATTACATCAGCAACGAAAGGGTAAAGGAAGTAAAGGGTGAGGCTTTTGAACGCTATGAAGTGGTGTTGTATGTGAATAACAACAGTGGCTGTATCAAACTGATTCCTTTCAGCAACCGGGTAGTGGGTGCGGAGGACGAAACCCTGGTGGCTGATTTTACGGTTAAAAATGCTACGGGTAAGCGGCTGACGTCTAAGAGTGGCAAAATATATGCGCGCCCATGGTTTACACAGGTGAAATTAGACAATGGAACAAAAGTAAATGCGCAGGTGGGCTATGCTGTCCGGAACGGAGAAAGCATCAGCAATAAAATCATCGTGATTGTTCCGCAGGGGGAGCGTCCAAAAATCAATTGCAGGATGCTTTTTCTGCCTGAATAAATATGCAGTACGCCATTGTAGATATTGAAACAACGGGGGGGTATGCCTCTTCACATGGTATTACGGAGATCGCCGTCTTTATACATGATGGTACGCGGGTAACACGGCATTTTGAAACCCTGATTAATCCTGGTCAACTGATTCCCCGTTATATTACGGCTTTGACGGGTATTGACAATGACATGGTGGCATCTGCACCTGCTTTTTCGGATATTGCCCCCATGCTGGATGAGTTGCTGCGCGACTGCATCTTCGTTGCGCACAATGTTAATTTTGATTTCTCTTTTGTCAGGCATCATTTTAAGGCCTGTGGTATCGACATGACCAATAAGAAACTCTGCACGGTGAGGCTGGGCAGAAAGGTATTTCCGGGATTGGCCTCTTACAGCCTGGGCAACCTTTGCCGGTCGATTGGCATACCGGTTGAAAACCGGCACCGCGCGGGTGGGGATGCCAGCGCTACGGTAAGTTTGTTTGAGCGTTTGCTGGCCAATGGTGCGGAGCCGCATATCGAACAGATGCTGAAACGTACATCGGGTGAGCAATGGCTGCCATTGCACCTGCTCAAAGACGATGTGGAGCGGTTGCCCGAAGCACCGGGGGTATATTATTTTCACGATGCCAAACAGAAAGTGGTCTATGTGGGGAAGGCGGTAAACCTGAAAAAAAGGGTAAGCAGCCATTTTACTACCAATGATGCTGCGCGTAAGCGGCAAAACCTGCTGCGCAATGTACATAAAATCACCTTCGCGCCCTGTGCTACTGAACTCCAGGCCATTGTACTGGAGAGTGCAGAAATCAGGCGGCTCTGGCCAAAGTACAATGTAAGCCAGAAACAGCCACAACAAAAATATGGCTTGTACCAGTTTGAAGACGGCAGGGGATACCTGCGGCTGGCGATCGACAAAAAGAAAAAAAATCTGCAGCCCCTGTACAGTTTTAACCTGCTGCACGAAGGGGAAGTAATGCTGCGGCGTATGGCAGAGGAATTCGCCTTACACGAAAAATTATGTTTTATCAATAAAGGCTCTTTTTCAACAGATGATATGGAATTTGCCGACCCGCCGCAGGTACACAATGGCAAGGTCAGGACTGCACTGGCAGCGCTGGCAGAAAAGCTGCCCACTTTTGCGGTTGTTGATACGGGTTTACAACCCAATGAATGTCTATGCCTGCTGGTGGAGCGGGGTAGTTTCTGGGGAATGGGGTATATACCGGATGACTTTCCGCTGACGACCTGCACGGCACTTAAAGCCTTGCTTCAGCCCTATACGGATAATGATACAATCCGGAACAGCATTTATACTTTTGTGGAGGCTTACCCGGAGAAGCGTGTGGTGTTGAAGTAGTGATATAAAGATTTGAGCAGTGCGATTTGAGGTGCAGGATATGAGATACGGGAGATGATAAACAGCAGAGGTACTGCACAGTCAGGCATGCTGTAAAACGCTCATCTCAAAAAATATTTGTTGCAATATGCGAAAAAATGGAAAACTTTTGTTTATATTTGAAATGGATATATTTACCTTGTGTATAATTAAAAGATACCGGTCCGCATAACAGCAACAGCGTAAAGATCGACCAGGACACCAGGCTTAACCAGGCAAAAATATCTGTCCCTTGTTTTCCTTCCAGCTTAATTGTTGTGAAACATCATTGTTTCAGGTATTATGTATGCTGTAGCATATGGCGCAAGCACATTAACATCATCTGCAAAACAAACACACGATGCTCAACCAGTATGAACCAAACGTAAAAGCTACCATTACTTTTCTCCGGTTGCTCAACCAGCGTGTCAACAGTGCAACGGTAAACGAGGGTTTACAAAACCATCCGGAATGGCCGAGTCTGCTGTGCATCAGCGACAACCTTAACCACTGGCATATCCCGAATGGTGCCGGTCGTACTGATCCTGCAAGGATTGACGAATTGCCAACGCCTTTTATTGCCAATACAACCGACCGCGGAGCCCCGGTAGCGGTGGTCAGCCGGATAACGGATACCATGGTGGAAGTTTATCAAAAGAATTTTAATAAACCTACCCTGCAAAACAAGGCAGAGTTTATTAAAAACTGGAACGGGGTTTACCTGATTGCAGAGCCTAACGAACATTCCGGTGAACCCGATTTTGAGGCAAACAAACGAAAGGCATTCTTCCACACCCTTATACCCGTGGCTGCACTCACAGCCCTGCTGCTGTTTTCTTTCCTGCTGGTATGGCGGGTAGCAGGTACTGCAGAATTGATGGGATTGTCTGCAGCAGGTATCTATATTCAATACGTTGTTATGCTTGCAGGGGTATTTGTCTCAACGCTTCTGCTCTGGTATGAAATGGATAAAAACAACCCGATGCTGAAAAAAGTGTGTACGGGTATTGCCCGGGGCAATTGCAGTGCGATCCTTACGGGTAAACAGGCACAGGTGTTTAAGGGGTTAAGCTGGAGTGAGGTTGGCTTTTTCTATTTTGCAGGCGGGTTACTGGTGTTGTTGTTTGCGGGTATGGCTGTGCCGCAGGTGGCAGCTACTGTGGCCATACTCAACCTGCTGGCCCTGCCGTATACCCTTTTCTCGGTGTATTACCAATGGCGGGTGGCCAGGCAATGGTGTGTTCTTTGCCTTGCCGTTCAGGCACTGTTGCTCGTGGGTGGTATTAACGTAATCCTGGGTGGTTTTCTGTCTTCTTTTCCGGCATTTTCCATAACTGCGGCTGCGAATATTATTTTGCTGTATGCGCTGCCGGTACTGGCCTGGTATGCACTAAAGCCTTTTATCCTGCGGGCGCAGGAAGCTAAAAATACCAGGCGCCAATACCTGCGCATCAAGTTCAATACAGAGATTTATGAAGCCCTGCTGAAAAAGCAAAAACAGGTAACCGTACCTGTTGAGGGTATCGGTATCGAAATCGGCAACCCTGATGCTGCCAACACCCTCATTAAGGTATGCAATACGTATTGTGGCCCATGCAGTAAGGCACATCCCAAAATTGAAAGGCTGCTCGAAGAAAACCCTGACCTCAAGGTCAAAATCATCTTTACTTCCGGCCCCCCTGAGTTTGACCCTGCGGTTAAGCCCAGTGTACACCTCCTGGCATTGGCCGAACAGGGTGATCCTGTCCGGTTGCAGCAGGCACTGGATGATTGGTACCTGGCTGAAACCAAAGACTATGACCGTTTTGCGGCAAAGTATCCTATGAATGGTGAATTGCTGCAACAGGCGCATAAGCTTGATGCGATGAACGACTGGTGCAATGAAATGGCGATTGCGAGTACACCTACCATTTTCATCAATGGTTATCAGCTTCCCGATGCTTACAACATTGAGGATATACAATATTTTTTGCTGGAATAGTCAGGTTATATTCCGGTGAACTTTTTTCTTTTGGCATAGTACCCCGAAAGAAAAGCCCGGCGGTACGAAATGGTGCTGCAGCGCCATTGCCGGGGGCCAGTGCCTGTGATGCTTTAAGCTAAGGCAAACCATTTTATTAACATTAAAATTTTGAAAAATGCAAACACAAAAAATGAGTCTTGCCGGTATCCAGGGAAAACTGAGCAGGGCGGAAATGAAAAGTATTATGGCAGGCAGCGGTTGCTACAAATGCTGCTGGACCGGTACTTCCAATTGCAGCGTAGGGGTGTCCTGCTCCGCCAGTTGCACTTGTGTATCCGGTGCTACATTAACCAGTTGTTGATCGGATAACTGTTGTTGAACGGTTGGCGTATGCTGAAAGGGATACGTCAACCGTTTTTATCATACATGGTTCCGCACAATCAAGTTCCTCACGCTATTTGACCGCCATCAATGGAAAAACTTAAAAGTATTGGCATCATCACCTGCTGGTACGGGAGGTATCCCTGGTACCTGCCTTATTTTATACAATCCTGCGTATATAATCCGGCAGTTGATTTTATCCTCATCACGGATAACCAGGAAGTAATTCCGGATAAGCCGGATAATGTAAAAATCGTACACCGTACCCTGGATGACATCAGGCAATCGGCCGCTGAAAAATTGGGTTTTCCGGTAAATATTGATTATCCTTACAAACTCTGTGATTTTAAGCCTGCGTATGGTTTTTTGTTTCCGGAGGTTGTAAAAGGGTACGATTTCTGGGGACATGGCGATATTGATGTGGTGTATGGTAATATCCGTAATTTTATGACGGAAGAACTGTTGTCTGCTTATGATGTCATCAGCAGCAGGCATGATTATATTACGGGTACATTCTGCCTGTTCAGGAACACACCCGATATGAACCGGTTGTTTATGCAAAGTCGTGATTACCGGGAAGTGTTCAGTCATGCGGAGCACTATTGCTTTGATGAGTGCAATTTTCTTTTCAGTGCACTCCAGGAGGGCGCGTCGGTTTTTGATTATCCAGACCATATCCAGAGTATGACCTGGGTGGTGAAGCAGGCGGAAAAGGAAGGTAAGCTGAAAGCCTTTTTTGACTTTATCATTGTGGAAGGTGTACCGGGGAATATTACCTGGGAAAAGGGCAAAATCATCTATAAAAATAAATATGAGGCCATGTTCTATCATTTGATCACCTTTAAAACGGAGTGTAAACGGAAAAAGATATTTCATCCCATGCCTGATACATTGCATTTTACCCCAACAACAATCCTGGCAAAAAAATAAGCATTGAAATTTCCACTTTACAAGCAATTAGATGCGATGGACTGCGGCCCCACCTGCCTGCGTATGGTGGCAAAGTACTATGGCCGATCCATTTCACTGGATTACCTGCGCAACAAGTCGCAGTACGGCAAAGCAGGCGTTTCGATGCTGGGGCTGTCGGATGCGGCGGAGAGTATCGGTCTCAAATCGATTGGTGCAAAACTAACTTTTGACCAACTGATCAATGATGCCCCCCTGCCGGCCATTATCCACTGGAAGCAATACCATTTTGTGGTGCTGACACCACAATCGACGAAGCACAAATTAATTATTGCCGACCCGGCAGACGGGATGATCAGGCTGACGAAAGAAGAATTCCTTAAGCACTGGGTATCAACCACTGAGGGCGGTGAGGGTAAGGGTACCACGCTTTTGCTGGAGCCTACTCCGGCTTTTAAGGAAATGGACTTTACGGATTCGGAACAGACGCAGAAGAGTAAAGTGGGCTGGGGTTACCTGTTTACCTATGTAAAAGACCACCGGGCCTATTTTTTTCAGATTATGCTTGGGTTGCTGATCGGGAGCATCCTGCAACTCATTTTCCCCTACCTCACACAGAGTATTGTTGATACCGGTATCAACAGCCGTGACATCAATTTTATCCAGATCATCCTTGCTGCACAACTGATGCTGCTCTTTTCGCAAACGGTGGTGGAGTTTATCCGGAGCAGGATATTGCTGCACATCAGCACACGGATCAATATTTCGCTGCTGTCGGGTTTCTGGGCCAAGCTGCTGAAGCTGCCTATGCAGTTTTTCGACAGCAAACACCCCGGCGACATCATACAGCGGATCAACGATCACCACCGTATAGAAAGCTTCCTGACAGGAACCGCATTAAATACTTTTTTCTCCATCGTCAACCTGCTCATTTTTTCGGTGGTACTGCTTTCTTACAGTATAACCGTATTCATCATTTTCCTGGTGGGCAGTGCCTTATACCTGCTCTGGATCCGGTTCTTTTTAAAATACCGGCGCAAACTGGATTACCAGCGTTTTGGCATTGCCGCCAAAGAAAACAACGCCACGATGCAGTTGGTGTTTGGTATGCAGGAGATCAAACTCAACAATGCGGAAAATACTTACCGCTGGGCATGGGAGGGTCTGCAGGCAGGATTGTTTAAACTCAATTTTAAAAACCTCTCGCTCAACCAGTACCAGCAGATTGGTGCCTTTTTTATCAACCAGGGCAAGAACATCATGATCACTTTTGTAGTGGCCAAACTGGTGATAGAGGGTTCACTTACGCTTGGCATGATGCTGGCCATTCAATACATCATTGGCCAGATGAACGGGCCGATAGAACAGTTGATCGGGTTTACCCAACAGGCGCAGGACGCAAAGATTTCACTGGAACGGCTGAATGATGTGCATTCGCTGGAGGACGAGGAACCCTATCACCAGCATTTTAACCATAGCCTGCCGGAAGCGCATAGCATTCACCTCAAAGACCTGTCTTTTACCTATCCTGGTGCAGGAAATGAACCGGTACTCAAAAACATTAACCTCACCCTGCCGATGGGAAAGGTAACCGCTATTGTGGGCATGAGCGGCAGCGGAAAGTCGACACTGATTAAATTACTCCTGCGTTTTTATGAGAATTATAAGGGCGACATATACCTGGGACATTCTTCTTTTAAAACGATCAGTCCAAAATACTGGCGCAGCATCAGTGGTGCGGTGATGCAGGACAGTTTTATTTTTAATGACAATATCCGGAAAAACATCACCGTAACCGATGAAAAAGTGGATGAGGAACGGTTGCTGCTGGCCTGTAAAACAGCGAATATCCTATCGTTTGTGGAATCGCTGCCCCTCGGTTTTTACACCAAACTGGGTGCAGAGGGGAATGGTATCAGTGGCGGGCAAAAGCAACGGCTGACGATTGCAAGAGCCGTGTATAAATCTCCGCAGTTCATGTTCTTTGACGAGGCGACCAATGCGCTTGATGCGAACAATGAAAAAGTAATTCTGGAAAACCTGCAGGCTTTCTTCCGGGGTAAAACGGTAGTGGTGGTTGCACACCGGCTCAGCACGGTGAAACATGCAGACAAGATCGTAGTGCTGGAAAATGGGGCGATTGCTGAAGAGGGAACACATGCTGAGCTGACTTTGCGGAAAGGAAAATATTATGAATTGGTCAAAAACCAATTGGAGTTGGGCAACTGATTATTGACGACCTGTATGATAGGGATCACCAATCATCGGGATAAAAAGGATACGATTTGGAAACAGACGATACATTATTGCCGCCAGGCGATGCCGGAGAGCTGGCAGGGGATTCGCCCGGAATGCCGGGCGCTCTTCCTCCTGCTATGGAGCCGCCTGGCGCTTCTGCACCGCCTGCCGGAAGCTGGGGGACTCCGGCGGCAATTGACGAGCCAGAAACCGCATTGGCAAAGCCACCAGTTGGTCTTGCCCTGCCGGGTGCTGCGGAAAATGCCCCCACTACAAAAAATACATTTGCTGATCATGGCAGTGAAATTGAGGAAATAATTTCAAAGCGGCCGCCCTTCCTGGTACGGCGGGGAACAGTGCTTTTTTTACTGATGCTGATCCTGCTGGGGGTGATCTGCTGGTTTATACAGTACCCCGATGTGGTGTATGCCAGGGCCAGGCTGAACAGTGTGAATGCCCCAAGGGAAGTCATTACCAAAACAGACGGTCGGTTGATCAAAATTGCGGTAAAGGAAGGGGAGCGGGTAAATGCAGGGCAGGTATTGGGCTATATGGAAAGCATCGCCAACCCTGCATCGGTAGTAGGGGTTGAGCAGCAGTTGGATACCATTAACAGCCTCATCAGCCAGGGACGGACGGATGAGATTACCCGTTTCTTTCCGGATTATACCAACCAGCAGTTCCTGAGCAAGCTCGGCGAACTGCAAACGCCTTATCAATCGTTTATACAATCTTTTATTACGTTCAGGGATTACCTGAACAGCGGGTTCTTTTTACGGAAGAAAGCGATGCTTGCCGGGGATATGCAGAATATTCAGCGGCTTCATGGGATACTGACCGATCAGAAGGCCCTGCTCCAGCAGGATCTTTCCCTGAGCAATGAAACCTTTGGCGCCAATGAGGCCCTTGTAAAAGACAAAGTGATTTCGGCGCTTGATTACCGGAATGAAAAGAGCAAACTGATCGTCAAACAGTTGTCGCTGCCGCAGATCAACAGTTCCATTGTCAGCAATGAAGGACAGCAGAACGAGAAAAGAAAAGAAATTGCTGAACTGGAAAACCAGATCGCGGTACAGAAGAATACCTTTATTCAGGCATTGCAAACGATGAAAAGCCAGGTGCAATCCTGGACGGTAAAATACCTGCTCAAAGCACCGGTAGCAGGAGTGGTTTCCTTTACGGGCTTTTTTCAGGAAAACCAGGAAATGAAAACAGGGCAGGGGTTGTTTTATGTGCAGCCTGATAATATTGCTTATTTTGTTGAAGTACTGATTCCGCAGTACAATTTTGGCAAAGTAAAACCAGGTCAGCAGGTATTGCTTAAATTCCAGGCCTATCCATTTGAGCAGTATGGATCGGTATTGGGTACGATTGACTTTATCAGCAATTCGCCCACCGACAGCGGTTATCTGGCAAAAGTGGTGCTGCCGGAAGGCCTGCAAACAAACTATAAAAAACCCTTGCAATACCGTAACGGGCTGCTGGCAGAAGCAGATATCATCACTGCGCGAATGCGGCTGCTGGAACGTTTTTATTACAATATGTCCAGACAGTTCAGCCGGTAACACAGAAAAATGACGGGGTTCGTTATATTTGTATCAAATTGCTTTTGTTCCATTCATGTCATTCAAACACGATTTAATCGCAGATTGCAGCCATTGTGCCAAACGATTTACCAATGTATTTTGTATGGCTCAGCACGACAGCATGGAAAATATCAATGCGGGGAAGATTTGCACAGCCTATAAAAAAGGGGAGTACATTTTCAAGGAGGGCATGATGCCGCACGGGGTGTTTTGTGTGAACCAGGGGAAAATAAAACTGGCCAAGATGGGTGATGACGGCCGGGAGCAAATCATTCGTTTGGTAAAACCAGGCGATCCTCTGGGCTATCGGTCGCTGCTGAGCGGAGACCGGTACAATGCTTCTGCCGTCGCGCTGGAGGACTGCGGTGTCTGTTTTATACCCCGTGAGTTATTTATGGGCATTCTTCAGCAGGACAGCAGCCTTTCGCTGGAAATGATGAAATTATTGTCTAATGACCTTCGTAAGGCTGAATTGCAGATTACCCATATGGCGCGCAAACCTGTTCGTGAACGAATGGCGGAAGCCCTGTTGTTTATCAAAGAAACCTATGGATTTTCAGAAGACGGTATTACGGTAAACGTCATTTTCAGCCGGGAAGACATTGCCAACCTCGCAGGTACCGCTACCGAAACGGCGATACGCTTATTGTCGGAATTTAACAAAGAAAATATGATCAGGTTGTCGGGTAAAAAAATCATCATTACCGATCTGGCCAAACTGATCAGGACAGCCAATCTCAACGACTAACCCTTCCGCTCCTCATTCCTTCCGCTATTGTATGGCTGTTGCTATGCTGCACTTGCCCGGTGTTGAAAGGTAAAGTATGACGAAAATCATGTTTTACCACTGCTTCCGTCATTTCCTGCCGTTGAACTTATCGCCACTTTTGTAAGAAATATTGACCGATGGTATATAAGGTACAAGCGGATCCGCTCTTACTGTTTTCCGGAACGGTGGCCATGTATAAAACGCAGTTGTTTGAGCAGGTATATCCCGGTATATATAAACGATTAAAGCAAATCTGTAGTTTCCTGGATGAGTTGAAGAGCGTTGAAGATACGGCAGGTCTGATATCCGCTATACATCACCTCAGTACATCGTTTGATGAATATTGCTGTAAAGAGAAGCTGGTACTTTTCCCTTTTCTTGAACAACTCGAAAATACCAACAGTAAAGCACCTTCCTGTAAGCCTTTTAAAAACATCAGGGCGCATTATACCGCCATCATGAATATGGCAGCCAGTATGAAACAGATGCGCAGTGATGTACAGGATGAACATCATGCCACCCGCCTCATGGAAATGATTTCCGCTTTTGAAAATGCGTTTACGCAGGTACACCGCAGTAAGGATGAACAATTGTATGCCAGGTTCAGCAATTGCAGCCGGAGGTGCACCCTTTTATGAACACCGCGCCACCACTGGTATCTTCCTGCTTTCATTGTGGCGATGATTGTAACGGAACGGCGATCGCTGCCGGCGATAAATTCTTTTGCTGTAATGGTTGTAAGACCGTTTTTCAGTTGCTGCACGAACATGACCTGGATCACTATTATTGCCTCAATGAATCGCCGGGTAAAACCGTAACCGATGTTTCGCCAACAAAGTTTCAGTTCCTGGATGAAGCAGGCATAGCGGGTAAATTGCTTTCCTTTTCCAGTCCGGAACAAAACCAGGTTAGTTTTCACCTGCCACAAATCCATTGCAGCTCCTGTTTGTGGTTGCTGGAAAATCTGCCATCCATGAACCCGGCTGTTATTTCCTCGCGGGTCAACTTCCCTGCCAAAACTGTCCATATTGCCTATCAGCCAGCCAACATTTCACTGCGGCAACTGGCTGAACTGCTGACAGCGATGGGGTATGAACCCCATATTTCCATGCAGGATGCCGATGCAGCGCCTCAAAGCTTTACAGTTAGAAAGGCGGCCTGTAAACTTGGCATTACCGGGTTTTGCTTTGCCAATATCATGCTCATCAGTTTTCCGGAATACCTGGGACTTGGGGGGACGGGCGATCGCCTGCTTGTTTCATTTTTCCGGTATATTAATCTTGCCCTCTCGCTACCGGTTGTTTTTTATGGCGCCGGTGAGTTTTTCACCAATGCCATGCACAGTTTCAGGCAGCGGTATGTGAACATTGATGCGCCGATTGCCCTTGCTATTGCCATTACATTTGCGCGGAGCTGCCGGGATATTCTTCATGGTACCGGTGGAGGCTATCTCGACAGCATGAGCGGGATCGTCTTTTTTATGCTCATTGGCCGTACGCTGCAAAACCGGGTCTACTACGCCTTACGGTTTGACCGTGATTACAAATCCTTTCTCCCCATTGCGGTTACGGTATTGAAAGACCAGGAGGAGCAGATATGCCCGGTGCAGGATATCAGGAAAAATGACCTTATTCTGCTCCATCACCAGGAAATCCTTCCGGTAGACTGCCTGCTCTCGAAGGGAAAGGCATTGATTGATTACAGCTTTATTACCGGCGAAACCGCAGCTACGGTTGTACAAACAGGTGAGTTGCTTTATGCGGGCGGGAAAGTACAGGGTGCAGGTATTACTGTTGTGGCCATCGCTCCTTTTTCACAAAGTGGCTTTACCCAACTCTGGAACAATAAGGCTTTTGCAAAGACCGGCAACGGACGGGCAACCATGTCCAATACCATCAGCAGGTATTTTTCCGTTGTTCTTTTTGCCATTGCCCTTCTGGCATTCGGATACTGGCAGTATCATGATCCTGCCAGGGCCTGGCATGTGCTTACTTCAATACTTATTGTAGCCTGCCCCTGCTCGCTGCTGCTGAGTACTACATTTACTTACGGGTATATCACGGCCATTTTTTCGCGAAGCGGGTGCTTTGTTAAAAATGCCCAAACGATAGAACGGTTGGCCGGGACTTCGCATATCGTTTTCGACAAAACGGGAACACTTACGGAGGTTGCGCAACTTCCGGTGAAAATAGTGGTGATCGAATGGACTCCGGAAGAAAAGGACATCGCACTTTCACTCATGGCCCAATCGGTACACCCACTCAGCCGTGCGATTGTGCAGCATTTCGGCCGGTACGAAAAACGCAGGATCACCCATTTCAGGGAAGTGGCGGGTATGGGTATTGAAGCTTATAATGACGACAGGCATATTAAGATCGGCAGCAGCCGGTTTATTGGTAACGGTGACACCAGCAGTGATGAAAGCGAGGTGCTGGTATGGATAGATGGGCAGACAAAGGCCCGTTTCCAGGTTGTCAACCGGGTAAAACCGGGCATGAACAAGCTTTTACAGGGATTATCCGGCTTCCGTCTTTCGTTGCTCAGCGGCGATCATGAACGATACCGGAAGCAGATGGAAGCATTGATGCCGACGGGTGCATCCATACATTTTCAGCAAACGCCGCAACTGAAGCTGGATTATATTCAACAGTTGCAGGAACAGGGTGAACGGGTACTCATGGTGGGTGACGGGCTGAACGATGCGGGCGCATTGCAACAGGCAGATACGGGTATTGCCATTGTTGCCGATACCTGTTCGTTTCCCCCTGCCTGTGATGCAGTGCTGGAGGCGAAACAACTGCACCGGTTGCATGATTTTATCCTTGTTGCGCGGAGGGCGGTACGGCTGATTATTGCCGGGTTTATCTATTCGGTACTGTACAATATTGCTGGTCTTTATTTTGCTGCAACCGCACAACTCACCCCCATGGTGGCTGCGATACTCATGCCACTGTCTTCCATAGGCATTGTGGGCATTACTGCACTGGGCAGCCGGTATATTGGTATGCGGTTGCGTAAAAAAACTGACGAAAATCATATTTATGGCTAAGGCTGCACATTTTTTCTCTTTCAGGGCGGAGATAGCTTTGCGAATAATACCAATCATATGACTGTCATTATCATTCTTCTTTCCGTAAGCCTTACTGTAGCACTTTTTTTCCTTGCGGCCTATTTGTGGAGTGTAAAAACGGGGCAGTTTGAAGATGATTTTTCTCCGGCACAGCGTATCCTTTTCGACGACAAATCCATAAACTAATACGACAATGAATATGCAGACGGAACAATTTTATTATGACAACAGGATGGTGCGCAATTTTGGCTATGCCACTGTTTTATGGGCGATTGTGGGGATGCTGGCGGGTGTGGTCATCGCTTTTCAACTTGCTTTCCCGCAATTGAACTTTGGCATTTCCTATACGAGTTTTGGCCGGTTGCGCCCCCTGCATACCAATGCTGTCATATTTGCTTTTGTAGGCAATGGCATATTTACAGGCGTATACTATATGCTGCCCCGTTTGCTGAAAACAAGCATGTGGAGCACCAAACTCAGCAAGCTGCATTTCTGGGGCTGGCAATCGATTATTGTACTGGCCGCCATTACCCTGCCGTTGGGGCTCACCCAGGGTAAGGAGTATGCAGAACTGATCTGGCCGATTGATATTGCTGTTGCCCTTATATGGGTGGTATTCGGGATCAATATGTTCGGCACCATCCTTACCCGGCGCGAACGTCATCTCTATGTAGCCATCTGGTTTCTGATTGGCACATGGGTTACTGTAGCAATGCTGCATATTGTCAATTCTTTTGCCATTCCCACCTCACTTACCCACAGTTACAGTTGGTATGCCGGTGTGCAGGATGCGCTGGTACAGTGGTGGTACGGGCATAACGCCGTTGCTTTTTTTCTGACAACACCTTACCTGGGATTGATGTATTACTTTGTACCCAAGGCCGCCAACCGGCCGGTCTATTCTTACCGGTGGAGCATCATCCATTTCTGGGCACTGATTTTTATTTACATCTGGGCCGGCCCGCACCACCTGCTTTATACCGCGCTGCCGGATTGGGCGCAATCACTGGGGGTTGTATTCAGCATTATGCTTATCCTGCCCAGTTGGGGAGGGATGCTCAATGGGTTATTCACCCTCCGCGGTGCATGGGATAAGGTAAAAGAAGACCCTGTACTCAAAATGTTTGTAGTGGCCATCACCTGCTATGGCATGAGTACGTTTGAGGGGCCGATGTTATCACTAAAAAATGTGAATGCCATCAGTCACTATACGGATTGGACGGTGGCACACGTACATATCGGGGCGCTGGGCTGGAAT
>JAAFIK010000034.1 GCA_013298665.1 Chitinophagales bacterium
GACAAGGGGCCGGAGCTTTTTTATTCGATGCCGGAGTTCGCTGACAGGATGCCGGAGCTTTTTTATTCGATGCCGTAGCTCGCTGACAGTCTGCCGGAGCTTTTTTATTCGACGCCGGAGTTCGCTGACAGGCTGCCGGAGCTTTTTTATTCGATGCCGGAGCTCGCTGACAGGCTGCCGGAGCTTTTTTATTCGACGCCGGAGTTCGCTGACAGGCTGCCGAAGTTTTTTTTATTCGACGCCGGAGTTCCCCGCTCCCACTTTTTATCCAATACCGCCACACCATAAAATTTTTTCCTTTGCGGTTATTCCCCTTTTGCGAAACACCAATTTTTAACCGGTTGATAATCAATGGGTAGGCTATCTATTTTGAGAAAAGATGGCAGACTGAGTACTCAGTACTTAGTACTGTTGCTGGTATGAAAAAACTACCCATATTTGTACCGGCTGCGGTGGCTACCGCTGTTTTCACAAGAGCCATAACCACAATACTATAGCCAACACAACCGGTAATGCTGTATTATACATCAGCAACAAGGCTCCATGTATTGTGGAGCCTTGTTGCTGAATAATGTCCATACAATGTTGTATGGAAGATTGTACCACCACAAAAAACGCATCAATAGGTATGTCCCTGTACCAATGCCTGTGTATCCGGCACCTGCTCAATCTGCAGCATCGCAAATCCCGGCATTTTAGTGATGAGGGCATATACTTCCTGTGCCACAGCCACTGCCCCCTCCTTCCAGCCCGGGAGCCAGCTCACCTGGTCGCCAATAAAATAAAAATTACGGTCGCCCCTGCGGATGGCGTTCATCACCGCCGCCCTGGCCCTGTTCCTTTCTGCTTCATTCCTGCCCTCCACCGGTACTTTACTCCAATCAACCCAGCCGCCTTTTTGCGTGGGGATATTTTGCCAGGCAATGGTAATCCCATTGCGCAACCCGTTGGCAAAAGCCTGGCCATGCAGTTGCCGCGCACCTTCTTTTGCTTCTGCCAGCCTTTCTGCGGGGGATAAGGTGCCCCATCTTGCCGCATCGTCACCATAATTATATGCGCCGGTAAGCACCCCCAGCACGTCGTGAAAACGATCGGAAGGGTACCACATCTGCGTCATGGGGTGCCTGGTATAGGAGATACCGCCAAAAATGGGGATTACCGCGTCGTTGGGGTTCGTGGGCAGTTTTTGCCAGAGTTCCCGGGGTGCCTGCCAGCCCACTTTACAGGTAGGCGCCAGAAAATCCCTGGCATCCCTTACCCTTTCTACATTTCTCCGGAAAGCGTCACTGAACTGGCTCAGATCCAGCTTACCCTTCATCAACGGAATGGGGATATTGCAAAGACAACTATCACCTGCGATGGTATGCAGTTGACCGTCCTTTTTGTACAATACCTCCCAGCGGTTACTGCCGGTACGCACCACCCTTTGTACCGGTGCATTCAGTATAATTTTACCCCCAAGGGTATATATTTTATCCAGCAGTGCTTTTTCAATCATGTCCATTCCGCCAACCGGCTGAAAGGACGTGGCTTGCCAAAGAAAATCTTCGGGCTGGTAAAAATGGTATTTCCAGAACTCCGAACTGACCAATTTGTCTTTTTCAATCGGCATTACAAGTTCCCCCGGTTGGGTATCGGGCAGTCTTTTGTAACCTGAGCGTTGAGAGCCATTATACAGGGCATTAACAATCCTGTCTCTTTCCCGGGTAACCGTGAGCGCACCCGTCTGTATCAGCAACTGCATATACTTATTGGTATTGGGATCCTGCCCCTGTCTGAGCAGGAACTGAAACAGGTCTTGCGCAATATACCCGATGACATCATTGGCTACCCGGCGGTTGACCATCGGACCTCCCTGGCCTTCTACCAGGTTCGACCTGCTTTGCATGATATAGACTTCCAGATCCACAGCCAGTTCCTTACATAAATTGAGTACGTGATAGTGTGCAGAGGGGATACGGCCGGGACCTGCATTGAGGTAGGCGTTGTATGGCGCACCCTTAGCGGTTTCAAGTACACATTCCTGCGTCCAGGTTTCCCGGCCATGTACTTCTGTGAAGGAGTCTCCATTGCGCAGGGTAAGCGAGCGCCCGCCCGTACGGCCATTGGCTTCGATGATGGTAACCTCGTGTTCCCCCCTTTTGAGGAGGTCGTAGGCGGCGGTTAGTCCGGAAATACCACCGCCGAGGATCAACACCTGTTTTTTTCTGCCGGCAGCCCTGGACATTCGGGTTGCGGGTGGTTGAGCGGTCAGGGTGTCTTTACCCTTTTGTGTGCTGATGAGGCTTAATGTGCCTGTTTGGGGGTCGCGTACCAGGAATGAGGGTACGGGCGTTGTTTTTTTTGATGCCATTTGCATTGTAGGTTTTGGTTAAAAATAGCGTTGGTAAATATGGTTGCAGACAGGCTGGTTTGTCTTTGTAAGCGAAGGCAGGCCTGCTGGGGGTGTTGGTGTTGACCGGTTTTTTTGATACATAACAGCCGTTTATCCGGGTTTAATTGTTTTATATGGCATAGCAGTCAATCATGACGACATCCTGTTTTCAGCAGCATGGGTATCGCATTTGTACTGCGGTACTAATTTTAAAAACACCAGCCACAAAAATTTTCCTGAAATCAACGCAATTGTTCAACAGGTGAGTGAAGCAGGCAGCACCGGTATTATCATTGCATGGCTAAGGTAATTATTATTTGATTACTACAAAAAAAATGCACCCGATACCCCTTATCCCTGATAGCGTATAATGCCCCCGCAGGATACTCCTCCCGAGATTCCGTAGTTCTACTGATGATAGCCCGGCAGGAATGTTTAATTTAGCAGTAAGAACAGGTATAAAGAAACGCAACTACACAATACATGAAAAAAGCAGCAGTCATCATCGGTGTCAACAAAACAGGAGGCCTGCCCCTGCTGGCAGCAGCCGTTAGCGGAGCAAAGGCTTTTGATGCCTGGGCATCGGATCAGGATTTTGACACCACCCTGCTTACAGACGAGCTGGAACCGGTTGGCCTGCACGATGTCAAAACCGCCATCAACAAATATGTAAAAGCCAAAACCTACCACCAGCTCATTGTGTTTTTTGC
Organism: Chitinophagales bacterium; assembly: GCA_013298665.1. GTDB lineage: Bacteria > Bacteroidota > Bacteroidia > Chitinophagales > Chitinophagaceae > Ferruginibacter. Next base: position 3,085 of record JAAFIK010000034.1, read on the forward strand.
CGGGCATGGTATCCTCAAAGGCCCCAATGATGAACACTGGCTCTTATCGGGTGCGCCCGAAGACCCCAATGAGGCAGTCAATGTTTCTTCTTCCAAATACCTCGCTTACAATACCGGTATCCCGCACATCGTCATCATTTCCGATGCCTGCCGTTCTGCCCCGGCCAACCCGCTCATCCTTTCTGTAATGGGGGGTGTCATTTTTCCAAATGTACAGGTGCCGGGAAACCAACCGGATATCGATATGTTTTATGCCACCAAACCGGGGGATGCGGCGTATGAGGTAAAAGACAGTACCATGGCTGCACAGCAGTACCGCGGCATCTTTACACACTGTATGCTGAAGGGCCTGAATGGGGATGAACCCGCCATCATTTCCAGGATTGATGAAGGCCCCAATAAGGTGCCCGTCGTCTTTCCCTACGAACTGAAAAAGTACTTAGAACGCCAGGTACCGTTAGACGCGCAAGCGGTGAACATCATGCTCAACCAGGATCCAAGAATAGAAGTCACTTCACATCCACCCATTTACCTCGCCCGGATCGACGACGAATCGCTGACCCTTCCTGTGGACAACGACGACAATAGCCCTGGTGAAAAAAGCCCTGTTTTCAACACCAGCGAGCGGGAACAAATGACCAGCACCGGTTTACTCGATCACTACAGTTTCGACGTAAAGCATTTACTGAATCCACAGGGGAAGAAAAACATGTCGCTCGAAATCGACCGGGAATTAGACAAACTTTTTCATGCCCGTGGTCGCGAAAGTTTTGAAACCCAAACGGGGTTGACCATTATCGGTACAAACGACTTTGATATCCTGTTAGACAAAGGTCATTCTGAACGTTTCCCGGAAGGTGATCATGAACACGTGCGGCTGTTTCCTTCAGACAAAGCGCATACGCTTCTCTTTATTACTGCGGATGGTACCGGTACCCCCATTGCGATACTCCCCGGCTTTATCGGCACGGTGATGGTGGAAAATAACCGTGTGGTAAACGTGAACTACCTCCCCAGCCGTACCAACAACCGGTACGATGATGCCAGTATCCGCGATGCAGAGATCGGCCACCGGCGGGCAGCAGCAGCGCTCGCCGCCCGGCATGGTGCTTTTGCCATCAGTGGCGACCGCCATGCCATTATGGGTGCGGCAAGTTACCTGCGCAACGACAAAGCGCTCGACCCCACCCTCGGTTTATACAGCGCTTATGCCTATGCACAGGCCGGCAATAATAAAGCCATCCGCTCCATATTTAACTACATGCAGCAGGAACCCGAGCCCGTACTTTTTGATGTAAAGATGCTCACCATGCTCCGCGATGCTTCGCCAGCGATACAACAGACAGCACACGCGCCTTTTTGTCCCATGCTTACGCAGGGCTGGTCATACCTCTCCATCGATACGGGTATCAACACACCCCTGCTCAGCCAACTCATGCCCCATCTACTGCCGGGATTATGGACGACTTTTTCGCAGGAGGGTATCAACATCATCAAACAAACCATCAAAACCAAAGCATTATGATGAAACTGATCTTCCTTCACGGACGTGCCCAGGAGGGCAAAGACCCCCAAGCACTCAAAACCGAATGGGTAAATGCCTGGGTGGCCGGCTTAGCCAAAAATGGCCTGTCGTTGCCAGCCGGTCTGGACATTGTATTCCCTTTTTATGGCGACTTGCTGGATACCCTTGTCAAACAGACCAACCTTCCGGAGAATATGGAAAATGTAATAGCAAGGGGCGAAGCAGGTACGCCTGACCTGAATTTCTTCAACGATTTCCTGCTCGAACTGGCCGCCAATGAAAACATCAGTGAGGCCGAAATTGCTGCAGGCTTTACTGGTGATGTACGCGAGCGCGGACCGCTGAACTGGGGCTGGGTTCAAACCATCCTTCAGAAATTAGACGGTACCAAACTCAGTACCCTCTCGCTGAAGAAGTTCACCTACGATGTGTATCTCTACCTCAGTGTTCCGGGTATCCGCCGGAAGATTGATGCATTTGTAACCCAGGAAATGGGTATCGGCCCCTGTGTAGTACTGGCCCATTCGCTGGGGACTGTTGTGAGTTTTAACATCCTCCGCAACCACCCCGACTGGTTCGTGAAGCAATACCTTACCGTAGGCTCCCCGCTGGGATTGAAATCGATACAGGCTAAATTGGATACGCCTTTTGCCATGCCCGGCTGTATTGCGGGTGGTTGGTTCAATGCCTATGACGATCGTGATGTGGTGGCCTTGCAACCCTTAGACAAAGATCATTTTGACATTACCCCTGCCATCCGCAATTACGATGGCGTGCGCAACCATACCAGCAACCGGCATGGCATTGAGGGTTATCTTGACGATGCTGTAGTGGCGAAGGCATTGTATGATGCGCTGGTGTTATAAGACAGAAGTAGCAAGATATGAGTATCAAGACGGGAGTAACCCTTAAAGTGTATCCTGCCCGCTGTTTTACCCGTTGCGCTAATACAACCAAGGGGGCAGTAGCTATCGGGGTGGTATGCAGTTCGTTAAGGGGTAGTGTCTCAAAATAGTTGGTATTCAGCCATAGCACCAAAATAAAACGCTCCCAGGCGGTGTTTCAGCAGCCCCAACAGCCTGTAAAGCACCAAAAACATTCATTTTGTTGCAACCAAAGCCCCGCTGATGCAGGTTTTTAATACAGGTGTATCAAAATAGTTGGTTTTTGTACCGGCTTATTAGAAAGGGTAAAGTTCATTGAAATAAAGGATGTTGTAAAACGGCGGGCATACCACGGGTGCGGGCAGATGCTTTTGAATATTTATGGAAAAAAATGGAGTACCAGTTAGGAGTCTTTAAAATAAACCCTCGTATAAAGAGAACATAGATACTTTAAATTGGGAACTTATCCCACCGAAATAGCTTACGGAAAAATCATTGAGATGAAGAATTAAGAATGCGCTAAGGAGGGAATGTAAACATCAGGCATGAAACTGATACAGGTTTAATCTTTGCCTGAGTTGCTGGCGTAATAGTTGGTAATCCGGGAAATTATTTTTAGGTTTGCCTAACATTATTCTTTACAACCATGAAGTTTTCGATCAGCGAGGAGAATTACCTGAAGCAGATCTATCTTTTGCAACAGGATACGGGTACGGTCAGTACCAACAACCTGGCAAAGGAACTGCAGGCCAAGCCGGCATCTGTAACCGATATGCTTAAAAAGCTCAGGGAGAAGAAAATGGTGCATTACGAGCCTTACAAAGCATTTAACCTGACGGAAAAGGGCAACCGGACTGCCGTACATATTGTACGTCGCCACCGCTTGTGGGAGTTTTTCCTCTCGGAAAAACTGGGTTTTGAATGGGAACAGGTGCACGATATTGCCGAAGAGCTGGAACACGTCAGCAGCGATACCCTCATCACCCGGCTCGACGATTTCCTTGGTAATCCCCGCTTCGATCCGCACGGCGACCCGATACCCGACAGCAGCGGAAAAATCTACCGCCAGCGCCAGGTAAGCCTCAGTACGCTTGCCCTTAACAGTCCGCAGTCCGTATCCGGCGTGGGCGATCAATCCACCGCTATTTTAGAACTACTCAACCATTACGGCATTGCCATCGGTGTAAAAGTGGAAGTAACGCGCCGCTTCGACTTTGATGGTTCGCTCGAACTGCAGATTGGTAAAAAACGTCACCTGCTCAGCCATGCCGTAGCCAAAAACATATTTGTACAATATGCCCAATAAATCCTTACCAGATCAATCGCTGAGTGAAGTACATGGCAGCGTAGATACCACCAGCGGCCGTAAGGGCTGGCGGAAATTGTTTTCATTCCTTGGTCCGGCCTACCTGATCAGTGTGGGTTACATGGATCCCGGTAACTGGGCCACCGATCTGCAGGGTGGCAGCAAGTTTGGGTACAGCCTTATCTGGGTACTGCTGATGAGCAACCTCATGGCCTTACTGCTGCAGGGTTTATCGGCAAGACTGGGTATTGTACGTGGGCGCGATCTGGCGCAGGCCAACCGCGAAGCCTATCCAAAGCCGGTTAACTTTTTGCTGTACCTGCTGGCCGAGATCGCCATTGCGGCCTGCGATCTGGCAGAAGTACTGGGTATGGCCATCGGTATAAAACTGCTCACCGGCTTACCCCTTATCTGGGGTGTGAGCATCACTGTTTTTGACACTTTTCTCCTGCTCTTCCTGCAAAGACTGGGTATGCGCAAAATGGAAGCCTTTATCATCGGGCTGGTAGCGGTCGTGAGCATTTCTTTCCTGATTGAGATACTCCTTGTTAAGCCAAACATGGCAGAGGTGGCAAGGGGTCTGATCCCCGGCATGCCCAATGCCGAAGCGCTGTATATCGCCATCGGTATCATTGGTGCCACGGTAATGCCGCACAACCTTTACCTCCACTCTGCCCTGGTACAAACCCGGAAGATCAACCGCGATGAACAGGGCATCAAACAGGCGCTGCGTTTCAACCGGATCGACAGTACCATTGCCCTCAATATTGCCTTTCTGGTTAATGCCGCCATTCTCATACTCGCCGCCACTGCTTTTTATAAAACGGGCAACACGCATGTGGGCGAAATTGAACAGGCACACGAGTTGTTGCACCCCCTGCTGGGCAGCGCACTGGCTCCCAAACTTTTTGCCATCGCGCTTATTGCTGCCGGACAAAGCAGTACCATTACCGGCACACTGGCCGGACAGATTGTGATGGAAGGCTACCTGAGCCTGCGCATCAACCCCTGGGCCAGGCGTTTGCTCACCCGTTTGCTCGCTATCGTACCGGCGGTAATGGTGATTGTGATTTATGGCGAACAAAAGGTAGATGCCCTGCTGATCTTCAGCCAGGTAATCCTCAGCCTGCAGCTCGGTTTTGCCATCGTTCCGCTGATCCATTTTGTGAGCGATAAAAAAACGATGGGCATCTTTGCTATCAAACCCATTACCCGCATTGCTGCCTGGTGTATTGCCGCTGTACTGGTGTTCCTCAATGTTAAAATGCTCGTTAATCAGGCCATGGAGAATGTCTTCCCCTCAGGCGATGCGGTTAAAATCATCACGGTCATACTGGTGGCGCTCTTCTTTACGCTGTTGCTGGGCTATATCCTTTTCTATCCCTTTATTGTGCGGCAAAAAAGGGCAAAGCTGGCATCCCTGCACCCGGTACCGCAACATACGCTCAAGCTCAGTATACCACAATTCAATAGTATTGCTGTAGCGCTGGATTTCAGCAAGGATGATGAGAAATTGCTGGCGCACGCACTTGCCCAGGGTGGGCCAACCGCAAACTATCTCCTGATTCACATCGTGGAAAGCGCATCGGCGAGGATACTGGGCAGGGAAAGTGATGATTTTGAAACCAATAAAGACCGTGAGCAACTGGCACATTATGTAACGCAACTCAGCGATAAAGGGTACCGTGTGAAAGGGCTGCTGGGGTACAACGACCGCATCCGCGAAATTGTACGGCTGGTTACCGAAAATAAAGCAGATATGCTGGTGATTGGTGCCCATGGCCACTCGGGTATCAAAGACATGCTATACGGAGAAACGGTCAATTCCGTAAGACATGAATTAAAAATACCTGTGCTGATCATATCCCTCTGAATCAGCCACTACTGCGTATATGACACTTCATCAGCAAGGCTTACCCCCAGTTGTGGAAAAATACATGCGCCGTTTTTGAGAACGGTTTGCGAAATTGTCAGAAAATTAGAGAGACCTTGAATGAAACAAAAGAAATTGCCGCATTATTTCACCTGATTGATGATCCGGATGCGGAAGTGTACGATACGGTCAGCAACAGGATTATCTCCATGGGTAAGGCCATCATCCCGAATTTAGAACACCTGTGGGAACATACCACCAATATTGACGTACAGGAACGGATTGAAAACCTCATCCACAGTCTGCATTTTAAAGACCTCTCCGCCGATTTCTCAACCTGGAAAAGCAATACCAGCAATCTGCTGGAGGGTGCCTTACTGGCGGCCCGTTACCATTACCCGGATGTACAGGCATCCCTTGTTATGCAGGACATCGAAAAAATCCGCCGCAACATCTGGCTGGAGCTGAGCAATTACCTTACCCCGCTGGAACAGGCCAATGTGATTACCGGTATTGTTTATAATTATTTCAAGCTGAAAGGTATCCCATTGGTGTACGACCACCCCGAGGATTTCCTCATCAATAAAACGGTAGAATCCAAAAAGGGTAATGCCCTGAGTAATGGTGTTCTGTATCTGGTTTTATGTGCCCAGTTGGATATCCCCATACGTGCGGTCAATATACCCAGACAGTTTATCCTTGGCTATTTCGATCCGCAGCACGACGCGCTCAATCCCCGGGGACAGGCCGCAGACAAGATCAGTTTCTTTATCGATCCGCTGAACGGACAGGTCTATACCCACAAAGAGATCGATAATTATTTCCGGAAAGTCGCTGTACCGCCTGTTCCCTCCTATTACAAACCACTCAGTAATGCAAAAGTCATCCAGCAGTTGCTGGAGGAACTGGGCAAATGTTTTGACAACGAAAGCAACCGTTATAAGATGGAGGAACTGTTTTATCTTGCCGGTTTACTCGAATCATGATTTACCACGTTACAACACAAATGGCCTGGCAACAGGCACAGGCAGACGGTCATTATACCGCACCTTCTTTAGCATTGGAAGGATTTATTCACCTGAGTACAGCAGAACAGGTTGCGGGTGTACTGGAGCGCTACTATGCCGGTCAAACCCATCTGCTGCTGCTGCATGTGGATGAAACACGCCTCAGCGCAACACTGAAATATGAACCGGCGCCATCCGTCAATGAATTATTTCCACACCTGTTCGGTCCGCTCAACCTCGACGCAATAGTACTGGCGGCACCCATTGGATGATACCGGTAATACAGCTCAGGATATATGCGGGATCACTCCAACAGGCGATAATTATACCATTCAAAAACTGAATAACCATACGATGATCAGTTGGGAAGATTTTGAAAAGATAGACATCCGGCTCGGTACGATCCTGTCGGCGGCTCCATTTCCGGAAGCGCGCAAACCTGCCTATCAGTTGACGATTGATTTCGGTGCACTTGGTATCAAAAAATCATCTGCACAGATAACGGCACTGTATGTTCCTGCCGAACTGGAAGGTAAACAGGTGATTGCTGTGGTGAATTTTCCCCCCAAACAGATCGCTGATTTTTTCAGCGAATGCCTGGTACTGGGTGTATATAACGAAAACCATGATGTGGTACTCCTTCACCCGTCGCTGCCGGCAGACAATGGCGCAAAAATAGGTTAATATGTTCACCACTACCACATACTATCAATCGCCCGTGGGCATACTGTCCATCGGCGCCACAGAAGACCTGCTCTGCTCCCTCCTTTTCGTAAACTCCTGGAAAGGACCAAAGCTGGCCGAGAACGACATACATACCGATGCGCCGTATATACCGCCGGTGGCCGTGCAATGTATGCAGCAGTTGCAGACATATTTTGCCGGTACGCGTAAAACATTCGACCTTGCCTTTTCGCAACCCGGTACAGATTTTCAGCAAAAGGTATGGAAAGCACTGCTGGATATTCCCTATGGCCGTACCATCAGCTATCTGGAATTGTCCAAACGTACGGGCGATGCCAAAGCCATTCGGGCTGTAGGTACCACCAATGGTAAGAATGCCATATCCATCATTGTGCCCTGCCATCGCGTAATTGGCAGCAATGGCGACCTGGTGGGGTATGGTGGTGATCTCTGGCGCAAGCGCTGGCTGCTGGAGCATGAAAACAAATGGGGCAATGGTGTGCAGGAACTTTTTGGCGGCTGATAATATTCAGTTATACCCGACGTTTAAACAAATAATGCCGAACTTTGTAATACCACAAACGATTTTAAAACCCGGCATGACATTTCCCAAAGCATATAATTTTCTTTACTCCTGGCAACTGATCCCGGAGAAATGCGATTACCAGCAAGGCGTACCCCCCAGGAGCAGCATCTACAAGATGGAAAAAACGGCAGATGAACTGGCCATCATGATCAGCCTCACCTGGCTTACGCACGACAATCAATCTTACAAAACGGCTTACCAGTTTGTACCCGACGGCCAGGAACACCCTTTTGAACATGCAGAAGTAGCCGACACGATCAGGGGCGATTTTTCCGGTAGTCATAGCTTTGAAGTGGTGGCGATGAAAGCGGGTAAACTGGTTTGGGACATCCTGAAGGAAATACAACCCAATGGGTATATGAAGCTGACCCAGCAGGGACTCAACGAGGCGGGTGAGCCGTATACGAATATCCAGTATTACCACAAACAGTTGAGTGTGCTGCCCTATGCCTCTTCTGTGAGTGGCGCTGTGATCAAGCCTACAGAGGAAGGCATGATTAAACACAAGGCACTGCTGGCGATGGAAGAACAGACGAATATGCAGCTTGACCAGATCCGCAAACAAATTGAATTACTGGCCATACAGGCGCATGCGATACAAAAACGCAAAGAACTGAGCCTGATGATTTATGAGGCTGCACTGCGCTTCAAACCCAATATCGGTCAGGTTTATCATCTCTACGAAAAACACGATGATACATATATGCTGTCGCTGGTGAGTCCGGATGAATGGGGTGGCGCCGGTCCGTTTAAACAATATGTATCTTCCGTAAAACTATTGGCCGACCATACCTGGGTGGAGATCAGCAAAGATCAGTAATATATCAGATTATCCGATAGTGACGATGATGGCAGAATCCTGAAATACCTGTGGTTACATGATGACCCGCAACATCAGGGCAAAACCATTGTCCTGTTTAGGGTTATCGGTTATTTTCACAATGTGTAAGCCTGCTGCGCTCCACACCTTAAAAACTTCTCCCTTCTTTCTTTTGGCAATCTGTTTGTCCATTTCCGGGAGCATGATGCCGCGTACAAACCAGCCCAGGTCGCCCCCCTGTGTGGCAGATGCATGATCGGAACTATAGCTTGATGCAAGCGACCGGAAGTCCTCCCCCCTTTTAAGTTTGTCTGCAATTGCAGTAGCAAGAGAATCTGCAAAACGTGGCCTGAACAGGGAGGTATCCAATAAAATATGGCTGACATGATAGAAAGTATTCGGGGCTTTCATGAGTATTTTTACCAGTATGTTGTTACCCTTGAAAGGGCCATACACTTTACCCACTTTCCCTTTATAGGCTAAGCTATCCGCAATACCCATAAAGGAAGCCGTACTCACAACGGTTATCGTGTCAATATGGAATTTCTTTTTCAGTTTGAATTTGACATAACCAATGGGATCGGGTGTGGTTTCCAGTTCTTTTTTGATTTGTGCAAGGGACTGTGCCTGTGCCGGAACGGACAATACTGCGATGATGATACACGCGGCTAGAAATCTCAACATGCTTTTTTTGGGGCAAAGGTAATGGTATTGGACTTTGCATCACCCATGAGTGGAAGAAGGCGCATGATCATTGTGTCATCCCGTCCGGGTTGGGTGTACGTATGGACAACGCCAATGGGGTTGCCGTATCATGGCAGGGATTGCAAAGGCGGGCAGGAAGCCTTAAGGGGGTGATATTGTTATAGAAACAGGCGATAATGTGGACATCAATCCTGCCCGCCATCCGCCGGTCATAATTTTTTTTTGTATTTGTACGGAAAACAGCATCTTTGTTGTCTGCAAAGTATACGAATATGAAGTTTTAATCATCGCCCCATTGCGATGGGGTGAGACCAACAACAACTGATTAATGTGCCGCCCTCCTGGCCGCACCATTTTTTTTATGTACAAAATCGGGTAGTATGACAACACAACACAATACCGGTACGGGTATTACCGTACGGTCTTTTTTTACTTTATTCCGGCAGGCGCTCAAAGGTGGTGAGCAGGATTATACACAGGGCAGTATCCGCAAAGCGGTTTTCTTACTCGCCATTCCCATGATCCTGGAGCTCAGCTTAGAGAGTGTTTTTGCCGTGGTGGATATGTTTTTTGTAGGTAAGCTGGGGCAGTCGGCCATTGCTACAGTGGGGCTTACCGAATCGATGATTACCATTGTATATTCGGTAGCCATCGGGCTCAGCACAGCGGCTACCGCTACTGTAGCAAGGCGTGTGGGCGAAAAGAACTATGAGGCGGCTACCAAAGCAGGTATGCAATCCTTGCTTGTATCGCTGGTGATAACCGTGCTACTGAGTGCTGCCGGGATTGTCTTTGCCGGCGATCTGTTGCGGCTCATGGGGGCGGGTGAAGATGTAATCCGCGATGGCACCGTGTTTGCCCGTATTATGCTTGGCGGCAGCGTTGTCATCATCCTGCTCTTCCTGCTCAATGGCATTTTCAGGGGCGCGGGAGATGCGGCTATGGCCATGCGTAGTCTCTGGATAGCCAGTATCATCAATATCATCCTCTGTCCCATCTTTATCCATTTCTTTGGCCTCAAAGGAGCAGCTATTGCAACGGTTATCGGCCGGGGTACGGGGGTACTGTACCAATGCTACTACCTGTTTCGTGGTAAGGGGTTGCTGCACATCAAAGCGGTACACTTCAAAACCGACTGGCCTATCATTAAATCACTGATCAATATCGCCTGGCCTGCCACGCTGCAGTTCATCATCGCTTCCGCAAGCTGGATTGTACTGGCCAGACTGGTGGCACAAACCGGTGGCACCACTTCTTCTGCGGGCTACCAGGTGGCGATACGCAATGTGGTATTCTTTATACTACCGGCCTGGGGACTGAGTAATGCGGCGGCCACCCTGGTGGGACAAAATCTTGGCGCCAACCAGGTAGAACGCGCAGAGAAAAGCGTGATGCTGACGGCCAAATACAATGCGATCTTTATGGCGATGGTGACCGTGCTCTTTGTATTTTTCAGTACACCGATCATTGGCATTTTTACCCCCGATCCTGCCGTTATAGCGGTGGGGGCAAAAGCACTGCAGATCATCGGCTTTGGCTATATCTTCTATGGCATTGGTATGGTGATGATGCAGGCGCTGAATGGTGCAGGTGATACCCGGAGTCCAACATGGGTAAACTTCATTGGCTTCTGGTTGTTCCAGATACCGTTGGCCTATCTGTTGTCGAAGAATCCCGATTGGGGGACAACAGGTATTTTTATCGCTATTCCGGCGGCTGAAACCTTTATTGCTTTAGCTACCTGGTACCTGTTTAAAAAAGGGAGGTGGAAGAAGATAAAAGTTTGATTATATGGCTATCTTTTCAAGGCTATAAAAGTTTGCAGACTACATCTTCTCAATTCATATCTCCGCACAAATACTATTTTATGTAGTACATATATCAGGATATCTTTAATACTGATATATGTACTACGTAAATATTTTGTGGCCGTACTTATTGAAAATATACCCGAAAGAATATCCTAAAGCACATCCAACAAAAGCTCCGCACAACACATCAATGGGGTAATGCACACCAACATATACCTGGGCATAGCCAATAATCCCTGCCCAAAGGATGAATAGCCATGAAAACAAACGTCTGCGGAACGGGAGCGTAAGTACTATAAATATGGCAAATGTAAAGTGGTTTACGGCATGGTTAGAAATAAAGCTATAGCTGCTGGGACACCTTTCGAGCAATAACCTTACGGTAGCTGCCTGTTGCGCAACCTGGCAGGGTCGCAAACGCTGGACACTGTTTTTTATCAGCATACCTAACTGATCGGAGGTACCAATAGCAGTTGCAACCAGAAGCACCCAAAAAATAACTTTCTTTTTCAAAGAATGGATGCCATAAATGAGTAGGATAATGTAGAGTGGTATCCAGAATTTTGCATCCCTGAGTGGTGGAAGAACAAAATCAAAAACAGCATTGCTCCATACCTGATTAATTTTATTGAAAAGGAAATGATCAAAAACTTTGATGTGACTTAGCATAAACGATAAGGGCTTTAAAGCTAAAGTTAATGAACGATTCCTTTAAAAACCAATATATGCAGGGATGGATATGAATTAGTCTGTACCAAAATTGTTTTTTGGATTAACCCGGAATCAGAAGTACTTTTATTATCGTAAACAATCTTGATAATCTTACTATCGTTAGCATATAGCGTGTCTTTCGGGTAATATATTTTAGTACACCCGCAATCAGCTTTTACATTTTTTACGATTAATGGGTCATGATTTATATTCGTTAGCTCAAAAACAGCAAAAGCAGTATCATTACGGCGTATTATTCCAAAATCAATTGTGTCATTTTTGAATTTAACCTTAGCTGAGCCATTTCGCTTACCATTCTCATTAAATATGCATCCCGAAATAACAATGAATAATATTATCGGAAAATGATAAACTTTTTTTAACATTTTAAAATTGTTATTAGCAGGTATTAATCCACACACCTCTACACTTAAGAATCATTCCTAATCTTCTCAATAGCACTATACTCCCAATATTATTGCCCGACTTCCATTGTTTTACTAATAATGATTGGGACAGGGGCGCATTTCCCATCGCAACTACTCAGCCAGAATGTACCACAGCCACGATTGGATTTATCACAGCTTGTTGTTTGGCAAGCTGTAGAACACCAATCATCATTTATATGGCATGAACATCCATTTGCTGCTACCACATTTTTAGACTGAATTACGGAAGGGTTTATTATCGGAGTTGCAAGTAGATCATAAATATACTGGTGCGTATGTATTTCAGTAACAATGCACCTTAAGAAAGCTATATTAAATAACTCACTTGCTTTCGTTTTCCACTCCCCAAGTTTTACTTTGATTCTTGCTGTAACAGCATCGTCAGGTGATTGGAATATAGCAGGCGATATAAATTGTTTCAACTCTGAAAGGATATTTTTCTGTGCATCAGATAAGTTATCGCTTTGTATTACCCAATCTATTTGTTTAATCCATAAAGTATATTTAGCTTCATCTGAAAGTAATCTGAATGCTAATCTTTGCGCATCTGGAGAAGTTTCAAGTGATTTTACCTCCTCAGATAATGAGTCACCCTCTGCCAAAGCGTTTGAATTTTGTTTAGTACATCCTGTTACTAATATTGTTGCAATTAGTATTGTCAGCAATTTGTTGTTATTCATATAATTAAGTGTTTATGCAAAGTACAAAATAACCGGTAAGAAATAGACGTTTTTTATTATATCAAACCTAAGGACTGCATCGAAGAATAATTCCAGCTATTACTCAGTTCTCAGCACAATTATTGGCCTTTTGACCAACCCCCAATACCCTTACATTTTACTGCTGATTCTAAAGGCAATCTCAGGGCAGATCTACTAAGAATGTACCCAGGTCAATCACCTCTCCTTTTCCGGAAATAAATTGCTCAACAGCTTCTAAATCAACATCTTCCATTACTTTGCTCTGAAAAAACTGCACGCCGGATCTGAGCAGTACAAAATAAAAATCCGGACGCTCTTCCCAATTACCAGGATCGCTGAAGGCGGAATGGGTAAACCGGATATGGGCAACACCCTTGTCGTCAAACCCGCTTTCACCGAGATAGTCGTCGTCAAATATATCCTTGTCAAACAGGCGGAGACTGTAGTCGCTGCCGGTAAGGGGTTGATCGTTGCCTTTGGTAATGATGCGAACCAGTACCTCAATGGTCATGTCTGGCGTTAATGAAATGTCGGACATTGCTGTGCGTTTGGTTATGATAATGCGTTTATTAATCGTCTAATTTCAATACGGCCAAAAAGGCTTCCTGTGGTACTTCCACATTACCGATCTGGCGCATGCGTTTCTTACCCTCCTTCTGCTTTTCGAGCAGTTTACGCTTACGGCTGATGTCGCCACCATAACACTTGGCTGTTACATCCTTGCGCATGGCGCTGATGTTTTCGCGGGCAATGACTTTGGCGCCGATAGCGGCCTGTATAGCAATCTGGAATTGCTGGCGGGTAAGTAATTCCTTCAGTTTTTCGCAAAGTTTACGGCCAAACTCCTGCGCTCGGTTACGATGGATGAGTGCGCTGAGGGCATCCACTTTTTCGCCATTGAGGAGGATGTCCATCCGGACGATATCGCTTTCGCGGTAACCAATGGGGTGATAATCGAACGAAGCATACCCCCGTGTCTGGCTTTTGAGCTTATCGTAAAAATCGAATACAATCTCTGTCAGCGGCATTTCAAAATTCAGTTCTACCCGTGTGGTCGTGAGGTAGCTCTGGCTGATCAGCATACCGCGCTTGCCGATACAGAGCGTCATAATATTACCAATATATTCCGGCTTGGTGATGATCTGCGCTTTGATAAAGGGTTCCTCAATGCGGTCGGTGCGGCTGGGATCGGGCAGTTCGGCCGGGTTGTTCACCAGAATCTCCTCCCCTTTGGTGGTAAAAGCATGAAAACTCACGTTGGGTACGGTGGTGATCACCGTTTGGTTGTATTCCCTTTCGAGCCGCTCCTGTATAATCTCCATGTGCAGCAGTCCAAGGAACCCGCAACGGAAACCAAAGCCCAGGGCCTGTGAGGTTTCCAGTTCAAAAGTCAGGGAGGCATCATTGAGCTGCAGCTTCTCCATACAATCCCGCAGTTCTTCAAACTGGTCGGTTTCTACGGGGAAGATACCCGCAAACACCATCGGCTTTACTTCTTCAAAACCCTTGATGTATTCCTGTGTAGGGTTCACCACTGTTGTAAGCGTATCCCCCACTTTTACTTCCTTTGCATTTTTGATACCGGTGATGATGTAGCCTACATCACCGCATTTTACTTCCTGCTGGGGCGACATTTTCAATTTCAATATACCTACCTCATCTGCTTCATATTCCTGGTCGGTACTGTAAAACTTCACCTTTTCTCCCTTTTTAAGACTGCCGTTTTTAATCCGGTAGTACACGATGATACCACGAAAACTGTTGAATACACTGTCGAAGATGAGTGCCTGGAGGGGTGCATCAGGATCGCCCGTTGGGGGTGGGATGCGGGCCACGATAGCTTCCAGTACTTCTGCAATACCAATACCGGTTTTACCACTGGCCAGCAGGATATCTTCCTCCTTACAACCAATCAGGTCCACAATCTGGTCTTTTACCTCCGGTATCATGGCGCCGTCCATATCAATCTTATTGATAACCGGGATGATTTCAAGGTCATTTTCGATGGCGAGGTAGAGGTTGCTGATGGTTTGTGCCTGTATACCCTGTGTGGCATCCACCAGCAGTAAAGCTCCTTCACAGGCGGCGAGGGCCCGGCTTACTTCATAGCTGAAGTCAACGTGACCCGGTGTATCGATCAGGTTCAGGATATATTCCTGCCCGTTCTGTTTGTAATTGATCTGTATCGCGTGGCTCTTGATCGTAATGCCTTTTTCCCGTTCCAGGTCCATATCATCCAGTACCTGGGCCTGCATGTCCCGATCGCTGATGGTACCCGTGCTTTGCAGCAGACGGTCGGCCAATGTGCTTTTCCCGTGGTCAATATGTGCGATAATGCAAAAATTCCTGATATGCTTCATGTACTTGCGCCCGATTTGTAATTGGGGGCAAAATTAACGGATTTTGGCTGAATGGGTGGTATTGTTTCGTACTTTTATATACGCACAGATCTCCTGTGCTTATCTGTTATGCATATCAAAATCATTTCGTATCTATTCTTTACTACCACCTGCCTGGCCATGGCTTGCCAAAAATCTTCTTCCGGATCTGTGGCTCCGCCAGTCGTATTACCCGCAGCATTGATCAGGGGAGCAGACTTATCCTTTCTACCGCTGCTTGAATCGGTAAATACGCGTTTTTATGATGCGGACAGTTTACCCAAAGATCTTCTGACACAGTTTAAAGACAATGGCTGTAATACGGTGCGGTTGCGGCTCTGGCATAACCCGGCAGATGTACACAGTTCGCTGGCGGAAGTAATGGCGATGGCCGGCCGTGTACGCGCAAAAGGGATGAAAGTATGGCTTTGTCTGCATTATGCCGATACCTGGGCTGACCCCGGCAATCAGCCCACACCGGCAGCCTGGCAGGGGCTGGGTATCAACCTACTGTCGGACAGTATATACCAATACACCAAACGCGTGGTGACGCTTATCCGTCCGGATTATGTACAGGTGGGCAACGAGATCAATGGGGGGATGCTCTGGGAAACCGGGCGTATTGCCAACCAGGCCAGTTTTATCACCCTGCTTAAAGCCGGTATCCGGGGTTGCCGGGAAGGTCAGCCCACTGCCAGGATTATGCTGCATTATGCCGGTACCGCGGGGGCAGACTGGTTTTTTAATCTCATGAAACAGACCGGTACAGATTATGATATGGTGGCACTCTCCTACTATCCCATCTGGCATGGTAAAAGTCTTGATGCTGTGGAAACAGCCATGCAGGTACTGCACACACAAACGGGCAAACCGGTATGTATTGCAGAAACGGCTTATCCGTTTACCCTTGGCTGGAAGGATTATACCCACAATGTGCTGGGGCTGCCCGAGCAGTGTATTCCCGGGTTTCCGGCAAGCCCGCAGGGACAACTTAACTTTATGCAGGCGCTCACGACGCGTATCCGCCGGGTACCGGGTGGCGCAGGGTTCTGCTACTGGGGCGGGGAATATGTGGCGTTCCGCAGCGATACGTCCACCAATGGCTCATCCTGGGAAAACATGGCGCTTTTCAACTTTTCAAACAAAGCCCTGCCGGCTATGACCATTTTTAAGCCATAATCCGGCCTGACAAAATTACCTCCGCACACCCTGTGGATATGTCATAACTGCATGAATGGCGAATTGGGCTTAAATTTGCAATCCGTTACAAACAGATTTATCGTATATCAAACAATTAATTTAATCATTATGGCACAAGAATTCACAGATGGCAATTTCGGCACTGATGTGCTGGCTTCAGATAAACTTACAGTAGTCGATTTCTGGGCAGAATGGTGTGGCCCCTGCCGCGCAATCGGGCCCGTTATTGAAGAACTGGCAAAGGAGTACGATGGTAAGGTAAACATCGGTAAGGTAAATGTGGACCACAATCCCGAGATTTCCATGAACTATGGCATCACCAGTATTCCTGCAATCCTCTTTATCAAAAATGGCGAAGTGGTTGATAAGCTGGTGGGTGCACAACCCAAATCGAACTTTGTAAAAAAGATTGAAGCGCATATGGCCTGAGGGCATAGTGCTGTATCCATACAGAACCATGTATGGTATTTAATAAAAAAGCGTTCCGAACAGAACGCTTTTTTATTGGGGTATGGCAAACTGTTCCGGATGAATGTTTCTGCGCAGAAAGGATAGCGCCCGGCAACCTGGTATTATTTAGCAGCCCAGCCTGTGGTACCCGTACCTGTTTCCTTAATATACAGTGTACTGCCCGCACCGCCATTGAGGCGCAGGTACATAGAGCCCGGCGGTGCTTCCACTACACCTTGCGGGCTATCGTTGCCTGATAAGATGCGGGCAGTAATATTACCCTTGCCCACATACATTTTTTCGGCAGCGAGCGATTTGCTTGTGGTGGCATATACAGCGTAAGTAGGTTGTTCGGAATAAATACCCGGAATATCGAGTTTATAATCGCCCCCATAAATATTTTGTCCGGATGCATCCACATACATGGCCTGGTAGAGCCAATTGAACCGTTCTTCAACATTCCGGCCGAGTATGAGGTAACGGCCGGACACACCAATACTATTCCTGATGAGTGCGGCTTTCTTCAGCCGGGGATCGGGATCGGTATTGGGATCCACCCCAATAGAATAAATGCGGTTATTGGTAAGGGTAATGCGGGAGGCATAACCGTCATCAAAGATGAAGTAGGGATTATCGTACGTCAGTTTGGCCTGGAACAGGCAATTCTCGAAAGTGATCTCTCCCCCACTCAGTAAGCGGATACTTTTTTCAGCCCCTTCGATATTGCACCCGGCAAGGTATACATTGGGATAGGCGATATAACCATTGTCTTCCACAGTACCGCCAAAACATCCCCAATAATTATTGGGTGTATCATTGCCATTACAGCCGATCATCGTAGCCCCGGAAATGATGCGGTAGCTGGCATATCCGGCACCGCAATTGGCAGGATAGCAGCCCCGGAGTGTGGTGGTATTTCCTCCCTGCAGGTAGATGCCATGTCCGCCACAATGGTGTACCGATATAAAATCGTATGCACAATTGAATTGTTCCATGCATTTGACACCGTGCCCGGCAAAGCCTTCAACTGTAATGTGCTCAATCTTGCAGAGGTAGGCAAGCGGTCCCGACTGGCTGTAGGGGCCTGACTGGTTGCCCGCAGCGGGGAAGTTGATCCCGCAACGGCTGTCATTAAACGGTTGCCCCAACGTATAATCACCCTGCAGGTGCAGAAACCCGATGTACATATTATCCTGATAAACATAATTCAGGTTGGCCGGAAAGTTGGGTGATTGCCGGGGAACGAGTGCTCCGCAACCGGTAAACCGGATTACTGTTTGCTCTCCGACTCCATACAATTTCCGCTTGCGGATCATTTTGATGGATTGGTTGCACAGGTATGCACCCTCAGGAATAAAGACTTCAAGGTTATTTTCCATCGTGGCCTGTATGGCGCAGTAATCCAGCTCATTGGCAAGGGCGGTTACCACATCGCTGCCATACCAGGCCTGTGCATCTGCCAATGTGGCAAAGTACCGGGAGAGTGGTTTGCTGGTAAACTGGCTGAGTGCCTGTGAATTGACATACGTACCGCCAAAAGCAGGTGATAACACGCGGTTGGGGATGGCACCATAGTGCAGTACGTTAATATTATCCTGGTACTTGCGTACCCAGCGGCCGGTAGTACTGAGGCGGCTCTTGAAGTACCGTCCGCCATCGGGGGTATTGGTGGCAGCAGCATCCCACACAAAAATACCACCCCCGGCATCTGCGGCCGACCAATAGCCTTTGGCCAGCACCAATTTATAAAGTGCAGGGTCGGTGTTGATCAGTTGCTGGCAGATGTTTTCCACCACCTGCAAAGCACAAACACAGGAAGTATCTTTTGTCAGTTCTACCCATTGGCCGTCTTTAAATTCTTCAAACAGTCCCGTTTTGAGGTTGATGCCTGTTTCGCCCGGGTCGGGGTCTGTGGGGCGATCTGAATCGGATTTCCATTGCTGGATACCGCCGTTTTCGGCGTGCAGTACCCGTAAAAAACCGTTCAGGAGTGTGCCCCATTGGTTATCATCGGCACCAGGTACCGGAAGGCGTTGTGGAGTAGCCATAGCGATGTTAGTTTTGAATGTCCAGTAAAATGGTTTGTGTGTTTTTAGTAGTGCTGATCCGTACCTCGTAGAGTCCATTGGCAAGCAAGGGCAACTGGATTTTGTGAAGCGGACTGGTAGCCTTAATCTGCCGGGCAAGCACACGGTCGCGCGTGTTGTTATACAACTCCACGGTTACTGCCTGCGAAAGGTATTGCGGCGGTAGTTGCAGCATAAAATAATGTCCGGCAGGGTTGGGATATACTTTGGGTATTGCCGGTGGCGGTCCGGTCGTTTTTACCGTAAGCGTATCGTCCCTTTTGGGTGGCAGTGTGATGGGTTTTGCCGTTTTACAAATATTGTTGTTATACACACTGGTGCCATAGCCACAGTTGCCATAGCGTTGTGCGCTTGCCGGTGCAGCCACGATCCACAGCAACAGCAGCAGGGCATATTTAGCCCCCGTATGCACCTTTACCATAGCCGTAAGATTTTGGGTGAACCGATGAGTTGCCGGCGGCAGGCAGTTCCTTTCTGCCGGCAGCGAGTAGTGGCATTACACTTAAAAAAAGTGTAAACAATTGTCTCCGGTGCAGTTTTTTATCCGGGTCGACCGGGCGGATTGATGAAAGCAATTTGGTGAGCATGGCGTACATTTTGGTTAATGGATGTATGCCGGTGTTGGGCCATGGGTGTCAATAATTATGGTATTATAAAGATACCCTCCAAAGTAATCTGTTGGTACAATTGTGCATTGATGCCACCTGTGAAATTAAACAGGATTGTAGTAGCCGCGAGGTATTGGTCCATTATTGCGCAGGGCATCGATGGATATACGATCAGCCATCAGGCGCTGCTGCCAAAAAAGAGGTAGCAGAGGATGATGGATGTGATGATGCCCACCAGGTCGGCCAGGAGCATAGTGCCGATGGCATAGCGCGTATTTTTGATGTTGATTGCCCCGAAATACACAGCAATAACATAAAAAGTAGTATCGCTGGAACCCTGCAGGATACAACTCAGCCGACCCGCGAAAGAATCCACGCCGGAGGATTTCATGGTATCGATCATCATGCCCCTCGCACCGCTTCCGCTCATGGGCTTGATGAGCGCTGTAGGCAGACCATCTACAAAACGCGTATCTGCTCCCAGCAGCGCAAAACCTTGCTTGAAGGCGTTGATGATGACATCGAAAGTACCACTGGTGCGGAGCAGGCTGATCGCTACCAGCATACCTACAAGGTAGGGAATGATGCGGACCGCTGTGTCAAAGCCCCCCTTAGCGCCTTCAATAAAAGCATCGAAAATATTGATCTTTTTATACAGCCCACCCAGTACAATCACCAGGAAGATGAGGAGGATGAGGCCATTGCTCAGTTTTTCGGAAAAGAGGTTGACCCCGAGGGTGGAAAGTGAATGGATAAAGACCACCAGTGACGCGATAACCGCTGAAACGCCCAGCACCCAGAACAGGATAACCGGTTGCAGCAGGTTGATGCGCTGGCGTATAGCCACCATAATGAGTGCGGCGATGGTGGCACAGAAAGTGGCGATCATGCAGGGTATAAATATATCCGTTGGCGTGGCGGCACGAAGCGCAGCCCTTGCCGCGATAATGGCCACGGGTATCAGGGTAAGTCCGGATGCGTGGAGACAAAGAAACATAACCTGTGCATCGGAAGCCCGCTCCTTATCGGGGTTGAGTGTTTGCAGGCTTTCCATAGCCTTGATACCAAAGGGGGTGGCAGCATTATCGAGTCCGAGCAGGTTGGCTGCAAAATTCATGATCATATGTCCGTTGGCCGGATGATTGCGGGGTACGCCCGGGAAAAGGCGGGAGAAGAAAGGGCCGGTGATACGGGAGAGCAGGTTGATACCGCCCGCTTTTTCGGCGATGCTCATAAAGCCCATAAAAAGCGCCATGATACCAATGAGGCCAATGCAGATATCCACCGCACTTTTGCAGGTGGCAATTACGCCATCCACCGGTTTGTGCAGACGCTTGAGGATATAGCCATAGTCCACCACCCGCAGCAGGTTATTTTTGGTGAGCAGACGCTGTACCGTATCTGCCTGTACATCTTCGGCGATGATGAATTTGCAATCTTCGGGTTTGTCTTTGCGCCGGAAGCCAAAATTCTCTACTTTTTTTTCAAAGGCTTTGAGTGAGTCGCCCGTGAAGCGCTTGGGATTGCCCACGGCAATGTAATTGAACTCATCTTTTGATGTACCCGTAAACATACGGCTGAAAATTTCGTCCTGCCCCGGGAAGAAACAGAACTTTGCCCCTGCTACGATGCAGGCAATGATGATAAAGGCCGCCCATATCCTGCTTAACGCCATACCTATTCGTTTTAGCGATGAAGATAAGGAAATGTTGGCGGAGCAACACCCCTGGTGCTGTCTTCACAAAACAGAAAAAGAATCTTTTTTTGAGAAAGCCTGTCCTGCTCCCGGGAAAAGCATTTGCATTTAACCAAATGCAGACACGCAGCGACCTTATATATTACGCCCGGGTGTTCTATCTTAATACTATATATATTATCTGAACCAATTGTTTATAAATAGTTTAGCGCCGCCGTTCAGCCCGGGAAAAGATAAAGAAAAAAGCCGGCCGGCACCCAAATATACCCCGATTGCTACGGAGGATGCTACAGACCCGGGTAACCGGTATCAACCACTATTTTCGCTGTTTACATTGCCTTAATAAATCCAAAGCAGCGTTCCTGCCCCTCAGTTTGCCCATAGAATGTTAAAAAAACTATAAACTTATTCAGTGATTATTTGCTTTCTTTGCACCGTAAATTACAACTACATATGCTTTTAAAGAAAATTTTACCCATTCTTGTTGCCCTGTTTGCCCTTCCCTTCCTGCTGAAGGCACAGGTAACCACCGGCAGCATTACCGGTACCATTACTGACGCCAATAATATTGGTTTGGAAGGTGCCACGATTAAGGTAACCAATATACCCACCGGTACGGTTTACCTCACCAAATCCCGTAAAGGGGGCAAATACGATGTGTCGAATCTCGCCTCCGGGGGACCATACCGGGTAGAAGTTACCTTTATCGGTAAAACGATCGACCCCAAAAGTGACATCTTCATCCAACTGGGCGGTCAGGAAAGGGTAGATTTTTCTTCAACAGATGCCAGCACACAGTTGCAAAACATTACGGTTTCTGCTAACAGGGGTTCACGTACTGTTAAAAATGGCGCAGGGAGTAACTTTAACCAGCGTATCATCAATACCATCCCCAACATCAGCCGGAGCCTGACCAATATCACCAACCTTACACCACAGGGTGGTGGCGGCAACAGCTTTGCCGGTCGCGATGGCCGTTACAACAACATCACGATTGATGGTGCCAACTTCAACAATAACTTTGGCCTCTCCAATGCCCCACTGCCCGGTGGTGCATTGCAGCCTGTTTCTTTAGATGCCATCGATGAGATATCTGTGGCTATTTCTCCTTACGACAGCAAGCTGGGCAACTTTACGGGTGCCAATATCGCCGCTGTTACACGTAAGGGTACCAATGAATTTCATGGAAGTGTATATGCTTTCACGCGCGACCAGGGGCTCGTAGGCCGCAAGACCAATGGCATTTCCGTACCAACGGTAGAGCAGTCTAAAAGCCGTCTCTATGGTGGCCGCATTGGTGGTCCCATCATTAAAAACAAATTATTCTTCTTCCTGAATGGTGAATATGAAGACAGGGAAGCACCCGGTATCGTGTTCAAAGCAGCACGTCCCGGTGTAGCACCCGATGCCAACACTTCACGTGTACTGGCCAGTGATCTTGACAACCTGAGCAATGTACTCAAAACGACTTACGGTTATACCACCGGCCCATACGAAAACCTGGGTAATTTTGTGACCAAGGGTTACCGTATCCTCGGCCGGTTGGACTGGAACATCGTACAGGGGCATACCCTCACCCTCCGCTACAATTATAGTCAGGGCGATGATGACCAGCTCCTCAATGGTACCAGCGCACCCAATCCCCGCAGTTCAAGCAACCGCTGGAGCCGCAACAGTATGAGTTACGAAAACAGTAATTACCGTAATACCACCAAGGTGGCTTCTTATACAGCAGAGTTGAAAAGCAATTTCAGCAACAACCTGAACAACCAGTTGCTCGTAACGTATACCAGCAAGATCGATCCCGAAAGGAGCAGCAAAAGTGCTTTGTTCCCCTTTGTGGATATCCAGGATGGTGCAGCCAGTAACCGCGACAACTACATCAGTTTTGGTTACGAGCTTTTCAGCCGCAACAACAAAGTGGATGAAAAGAACTTTACGATCAACGATAATATTACCTACAACCTTGGCAAGCATTCGCTCAGTGCCGGTTTTGAATACCAGCAGATTAAAGTGGCGAACAGCTTCCAGCGTTACGCAACCAGCTACTACCGCTTCAGCAGCCTGGCCGATTTCTTAGCCAACAATGCACCCAATGCCGTAGGGTATACTTATCCTTATGCCGGTAAAAACGCCGTGGCTGATCTTGATTTCGGTCAGTTGGGTTTCTACCTGCAGGATGAGATCCGCACCAGTGATCGCTTTAAACTGACGCTCGGTCTGCGTGTGGATAAACCGCTCTTCCTCAATGACCTGTCTGCCAATCCCGCCATTTCTGCACTCACCTTTGCCGACCTTCAGGGCAATCCGCAAAAACTTGACGTGAGTAAATGGCCTAAAAGCCGTTTCCTCTTCAACCCGCGCATCGGGTTTAACTGGGATGTAAACGGCAACCGCGATCTCGTGATCCGTGGTGGTCTGGGTCTTTTCAGTGGCCGTTTCCCCTTTGTATGGTTTACCAATATGCCTACCAACAGTGGTGTGATCCAGAATACGGTTGAACTGACCGGCGCACAGGTTCCTGCTGCATTGCGTTTTGGCAGTTATTACAACAACCCCACAAAACTGCAGACGGATTTCCCCAATCTGTTCCCATCAGCACCGGGTACAGTATCACCCGGCTCTATTGCAACTGTTGATCCCAATTTCAAAATGCCACAGGTGTTCCGTACCAGTATTGCCGTAGATAAAAAACTGAGCAACGACCTGATCCTGACAGTAGAAGCGATTGCTACAAAAGATGTAAACGCGCTGTTTCAATACAATGCCAACCAGGCACCATTTACCGGCAAACTTTCAGCCAATGGCAATGCCATCGACAACCGTCCGACAATGGTATTTGCGCAACGCAGGCTTAACGCCGGTATCTCTGAAGCGATCGTACTTACCAATACCAAAAAAGGTGGTGGCTTTGTATTCACGACACAACTCGCCAAGCGTTTCAGCAAAAACTGGGATGCGACTATCGCTTATACCTACACACATGCTATGGACATTACGGGTAACCCCGGTGCCCAGGCAGCGAGCGTATGGAGCAACGTAACCAGCGTAACCGGACAGAACAGCCTCCCGCTCTCTGTTTCAGAATTTGCTACCCCACACCGTTTTGTTGGGTATATTACCTGGAGGAAAGAATACCTGAAGCACCTGGGTACTACTATTTCATTAGTGTACACAGGCTTTAACCAGGGCCGCTACCAATACCGTTATTCCAACGATATCAATGGCGATGGCAACAGCTCCGACCTGCTGTATATTCCTAACAATCCTTCCGAAATTACTTTTGTAACGAACAGCGGAACCTTTAACGGTACGCCTTTCTCCTATACTGCACAGCAACAAAGTGATGCTTTCTTTGCCTTTGTTGCACAGGATAAATACCTGAGCAAACGTAAGGGCCAGTATATGGAAAGAAATGGTGCACTCCTGCCCTTCCAGCATAACCTGGACATCAGGGTATTGCAGGACATTTTTACCAATGTAGGCAAATCCCGCCAAACCCTCCAGTTGAGCCTTGAGGTTGAAAACTTTGGTAACCTGCTCAACAACAACTGGGGCGTTGGTCGTCGCCAGGTGTACAGCAATGGTGGTATCCTTGCGTATGCGGGTCAGAATGCCGCGGGTAATCCTACTTACCGTATGAATGTGATCAACGGTCAATTGCCCGTACGTTCATTCGAAAGCATCAACAGTATTACACAAACATGGCGTGCCAACCTTGGTATTCGTTACAGTTTCTAAAACATAATTGATGATCTGCAAAAAGCCTCCCCTATCGGGAGGCTTTTTGCAGTAATGAAGAGGATGTTTTATTCCTGCGGAGCATTGATATTGCCTGGTTACTCAATTCCGGTATAATGCCAAACCCTCCTCAAAAAGTTAGGATATTACCCGGTAACCCATTACCTTTGCGCAAAATTTTAAGCAGATATGTCAACAGTTACAAGAAATACCATTGATTTTAACCTGAAATACAAGGTAGCCGATATCAGCCTCGCCGAATGGGGGCGTAAGGAAATCCGTCTTGCAGAAGCCGAAATGCCCGGTTTGATGGCCATCCGTGAAGAATATGGTCCCGCACAACCACTCAAAGGCGCACGCGTAGCCGGTTGTTTGCACATGACGATTCAGACAGCCGTGCTGATTGAAACCCTTGTTGCCCTGGGTGCCGAAGTAAAATGGAGTTCCTGCAACATTTTCTCTACGCAAGACCATGCTGCTGCTGCCATTGCTGCTGCAGGTATTGGTGTTTTTGCCTGGAAAGGTCAATCCATTGAAGAAGCAGACTGGTGTATTGAGCAAACCCTGTTCTTTGGTGGTGCCGATCGCCCCCTGAACATGATTCTTGACGATGGTGGTGACCTCACCAATATCGTATTTGATACGTATACTGAACTCGTATCGCATATCAAAGGGCTTTCTGAAGAAACAACTACCGGCGTACACCGCCTCTATGAAAGGATGGCCAAAGGTACCCTGCCCATTCCTGCCATCAATGTGAATGACTCTGTTACCAAATCTAAATTTGATAATAAATATGGTTGCCAGGAAAGCCTGGTTGACGCGATCCGCCGCGCTACCGATGTGATGATGGCCGGTAAAGTAGCTGTTGTTGGCGGTTATGGCGATGTGGGCAAAGGATCAGCCAACTCCCTGCGTGGTGCCGGTTGCCGCGTCATCGTTACTGAAATCGATCCGATCTGTGCCTTACAGGCTGCAATGGACGGCTTTGAAGTAAAGCGGATGATTGATGCAGTGAAAGAAGCAGACATCGTGGTTACCGCCAGTGGTTGCCGCGACCTCATCACCGAAAAGCATTTTCGTTTGATGAAGGATAAAACCATTGTATGTAACATCGGCCACTTCGATATCGAAATCGACATGGCCTGGATGAATACCAGCTACGGGCATACTAAAGATGTCATCAAACCACAGGTTGATCTCTACAATGTTGATGGTAAAGACATCATCATCCTTGCAGAAGGCCGTCTGGTAAACCTCGGTTGTGGCACCGGGCACCCCTCCTTTGTCATGAGTAATTCTTTCAGCAACCAGACACTGGCGCAGATTGAATTGTGGACCAACCACGCCAATTACGAAAACAAGGTTTACGTACTTCCCAAGCACCTCGACGAAAAAGTTGCCCGTCTTCACCTGTCGAAAGTAGGTGCGCAACTCGACGAACTGACCGATGCACAGGCTTCTTACCTTGGCATCAGCAAGGAAGGACCTTTCAAAGCAGAAATGTACAGGTACTAATATGAGCAAACGCTCATGATAAAAAAAAAAGGCTGTCTCAAAAGCATGAGCAGCCTCTTTTTTATTTAATAAGATTCAAAAATCACTTCTGTAAAAAGCCGCTATTGAATGGCGTTTATCAATTATCGGTTACATTAGAAAATATCAAATAGTAACCCTTCAATTCCTGCTTTTGCGACAGCCTCTTTGCTATGCAGGCATAGTACAACACGTATCCACCATTCAATTCGCGGGAGAACGGATAACCGAACTGATGGCACCAAGCAGGTGATCGACTTCAATCGGCTTACGTAAAAAGCCGGTAAAATACTCCACATACTCTTCCTGGAGATTTACATTGATGTCTGCAGTTA
Source organism: Chitinophagales bacterium (assembly GCA_013298665.1). GTDB lineage: Bacteria > Bacteroidota > Bacteroidia > Chitinophagales > Chitinophagaceae > Ferruginibacter. Next base: position 30,178 of record JAAFIK010000034.1, read on the forward strand.
ATGCATACACCGGCGTTGTGCAATTGGGATTATCCTGCTGCCGCAACTGTATGGTGGCGTCATAGCCATTCATTTCCGGCATATGTATATCCATCAGGATGAGGTCATACCGCTTCAGCTTTGATTTTGCCACCGCCTCCAACCCATTTTTGGCACAATCGGGTTTAATATTCCAGCGCTGCAGCAGCTTGGTTGCTACCAGCGTGTTGATGGCATTGTCTTCTACCAGTAATACCTCCAGTTCGCTCAACCGTTGGGGTACTGAAACCTCATCACCAGCCACAATCCGTTCTGCTGGTTTGAGCAGCAGTTCGAAAGAAAAGACAGAGCCAATACCCGGCTGGGTAGATACAGCTATATTACTATCGTACAGCTCCACCAATTTCTTTACGATGGCCAGCCCCAGGCCTGAACCCTGGCGTTTTTTGGTGGTTACAGACTTGGGCTGTGTAAACGTATCAAATATGTCCATAAGGAAATCAGGCCCAATACCAATACCGGTATCGCATACTTTAAACGCAAGTTTTGTACCTGCTGCCGTATCGGCAATATATGCGACAAGCAAGGTTACACTCCCCTCGTCGGTGAACTTGATCGCATTGCTCAACAGGTTGCCGAGGATCTGGGCGAGTTTGGTTTCATCAAGCCAATAAACATTACCAACCTTTTCATCCACCTGCATATCTAAACGGATGCCTTTCTCTTTCGCCAGACTGTCGTAGGTGTTTTTGATATTGTGCAGCAGGTCATGCAGCAGTACCGGATGTTTCTCCAATTGTACTTTTCCCGTTTCTAATTTTGTAAAATCGAGTACATCATTAATGAGTAATAAGAGGTTGTTGGAGGCAAATTTCAGCGAGTCCAGTAATCGCTGGTCTTCGGCATCTGCACGTTCCTTCAGCAGGTTGGTAATGGTAATAACAGCATTAAGCGGCGTCCTGATCTCGTGACTCATATTCGACAAAAAATCCTGCTTGGCACGGGCTGCATACTCTGCCTGGTTTTTCTTTTTCAGCATTTCAGCACGCTCTAAACGCATCTTTTCTTCCAGCGCCTGCGCCTCCATTTGCTGAATAAGGGCATATGCCTCTACCATCTGCTTAGTTTGGTGCTGCACACTATTGTCCTGTTCCGCCTGGTGCAGTTCAAGATAATGAAGTGCCTCATCAGCATTATGCTGCTGTTTGAATACCTGGTACAGGAGGAAACTCGACTTTGTTTTAATGATGCTGCTCTTATACGTTTCACTCAACTCAAGTGCTTTCAGCAGTATTACTTTAGCGCTTTCCAGTTTACCCTGTGCAATGTACAACACCCCCATTTTCTGGTACGCCATCCCCAGTCCCAGCTTCTCCCCCATTTCAAGGTGGATGGTTACTGCATGGGTGAAGTCTGCCTCGGCCTTTGCGTAATCGCCTGTTCGGGTATGAATTTTTCCGCGCCCATAATAGCTGAAAGCTAAGCCCCTTGTATCGCCGGTAGCCTGCTTCAACGATATAGACGCTTCGATAAGTTCCATCGCAATGCCTGTTTTACCCTGATTGAGGTAAAGGCCGGATAATGGATTGTAGGCATTGGTTTTCATATTATTGTCGCCACTCTTCTCTGCAGCAGCAATCGCCGCTTCATAAGACTCAACAGCACGCTCAACATTTTCAAAAAACTCGTAAATGGTACCCAGTACTTTATACGATTTTGCCAGGTTAAGGTAATCGTTGTGCTTCCGGTATGTGGTCAAACACTCGCTGAGGTATTTAAGCCCAAGGTGCAGGTTATCCGTTTTATAATACACACTGGCGATGGTATACTTCACATCAGCAATCGCCCTTTCATCATTCAGTGCGGTAAATAGTTCCGCCGCCTCGTCTGCAATCGTCAGCGACCGGTCGTACTCCCCATTGATCATGTAATAAAAAGCCAGCCGGGAAAGACAACCCGCCAACAAGACGTCATCTGTCTGCTTCGCACACAAATCCTTTGCCTGTAATGCCAGGATAATACTCTGCTTAAGGTTATTTACCCTTATGGCATGCGCTTCATCCAGCAAAGCAAAAACCTCGTTTGTTATCCCTGCCTTTATTCTATCCATATCAGGTTGTCAAATCAGGACAAAAAGCCCCGTTCTGTAAATGCGGACCCATATTTTCTATTGTATGCCCGTATCACTTAAATATTTACTGCAATCTCATTTTTATATCCCGACGGAGATCATCACCGGCAAGCGTACCTTACAGTATCCCCGCCAGTCATGGCTTACCACTTTCTTCCTGCACCCGGGTATCAAACAATTCATTTTGACGGGCAATCAGCATCCGTGCTTCCTGCAGCTTTGGCCAAAAGATAAGAAAATCCTCCTTTAAAGCATTCACCGATTCCTCTTGTTTGCTCAATGTATAGAAAGCACTCACTTCCGCTTCGATAACAGGCATGCCTACAAAATTGAACACCGGTTTGATGCTATGTAATATACTCCGTAAACCCTCAAGATCGTTGCCGGCAATTGCTTTATGTAATTTATCGATATCGGCTCCGAGGTTTTCGCCCGTAATTTTAAAAATCTCCTTTATTGAATCCGGGTCATTAAAAAAATAGTTATTGATATAAGCAGCATCAAACCCGGGTAAAAATTGAAGTGGTTCATTCATGCTGTTGAAAGTGTTTGTTTATACAGGCAGTAATGCTTTTACTGCGGATTTGTTTAAGAGTCAGGTCCGAAACAAGTGCTGAAATTATTGGTTTCCCTCAACCCCAATGCCAGCCTGACGATTTGGTAAAAAGGGCTGAACCCTGATTTATCCGCTTGTGCAAAATGGCCAATACGCTCAAACGCTGAAACAGCCGCTGAATTGTGCGGAATGTATCTTTTTTTAACCTTACACCACAGGGTAGCCTAAATTACTAGCCTGGCGGTTTCCCGGTTATAACGACTCATACACATTTTCAGCCGGAGACAAATTTTGCTATTGCAAAATTTGTCTCCGGCTGACGCAAAATGCTATGTATTTTGATCAGGGTTAACCCCCGAATTTTACCCTTTGGGTTGTAAATGCCGACCATGGCCGGTGATTTACTGCTTCATCCAGGTTTCCACGATAAACTTTCCGAGTGCTGCCCCCATACGCAGTCCCGTTTCATTGTCTATACGAAAATGAATACCGGCATAAAACCGGGAATCTGCACAATCCTGTGCCATTTGCCTGAACAGTTTGGCATCGGCAGGAAAAAAATATTCCAGCACCGCAGCAGAAGTGGCAGCACCTGTAGCGTGCCCGGATGGGTAGCCCGGAAAAGGTGGTGTGGAGATCAGGGGTTTATAGGTACTGTCGTATTGATTGGGTCTGATTCCCCAATAAGTATATTTGGCATCCATGATGGCAATGGCCGCATCATGATACGCCGTTGTCAGGATGGTATAGATACGGGCTACAGCCGGCGCATCATCTGCCATCCGGTATTCAAACATTTTCTGGCCGGCCAGCTTTGTCCAGGCATCACCGGTACCCGCCCAGTAGTAGGCAAGAAAACGGGAATTGAAAGTTTGTTTAAAATGCTTCAGCTCTTTCATATCTGCTGCAAAGTCGGGCGGAGCCTGCGGCCTGAACTGGTCTGCCGAATGTAATACGATGGGTACAAATTTGGCCAGGGTAATACCGACCGGGTACGTCCCTGTCCATTTTCGGGGGTCCTTATTCATGGTACCATCCCAGGTATTGGCAGATCCGTCAAGCTTTGCCTTTTCAATGATGGCCTTTGCCACCTGCTCGCCCAGCTTCCAGCCCGCATCCACATCGCTGGGAAATTGCACCCCTGCATCCACCCTTGATTGTGCAGCCGCCTGTGCCATTTTCATGATCGAATCGGCCTTTTTTGGAAAAAAATAGGCCAGTACATATGCCGCGGCAGCAGCCGTTACCGTATGCTCGCAGGGATAGGAAAAGGTTTGCGGCGCCCGGATCACCGGTTTTAATAAAGGATCAATATCGCCCGGGCGTTTCCGCTTATACTTTAGCTTTTCCTTCCAGGCCAGTATGGTGGCATCATAAATAGCGATGTTCAACCATGCAGCCGGCATTCGCAGCATTACGGCAAAATCATCTTTAAGTAAGTTATCTGTCACCTCATTCCACCGGTAAGCAGGCGCACCCGCATCCCAGTATTGTATGGCCGCCATTTTCTCTTCATCCAGCTTCGCCATTTGCTGCTTTATGGCCGGCAGTTCCCGTTTCGATGCAGCAATGCCGGGCGCAGCAGCAATGGATATTTTACCGGCACTGTCCAGCAACCATGTCTTCCAGCTTGCTGCTTTGTAAACGGCTGACGAATGCATCTCCGGGGGTTGCGCTGTTGCAACCATTACCGTCAGGGTAATCACAATCGAAAAAATGAACTGTCTCATAATCATGGCTTTACTTTTTTAACGGAGCAATACTGCTCACAGGTGCAAGAATAGTTGATCATTAAAGAGCCTGGTGCACAGCATCAACAAACAGCCTTTCATGGTAAACAAACAGTACCGCGGCCGTTGTTATAACCACACACAGCTTCATTGCTCCTGCATCCCGCATTGAGTACCCGGAGCGCATAGTATTTGATTGACCGGAAAGGGTCATTCGTTTACCCCAAAAGCAATTCCATAGCCCGTACAGTTGAAATGCGGTAATTTAGCAGATATTAGGTTATAAATACGCGCATGGGGATGGTGATCGACAGTAAAAAAATCAGGCTTTACCTGAAGCTTGCAGCAGCATTCCTGCTGCTGAATATGATTGGTAACCTGATCAGCGACCCCGGTACCTTTCTGAAAAGAATCGTCAACAATATCTGGCTCATCAGCTATCTGCTTGTTTTCAATTTTATCCTGTTTGAATATACCCTGCCGTTTATCAAACTGCGGTGGGAAAGATTACTGGCCGGTGCGGTACTACTCTGGATCCACCTGCTTTTCTATTCATTCGGCCTCTATGCCTGGCGAAACCTTGGGGTCAATTTGCACCTCTATTTCAGCCTTGCCACCTTTGCAAAAAAATTCAGTGGCGAAAGTATGTTTACGGGCTATAGTTTAGCCGCTGTTTTCTTTTTTGGCATCGTCAGGCATATCTATCATTACACCCGGTTGAAAAATGCGGAAAAGCAGTTGCGGATAGAGAAACAGGAAGCCGAGCTGAATTTTTTGCGCGCACAAACCAACCCGCATTTTTTATTCAATACGTTAAACAATATCTATTCGTTGTCGAGGGATAAATCTGACCTGGCGCCCGAATCCGTTTTACGCCTGTCGAAAATATTACGGTTTATGCTCTACGAAACCAGCGGAGACTACATCGCCATAGAACAGGAACTGAAAATCATCAGCGATTATATTGCACTTGAGCAACTGCGGTATGATGATTCCCTGCAGATCAATTTCAACTACGATATTGAAGACATGAAACAGGCATTACCCCCATTACTACTGATGCCCCTGGTAGAAAACGCGTTCAAACATGGGGTATCCGAAACCCTTCACCAGCCGTTTGTGGATATCCATCTTTCCGTAAACCAACGCCGCCTGGTGTTCAACGTAAAAAATTCTGCACAGCAAAACCCCGCGCTGTCCGATCCGGCAGATAAAACCGCAGGGGTCAAAGAAAATATCGGCCTGTCCAACCTGCGCCGCCAGTTGGAATTGCTGTACAAAGATTTCACCCTTACTGCACAGCAGCAGGCATCATCATTTTCCGCAGCATTAACCATCAATCTATCTACCCATGTCTGACATCAACTGTATCATCATAGAAGATGAGCCACTCGCTGTTAAAATCCTGGTGGATTATATTTCACAGGTGCCCTTCCTCAGGTTGCAGGGTACTTTTAAAGATGCAGTGCTGGGCACAGACTATCTGCGGCACCATACCACCGATCTCATCTTTCTCGATATCCACCTGCCCAAAATAAAGGGAATGGCTTTTTTAAAAATGCTTACCCACCCGCCGGCAGTCATCATCACCACAGCTTATCACCAATACGCTGTGGAGGGGTTTAACCTGAACGTAACCGATTATCTTTTAAAACCATTTGATTTTGAGCGCTTCCTCGTAGCCGTAACCAAGGTCAACACCGGTGTAAGAAGCCGCCAGCCCGATAGGATACCGCAAGCATCAGCCAGCGGGAACAATGAGGCAAAGGACTATATATTTGTTATGGTACAAAAAAAGAACGTGAAGCTGTTATTCTCCGAAATCGTGTACATCGAAAGCCAGCGGGAATATGTAAAGATTGTGACCACACAAAAAGAATACCTCTCTAAAATGAGTACGCATGAAATAGAAGCTCTTTTACCCCTGCGCCTGTTTAAACGGGTCCATCGTTCCTTCATCGTTTCCATCAGTAAAATTGATGCTTACACTGCCGATATGATTGAGGTGAATGGCACCACATTGCCGATTGGCCGGGGCTACCGGGATGGTATCGGAAATTGGTAAGGAGAAACAAGTGCCGGATTTTATCCGTTTTTTATGCCGGTTGCCTTATTACAAATATCCGATCGGGTAAAGACCAGATCATTGCGCTGCGTACTGTATTTTATCAGTGAAAAATTTTGCCGGACTAAAAAAAAATGTATCTTGTCGTTGCTACCGCCCGGATCAGCATTGCGATAGCCTATATCACCGGTATTTCATGTTTTTTAGTGGGTGAATCAAATGTTTTCCTGTTTTGGACAGGAGACGCTCTGCAGACGATGTGTGTACACATACAGCACAGTACGGAAACAAAGCAGCTTTGGGTTGTTTGTTTCTGCAAAAGTATACTGCCGCATGGCTTTTATTAGCAAAGAACACAGTCCGGCATTACGGTGCGCCGTGCCGCCGGGGCCGGTTAAACCCCGCCCGGCAGTTTGTACAGGATGGCCGTTGAGGCTGGCAGGAATGGTAAGAAAGCGGACGATTGTAAGGACAGCAGGTGAAAAAGCCTGTTTTTAAAACGGGTTTTTAAGCGCATACGGGTAACAGTAAATCATTGTTTCTTTGTTCCGGTAAAGCGTAATAACAGTTTTGGAATATATCCGGCAGTCAGATACACAGCAATATAGTACAGCATAAAACTTTAACCACATATTTTAACTTAAAAAACAAAATTATGATCGTAATGGAATTTATCCCCGCCCCACTCCAACAAACCATATCATCCTTCAAGTATGATGGGCAACTCCCATTTTATGAGTTTCCCAGGCCGTTTGTGACCCCACAACTGACTATGTCACGCGGAACTATGGTTCCACCCTATGAATTGATTTATACTTTAACATTCAGGGCTGTTGTTTTTATCCCGAACAATTCAGGTGGAACAGCACCACCGCTTTCATTATATTATTGGATTACACCTGACAGTAATAATCTGGCCGTCTTTTTACAATATAACAAAAACGGACCAATAGCTCCTCCTCCTTACACATCATTTGACGTTGTGTATGTTGAATCGCAAATTCCGATTCAACAAGACGGACCATTTACCCTTACGACATACCTGCATGATGAAGACCCGGGTACATCAAGAGGAACCGTTACTACTGTGCAATCCGCAACACCGATTCAATAATAAGCATATATAAGGTATACGCTTCCATTTGCCCGGGTAAAGTAAACGTTGTTTAACCATTTCGTATAAAAACAGGCGCATAAAAGGTTTTACAGGAGCTGATTTTCTGTAAAACCTTTTATCCATCAGCATGATGCAAGTCGTATTTTTTGAAACATAAACCATCAGCAATTTTATGGTCTGCAGGATTTTTTCAGGTATTGTTTTAACAGGGTTGATGATTCCTTTTGCGCTGCTTTCACAACGCACTGCAGATAAGCATTTATTAAATACCGCTATCACAAAAAAGGCGGAGGAATACAGTCATGAAATCAATTTCCGGAAAGCCCAATCGTTTTTCCTCAAAAGCAACTGGGATTCTGCCCTCGTGTATGCAATGCAGCAGTTGAGCGGAAATACAGCTAAGGAGCTGGACGATTATTGCCTTTTTTTCAGGGCATTTAGTTTTAAACGTAAAAAACTGCTCACTGAATCAAAAAAAGAATTTGCCCGGATACCGGAGCGTTTCCCTTTTTATTATCTCGTCATCCTCAACCAGGGGGAAATTGCACTGGAGCAAAGTGAGTTTCAGGCAGCCATTAATTATTTTTCGGCATTTGAAAACCTGCCCGGCAAGGAAGGATATGATTATAATAAAAGTGCTTTCTTACATAACCTTGGACTTTGTTATTTCCATACCAAAGTATTTGATAAGGCCGAGACATATTTACTTCAGGGTACGGCCATACAGGAAAGCGAAAAAGACACAGCAGCGCTTGTTGGAGCTTATATGGACATCGCCAATTTGTATTATGAACAGTACAAAGACAAAGAGGCCATTCCTTATTTTGAGAAAGCCTATCAGTTGTCAAAAAAAATAAATGATTTTCAGTTAAAACAAAATGCTGCGCAGAATATGGCTGCCGTTGAGGAGAACCGGAAAAGATTCTCCCAGGCCCTCCGTTACAGAAAAGAATATGAGCAATGGAAGGATTCGCTGAACGACCAGAATAAGGTGTGGGCAGTGGCAGATATAGAGAAGAAGTTTGCGGTAAAAGAAAAAGAAAAAGAAGTAAACATACTGCAAACAGCCAATAAGCTGAAAATAGCCCAAAGAAACGCATTTGTGTTTGCCTCCTTATTACTGGCAGCGGTACTGATGCTCAGCATTTATTTTTATACACAAAAAGCAAAAAGAAATAAACTGCTGGCTGCCCAAAAAATGCAGGAAACAGAAATTGCCCACCAGAAGCATTTGCTGCAATCGGTTATAACCTCGCAGGAGGCCGAGCGCAAACGCATTGGTATGGATCTGCATGATGAAGTGGGGGCAGCCCTTTCAACCCTGCGGATAAAGATGGAACAACAGACGGGTGAAGCCCAGACCACTCCGGCGTTAACGGAAAACTATAAAACAGACATAGACAACATCATTGCCCATATGCGCAATATTGCCCATAGTCTGTCGCCCCGTATCTCCGGCAATTTTGGCTTTTACGATGCTGTACATGAGTTTGCAGACGGCATAAACCGTTCGGGCGCCATCGAAATGCAGGTATTTTTCGACGAACATAGGTTGCCGGTGTTTTTAACAGAACAGGCACCCATGGCAGTGTACCGGGTTATTGCAGAATTGGTCAACAATACATTGAAACATGCTTCGGCACGAACGATTCAGCTAAAGATTGATGTCAAAACCCATACCATGGAGATGGCTTACACCGATGATGGCATTGGCCTGGTGCAAAAGCCCGGTACCGGAACAAAGGGGATGGGCATGCAGAACATTGAGAGCCGCCTCAGTATTATCGGGGCAACCTGGTTTGTACAGCAACCGGAAACGGGTGGTTACGGGTTGAACATCAGTATTCCCATAAAATAAATACAATGGATGATATACGTTTAGCTTTAGCAGACGACCAGTTATTATTCCGGCAGGGCATTGCTGCATTGATCAGCAGGGAAGCAGGGGTTGAACTGGTCATGGAAGCAGATAGCGGGCAGGATTTTCTTGCCGGGCTGAAAAACATGGAGTTGCTGCCCGATATTGTGCTGATGGATATGGAAATGCCCGGCATGGACGGTATGCAATTGAATGAGGAGCTGCATAAACGTTATCCATCTATAAAAGTGATCGTGCTTTCCGTACACAACAGCGAGCGCCTGATGGCCAGGATGATACAGGCAGGTGCCTGCGGGTACCTGTTTAAAAATTGCAATATAGAAGAATTGATCAATGCCATCCGCAATGTGTTCAACAACGGCTTTTATATTACCCCGGTTGTTTTAAAAGCCATCCAGTCCCCCGCCGCAAACAGCAGGGGCAATATGACCAACGTACAGTCCATCGCCATTGAATTATCCCAACGGGAAACGGAAGTGCTCCGGCTGATTTGTGAGGAGTACAACAATACAGAAATTGCCGAAAAACTCGTCATCAGTGTGCGTACCGTAGATGGTCATCGTAATAATTTGCTGGCCAAAACGGGTTGTCACAATACTGCCGGATTGGTATTGTTTGCGGTTAAGCACCGTATTTTTAAGGTGCTGTTTTAGCGGTTCACCTTTTTGCCCACCTGATGGATGACATCCCTGTTATCAATTGCGGTGACCGGCAATGCCGTTAGCGCCTTGCTGATAAACCGGTAAAATGCCAACTGACCCAATCGCTGCAACAACAACCCTGCCGCGTAAAAATACCCGCTTTTCAAAACAAGTGTTTCTACCTTTTCAGGCTGTATGGAATGTCTTTTCTTTACAGCGTTTATTGAAACCTGCAACAATCAGCAACGGGGTTGTCTCAAATGATGCAGTGGAAATAAAAGTGGAGTTCAGCCACCACTTAAAAAAACGGGTTCATCCCGCTGGGCTTTTAAGCGGGAGGCGGTTACTGAAAAGCCTGATGAGTAGGAAAAAAAACCTTTTTATGACCAATCAAGAAATGCCAAACGCTATACCTCCTGATATTACTACACCACTAATTCCTTTCCCCAATCAGTTGCCTGTTACGGGTACAACTAACCTGGGACTGCTCAACAGTTTTATTGGCACATGGAATAGTCCTACGGGAAATGCCGCAACAGGCTACAATGTAATGCCATTGCCGCAAACCACCGCCCTCCATGGGTACATCGTCAAGAATTTTCCCTATTTTGAAGAGATTACCTTTTCGCCCATAGCTGGCGGAGCGCCTAACAGAGAAGGCCAGTTTACCCAAGCAAGTGCGGTATTGTTTTACGAGCAGCGGGTGTATTTTGCCAATAACCCCGATCCCAATGGTAAACAACCCATACAGAATACCCTTATTCATGCAGAAAACGGAACCTGGTTGTACCATACTATCGGGCTGCAACTTGACGGGCCGTACGGGCCTCGTAATGTACCGCCCCCCAATCCGCTACCAAAACAAAATCTGGCAACGCAATACAACAAGCAGATTTCTGTACCGCATGGTAATTCTGTATTGATGGTTGGAGGTGCAGGAGCTACGGGTACAGGAATACCCGACTTTCCAATGGCGGACAAATCTTTTCCTCCATTTAATAATGGTTCTTTTCTTGTAACAGATCCCGCTACTGTGTTAACCAAACAGTTACAAGATTTGGCAAACCAGGGCATTACGGTAACCAATTACAGCAGTATTTCTGTGAGTTCTGATAACCCCGGCGGCGGCATCAGTAATATACATTTTGAAAATGACTATTCAAAAGTGGTGAGTATGAACACCACCTGGTATATTGAAACATTAAGCAACAACACCGTTCAGTTGCAATACCTGCAAACAATCGAATTGCAGTTTATGATTAATGGGGTACCCACTAATTTTTTACACATTGATGCAAATACCCTGCAATTGGTTGAAACATTTTTTCAGGTAAATGCGCTGCAACCCTGGCAGGATACCGGAATAACCGTTAATCCAGGCGCACCGGTAACGATTACTTACAAAGCAGGACAATGGACAGCAGATCCCAATACCAATAACGGTCAGTTATACGATGCCAACGGATGTACAGGTATTACCGTAACACAGTCAGGTTATCCGCTGGAGGGTGTAAATATGGGTTGTTTGGTGGGCAGGGTTGGCAACAATCCGGTGTTTTTTATAGGAGACGGGCCTGTGCAAACACCCGCAGGGCAAACCGGGGTTTTAAGTCTGTGTATTAATGATGATTTAAACGGGAAATACGGCAAAGGGTTGACCGATAATATTGGCAGTATTGACGTACGTATAAAATTTTAACCCCGAGTATTCGTTCATGCTTTGGTTTAGCAAAAAGATCAAAAAACAATTAAAAAATAAATTCATATTATGAATCCAGGCAAACTTTTTAAAATGCCAACCGCAGTAAACCCCTCTAATTTTGAGGAAGTGATGCAACAGGCCATTGCCCTTGAGTTGGCAACCATTCCTACTTATCTGTCAACATATTATTCTATTAACCGGGCACAGAATCAAGACACCCTTTACAGCAAACTACAGCAGCAGTTAGGGGCTGCAACAGGTAATGCAGAATTGGACATTAACTCACTCGCGCAGGAACTTAAGGTCGATATCCTCGTGTATGCAAATAAGGCAGCAGCCTTAATTATGAGTGTGGCCATTGAAGAAATGCTCCATTTGGCACTTGCTTCCAATGTAAAACAAGCCATTGTTTCCCCGCCAGATCTTTTGGGCATCAGTAAATCATTAGTCTTCCCAACACAATTAGATGGACATGAACCAGAGTTCCCCATCAATGCGGCAAAACTAAGTTTGCAGCAGTTGTCCACTTTTTTACAAATCGAAAGTCCTGATCCATTTGTTGATCCTGCTGATACCCCTGAAACAGATAACAGCGTGGAGAAATACAAAACAATTGGCCAATTGTATAATGCAATCATCAACTGCATACAAAACAATTTCCCCGGGCCATACGCAGCCAGCCCGCAATTACTTCCACCGCAAAAATCAGCACCACCAAGACCGTATTATTCCCAAAACTCTATCAATACCGTTTATTACGACCGAAACCACAATCCTGTATTTGGCAGTGCTGATGACAGCGGCGAGTTGATAGGTGTAACAGATGCCGCAACAGCAGTGGCGGCAATAAATGAAATACAGCACCAGGGGGAAGGAAATACATCCTTAGACCATGATACGCTGAAGTTTGATGCCAATAATATGCCCATTCCATTACCCGTTGTAAATGGGGAAGTACAGTTTAAAGCCGGAGACTATGACGATGGTTCAAAAAAAGAGTTGTCACACTTTGATAAGTTTTTAGAAATGTATAGTCTGGGAGTTTATTACCAGGAAAAATTTGCGAAAATAAATGGCCTCGATGATTTCTTCAGTTATTTCGTTTATACACAGGAATCAAATCCAAAGCAGGCAGATTATGACCAATACGGTACTCAGGCATTATCACTATGCTCGCAGCTGGGCAATGCCATTTTCACGTATATTTTACTGATGATTGAAACCTGCTATTACAAGGATGAGGCGACCCAGTTCGATGTATTTATGTATGGCATTCACAAATCCATGATCTGGTTATTAAGCGGAGTAGGCAATACCATTAACAGTTATACCTATTACAAAAATTTTCAAGCCTATACAGCCGCGCTTACTTTTGAATACTTCCCGTTTGAGAACACACCCGGTAAAACACCCAAACAACAAATATTGAGTCTGGTAGATCAATTGGCCGCAGCGGATCCTGATAACTGGAGCTGGCTTACCGATCCGAAATATGCCGGATACTGGCCAGCTTTGCCCGATGTAAGACTGGATCACACTGTTATACCCGATATGCCGGTAATACCTGCTTAATTAGTAAAACCAATCATTTAATAAAATCAAGATTATGGAAAATATACAAATCACAAAAGAGCTTCATGTTTGTATGGGGCTGAATACTTGCAAATACCAGGGTTACTCGGGTACCAATAATTGTGCAGGCATGGGCGACTGCTCTACTGTAAACCATCCATGCCATACCTTAAATGAATGCAGGGGGCAGGGTGGTTGCGGACTTTTCGGGACAACGGAAGAATTTTGTTTCCCGTCTCAAAACAATTGCCGCTACCAGGGCAGTTGTGGCGCACCAATCCTGAATTCACGGTTTATCGCACAAGGGCCAAACAAAGGGCTTAGTGTCTGGCAATTAGCCCGAAAGCGTTTTGAAGAAAAAAGGAGTGCTTCAAATCTGCCATTTGGTGCTCCTCCGGCAGGCCCATACGGGCCATCCAACGAATACATCAATCAGCTTAAAAACCAGCCGGCGGATACAGATAATTCATCCTGCGGGCAAAGTGGCTCCAGAAGTTGTTCCTATATAGCAGATCCGGCAGAAAGAGCAAAAGCCGCTTATGCAAGAGTACTGACTATGGAAGAAAAAAGTGCTGCTGAGATGAACGAAACTTTAAAAACCTGCCCTCCGCGTGTCTATTAATAACCTCCCCGATTTAGGTCTCGGTCTCGGACTGCGAAGCAAGCACTTTAATCATATACTGGCCGAGCAGCCCAATGTAGATTGGTTTGAAGCCATCTCTGAGAATTTTATGGATTCTTACGGACGCCCAAGACAGGTGCTGAAACAAATTGCCGAACAATACCCCATCGTCATGCACGGGGTATCCCTGTCCATCGGCAGCAGCGATCCGCTGAACTTTGCCTATCTCAAAAGTTTAAAGACACTGGCCAAAGAAATAAAGCCCGCCTGGATCAGCGACCACCTCTGCTGGACGGGCACGCTCACCATCAACTCGCACGACCTTTTGCCCCTGCCGCTCAATGAAGAATCGCTGCAGCACGTATGCAACCGGATACGTATGGTACAGGATTACCTCGAACAACCATTGATCCTCGAAAACCCGAGTACCTACCTCAGTTTTGAACAGTCTACCATGCCCGAATGGCAATTCCTGGCGCATATGACCGAAGAAACGGGCTGCGGACTGCTGCTCGATGTGAACAATGTATATGTATCGGCCTTCAACAACGACTTTGATCCTGTTGAATACATCGAAAATATACCGCACCACCGGGTGGTGCAAATGCACCTGGCCGGTCACCAGCACTGCGGAGATTATATTATTGATACGCACGACAGAAGAGTAGCCGGTGCCGTTTGGGAATTGTTCCGGCTGGCCTGGCAAAAAACCGGCGGTGTGGCCACATTATTAGAATGGGATGGCGATATCCCCGCCTTTGACGTATACCATGCCGAAATGCTCAAAGCCAAAAATTTTATGTCGGACAATGCCTTTACAGGATTACCTGCGCCACCCATTGCCGAAAAAGAAACGGCTGTTTCCAACCCCATTCATTTTATGGTTGCCGAACTAACCATGAATCCCGGGCCGTAATGACACCCCCCAAAGCACATATACCACTTGCCCGTGTTCAGCAATGGATGCAGTATTTGTTATTGCGCCAGGGCAATACACTGCAGGATCACCAGCAGCACCTCGTTCCTGACGACAATGGGCTTTTACTGACGGATATGGTTAAAGATTCAAAGCGGCTGAGCGCCCGGGAACACCTGGCAATTTACCAGCGGAGTTATACCGCAAGACTGCGCGATTGTATGTCCAAACAGTTCAGTGCTTTGGAATATGCGCTGGGCGAAGACCTCTTTCGTGCTTTTGCAGACGAATACCTGCAGTGCCATCCTTCCACCAGTTACAACCTGATTACGCTGGGCGAAAAATTTCCCGCCTGGCTTGAAGCCAACAGACCCGACAAGGATGAAGTGGTAAAAGAAGACTGGCCCGATTTTATGATTGAGCTCGCCCGGTTTGAATATGCCATCCATATCATTTTTGAAGAAGAAGCCGAAGAAGATTTTTTGCCGGCCACTGGTGATGCGCCGGAAGAAACATTACAACTGATTCCCGTCTTTCATGTATTTGCCTTTTCATTTCCCGTCCGGTGGTATTACCAAGCGTTTACCAATAAGCTGGCGCCGGAATTACCTGCGCCGCAGGAAAGTTATTGCGCAGTAATGCGCCACCAGTACAAACTGAGCATATACGACCTGAACCGTGGACAATACCTGTTGCTGCAACACCTCCTTTCGGGGCATACCATACGGCAGGCCAAAGCTCAACTGCACAACCAAAATACTGCCGACCGTAGTCAATTGGAAAGCGTATGGCCTTTATGGAAAAAGAAATGGCTGGAAGCGGGCTTTTTCAGGAGCCGGCCAGCCGGTACACCCATCCATTAGCCAGGATGGTCTGCGCAGCAATATCTTCACCTTAAAAATTGGGCAGTAAAATGAAGCGGATGCCGCACGGGGAACCCGCCCCCATTTCAGGTAAAAGAAGCCCAAAAAATAATTGCATTCGTACCCACTCATATATAATTGATACTCTTCGCCTTCGCCGCCTGTTTTTCCATGGCTTCCATTTTAAGCCGCAGCAATTGCTGCGCACCCTCCCCGCAGACATCCAACCGTTTCAGCGCAACCGCTTCCACCATGTTTTGCCAGAGTACATCTTTTTTTGCAGCCGGGCCACTACCCGCCTGCCCCTGCCGCAATTGGCTGACCAGGGTAAGCACATTGACCGCCTGGTCATAATTTTTTTTCAGCAGGGTTAATTTCTTCCTCGCCAAAGCTGCCTCAGTTGCACATTTACGGGCATAGGCTTCCATTGCCTTTGCTGCAGCCGCCTGTTGCTTTTCCAGGCGGGCGGTAATTTTCTTTTCGGTACCGGCCGTGCTGCTACCCGCGGGTTTTTGCTGCATAAGGCTCAGTTTAAGCAAGGCTGCTGTGGGCAGCGTTCTTTTACCCAACTCGGCCATGGCCAGTAATCCCTTGGTTATACCGAGGTAATCGGCCAGTTGCTGCTGGGTTAAACCGTATTGCCGGCGTACCTGTTTGGCTCCGCTCATTTGTTATCTTTTTATTTTTTCAGTATAAAGATAACAAAACTGTTATCTTTTTTTTGTTATCAAAAATAAAATAACAAAATTTTGATAACAATTATGTCAGTTGTATGCAGCGCAGGATTGTATAACAGTGAAGACCCGGCACAGCACCTGCACCAGGCTAAAAAGCCTGTTTTCAAAAACGGGCTTTTCAGCGCTTACCATCATCCTTACCGTACTGTTTCTTTGTATCGTTAACAAGAAGCTTCTATAACACACCGGGGATGCCTTCCTGTCGCAAGGCAGGAACCCGAACAACAACGGCAAAAGTGGAGTTCAGCCACCACTTAAAAAAACGGGTTCATCCCGCAGGACATTTATGCGGGAGGCGGTTTCTGAAAAAGCTGATGACCAGGGGAAAGCAATTGCCAATTTTACCAGTACTTATATAGTTGCCAAAAGAATTGCATACAGCAATAAAATAAGCCGCAAATAGTAACAAATCAAAAAAAGTAAAAATGAACACTCTCAATGTAGTGGTAAATACCACTATACCTCAAACAGGAATTTGGCTATATGCCACTTTAAACGATAACAGTGGCACACCCATTCCTTCCCTTCCAACTAATACACCAGTCCAACTAAGCACATTAAGCGGAAACAGTTTTGAAGTACCTGTAGGTTTTTCGGGTCGTATTTATTTCTTCCTTACCGAAGACTCTAGCAAAATCCCCTCCAAGCCCTCTGGTATAAATACAACAATAAATGTAAGGTATGACTGGGTGGAAATGACATATGATGGCACACCCACCGCCTGCGTCAACCTTACTTCGGTTGACCAGTTTGGCATTGCCCTTACCCTTCAAACGCAGGATGGCAGTGGAAAAAAGCTGCAAAGCGTTGGATATAACGAGGCTGCTTCTTCCATCATATCCACATTTGCCAGCCTTGCACACTCCGCAGTTCAATATAATGGCTCGGCTTTTATCCGTGTTAGGTCACCTTTGCATGCAGTTGCTGATTACCCCTCGCTAAATGATTATCTCCAGAATATTAACGAAAAATTTTTCATAGTATCTGGTATGTTTGATGGAAATCCAGGATTAGGCTTGCCCGCTATAGGCTTCGAGTACGAGTGTACCTTTAACTATAAAAATGAAGAAACCATTTACCTGGTGCCAATGGGAAACAGTAGTTTACAAGGCACTATTGAGATACCCTGCTCAAGTTTACCCCTCATGATTTATGCCTGCGACGGAAGTTTTAATGTGCCGGGTACCACAGCCGGTCCGGCGGGTAACGGAAATGGCGATACTGTGGGATACAATGATTCATGGTCTACTGTGGTGCGTAATTTTTTGGTAGGATTTAATGTAGGCTATTACGGATATATGCCTGCCCCCGCCTCCAATGGTTATAAGTACAATTGCAACTACAGTTGGGATTGGTCGCCGGAATTTGCCTACCAATATCAGTCGCAAAAAACACCAATAAATCACTATTACAACCAATATGCCTCTACCATTTACAACGCGTCCAACTCCTACGGCTTTCCATTTTCCGACTTTATAGGCAAGCCCCTGGTTGGACTTAATAATGTAAGCACCTTGCAAATTTCGCTCTTAAACGATTCGGAAACCAACCACGATTACACAGCCCCGCCAACCGGCAGCCTTAGCCCTGTAAACTATCTAAATCCGACAAGCGGCGACGGCACACAAATAGCCATTATTTTTGATTGCGGTGTAGGCCAGCCCATGTATTACAGTGGCAGCATCAACCTTATGGGCAGCGATTTTTCTACTGGCTATAACAACTGGTGGAGCGGTAACCCACCGCGGGTACCCATAGAGGCTGCTAACTGCACGGTAAACCAGGTACCCTGCTATAAAAGCTCAATTTGCCAGTACACTTTCACCATTCGTAATAAACCATTTAACCTGTATCTGCAAACCGATAATTCAGGAAATATTTGTAGTGCAGCTGTCGATGTAGACTTAAATGTAACTATCAGCGCAAGCCAGACCAGTGTGACTATTTCTAATATTTTTTGGAGTCTTCCGCAACCACTGCCAGCCTGATAGTGTACCTACGCCCGTCAGCAGAGCGATGCAGGTGCAAAACAGTTTTCGCTGCGAAAAATCCTCTGCGGTCTCTGCTCTCCGCGTGCGCTGCGTGAAAAAATATACAGACCATTTTATAATCAAACAGGTATGATTTATTGGTCACTTTCGTATAAGTTGAAACAAGAATAACAATTTCGGCAAAAGTGGAGTTCAGCCACCACTTAAAAAAACGGGTTGGCATGCACCAAAATTAATACACCATTAATCCAGAACACATGCCAGGTTTATTTCAAGATTTCTAACCAATTTTTTTTATGAATTTTAATGAACTGAACAGTGCGCTTGCAAGCTCGGGTGCCTTGTGGAGTGCCAATGAAAACAAAATTTCAATACTGAGCGATGATGCCAAAAAGCAAATGCTCGGTGCCGAAAAGCCTGCGGGCTATACACCCCCAGTTGCCAGGAAGGCTGTTGCCGCCACCGCTGGTTTACCTGCCGCTATAGACTGGCGCAACAACAATGGCAATTTTGTTACCGCTGTCAAAAACCAGGGTGGCTGTGGCTCCTGTGTTTCATTTGGCACCATGGCTGCAATGGAATCGCGGTTTGCCATTGAGCAATCCATGCTGCTGAATTTTTCTGAAGCAGATATGTTTTTCTGTTCATCGCATGGTGCCTCATGCGGGGGCTGGTGGCCGATCGCGGCTTACCAATCCAACCAAACCAGGGGAATCATACAGGAGTGCCTGTTTCCATACGCTACCGCATTTCCCGGAAACAATATCTGGAATCAGCCCCCAACCTGCAAAAACACCCCCAACAGGGCAGACTATGCTTTCACGTACGCAAACATCAATACCACCACAACTGCCGATGAAGCTAAAAACTATCTTTGTTCCACAGGACCCATCGCTGCATGCTTCGATGTGTATGAAGATTTCTATCATTACAGTTCCGGCATTTATCAGCATACGTCGGGCAATTATGTCGGGGGGCATTGTATATGTATCGTAGGCTACAACGACAATGGTGGCAATGGCTACTGGATATGCAAAAACTCATGGGATACTTCCTGGGGTATGAATGGTTACTTCTACATTGCCTATGGCCAATGCAATATTGACGTGTATGAAAAAGTGGGCGTATCGGGAATCACCCAGCCGAATAAAACCTTTGTTTCCTTCGGCTCACAAACTTTCTCCAATGTTTTTCTGCGGATGGATGGTACAGGCGTAACCACACCGGTGGGTTCGGGTGGCGGCGTTGTAAACTGCCAGTACACCGCAGGCCCGTGGG
>JAAFIK010000035.1 GCA_013298665.1 Chitinophagales bacterium
TGTGGGGTTGGGTGGCGGTAATAACCCTGCTGCACAGCACGGGGCTACGCCGGGGCTGCTGACGGGCAATACCACGGGTACACTCAACCCGGTGGGGGTGTTCAGCAACAGCAATGCGCCGGGCAGCAACAATGTAAAAGCAGGGCTGTGCTATATCCTTTTCGATGAACAGTTTAAGTATGTGAGTGGTGGTTACGACCCGGTAAATGCAAACGATACGGGTGGGTTAAAAGCGCATTTGCTGCAACAGGTTACAGTACCCCAAAATGGCTACCTTTATGTGTATTGCAGTAACGAGAGTAAGCTCGATGTGTTCTTTGATAATGTAGAAATTGTACACAACAGGGGTGCGCTGTTGGAGGAGACGCATTATTATCCGTTTGGGTTAACCATGGCGGGGATCTCTTCTAAAGCGGCGGGGAAGGTGGAGAATAAGTACAGGTATAACGGGAAGGAGTTGCAGAGTAAGGAGTTCAGCGACGGCAGCGGATTGGAGTGGTTGGATTATGGGGCGAGGATGTATGATCCACAAAAAGGAAGGTGGGATGTTATTGATCCGATGGCGGATAAGATGCGAAGGTGGAGTGCTTACAATTATTGTTTTGATAATCCACTAAGGTTTATAGATCCAGATGGGATGGCTCCGGGTGATTTTTACAATGAAAAAGGGGAGTGGCTGGGGAGTGATGGATTGAGTGATAATAAGGTTTATATCGTGACAAATGCCAGGATTCCGGCTTTACCAGTTCGGGAGAATAGCATTAATAGTCAAGTTTCAATGCCATTTTCACTATCATTACAAGTGTCTCCATTTAAAGATGTAACTCTAGTTACTACAGGGAAAAATGAATATAATAAAAAGGAGGGTATAAGGAAAAGAGTGGCGAGTTTAGAAAATGAAAACAAATCCCTAAGCAGTCAAATTCAAGATTCCAAAAAAAAGCTGGAGGAAAATAATAAGTGGTTGGAAAGGGAAAAGAAAAAAGCCGATTCCATTAATGAAGCAAACAAGCCCTTAGATGGCGATCCAAAAGTAGGATTAACCCTACTGTCAATTGTTCAAAATTCTGAATACTATTTAAATTATGATAGTGTTGTGAAAGAAAATAAAAAGCTGTCAGACCAAATTCAGGCTAATCAGCAAAAAATCAATTCGAATAGCGTCGATTTAATTTATCTAAATACAGAGCTTAAATCTCTTCCAAAAAAATAAAGCCACAAAAAAATAAGATGAATAAAATTGCAAATAGGGATTTGTTTTATTTAGGGTTAACACTAGGATTCTTAAGGATATTCATAGGCTTAATAGTTTCCAAGTTAAATATTGACATAGGCTATTCTTTAGATATATTTATTTTGATCTATTTATATCTATGGCTAATTTTTATAAAAAAACAACTTACATTTAAAAATATAGTTTTGGCCAATATTTTAATTGCGCTTTTAGCAATTTTGATTTATGATTTACATATACTGCTTTTTAAACATCAGGGAAGTTTGAAAATATTTTTTATACATAGAGTTACGGTAGCACTTAATATTTTAATTATATCACTTTTGTCTAGTACATGTTATTTTTTCACGCAACGTTTTCTATCGAATAGGTGAGGTTATCATGTTAGGATTGCTATTCAAAAAATAAAATACAAAAGTGGTAGTATCTCAAACTAGTTGGTATTCAGCTATAGCACCAAAATAAAACGCTCCCAGGTGGTGTTTCAGCAGCCCCAACAGCCTGTAAAGCGCCAAAAACAATCATTTTGTCGCCCCCCCCCGCTGATGCAGGTTTTTAATACAGGTGTATCAAAATAGTTGGTGGTTGATGTGTACAAGTGCATTGAAATACAGGTACTGAGTACTAAGTACCCGGTACAAAGTACCTCAATACCCCGATAAGATCGTAATTTCGCACCCGATATGATAGCAATAGACCATGTTTTGATCAGCGACGAGGTGGTGCAGGAACAATTTGTATGCGACCTGAACCACTGCAAGGGCGGCTGCTGTGTAGACGGCGATGCAGGGGCACCGCTGGCTGATGATGAGCTCGACAGGATCAATGAGGTGCATGATGCAGTTTTGCCCTACCTGCCCGCGGAAAACCGGCAGGCGCTCAAAAAACAGGGGCATTATGTATATGACAAGGAATTTGGCTGGGTAACCCCCACCATTGAGAGCAAGGTATGTGTGTATGGCATTACCGATGCCAATGGTATCGTAAAATGCGGCATCGAACAGGCGTACAACGATGGTAAGGTAAGCTGGAAAAAGCCCATCAGTTGCCACCTCTTCCCGATACGTATCAAGAAAAGCAAAAAGGGCAATACCGACCTGGTGAATTATGAACCGCGGGAAGACCTTTGCTCGGCCGCCTGCACGCTGGGCAAGTCGTTAAAAATACCGGTATATGTCTTTTTAAAAGATGCCCTGATCCGTAAGTATGGCGAGGCATTTTACGACACGCTCGAAGCTACTGCACAACACCTCAAAAACCGGTAACCGTATATCCACATCAATCATTTCATACACATGCACAGATTTCTGCTTTTACTCACTACGCTTGCCCTCCTCGCACTGCCGGGCTGCAGGCTCAAACAGGCCCGTATCGATACCGGGCTGAAAAAACATTTTGACGCCTGGAAAACCGACGGGT
Organism: Chitinophagales bacterium; assembly: GCA_013298665.1. Classification (GTDB taxonomy): domain Bacteria; phylum Bacteroidota; class Bacteroidia; order Chitinophagales; family Chitinophagaceae; genus Ferruginibacter. The sequence goes on from JAAFIK010000035.1 coordinate 2,654, forward strand.
GTTTTACCATGCTCAACAATACAACTGGTGAAGTAACGGTGTATAATATGGATATGGATACCACCCGGGTACTGCCTGCATCCACTTTTAAAATTATCAACTCACTGATCGGTCTGCAAACGGGGCGTATCCTGAATGATACCATGGTGATTAAGTGGGATGGCGTTCAGCGGTCGGTCGGGGCCTGGAATAAAGACATGGGCATGAAGGAAGCCTTTAAAGTGAGTAATGTACCCTATTACCAGGAGGTGGCTCGCCGTATCGGCGCAGATACCATGAAACGCTGGATCGACAGCATCGGCTATGGCAACCGCGATATGGGTGGTCCCATTGATTCTTTCTGGCTCAACAATCACCTCAGGATATCGCCCGATGAGCAGCTTGGTCTGTTGAAAAAATTGTATTTCGACCAGTTGCCATTCCGGAAAACGGTACAGGCTTCGGTGCGTGAAGCCATGCTGCAGGAAGACAGTGCCAACTATAAACTGAGTTATAAAACCGGCTGGGGTTATGATGAATCGAAGAATGCCATTGGCTGGCTGGTGGGCTGGATCGAGGAAAACCGGCACGTTTATTTCTTTGTAACCCTGTTGAAGTCGGCCGACCCGGCGTTGGACATGGTTGCCGCCCGGCTCGCTGTTACCAAAAATATCCTGCGTGAAAAAGGGTTTATGCAGGGTAAAAAATAACGGTTGGCCAGAATTGTGTTTTTCTTCACAGGAACGGGTATGATATTCCTGTAATTTTACCGGTACATATGATGTTGCGTTTTCAATACCCCATACTCTTATATGCGCTTGCTGCCATTCCGCTGGTGGCGGGTTTGCTGATGGCCGTATTGCAATGGAAGAAAAAAGTACGCCGCAAAATAGGTGATGAAGTACTGGTAAATGCCATGATGGCCGATCACCTGCCCGGGCGTTTTACCGGGAAGGCAATGCTGGCCATCGGGGCATTGGCACTGCTGGCGCTGGCTATGGCCAATCCGCGTAAACCGGCATCGGGAGAAAAGATTACCCGCAACGGTATCGACGTCATGATTGCATTAGATGTAAGCCGCAGTATGCTTGCGGAAGACGTTAAACCCAACCGGCTTGAACGGGCAAAACAGATGCTGGGCAAACTGATTGATAAGCTCAGCAACGACCGGATCGGCATTGTTGTGTTTGCCGGGAAAGCCTATCTGCAGATGCCCCTGACGGCTGACCACAGTGCGGCAAAGCTTTTTCTATCCTCCACCAGCACTGATATCGTTCCATCGCAGGGTACGGTTATTGGTGAGGCATTGAATATGTGCGGGAGTTTTTTTGCCGGGAAGGAAAAAAAATACAAGGCCATCGTAATGATCAGCGACGGGGAAGACCATGATGAAAATGCGGCCGGTATTGCCGGGGCGCTTGCCGAAAAGGGCGTAAGCATCAACACCATCGGTATCGGATCGGCAGAGGGTGCCCCGATTATTGACCCCACCACCAAAGAATTGAAAAAAGACAATGATGGCAATACGGTGATCAGTAAACTGAACGAGGCGGAACTGAAAGGGCTTGCGCAGAAGGGCAATGGTATTTACCTGCCCTATACGGGCAGTGATGAAGTGGCGGATAAAATAGCAGCACAACTGGGTGGTATGGACAAGCGCACCCTATCAGAAACAGCGGGGGGTACTTACTACAGTTTTATGCCCTGGCTGCTGGCCCTGGCCATACTGCTGCTGCTGGCCGCCCTGCTGCTGCCGGAGAAAAAAAGGCTGCGGTCTGCAACCCTGGTACCGGCGGTGCTGGCGATCTTACTGCTGCCCGCTACTGCCACTGCGCAGGACAATGCACAGATAAAAAAAGGCAATGATGCCTATAAGCAGCAGGCCTATGATAAGGCGGCGGAAGCCTATAAAAAAGTAACCGACAAAAAACCGGGCAATACCATTGCACAATACAACCTGGGCAATGCCCTGTACAAAGGCAAACAAACAGAAGCCGCAATTGCTGCTTACGACAAGGCCCTTTCTGCGGCTAAAACCCCTGCGGACAAGGCACAGGTTTTGTACAATAAGGGGGTGGTACTGCACAACAATAAGCAACTCCCGGAATGTATAGCGGCATACAAGCAGGCCTTAAAGCTGAATCCCGCAGATGAGGATGCCCGGCTCAACCTCCAGAAGGCGCTGCAACAGCAAAAGCAACAGCAGGAGCAGGATAAACAGGACAAGAATAAAAAAGAGAGGGACAAAAAAAAGCAGGGGCAGAAAGACCAGCCGCAAAATAACCAGCCGCAGGATCAAAAAAAAGAACAGCAGCCGCCGCAACCACAACCCTCAAAGATTTCGAAGAAAGAAGCGGAGGAGAAATTAAAAGCCCTGATGCAGCAGGAAAAGAACCTGCAGGACAAACTGCGGAAGACAAATGTTTCTACCGTAAAAAAAGATAAAGACTGGTAATGTCCGTTTTTCCGGAAAATGATTATATTTGCTTACCTGACACCCCATAACCGGTAAACACCCTTTCCCTCATCAGCACAGGCTTTAAATAAAGTAAACCGTGTACAGGCCACCATTCACCATAATGAATATTGGCGCAAGGTCAGCGTAACCAAAAAATCGAACATAAATGAACACAAAAACCGCCTTTCTCCGCCTGTTTGCCATTGCAGCAGTAGCGACATTCAGTCTTACCGCCTGCAAAAAAACACCGGTAAACAACGCTCCCGACAATAATGGCCGGGAACTGACCACCGTCAGCAGCAGGATGGCCAATCCCGAACAACGGGCGCAGGTAACACTCACGTATACACAAATTGAACAGGCGAAAAAAGGGCAACCGGTTCGTTTGCTGCAGTCGGGTGACAGAAGTTTTGTAGCCGATGGTTTAGCGGCAGAAGAAACCGGTTCCGGCATTGGCAGCATTGGTGGCGGACTGGTATTCAATCCCGGCAATTGCCCCCCGGTAAGTGCGGCAACCCTGCAGTACTACCAGAACCAGGCCAATGCCTGTTGCTGCTCCTTTGCCGTATGCCTGCTTGGTGAAGGTTGCTACTACTACTTTTATGCTTTCACCCCCAGCAATGGCTGTAGTGGCGGCGGTGGCCCGGAACTTCAGTAATCTATTCCCTGCAAATAAGGATAAAGAGGGGGGCTGCGAAGCCCTCTCTTTTTGTTTCGCCTGTCTGCTCACCGGTCTATACTCATCTATTTTCAACCAATCCGCCTGTGCTTTGTTAAATTTGCACCCAATCATCAGATCAACAATATGTACTGCGAAAGTTTAACAGCATACCGGCGTTTACCGACAAGAACCGTATCCGTAGGCCAACTGCTCATCGGCAGCGCTCACCCCATCCGGATACAGACCATGACGACAACAGACACGATGGATACCCTGGCTACTGTAGAACAGGCGATCCGTTGTATTGAAGCGGGTGCAGCATTGGTCCGCATCACCGCCCCGTCAAAAAATGAAGCGGAGAACCTGAAAAACATCCGTGATGAACTCCATCGCAGGGGATATTTCACCCCCCTGGTAGCCGATATTCATTTTACCCCTAATGCAGCAGAGATTGCCGCACGTATCGTGGAAAAAGTAAGGATCAACCCCGGGAATTATGTAGACAAGAAAAAGTTCGACCTGCTTGAATATACGGATGAGGCCTATGCTGCTGAAATCGAACGCATCCGCGAACGCTTCACCCCGCTGGTACGCATCTGCCGGGAACATGGTACGGCCATGCGCATCGGCACCAATCACGGGAGCCTCAGCGACCGCATCATGAGCCGCTATGGTGATACCCCCATTGGTATGGTGGAAAGTGCGATGGAGTTTTTGCGCATCGCCCGGTCTGAAGACTACCACAATATTGTACTGAGTATGAAAAGCAGCAACCCGCTGGTGATGGTGCAAGCCTACCGCCTGCTGGTGGCACATATGCAGGAAGAGTTTGGCGAATGCTACCCGCTGCACCTCGGTGTTACGGAAGCGGGTGATGGCGAAGACGGACGGATAAAATCGGCGATTGGTATCGGCACCCTGCTTGAAGATGGCATCGGTGACACCATAAGGGTCAGTCTTACGGAAGACCCGGAGTTTGAAATACCGGTGTGTAAAGACCTCGTCAATCGTTATGAGCAGATTACAACGGGTACTCCCCTGCCCACACTGGGTACACCGCCTTATTCACCCTTTACTTATGCCCGGCGGCATACCCTGCCCACCGGTAATATCGGTGGCAGACAGGTGCCTGTAGTGGTTGCAGATTTTATGCCGGACGACCAGGTGACGTATACCGCGCTTGAAGCCGCAGGGTATAATTACAATGCGACAACTGACAAATGGCATATTGGTGATGCCGCGGCAGATTATATCTATACGGCAGATAAGCTGCCGCCCTTTGACCTGCCCGGTACGCTCAAAGTGATCTGCGATCCGCTCACCTGGGAGCGCGCAGCCGATCCGGCTGCCTGTTTTCCGCTTTTTACGGCAGGAGCTTTTGCGGTAACTGCAAAAAAAAGCCACCTCAATTTTATCAGCGTGGATGCCGGTGATGCGGTACAGACCGAACAGTTGATGCCTTTACTGCAGCAGGAACAGGCAGGCATTGTGCTGTGCGTTTATTCCACCCACCCGCGCAGTATGGCTTCCATCCGGCGGTTCCTTGCCGGTTTGATGGAACTGGGTATCGGTTGCCCCGTTATCATTGCCATCGAAAGCCACAACAGTACTATTGATGAACAACTGATTCATTTTTCAGCGGAGGCGGGCGCTTTGTTCACGGATGGCTTTGGCGATGGCATCTGGCTGATGAATGATCCGAAGAAAATTGTCAATGCAAAAGTGAGTGGCCGCACATACCTGCCCACCAAAAGCAACCACCAGTTTTTAAACAACACTGCTTTTTCCATCCTCCAGGCCGTACGCACACGCATCAGCAAAACAGAATACATCAGTTGCCCCAGTTGCGGCCGTACCCTTTTCGACCTGCAGGAAACAACGGCCATGATCCGTGCGGTAACACACCATCTTAAGGGGGTAAAGATTGCCATCATGGGCTGTATTGTGAATGGCCCCGGCGAAATGGCTGACGCCGATTTTGGTTATGTGGGCAGTGGCCCCGGCAAAATCACCCTGTACAGGGGTAAGGAAGTTGTAAAACGCAATATCGACAGTGCGGTTGCCGTAGACGAACTGGTACTGCTGCTCAAAGACAGTAATGCATGGGTTGATCCCGTTGCCTGAGGAAAAGCACCTGTTATTCTTCATCAAAACCAGCACGAAAAAGAAATATGCAAACAGATTTTTTAATCATCGGTTCGGGTATTGCCGGCCTCACTTTTGCGCTCAAAACCGCACAGGCCTGCCCGGACAAAAAGATTACCGTTCTTACCAAAACGCAGAGTGATGAGACCAATACCAAGTATGCACAGGGGGGTATTGCCGGTGTAATGGATGCAGCCAATGATAGTTTTGAGAAACATATTGAAGACACCCTTATTGCCGGAGACGGGCTCTGCAATCATGAAGTGGTGGATATTGTGGTGCGTGAGGGGCGCGAAAGGATCAATGAACTCATTGAATGGGGGGCGATGTTTGATAAGGAGCCGGACGGTGATTTCAAACTGGGTAAGGAGGGGGGGCATAGCGAATACCGCATCCTGCATCACAAAGACGTGACCGGCCGGGAAATGGAAAGGGCGCTTCTGGAAGCGATCAGGCTTCAGCCGGGTATAGAACTGATCAATTACTGTTTTGTACTCGACATCATTACCCAGCACCACCTGGGCTACCTGGTAAATAAAGCCACGCCCGATGTGGAGTGTTATGGTGTATATGTGCTGAACCTCAACACCCGGCAGATAGAAACCATCACTTCAAAAATAACACTACTCGCCACCGGTGGCAACGGCCAGGTGTACCGTACCACTACCAACCCTGCCATAGCTACGGGCGATGGTATAGCCATGGTGTATCGGGCGAAGGGCCGGATAGAGAATATGGAATTTATCCAGTTTCACCCCACGGCGCTCTATGAAGCGGGTGTACGGGGGCAGTCTTTTCTCATTACCGAAGCCGTTCGCGGCGATGGCGGCATTTTGCGCAATACTGCCGGTGAGGCATTTATGGAACGCTACGACCCTAGAAAAGACCTGGCTCCGCGGGATATTGTGGCCCGGGCCATTGACAATGAGATGAAGGTTGGCGGTACAGAGCATGTCTATTTAGACTGCCGGCATATGGGACGTGAAAAGTTTATTGAGCACTTTCCCAACATTTATGAAAAATGCCGCAGTATCGGTATCGATATCGAACAGCACATGATTCCGGTGGCACCTGCTGCGCACTACAGTTGTGGTGGTATCAAAACCGATGTGGATGGCCGTACCTCTATCCGCAACCTCTATGCTGCCGGTGAGTGTGCCAGCACAGGGTTGCACGGCGCCAACCGGCTGGCCAGCAACAGTCTGCTCGAAGCCATGGTTTTTGCCCACCGCTGTTTTGCCGACAGCGTGAACCATATCGATGGCATCAGCATCAAACCGGGTATTCCCAACTGGAATGCTTCGGGAACAACGGCTCCCAAAGAGATGATCCTGATTACACAGAGCCTCAAGGAAATGAAACTGCTGATGAGCGACTATGTGGGTATTGTGCGCAATAACGAACGTTTGCAGCGGGCCATGCGCCGCCTCGACCTGCTCTGGGAAGAAACCGAAAACCTCTATAAGCATACCGAGGTATCGCCGCAGCTTTGTGAACTGCGCAACATGATTACTGTAGCCTACCTGATTGTAAAAAGTGCAGAGTTCCGCCACGAGAGCCGGGGTCTCCACTATACCACAGATTACCCGGACAAAAGCTCACTGGTACAGCATACGATTTTATAAGGTGTTCAGGGGTGCATTTCAAATTTTCGCAAGCTATCGGGCTTGTCCTCGCTTAGCGGTACGCCCAGATCGCAGCATCAGCGGTGGAACATCGCGATCGAAGCATCGTGACAAAAAGAAAAAGAATACATGATGAGGGTGGTTATTTTGATTACCTATACACAACAGTAAAAGCGAAAATTTGAAATACACCCGGTGTTCAGGTGTTCAGTATCCGGATATTTTCGTGTAATCTCTCCTTACCTTTGTACTATGTATTATATCGTTTTTGGGTTTTTATACCTGTTTTCCCTTTTACCTTTCTTTATCCTCTATGGCCTCAGCAACGGGATCGCCTTTCTGCTGTATCATGTTATCCGTTACCGGAAAGATGTGGTGCTGTACAATCTTTCTGTTGCTTTCCCCGAAAAAACGACGGCAGAACGTAAAAAGATTGCCAAACGCTTTTACCGCTATTTTACGGATACCTTTATCGAAACCCTCAAGTTTATCTCCATCAGTAAAAAGACATTGCTGCGCCGCAGTACGGGTTCTTTTGAGCTGATCAACCAGCTTATCGCTGAGGGCAGGAATGTTCACCTGATGGCCGGACACCAGTTCAACTGGGAGTATGCCAATCTGTTGTATGCCATTAACCTCAACATCCCGTTTGTCGGCATTTATATCCCGATTAAAAACCCCATTTTCAGCCGCATTTTTTTCAATTTCCGCCAGCGTTACGGCACCATACTCATCAGTGCACCAGATTTTAAGAATAAAATGCACGATGTATTCAAAAAGCAATACCTGCTGGCACTTGCCGCCGACCAGAACCCCGGCAACCCTGCGGCGGCTTACTGGATGAACTTCTTTGGCCGCCCCACCCCCTTTGTAACCGGCCCTGAAAAGGGCGCCATCAAAAACAATACGGCCGTGGTGTATATCGGATTTAAGAAGATCAGGCGGGGTTGCTACCATTTTGACACCCAGTTGCTGGCACTCAACGGGGGGGATACCGGGAGAGGCGAGCTCACCCTGAAGTACCGCGACATACTGGAGCAAACGATCCGCCAGGATCCGGCCAACTACCTGTGGAGCCACCGCCGGTTCAAATTTGACTGGAAACCGGAGTATGGAGACCTCATCGGGTAATCGCCAGCACACATTCAGTGTATCCGGCTGAAGGACGGGCTGGCGCTGGTGCAGTACAATAGCGTGTTTGTCACCCATATTTTCCAAAATACGATTATGCGGGTCGCCGGCGGATGCCACAGCGGGGAATCTTTTTTCGGAGACGGGAAATTATTTTTTCGTTATCTTCGCCCATTCACCACTCACTGTAAGCAATTATGGAGAAGGAGAGCATATATAAAATTTTGAACAGCATTAAAACAGCACTATTTAATGGAATCAACGATAATTACAATCATTGTCGGTGTGGTAGCCCTTGCAGCGGGTATCATACTGGGTAAGTTTATTTTTGCAAAAGACACAAAAAAACAGATAGAAGAAGCCGAAAACGCGGCATTAAATATCACCAAAGAGGCCGAATTGAGGGCTGAGACCCTGAAGAAGGAGAAGCAGTTAGAAGCCAAGGAACGTTTTGTTCAACTGAAAGCCGAGCATGACAGAGAAGTGATGCAACGCAACCAGAAAATCAATGAAACGGAGAGTAAAATCCGGCAGAAAGAACAAAGCATCAACCAGAAAGAAGCCAATCTTGATAAGCAGCAGAAAGAAAATGAGGCCATTAAAGAGAACCTCAACCGCCAGATTGAGGTAGTTAATATCAAGCGTACTGAACTCGAAAAACACCAGGAAGAGCATATCCGCCGTCTTGAAAAAGTAGCGGGGCTTTCTGCGGAAGAGGCCAAGGCGCAATTGGTAGAGAGCCTGAAAGAGGAAGCACAGTCCCGCGCACTGTCGATACAACAGGAAATCATCGAAGAGGCTAAACAAAAAGCCAACAAAGAGGCGCGTAAAATTATCATCCAGACCATACAACGTACGGCAGCCGAACAGGCCATTGAGAACTCCATTACCGTATTTAACCTCGAAAGTGATGAGATCAAGGGCTCGATAATTGGTCGTGAGGGTCGCAACATCCGCGCTATTGAAGCTGCTACCGGTGTTGACCTGATCGTTGACGATACACCGGAAGCGATTGTATTGTCTTCATTTGATCCCCTGCGCCGGGAAATCGCCCGTCTATCCCTGCAACGGCTGGTAACAGATGGCCGGATTCACCCTGCCCGGATTGAGGAAGTGGTGGAAAAAACCAAGAAACAGATTGAAGACCAGGTAATGGAAATCGGTGAGCGTACCGTTATCGAACTGGGTATTCATGGATTGCATAAAGAACTGGTCCGGATGGTGGGACGTATGCGTTTCCGCTCCAGTTACGGACAAAATCTGTTGATGCACAGTCGTGAAACGGCTAATCTCTGCGCCATAATGGCTGCAGAACTGGGTATGAACCCCAAACTGGCCAAACGTGCTGGTTTACTCCACGATATTGGTAAGGTACCTGATGAAGAGACCGAACTCAGCCATGCCCTGCTTGGTGCCAAGCTTGCTGAGAAATACGGTGAAAACGCGGCTGTGGTGAACGCGATTGGCGCACACCACGATGAGATGGAAATGCAGTATGTGATATCGCCCATTGTACAGGCCTGTGATGCCATCAGTGGTGCACGCCCCGGTGCCAGGCGCGAAATCATGCAGCAGTATATGCAGCGGATCAAAGACCTCGAAAACCTGGCACTTGCCTATACCGGTGTGGAAAAGGCCTATGCCATACAGGCCGGGCGGGAATTGCGGGTAATTGTAGAGGCTGATAAGGTAAGCGATGGCGACAGCGAGAAACTGAGTTTCGAAATCGCCCAGAAAATACAGACTGAAATGACCTTCCCCGGACAGATTAAGGTAACCGTTATCCGTGAAAAGCGATCGGTTAACGTAGCCCGGTAATATACTATTCATCACCAGGATCGGACAGGTAAAGGATATACCGGAAAAAAATTGGTGTTTTTTTCTGTTCAAGCCAAAAAAAGCCCTACCTTTGCCGTCCTTAAAAATAAGAGATTATGAGCGCTATCGCATTTGTTCACGAACAACTGACTACGGTAAAAGAAATGCCGAAGTTCAAAGCGGGTGACAACGTTACTGTAAACTACAAGATTATTGAAGGCAGTAAAGAACGTATCCAGAGTTTCAAAGGCGATGTGATCAAGCGTCAGGGTACAGGCCATACCGCTACTTTTACCGTAAGGAAGATCAGTGATGGTGTGGGTGTTGAAAGGCTCTTCCCGATCTACTCTCCCAATATTGAAGGTATTGTACTCAATAAAGTGGGTAAAGTACGTCGTGCCAAGCTTTACTTCCTTCGTGAAAGGAGTGGTAAAAGTGCAAGGATCAAAGAAAAAAGAATGGCTGTGGCCAAGTCGAAGTAAGACCGGGCAAAATAATATTCAGCGGAAATCAAATGGTTTCCGCTTTTTTTATGCTTATAGATATAGTTTGGAACGATAATTGTTGGATAAAATTAAACCAATATCGTTTGAACTGATTTATTACCTCTAATTTTTGCTTACGTTACATTAACTCTAAAACCATTCAGATCATGAGAAAACTCTTGTTGTACGCCCTTGTATTATCCACAGCACTGTATTGTACCTCCTGCGCCCGTGGCATTACCACTTATGAAGCGGCTAATGGCAAGGCAAAGTGTGGCAGGTATATCAGATAAGAGATTTATCAAACACAAACAAACGAAGAATGGCGCCCGAAAGGCGTCATTCTTTATAGAGGGGATAACTTGAGATCCGGGCTGTGCAGCAGCAGGTTATGGCACCCCTTGTTAGCCCTGACGCAAAATGCTACGCATTTTGCGTCAGGCGAAGGCAAATTTTGCTGTTACAAAATTTGGATTAAACTTCAGGAATAAAAAGCGTCAAAATAACAAGAACCCGGGAATTGGTTTATCTTTGTTACAAATATCTTATTTATGATAGTTTCATTGCTCCAGAATATCCTATTGTTCTCCATGCCCGGAGGCAGTGAATGGATTCTCATTTTATTAGCCATTTTATTATTTTTCGGGGGGCGCAAAATTCCTGAACTGATGAGGGGTATCGGCCGGGGTGTACGTGAGTTCAAAGATGCAAAAGACAATGTGAAGAGCGAACTCGAGGCTGGTATGCAGGAAAAAGATAAGGATGCTGAAATCCAGCAACTGAAAAAACAACTCGCAGAAAGGCAGGGTTAATTTTTGCCGATAATATTGAAGGTATGCTGTTTCATAACGGCATACCTTTTTTATTTTCACCGGCGGGGGTTATGAATATATGGTTGTTTGCTGCCGGTAACCCTTAAGCGGCTACAATCGTAAAACCGGTGCCGGCTACGCATTGCTATCAAACACAATATTACTAATTTCGTCCCCGGCCAACCGGGCACAGGTGTTTAAAATAAAAACTTTGTACACATTTTCAACAATCTCAGCATACCAACAGGACCTCTGTAACCAGGTTGTTACCTGCGAGGCCATGGTACGCCAATATTTACAAAAGATAGCAGCGACGGCCGGGCTTAATGCCTTTATCGAGCTTTATGAGGCTGAGGCATTGGCCAGGGCAAGAGCCCTTGATGCACAGGCACCGGGCGAACCAAAGAAAAGATTGCATGGGGTAATTATCTCCATAAAAGATACCATTTGTCATAAAGACCACCCCGTTACCTGCGGGTCAAAAATACTCACCGGCTTTACCTCGCTTTATAATGCCACAGCCATACAGCGGCTTCTTGATGAAGACGCTATTGTAATCGGCCGTTGTAATTGCGATGAGTTTGGGATGGGCTCCAGTACCGAAAACTCTTTTTATGGCCCCACCCGGAATGCGGCAGACACGAACCGCGTACCGGGCGGCTCCTCTGGCGGGTCAGCCGTATCGGTACAGGCCGGTCTCTGTATGGCAGCCATTGGTGGTGATACCGGTGGCTCTATACGTCAGCCGGCAGATTTTTGCGGAGTGGTTGGCCTCAAACCTTCTTATGGCCGGGTATCGCGCTATGGACTTATCGCTTATGCCTGCTCTTTTGAACAGATCGGTGTTTTTACCAATACCATTCCCGACGCCGCGCTGCTGCTTGAGGTAATGAGCGGCCCGGACGACTATGATAGTACTGCCCTGCAGGAGACACCTCCCGCTTTTACCGGGTATGCCACCACAACAACAAAACCATACCGTTTCGCCTGTTTTAAAGATGCGATCCGCAACCCGGCCCTGGATCCGGAAATACAACAGGCAATACTTGATACTGCTGACCGGCTGCGGGCCGACGGGCATGTAGTGGAAATGATCGATTTCCCATTGATGGCATACATTGTACCAGCCTACTATGTACTCATCACTGCCGAAGCCAGCAGCAACCTCAGCCGCTATGACGGGGTACGCTTTGGCTACCGCACACCGGCAGCGGTAAAAGATTTAACAGATTTTTATAAGCAGACAAGATCAGAAGGATTCAGCAAGGAAGTACAGCGCCGCATCATGCTCGGTACTTTTGTACTGAGTGCGGGGTATTATGAGGCCTATTATGCCAGGGCCCAGCAGGTACGCCGTATGCTGGTGGACCAGGTAGCCACTGTTTTCGGGGGTTTTGACGCTATCCTTATGCCGGTGAGCCCCACCACGGCCTTCCCCCTCGGCGAAAAAACCAGCGACCCGATTGCGATGTACCTGGCGGATATCTACACCGTTTTTGCCAACCTGACGGGGATCCCCGGCATCGCCTTACCCCTTTTCCGGCACAGCAATGGCATGCCCTTTGGTCTGCAGTTGATGACAAAAGCGGCAGATGAACTAACTTTGCTGCGGCTGGGCGATCTGCTGATGCAGCAATACCGGCAGTAATACCAGTTGAAGTAAACAATGAAGCAAATCATCATCACCAGCATCGTCATCCTGACCGGGGTTGTTCAACTGTATGCACAGCAGCCTGTAGCGATGGACACGACGATTTACAGCGAGGCACCGGCAGGTGATCAGGAAGGCGATGCCATTATTGAAGAAGTGCTTCAGAAACGTACCCCACCTAAAAAAGACAAGGTGCAGTATTTCAGCCAGGTAACGAAGTACGGATTCAAAAACCTTTTTGCCAACTATTCCTACAATCCTGCAATACCCTACAGCAGCCAGGTAAATCCTTATGCTGAAAGCTATATGCAGGATTACCTGAAGGCACACAGTAAGTACCTGTTGCGCATGAAAAGCTGGGCAGGTAATTATTTTAACCTGATCGACAATATATTGGTGCAATACGGTTTGCCAAGAGAGCTCAAATATCTCGCGGTGATTGAAAGTAATCTTAGTGTGGGCGCTACCAGTTGGGTGGGTGCAGGCGGGCCCTGGCAGTTTATGCCCTATACCGCAAGGGATTACGGATTGCAGGTGGGCGGGGGCATTGATGAGCGCAGGGATTATTTTAAAAGCACCCATGCCGCAGCGCGCTACCTCCTTACACTTTACCGGCAAACGCACGACTGGCTGCTTGTAATTGCCGCTTATAACGGTGGGCCAGGCAGGGTATTTGACGCCATCAAACGCAGTGGCAGCCGCAATTTCTGGGCCCTGCAATATTACCTGCCAACGGAAAGCCGCAACCATGTTAAAAAGTTTATCGCCACCCACTATATTATGGAGGGCAGTGGAGGCATTACCACTGCGGCAACGAACGGTGCCTATCCGGCCGTTATGTCCGGTAATCCGAACGCCAGCACCATTAACCCGCAGGACGCCAATAAACCCCAACTCACCGAAATTGAAGCCGGTGATGTGGAGGTAATGGGGGTGTCCGGCAAGTTCAACTCTGTAGTTATTGCCAAAAACCTGTCGATGGATATCGACCAGTTCAACAGGTTTAACCCAGCTTTTGACAATCTCCTGGCTGCAAATGGCAATTACGATCTCCGTCTGCCGGCAGCTAAGATGCAGCTTTTTGTGTCCAATAAATACCTCATCCTGAATGAGTGTGTACAGGTAATGCTGAGTGATGCGGGTGTACCCGTATACAACAGTACCAAAAGCACACCTAAGCCCAAAAAAGGGAAGAAAGGCTGAGTAGTGATTATAGTCTCCGGCTATTTTTATCCCACTGCTGCTAATTTTTCTCCAGGCAACAAAATCTGCGGCAAGATGGTCATCAAGGCAGTCATAGACCGTAAGATTTTCAATTTTACGCAGTATGTTTGTAATATTCTTTTAATCCATCACTTATTCCCTGACTATGAAGCAATTGTTTATCTTCATCTTTGCTGAAACCGGCGGTTTACCCGTTTTTACAGTGTCGTCCGGCTATAGCCGGATCAAACAAGGTTATCAGCAGATATTTTGCACAGCAAATACCAGTTCGCAGCCTGAAAGATTCATACGATAACTCAATAAGCCTTACAGATGATAAAAAAAATATTTCGCCCTATCGCTGCAATGCTCTTTGTATGCACAATGTTGTTCTCCGGTCTGCCTGCCACTGCGCAAACCCTGCAATGGGGTTGGGCAAAAGCCATTAATGGCGGCGGCAACGAAACCATTGCACGTATCGCTGCCGACAGCAGAAATGGTATCTATACACTGGGCTATTTTAACAGTAGTACCATCACCACAGGCAGTATAAGCCTGAGCAATCCCAATACAGGTCAGGACAGCTACTTCCTGATAAAGTACGATACACTGGGCAATGCCTTGTGGGGAATATCAATCGTATCCAACGGTTCGCTGATCCCCCTCCGTGGCGCAATTGTTACCGATGCCAACAGTGATCTCATCCTGGCCTGTCAATTCAGCGGTACCACTACTATCGGCAGTACTACTTTAACCAGCAGCGGCGGAACGGATATCCTGCTGGCGAAAATTTCTGGTGCGGGAAACCTGAGTTGGGTTAAGCAGTTTACGGGCAGCGGTAATGATGACCCTAATGCTTTGAATGTGGATGCCGCCGGTAATATTTACCTGGCCGGCCGGTACAGCAGTAATAATTTCACCATCGGCAGCACCGTTGTTACCCTGCCCCCCGGGCTTTCACGCAACCTTTTTTATTGTAAGCTTGATGCCGGTGGCAACTCATTATGGGTAAAGCAAAGCCTGAGGGGTAATGAGGCAGAATTTACTTACATCAGCACAGAAGAGAATGGTAAATTAGTACTCTGCGGCGGCATTTTTAATACCACCAACTTTAATCCGATGAGCGGCATTGGTATGACTACTTTATATGCCTCACCCTTTGTGCTGGAAACAAACGGCAACGGCGATTACATCAATCAAACACTAACCGGGTCGTTTACCCGCGAGCAGGCCCGGTCGGCCAGGTGGTATAATAATACGGTGCTGCAAACCAGTTTAATTTCCTTTACGGGTTCACCGGCATTTATTGGCCAGGCTTCGATGTATAACCTCACCAATGCACAACTGACCAGTACCGCTGCAAACGGAGGGTTCAGTCCCGGCTCCAACAGCACGGGATTGACGGATATTCTTGCCGATAAAAACGGAAGGATTTTTACCGTAGGTACAAATTTCGGAAATAACGATTACGGAAACGGTATTGTGCTGAACAGCAGTGGCCCGTCGTCGGACTTTCTGGTTTTACGGTTAGACAATACTTTGGTGCCGCAGGAGATCATGGCTTCTCTCAATCAGCCGGCAGTGTCCAAGGGATTAAACGCCATTGCACTAGATACTTTTACCAACAGGCAGTATGTTGCGGGCTCATTTTCCGGTGGTGCTTCTTTTGTAGTGGGCAATAACACGCTTAGCAATGCTGGTGCTTCTGAAGGTTTTGTAGCCCAATTGACGTCCGGGCCGGCAGCTCCCGCACCATTATCGCTAAAGGCCGGAGCCGACCGCACAACCTGTTACAATATCCCGGTTACGATTGGTGTCATTGCCGGTAATACCCCGGCGGCAGGTGCCAGCGGTGGTACACCGCCCTATAGCTATGCATGGTCTCCCGCCAACCTGGTGGCCAATCCTGCTGTTTTAACCACCACCACAACCTTAACAACCGATACCAGTCTTGTATTAACTGTAACAGATGCTGCCGGAGGGGTGGCAAAAGATACGGTACGCATCACCGTAAATCCCACGCCACCTGTACCTGTTGTTTCAGCGAATGGCCCCACTACTTTCTGCGCAGGCGGCAGCGTTACCCTGACGGCCAGTGCGGGCATAAGCTATGTTTGGAGCAATGGCGCTACTACGCAAAGTATTACTGTTAATATAGCGGGCAGCTATACCGTGCAGGTAATCAATATTGCAGCTTGCCTTAGCCCAGCCTCTGCGCCAACTGTTGTAACCGTAAATCCGGCATCAGTTGCACCTGCCATTACAGCAGGTGGGGCTACAACCTTCTGTCAGGGCGGCAGTGTTACACTAACAGCCAGTACCGGCAGCAGCTACCTGTGGAGCAATGGCGCTACCACACAAAGCATTACTGTTAATACAGGGGGTAGCTATACGGTGCAGGTCACCAATGCCGCAGGATGCCAGAGTGTGGCTTCTGCGCCAACTGTTGTAACCGTAAATCCGGTACCGCCCGTACCTGCCATTACGCAAACGGGCAACACGCTTACAACAGGCACGGCCAGCAGTTATCAGTGGTATTTCAATGGGAACCTGATTCCGGGTGCTACGCAACAGAGTTATACCTACACCGTGGGCGGGGTATTTACCGTCACAGTAACGAATGCTGCGGGATGCCCGGCCAGTTCCAATCCTTATACCGGTGCAAGAATGGCGGGTACGGGTTTGCGCAGCGGACAGGTCTTCTACCACCAGGTATATCCCAATCCGGTGCGAAGCAATGCGGTTATTGCCTACGAATTACCTGCTGCAGCTACCATAAGCATATTTGTTACAGACAGCAGAGGAGCGAGGGTACTCACACTTGCCGATCGCCGGCAACAGGCGGCGGGCAGACGTCAAGTGAATATCGGCAGCAACAATACCTCCCTGCTCAGGGGTAACTACTTCGTTGTATTTATCATTGATGGGGAGAGGGTGGTGCAACCCATTCTTGTGCTGTAGTACACTATTGTAAAACAGTCATAATGGCTTTTGCTTTGAGCAAACATTCTTCATATTCCTGGGCGCCATCGCTGTAAAAAGTGATGGCGCTTCCTGTTTGAAATGAAAGGTACTGCGCAGTGGCATTATACAGGATACTCCGGATGACTACATTAAAATCAAAATTGCCGTCAGGATCCATATACCCGATTGAGCCCGAAAAAAGACCACGACGGGTAAGTTCATACTGCTCAATCAATTGCATGACCCGTTGTTTGGGCGCACCGGTCATGCTACCCATGGGGAAAGTAGCCCTCAAAATATCAGACAGTGTTTTGTCCGCCTCAAGCTGGCCACTTACCGTGCTGATCATCTGGTAAACCTGCGGAAAGGGGTATATACCAAACAACTCATCTACCTGTACGCTGCCTTCACCACAGATTTTACTCAGGTCGTTGCGGACAAGATCAACCACCATAACATTTTCGCTCTGCTCTTTCCGGCTCTCCCGCAACTGGTTCCTGCTGGCCAGGTCTGCCGCCTCATCGTAGGGAAAACGCTTTGCAGTACCCTTTATCGGTTGTGAAAGAAGCCGGTTATCCGTTTTCTGCAGAAAGCGTTCGGGACTGGCACAGATGCAATAGCGGTCTTCCAGCCGGTACAGTGCAGAGAAAGGGTTGGGAGAAACCTGTATCAATTTCCGGTAAACAGCCACGGGGTCTGGCATGGCGCCTGTGGCATAAAACTCCTGGCAAAAATTGATTTCATAACAATCTCCACGAAGGATGTGCCGGCGCAACTTTGCCACTACAGCAAGGTATTCGTCCCGGGTAAACCGGGAACGGATGTCC
The DNA here is from genome assembly GCA_013298665.1 of Chitinophagales bacterium. Lineage (GTDB taxonomy): Bacteria > Bacteroidota > Bacteroidia > Chitinophagales > Chitinophagaceae > Ferruginibacter. The sequence goes on from JAAFIK010000035.1 coordinate 20,413, forward strand.
CAGCCTGAAGGTACTGGTGATGAAATGGTGTGTTCAGGGCTGGCCATGATCAGCTCCCACACAAAGAGAGGGGTTTCGCTGTAAATGGTAGCGGTATTGCCTTGCAGCAGCACAACTGTTTCGGGGATAAAAAAATAGAGGTCAGGAAATCCGATACCGTCAAAATGCCCGGAAGCTAATGACGCTGTTTCGTTTTTGAGGTCGTAGGCGAGGTGTCCGAAGCACCACCCCCCGTTTGATGCCCGCCATTCCTGCAGTTGCACCAGTGCATTTCCGGCCATTGCGCGTATATCGCCCCGGCAACCAACGCCTGCCAGTACATCAAAACCGCCATCCTGATGCGGTTGGTGGTCTAAAAAACAAAAGATGTTGAAACGGGAAGCCCAATTCAACATCTTTGTTCTGAATAGTACAGTATCGTTTACAGCAAATGTATTGCCTGGTATGCTCACGTTGGGGTTTGAGTACTAAAAGTCATCATCGTCATCGTAGCCACCGCCGCCGCCACGCATGTCATCATCAAACAGACCAAACTCTTTAAAGTCGTCGTCCATTTTCAGGTCATCCTCGTCTTCATCTTTGCCTGATTTCTTTCCGGCTTTCTTTGTTTTTGACTTGGGAACATCGAACTCATTAAAATCCGGATCCCAATCATCCTCTTCCTCAGGCTTCTCCCATTCATCATCTACTTCCACGTCGTCATCATCGTCATCACCCGTCTTTTTGCCCGCAGCGGCCTTGCCTTTTTTCGGAGTATCCTCATCGTCATCAAAATCATCATCCTCGTCTTCCTCAACTTTCTTGCGGGGTTTAGACGCAGCCTTGGGTGCAGCGCTTTTTTTTGCACTGTCGCTTACACCTTTCAATTTTTCTTTATCAGATTTAGAAGCCATACATCAAAAGATTAGTACTGTAAAATTTCAACGGGATTTTTAAATCGCCAAAAATATTTGGAACTTTTTTTATTTATTTTTTCCGGTTACCACAATCTGTTCTCTGCCCGGGCCATTACAGATGTATTTTACGGGTACACCAAGGGCCGTATCGAGGTAGTCGATATAGGCTTTCATGGAGCCAGGCATAACATCATAGGCCGTAATACCTGTAATGTCAGTTTTCCAGCCCTCAAAGGTCCTGTAAACAGGCTCTATTTGCAATCTGTTCATCTGGAAGGGTACTTCATCTGTTTCCCTGCCATCGATTAAGTATTTGTCGCATACATTCAGTGTATCAAGATTATCCAGTACATCGGCCTTGGTCATGATGATCTGGGTAACGCCGTTAATCATACAGGCAAAACGCAATGCTACAAGATCAATCCAGCCACAGCGACGGGGTCTGCCCGTTGTGCTGCCAAACTCATGACCTGTATTACGGATCAGTTCACCTGTTTCGTCGAGCAGTTCGGTAGGAAACGGGCCGCTGCCCACACGGGTGCAATACGCTTTTGTAACCCCAAAAACCTCACGTATCTGCTGTGGTGCAACACCCAGGCCGGTACATACGCCTGCAGAGATGGTATTACTGCTGGTTACAAAGGGGAAGGTTCCGAAATCCACATCCAGCATGCTTCCCTGTGCGCCTTCAGCAAGTACCTTGTTCCCCTTTCGGAGTTTGTCGTTGATAAAATACTCGCCGTTAACAATATTGAATTGCCTCAGCAGTTCAAGTGCGTCAAAAAATTCTTCTTCCCAGGCTGAAATATCTTCATGAAAGTTCAGGCTTTCCAGCATTTTCTGGTGCTTTAGCCGCAGCCTGATGTATTGTGTAGTGAAGTTCTTGTCCAGCAAATCTCCCACCCGCAAACCATTCCGTCCGGTTTTGTCCATATATGCCGGGCCAATCCCCTTCAGGGTAGAACCGATTTTGTCATTGCCTTTCGCCAGCTCACTTGCCTTATCGATAGCACGATGGGTAGGCAGGATCAGGTGTGTGCGTTCGCTGATGAAAAGATTTTTGCGGTAGTCCACGCCAAAAGAAGCAACCGTTTCGCACTCCCGTTTTAATGTAACGGGATCAAGCACCACACCATTACCAATCAGGTTTACCTTTTCTTCGTGAAAGATGCCACTCGGAATCTGGTGCAATACTGTTTTTTTGCCATCAACATAAAGTGTATGACCGGCATTGGGGCCACCCTGAAAACGGGCAATGACATCATAGCCCGGCGCAAAATAGTCTACAATTTTTCCTTTCCCTTCATCTCCCCACTGCAATCCCAGTAAAACGTCTATCATGTTGTCTGTGTTGTATCCTGCCGTTATCCGGCGGAACAGTTTTGTAAATCATTTTCCCACCGGGAAATGACAGGTTAACCTGCCTTGCTGCCACAAAAAACATTGTCCCTGAACAGGAGGCAGTTCGTAATGGCGCGTAAAAATAAAATGAAAAAAAACAACCACCTAAAATGCAGGCAGTTGTTTTAAAATATTCTTCAGGCTGATAAAATGATCAGGCTACTTTGAGCATACTCATCTTGCTGCTGTTGAACTTACGGTTGGCATATTCCACGGTAACTTCAAACAACTTTACCTTCTGGGAAGGAAGTTCATACATGGCATCTGTGAGGATGTTTTCGCAGATGCTTCGCAAACCCCTGGCACCAAGTTTGTATTCCAGTGCCTTTTCCACCATAAAATCAAATACCCCTTCTTCAAACCTCAGTTCAATACCCTCAATATCAAAAAGGCGGGTAAACTGCTTGATCAGCGCATTTTTAGGCTCGGTGAGGATGCTGCGCAGGGTAGGCGCATCCAGGGGATTGAGGTAGGTAATAACGGGCAAACGACCCAGCAGCTCAGGAATAAGGCCAAAGGCTTTCATATCCTGCGCATTGACAAACTGGAGTATATTTTCTTCCTGGTACTGCTGTAATGCTTTATTCACGTTGAACCCGATGGCATGTGTATTGATCCTGCGGGCAATAAGTTTATCGATGCCGGCAAAAGCGCCTCCGCAAATGAATAATATATTCTGGGTGTTGACTTTAACCAGTTTCTGCTCGGGGTGCTTGCGCCCGCCCTGTGGCGGCACCAGTACTTCTGTACCTTCAAGTAGTTTCAGCAGCCCCTGCTGTACGCCTTCACCGCTTACATCGCGGGTTATAGACGGGTTATCGCTCTTACGGCCGATTTTATCAATCTCGTCTATAAAAACGATGCCCTTCTCTGCCATCGCCACATCATAATTGCAGGCCTGGAGCAGACGGCTGAGCATACTCTCCACATCTTCTCCCACATAACCAGCTTCAGTAAATACCGTGGCATCCACAATCGCAAAGGGTACATTCAGCATCCTGGCAATGGACTTGGCCAGCAGGGTTTTACCCGTACCGGTTTCGCCTACCATAATGATATTACTCTTCTCAATCTCCACATCGTTATCGATCTTCTGGTTCAGTCTTTTGTAATGGTTGTAAACTGCTACGGCCAGTATTTTTTTAGCATCATCCTGCCCGATCACATAGTCGTCAAGAAATTTCTTGATTTCCATGGGTTTTTTTACGGTCAGTTTACCGGTGGGAATACCCGATGCCGGGCTGTCCTGGTATGCTCCCAGTTCCTGCGCAATGATTTCCTGTGCATGTTCTACACAACTTTCGCAGATATGACCATCCTGTCCTGCAATAAGTATCTTTACCTCATCGCGGTTGCGGCCACAGAATGAACAGTGTAAAGTATGTTGTTTCGCCATATTTGTAATTCAGTTTTCCGCGGTAAAGCGGGGGCGCAAAGATACTGAAACCTTTACAGAACCATCAGTAAAGACAGAAAAGCGGGTAAAAACGATGCACAAGCCCGTTGAATCAGTAATAAATACGCAGGTTTTGCAGACTGGTGGTATTTACAACCGGGTTCACGATTCTGACCGAATCAAGCGTATAGGTGGTGGTATATGCCCGGGTCAACCGGTGTACATAGATGTCGCCACATTCGGGAGACAGGGTTTGCAATTGGGTGGTATATACGAGGGTAAGGGTATCTTCACGAAGGGCATTTTCAACCTGTACACGATACCGTACAGAATCACTGGCGGGGTTGAGGGCAAGGTTAAGGGTGGAAATACCTGCTGCCTGGAAATAAATATAACTGCTTACGCCGGGGAAAGTAAGCGTAAGTGAAACCGGTGTTGCCGGTACATCGGCGGTTCCATTTTTGTTGTAAAACCCTGCCTTGTAGTTAACTGTCCGGGATTGATCGCAAATGGTATATTTATCTGTACAACCTATAATAAAGATACAGCAAGCGAGGGGGGATAGTATTTTGTTGTAAAAAGAGCGCATACGATGGCGCAAAGCTACAAAATAAACCTACGCGCAAATCAACTATGCAATTACTTAACAACACCCATCGCGCGGTAAAGCACTTCATGAATCTTTGGCCGTACATTCATATTCAGTAATTTTTTATTATCACCTCCATCGGGGTTCACCCTGTTGCTCAAAAAGACATACACCAGGTTGTATGCCGGATCTGCCCACACACAGGTACCGGTAAAGCCCGTATGCCCGAAAGTAAGCGGAGAGGCCGACAGGCAGGGGTAGGGTTCATTGCGTTTGTCGTTGTCCTTTTCCGGTTTGTCGAAGCCAAGACCACGTCTGCTGACATTACTGTGATAGGCCGTAAAATAGTTGATGGTTTCGGCACGGAGATAGCGTCTGCCATTAAACGTACCACCGTTGAGCAGCACCTGCATCAGCACAGCCATACCGTAAGCATTACTGAACAAGCCCGCATGACCCGATACGCCGCCAAACATAGCTGCTCCGGGATCGTGTACATCACCGCGCAACAGTTGCTGGCGGAAATGGGGTTCTTTTTCGGTGGGCACGATCAGGCGCAGGTCCATTTTTTCCCGGGGCTTAAATCCCGTTGTGGTAAGGTTGAGGGGCTGATAAAATTCGTGGTCAGCATATTGATCCAGCGACTGGCCACTTACCGCTTCCACGATTCTGCCCAGAAAAATAAAATCGTTATCACTGTACACATATTTGCCCGCAGCGCTCAGGGTACTGGTCAGGATACGCCGATCGATCGTATCGCGCCAGCTATTGCGCATATACATCCGGTCGGCCACCCTTATGCCAAAAGAGTCGGAAGGGGCATCCCTATAATAGCCCGGTAACGGGCGGCCATCAGGAGCAATCGTTTCTTTATAAAAAGGAATAAAGGCTGCCAGGCCGGCCTGGTGCAGAAGAATGTTTTCTAATACAAGCTGCTCTTTATCTGTACCCTTTACCCAGGGCAGGTAATCGCCAAGCGTCTTTTTCAGGTCGATCTTGTCCTGCTCCCAGAGTTTCATGACGGATAGTGTGGTGGCGCAGATTTTGGTAACAGACGCCATGTCGTAAACGGCATCTGCGGTTACTGCCTCTGCCTGGTCGTAACTGTAATGACCAAAAGGTTTGAAGTAAGCAATATGGCCGTCTTTGACTACCATCACCACACAACCGGGGGTAGCGCCTTTAGCTATGGCATTACCGGCAATGGAGTCGATTTTACTGAGCTCCACCAGGTCGAGCCCCAGGTCATCCGGGTTTGCCCGGGGTAAAAAAAAACACTGCTGGTAATGCCGCTACCGGATGGATAGGCCTCACATACGGTTACCGGCAACTTACCCTTCGCCGGTATTTTGCCGGCAAGGATATCCGCTGCGGCGTCCTGCGTAACGTCATCATCCTCATAACAAACCACTGAATTTTTGGCATTGCAATAGTTCCTGACTGCATACGGATTGCCAAAAGTGAATGTAATGGCTGTGGTACTTTGCTGCAGTTGTGCAACCAGATCCAGCGCAGGTTTACTGATGCTGAAATTATTGGCCGGGTAGCGGCTGTAATTGTGTACCCCTATAATGACTTTCTTATAACGCTTACGAACCAGGTCTACCAGCGACAGTATCCGCCCGGCATCCTGCCGGTAATTAAAATAAAATACATCCGCATTGTAATCGGCACGCATTCTGCGGGCAAACGCATTATCTGTACTGATGCCAATACCAATATAGGCCACCTCTTTAGCTGTACCTTTTTTGTCTGTGGTTAACGGAAAAAAAACATCGTCTGTTTTTTTGAGTAATGTGATCGCATTTTCAGCCACGGTACGACGCATCCCGTTCACCCCTTTGTTGAGGTCTGCGGTAAGGTTATCGGTAGCAATAAACGGCGGGCGGGTAAGTCCATACAGGTATTTCGCAGCCAGTACTTTTTTGCAGTGCATGGCGATTGCTTCCCAGCTTAATCTTTTCTTTTTGATGGCGACCCTGATTTTAGCGATTGCCATCGGTATATCACCAGGCAAACAAAGCATATCATTACCAGCGATGAGTGACTCTGCAGAAGCTGCTCCGTCGGGGAAGTATTTTCTTACCCCCTGCATTTCGAGGGCATCAGTAAAGGTAAGTCCCTGATAACCGATGTTGTTACGCATGAGATCGGTTACATTTTTCACTGAAATCGAAGTGGCGCGGTTGGGGGTATTATCGATAGCAGGGATGGACAGGTGCGCGATCATAACACTACCAATGCCTGCCCTGAAGATTTCACGGAAGGGATAGAGTTCGAGTGAATCCAATTCGGCCAACGACTTACTGATGAGGGGCAGATCAAGATGGCTATCCACCGCCACATCACCATGACCCGGAAAATGTTTGGCGCAGGCCATTACGCCAACGTCCTGCATCCCCTTCATATATTGAATGCCATATTGGGCTACCGTATACTTATTTTCGCCAAAACTCCTGTCGTTGATTACCGGATTATTGGGGTTGTTGTTGACGTCTACTACGGGGGCATAATTGACCTGGATACCCATGCGTTTGCATTGCTCCCCGACAAGGCGGCCATAGCGGTAAACAATATTCGGATCCTGTACGGCACCAAGCATCATCTGGCGGTTCAGCGGGATAATGCTGTCGATACGCATGCCCAGCCCCCATTCGCCATCCACACAGATCATGATGGGTGTTTTGGCCAACTGCTGAAAACTGTTCAGCCAGTTGGCTTGTTTAACGGGTGGTCCCTGAAAAACACAGATGCCGCCGATATTGTACTGTTTTACCAGCTCGGCTACTTTTTTATCGTAATAAGTCACACCGGTTGCCGTTTTTTCAGACAGGCGGACCACCATCAACTGAGCAATCTTTTCATCATCCGTAAGGGTATTGAATACACTGTCGGCCCAGGCATGAGCGGCACCCGCCGGTGTGGTCATTTGCTGGGCACGGGCAGTCGCTGTTACCAGGAGGATTGCCAGAAGGATTGTTGTTATCAAACGCATATCTGCTTACTTATGCTACAAATGTAATCAAGCTGAAACAAATGCTCCTCATTCCGGTGGATTTTTATCCGTTTGGCTTGTACTGGTCCGGTCAGGGCAGATCATCGGCCCAAGCCTGTTATACGTACGTGGCCCGGGGATACCTCACGGGGAACTAAGAATACTGTAATTTTGCCAAAAGTTAAAGAGGAGATATATTTTGTCAGACATCATACAATTGTTACCAGACCATATTGCCAACCAGATTGCGGCAGGCGAAGTGATTCAGCGACCGGCCAGTGCAGTAAAGGAGTTGCTTGAGAATGCGGTGGATGCGGGTGCCGGTGATATCCGGCTGATCGTGAACGATGCAGGTAAGGCGCTTGTTCAGGTGATTGACAATGGCAAAGGCATGAGCGAAACGGATGCACGGATGTCATTTGAGCGGCATGCCACTTCCAAGATCAGGAGTATTGACGATCTCTTTCATATCCGTACCATGGGCTTCAGAGGTGAGGCGTTAGCGAGTATTGCCGCAGTGGCGCAGGTAGAGCTGAAAAGCAAACGCGCTGAAGATGAAGCGGGAACGCTGATTGAAATCGACAACAGTGTTGTGCGGCGCCAGGAACCGGTTGCCGCAGTGAATGGTACCAGTATCGCCATGAAGAACCTGTTTTTTAATGTACCTGCCCGGCGCAATTTTCTGAAGAGTAATGCTGCTGAAATGCGCCATATCTCTGATGAATTTATACGCGTGGCCCTGGCCTTCCCGCATATCTTTTTTTCGCTGACCGCCAATGGACAGGAGGTATTTCATCTTGAAAAGGGATCGCTCAAGCAGCGTATTGTACAGGTCTGTGGTAATCCTTATGCGTCTAAACTGGTTAGTGTGCAGGAACAGACGGATTACCTCAACATCACGGGTTTTGTCGGCAAGCCCGAAACGGCAAAAAAAACCAGGGGCGATCAGTACTTTTTTGTCAACAACCGCTTTATCAAAAGTGCTTACCTGAACCATGCAGTAATGGGTGCTTTTGACGAAATGATTGCCAAAGACAGTTTTCCGATGTATGCCCTTTTTATCGAACTTGATCCTGCACAGCTCGATGTAAACGTGCACCCGACCAAGCAGGAGATTAAATTTGAAGATGAAAAGATCGTGTATGCCTTTGTGCAGTCTGCGGTAAAGCACGCACTGGCGCAATTCAGCATTACCCCTACGCTCGACTTTGATCTGGACGCATCCATCCAGCGACTGGACGCAGTAAGTAATCCTTTTACGGCAGAGAAAAAAAATTCAGCCGCATCGTCTTCGCTGTATCAAACGTTTACGCAGAAAAATCAGGCGCATTTGATAGAGCGCAGGAGCAACCTCTCCAACTGGAAGGACTTTTATGAAGCCGCTCCTTCAGCAGACAGCGGCACTGTTTCGCAATACCAGACCGTACCAACCGAACAGCCAGGGCAGCAGTCTGCACCCTTACTGCCGGATATACCGGCAACGGTTGCCCTTTTGCAATGCCACAACAGCTATATCATTGTACCCAACGACCGGGGTTACCTGCTGGTCAACCAGCAGAACGCGCACGAACGGGTATTGTACGAGCGGTTTATCGCGGCACTGGATGGGCAGACCATCCCTTCACAGCAAAGCCTCTTCCCGGTTACACTCGAACTGAATGCTCCTGATGCAGCCCTGCTCGGCGAACTGCTGCCTGAGCTGCAACTGCTTGGCTTTGGTATCGAATCTTTCGGGGGCAACAGTTTTATCATAAGGGGTACGCCGGCAGATGTAGTGGCTGGCAATGAACAGCATACCCTGGAAAAAATGCTGGAACAGTACAAACATTTCAGCAGTGATCTCAAGTTCAGCAAAAGGGAAAAACTGCTGCGCACCATGGCAGGCCAGCAGAGCATCAAGGGTGGTAAGGTGCTGACAGACACCGAAATGCGGGGCCTGATCAATGACCTGTTTGCCTGTACGGTACCCAATACCACTGCCAATGGCAAACCCACCTACCTGGAATTCAGAAAAGAAGAACTGGATAAAATGTTTGGGCGGTAGCGGTACCTGGCTGCCCGGTGTGCTTGCCTCGTTGCTGCCGACCATTATTGTAATTCCTTTTATCGTAAAGTGATCGCGGCAATATGGCATAAACAAGAAACCACAACAACCCTGAGTTTACAAAAGGATGCCCGGACAGGAAAAACTTGCAGGAAATTGCAGCGGATAAAAAAACCTTACTTATTTTTAATGCAAAACCAAAGGTATGTCGCACAATAGCCCGGTACAGGGGAGACTCAAGTTTCAGTTAGACCGCATTGCGCTTTTTTCAGATGCTGTTTTTGCCATTGCCATTACACTACTCGTGATAGAACTGAAGCTGCCACCCGTATCCATCGAAGAAAATGATTTTGGCGAACGCTTCTGGCATACTATGGCAGAAATGACGCCTGAATTCATAGGCTTCCTGATCAGCTTTATCGTAATCGGCAGCTATTGGCGGGCACACCATGCCATTTTTGGGTTCGTAACCGATTATGACCGTAAACTACTCAGCCTCAACAGTTGGTTTCTTTTTACCATTACCCTGATGCCTTTCAGCACGGCCATCATGAGTAAATATATTTATTTTCAGCCCTACCTGCTGTACAGCATCAATGTAATGGCCTCGGGGTTACTTCAGGTGTGGCTGTGGCGGTATATTCTCAGCAAGAAAAATAAACTCAGCGAGGAAGTACCCAGAGGTGTTGCGGCTTATAAAACCTTTGCTCCGTTGGTGGTGGTCGGTTGCTTCCTGGTATCGTTGCTGGTTCATTTCTTATTCGGCTCATTTGTTGCCCGGTTATTCCTCATTTCCATCTTTATTATTCAGCGGATCGTAACCAGGTATTACCAGAAAAACTACCAGGTGGGTAAGCGGTTTTAGGCACTCAGCAGAGCTTCATTCAACGGAAAATGAGGACAAAAAGCTACAGGGAAAGACGACTGTCGGGTACGCTGAACGGCAATGGCAACAACATTCAGCCATTTCACAGGCGTCACCGGTCCCGCCGGATGGCCCAGTTCACCAGGTAAACCCCACTGATGGTAACGAGGCCACCAATGGCAATCCAGGCATTGAGGGGTTCATGGAAAACCGCCGCACCGAGGAGTACGGCAATGATGGGATTGATATAGGCATAGATGCTGGCCAGTGCGGCGGGGAGCCGCTGCAGGGAATAGATATAGGCGATAAATGTCAACACAGAACCAATGACCACGAGGTAGGCAATGGCCCACCAGGTGACTGCGGGAAAAGTACGTAACGCTACAGCCTGTCCGCTTGCTTCGCTGATGCCGCAGAGTACGCTTCCGGAAATCAGCATCTGTAAACCGAGACTGAAATAGGGATTAAACCCTGCTGCTTTCTTCTTGGTGTACAGGGTACCGATGGCCCAGGAAATGGTAGCCGCTACCGAGAGTATGATACCAAAGCGGAAATCGGCATTGACAAAATCTTTCAGGTGATCGTAAAAGATGATACAAACCCCGCCAAAGCCGAGCAGCATCCCCAACAGTGCCAACAGGGGTAACCGTTGACCTTTAAAGGCCATGATGATGACTATCCACAGCGGAAAAATGGCACCGATAATGGCACCCAATCCACTGGAAATAAATTTAACTCCCCAGGTACTCAACCCGTTGCTGAGCATAAAATTGAGAAAACTGAGTATCCCGATGGTGAGCCATTGGCGGCCATTGGGCCAGGGCGCTTTTTTGTACAGGAAATACAATACGTACAGGCTTCCCCCGATCAGTTGCCGTACCCCGCAGAGCTGCAGCGCCGGTACATGACGCACGCCCTCTTTCGAAGCAAGCCAGGTGGTACCCCAGAAAAAACTTACCCAGCACAGGGCCAGCATGGGCAGTCCGATACTGCCCGCACGTTGCCGTGCGGCATTAACGACCGATTGCCTGCCGGAGAAAGCCATAATGAATGATTCAGATTAATGTTTAAAATGCCGCATACCAGTCATCACCATCACCAGTTGATGGGTGGCGCAGTAAGCAATGGAGTCGTTGTCGCGAATGGATCCGCCGGGTTGTATAAATGCAGTTATCCCTGCCGCATGAGCCATCTTTACACAATCATCAAAAGGGAAAAAAGCATCACTCGCCAGTACCGCACCGCTGAGGTCGAAAGAAAACTGTTTTGCTTTTTCAATGGCATGACGAAGGGCATCCACACGACTGGTTTGTCCGCAACCCTTACCCACCAGTTGTCTGTTTTTAACCAATGCAATGGCATTGCTTTTGAGGTGCTTGCAAACGAGGTTGGCAAATACGAGGTCTTCTTTCTCCGCGTCTGAACTGTTGCGGCCGCCTGCTTCAGTCCATGTGCTGTAATTTCCCTCATCATTATCCTGTGTCAGTACCCCATTCAGTAATGAACGATGTTGCTGGTGACCGGCAGGAAAGTCATGCAATTGAAGCAGGATGCGGTTCTTCTTACCCCGCAGAATGGTTAACGCCGCCTCATCAAAAGCAGGCGCCACCAATACTTCAAAAAAGATTTCGTTAATGGCTGCAGCAGTAGCCTCATTGATGGTGCCATTGCAAACCAGTACGCCTCCGAAAGCACTTTCAGGATCGCCTGCCAGTGCAGCATCCCATGCCGTTTTGACATCAGCACGTTTCGCAATGCCGCATACATTGGTATGCTTGATGATACCAAAAGTATACCCTGCTTCATCTCCGCTGCCAAAATCGCGGATGAGTTGAATGGCGGCATCGGTATCTACAAGATTGTTATAAGAAAGTTCCTTACCATGTAATTGCGTAAAGAGGGCTTGTGTATCGCCATAAAAAGCAGCGGACTGGTGCGGGTTTTCGCCGTAACGCAGGGTTTTCTTTTCCTGGTTGAATGGGGTGTGGATAGCTGTTGCATTAAAATAATTGGAAATGGCGGTATCATACGCCGTACACACATCAAAAGCCTTTATGGCAAATATCCGGCGCTGCTCAAGCGCGGTTATGCCGTCCTGCTCAAGCAATATTGTTTCCAGTGCAGCATAGTCTTTTTTTGCTGCAACCACCAGTACATCCCGATGATTTTTTGCAGCACCACGTATCATCGATGGTCCGCCAATATCTATCTTCTCAATCACCCGGGCCTCTTTTTCGTCTGCACCGAGGCTGCTTTCCTGCTCATTGACCTGGCGTACCGTTTCTTCAAAAGGATAGAGGTCAACAATTACCAGGTCGATCTCCGGTATCTTGTACTGCTCCATTTCCTGCAAGTCCTGCGCAAGGTTGCGGCGCCCAAGGATACCGCCAAATACAACAGGATGCAGGGTTTTTACCCGGCCACCGAGTATGGAGGGGTAACCCGTAAGTGACTCCACCGGTACACAGGGTACCTGCAGGTCCTCAATAAATTTTTGCGTACCGCCGGTAGAGTAGATGGTAATGCCCAACCGGTGCAGGTGACGGATAATATTGTCTAACCCATCTTTATAAAAAACGGAAATGAGTGCAGCCTTTATTTTCTTTTGCATAACAGGGATGATTTATCTCTTTGGTACCATTGGTTGATAACGATCGGGGAGCAGAAAGATGCGCCTGGCCTTTCAGGGCAAAACATCGGCCGTAAAAGCTCCTTCCCCGGCTACAGAATGGCAGCGCAAAAGTAGTTGATCACAGGCTGTTTTCCATCGGTTGATTTTCCACAAACTGTTCGAAGCATCAAATACATAAATACCGGCGTCAAACATGGTGGAGAAATCAGCCATGGAAAGTTCAGGGTTACCTGAGATGATTACAATATCCGCCTTCATCCTGATTGGTGTGGGTACAAAGGTAAAATTGCTGTCGATCAGCACTAGTTTACGGTGCCCGAATACGATACAATTGCCCCACTGCTGCATACCGGGTAATGCCGTAACCTGATGCCGCAGTTGCAGAAACCGGCGGGTCTGCCGGAGCATTGCATCTTGTTTCATCCCTTCCTGCCGGAGGCTGCTGTCGCCTGTAAAAAGATAATCCGTTCCCTGTACAAAATCGATCGCCCGGCGGTGCGGGATGTTGTAAACAATTATTTTTTCCTGCCGGCTATGCCGCCAATGATTACCCTGCTGTACCAGTACAAAAGCAAGACCAAGTGCCAGCGCAGCCTTCAGCAACAACGTTTTTTTATATTTCAGCCAGCCGGTTGCCAATATGATGATCCCATAGAGCAATATCGTGGTTAGTGCTGTGGCAGGTATCCCCTGCCATACCGCATTGGGCAGCCCATTGAGCATAAGGATAAAGCGGTTGAGCAGCCATACCAGGTAAGTGGTCAGTTTACCCACCCATACTGCAGCAGCCGGCCACCAGCTTATCGCAACCAGGGCCATTTCAGCAAACAGGATCAGGCTTGATAAGGGAACCGCCACAAGATTGGCGACTAAGAACGTAAGCGGGAACTGGTGAAAATAAAGCAGGCAAACGGGGGTGGTCAGTACCTGTGCGGCCAGCGATACGGTTAGCATTGTCCGGCACTGCTGCAGCCATTTATGGCGGGTATACAACAACCGGTTCAGCGGTGGTTGAAAGACCACGATACCCAGCAGGGCGAGGTAGGACAACTGGAAACCGACATCCCAAAGCAGGAAAGGGTTATAGGCGAGCAGCAATACCGCCGATGCGGCTAATGCGTTGTACACAGACATTTTTCGCCCGGTTTCTTTACCAACGGCAATGGCAGTAAACATAACAGCACTGCGCAGTACGGAAGCCGATGCGCCCGTCAGCAGTGCAAACAGCCATAGCCCGGCAAGCACCATGAGCAGGGTGAGCAAACGCGAACGTTTGAGCAGGGGAATAAGTGCGGCCAGCCGTACGAGCAGCCAGTAAATAAGCCCCAGGTGCAGACCCGAAATAGCGATGATGTGTACCACCCCGGTATTGCCATATGCCTGTACCAGCAAGGGGTCAAGGTCTTCTTTATACCCGATCAGCAAGGCTTCTGCAATCGCCAGTTCTTCCCGGCTGGTAATGTAGCGGCGCAGGGCTGCGAGGATATGATCGCGGCATTGCAGCAGCCAGCGTCCGGTTGAAAAACGGCTACCGGTATTGATCCGGGTATAATCACCCTGTTGCAGCCGTATCGTATGAAAGACCTGCTGAAATGCAGCGTACTGTGCATAATCAAAACCGCCGGGATTACCGTTGTTCCGGATGGGCTGGAGAGATTTGCGCAGCAGCAGCCGGTCGCCATAATGCAGATCAGGTGGCATACTGTCTTTGGTGAAATACAGGATCAGCCTGCCCGTTGTTTGGATAGGGGTATTATTGCGCAGGAGGGCTTCTGCAAAGGCCTCACATTTGTAACTGGCGGGCTTGACAGAGAGTGGTGTGGTGATGCGTACAACGATACAGCTACTGTCGCGGTAAAGATGCCCCAGCCAGTGTGTATCATGACGGATATCCTTCTGCCAGGTGAGCAAAGACCCGGAAAAAAAGAGCAGGCCATGCAGGGCGAACCCGTTACACCAGCGCCAGGCATAGCGCCACCGCAAAGGCAGCAGGCTGAAGGCAAGGAAAGCCATGAGTAAAGCCAGCCAGCAGCAAAGCAGGTAAAGAAGGGAAAAGGAGAGATACCATTGCAGCAGGATACCCGGTACCAGGGGCAGCAGCAGCCGGATAAACGGTGCCGTCTTCCATAGAGGAACGACATAACGAACAGGCATTTTTCAGGTGCAGGGTTTTTATTGACCAGCGCCGTAAAAATAGTACTATTCCGGAAATTTATTGCAATACGGTAAGTGTAACCCCATTGTCTACAGTCAGACTTGCACCGGGACTTACCGTTAATGTTCGTACAGTAGTACTCGCATTAACGACAACGGCACCACTGTCGATAATGACGTCTGTAAAATTATCCGGCACTTTGCCGCAACTCCAGTTGCCGGGGTTTTCCCAGTTCGTACTGATGGCACCTGTCCAGGAATTGGAGAACTTAAGGATAAATTCGCGGCTGTAAGTATTGGAATTTGACAAACAGCGAAATTTATGGCCGGTGGCGCTGCTGGCCATATTGGTGAGTTGCAGTGTGCGGGTAAAGACGCCGGAAAAGTTGGCATTGTTGGTAAGACTTACATAGCCACTGCCCGTATTTCTTTGCCAGACATAAGAAATGGCACCGTTGATGTTTGATGTCATACTGGTGTTTGCCCCATCACACATAATGGTATAGTCGAATGGCCCCACCTTACGTACCTGGTAGCTTCCGGCGGCAAGATAGATAATCCCCTGGCGGTTGACGGCTATACCCGAAACAGAACCTATGGTGGCACTGGTGGCCAGTCCCCAGTTGCCATCACTGCCAAAAAAGCCATTGCCGGCCACAGTACTGATCAGTCCGGCAGCATTTACTTTCCGGATGCGGTTGTTCTGGTAGTCGGCAATAAAGAGGTTGCCGCTGGTATCAAAAGCCAGGCTGGAAGGGTAATAAATCCGGGCCTGGGTGGCCGGGCCATTATCCCCCGTATACCCACCCGTACCCGTACCCGCAAAAGTGGTGATGATACCATTCAGGTCTATTTTACGAACCCGGTGATTATCCTGGTCGGCAAAATAAATATTACCCTGCCGGTCGAGTGCAATGCCATAGGGTTTGTTGACCAGTGCAGCGGTAGCCGATCCGTTATCTCCCGCAAAACCAGCCGTTCCGTTTCCGGCAAGGGTAGAGATGATACCACTGGTATTCACTTTACGGATGGCATTATTGTAAGTATCGCTGATAAAAAGATTACCGGCTGAATCAACGGCAACGCCGGCCGGCCAGTATAGCCGTGCATCCGTAGCAGGTCCGCCATCACCTGCAAGGCCACTATAGCCATTTCCGGCAACGGTGGTAATGGTACCATTCAGGTCTATTTTACGGATGCGGCCATTATCCCGGTCGGCAAAAAACAGGTTGCCTGCCGTATCAAAAGCTATATTGTATGCACCGCCGATGAGTGCCTGTGTGGCCGGACCGCCATCGCCACTAAAGCCCCCGCTTTCGTTGGGCGGAATGGTGGTGCCTGCAATGGTAGTGATGATATTGGTGCTGACTGTTACTTTCCTGATTCTTGCGCCATCGCCAATATATACATTGCCCTGTTTGTCAACGGCCAGTCCCCGGGGACTGAATAGCCGGGCATCAATCGCCGGACCGCCATCACCGCCAAAACAACAACTGCCACCTCCCGCAAAGGGAGTAATGTATTGCGGGTGAGCAGTCAATACACACAAGAGCAATAAACCAATAAAAGAAAAGCGGAATAGCCTGGCACTTATACAACCGGGGTGCGGGTGGAGTCTGGTCATGACAATATGTTATTTACAGGGTATAAAGATATAAAAAGTCGTTAGCTTTTGCCTTCCGGAAAGAGCAAAGCCATACGCCCACCCACCTTCAAATGAAGTACATTTATTTACTCAGGTGCATACTTCTTTCCTTATACAGTTGCCTGAAATAAGGATCGCGGAGGTCTTTGATAAAACGGATGGCCTCCCCTGTACTCTTCATTTCCGGACCGAGTTCCTTGTTGACCCCCGGAAATTTGTTGAAGGAGAACACAGGCTCCTTGATGGCAAAACCGGTAAGTTTTTTCTCAAAAACAAAGTCCCTCAGCTTCGCCACACCCAGCATTATTTTTGTTGCAATGTTGAGATAAGGTATCTGGTAAGCCTTCGCAATAAACGGCGTGGTACGGCTGGCCCTGGGGTTGGCTTCAATCACAAATACATTACCGGCTTTGATCGCAAACTGGATGTTGATGAGTCCGCGGATATTGAGTGCGCGGGCTATTTTTTCGGCGTATTCCTCCATGGTTTGTACAATCAGCGGTGTGAGGTTGAACTGCGGCAGCACCGCATTGCTGTCACCGCTGTGGATACCCGCGGGTTCAATATGTTCCATCACACCCATTACGTGAAAGTCATCCCCGTCAAATATGGCATCGATCTCCGCTTCCTGGCAGCGGTCGAGAAAATGATCGATGAGTATTTTATTGCCCGGCAGGTGTTTCAGCAGGCTCAGTACCCCCTTTTCAAGTTCTTCATCATTCAGTACAATGCGCATACGCTGCCCGCCAAGCACATAGCTGGGGCGCACGAGTACGGGATAGCCCACCTGCTGCGCCACTTCAATGGCCTCATCAGTATTGTAGGCTGTACCGTAGCGGGGATAGGGAATATCCAATGCTTTCAGCCGGTCGCTGAAGCGGCCACGGTCTTCCGCAATATCCATATTGTCAAAACTGGTACCGATAATCCTGATGCCCTTTTCGTGCAGGCGTTTGGCCAGTTTGAGTGCCGTTTGTCCACCCAACTGTACAATCACCCCTTCCGGTTGTTCATACTCCACGATCTCCCAAAGGTGTTCCCAGAATACCGGTTCAAAGTACAACTTATCGGCAATGTCAAAATCTGTGGATACTGTTTCGGGGTTGCAGTTGACCATAATCGCTTCATAGCCCGCTTCTTTGATGGCGAGCAGACCATGTACACAGCAGTAATCAAACTCGATGCCCTGGCCAATACGGTTGGGGCCCGAGCCCAGTACGATCACTTTTTTCCGGTCAGACCGTTTCGACTCATTGGTATTGAGTATGCCCTGCAGGGGTTTATTTTCAAAAGTAGAATAGAAATAAGGGGTTTGGGCAGCAAACTCAGCACTGCAGGTATCCACCATTTTAAATACCCGGGTAAGCCCCATGGCTTTACGCCGTTCATACACCGCTTCTGCATCAGTATCCTTCATAATGCGGGTAATCTGTTCATCGCTGAATCCCAGGAACTTGGCTTCTTCCAGCACATCATCCGGCAGTGAGGCCAGGTCGTAAAGGGCGATCTTATTTTCACAATCACAGATCTTTTGTATCTGGTAAATAAACCAGCGGTCTATGCCTGTGCTTTCGCAGATGCGTTTAATGCTTGCACCAGCCATGAGTGCGTCTTTAATGCGGAAGATGCGGTCCCATTTCGGGGTTTTGATGTACTCGATCAGCTCATCCGCATGCATCAGGCTTTTGCCGTAATAGCCCAGCCCTACCGCTTCATTTTCCAGGCTCTGGCAGGCTTTCTGTATCGCTTCGGCAAAGCTGCGCCCGATGGCCATCACTTCACCCACGCTCTTCATCTGCAGCCCCAGGGTGTCGTTGGCGCCTTTAAATTTATCAAAGTTCCACCGGGGTATTTTTACAATGACATAATCCAGGGCGGGTTCAAAATAAGCTGAAGTCGATTGGGTAATCTGGTTGCTCAGCTCATCAAGCGAGTAGCCCAGGGCCAGTTTTGCTGCGATTTTGGCAATAGGGTAACCGGTGGCTTTACTGGCCAGTGCAGAGGAGCGGCTTACGCGCGGGTTGATTTCAATGGCAATCAACTCCTCCGTTTGCGGATTGAGTGAAAACTGTACATTACAACCGCCGGCAAAGTTGCCCAGGTCGCGCATCATGGCAATTGCTGTATTGCGCATGAGCTGCATGGCGGTATCGCTCAGTGTCATGGCCGGAGCCACCGTAATACTGTCGCCCGTATGGATACCCATCGGATCAAAATTCTCTACGGTACAGATGATCACAACATTGTCTTTCGAATCGCGCAGGAGCTCCAGCTCAAATTCTTTCCAGCCCAGCACGGCTTTTTCCACGAGTACCTCGTGTATAGGCGAGGCGGTAAGTCCGTTATTCAATGCTTCATCGAGGTCTTCCTTGCTGTGTACAAAACCGCCGCCGGTACCACCCAGCGTAAACGAGGGGCGGATGACCAATGGAAAACCAATTTCCTGTGCAAATTCCTTGCCCTCAAGAAAGGAGTTAGCCGTTCTGGCGGGTGCAACAGCTACACCCATACGGATCATCCACTGGCGAAACTGCTCCCGGTCTTCGGCTTTGTCGATCGCCTTGATGTCTACACCAATCAGGCGTATGTTGAATTTTTCCCAGATACCCAGTTCATCTGCCTCCTTGCAAAGGTTCAGTGCCGTTTGGCCACCCATGGTAGGCAGCACCGCGTCTATTTCATTTTCTTCCAGTATCTGCTCAATACTTTCCACGGTAAGGGGGAGCAGGTAAACCCGGTCGGCCATCATCGGATCGGTCATGATGGTAGCGGGGTTGCTGTTGATCAGGATCACTTTTACCCCTTCCTCACGCAGGCTGCGGGCGGCCTGTGTGCCGCTGTAATCAAATTCGCAGGCCTGCCCGATGATGATGGGGCCGGATCCGATAATCAATACTGTTTGAATGGAAGAATCTTTTGGCATATGATGGTTGCCATTTGAAAGGCGTGCAAAAGTACGGCAGCCAGACCAGAAAATAAAATGAAGCGCTATTTTCCCGCCCGTTTGATGAAGATTAGTAGTAATCTCCCAAAAATGCAGCTCCAAACTGCTTTTGCCAGGTATTGGTTTCCCGCAGGGCGATAAGCCCTTAAACAGGCAGCCTAAAGCAAAACAGGATCAACGCATCCTGCGGTATATAATATCCGACCGGAGTACATACTTGTTGCCAACTGTAACCACTGTACCGGTATGTTCCAGGTGATGGGGAAAGATGACGGCTGTGCCCGTTTGGGGTCTGATCAACATGTCATCAAAGCTCGTTTCCCCGCCTTCAAAATCGTCATTGCAATACACCAGTAAGGAATAAAAACTCCGCTCGCGGGTATTGATGGTAAAGGAGGCATCCCGGTGTTTGGGAAAGACCTGCCCCGTAAAATACTTATACAGCCTGAATTGTTCATTTACTCCGACAGGCATAAAATCCTGTGCAAAAGGGGGAGCATATTTTTTCAATTTCGCCCACACTACGCCCGCAAATGCCTTGTTGCTGAACAATACCCGGTTGGTCTGCCCAAAAGGCTTATCCCCATCTGGCATAGCCTTGGAAGCGTCGGCCAAACCACTAACCTCAACCTTACTGATCAGGCCGGTACAAATATCTTTTTCAAGAAAATCACTGATTGTCCAGATTGCCGTTGTGTGCTTGATCAGCTTCATCATTAAAGTTACGCCAATGTGCATGATTTTTTTGATACCTGTACAGGATATACCAATGATCAGGGTATATCCTGTAGCTGCCGGTCGTGTTACCAGTCATTGTTTTTCCTCGTCCATAAGCCCTTACACCCCCTTTTTTCCTGCTGTAATTAAGGATGGGGCTCTTCTGAAGCGCTTATACAAAAGAGGCTACTCCTTTTGAGAGCAGCCTCCGGCCGAAGCTTGATAAAAAAACGAAGATTGTACTTTACTGTAGTACTAAACGTTGGGTTTCGGTTTGTTCACCAATGGTAATTTTGATGAGGTATGTGCCCCTGGCAAATCCCGGCATTTGTAATACAAAACGGTTATTCCCGGTTACGAAAGCGCGGTTTTCGCCATAGACCAGTTCGTTGGCCATATCAAAAACCCCGATAGTACCCCGACCACCGGCTTTTGCAGTAAAAGCCACTGTAAACTGCGCGATGGGACTGGGGTTCGGATATACTTTGATTGTGCCATCCTCTCCGTCCGATCCGGCTGAAAGCTTAGCACCGCTGCAGTTTGTCCAAGCCCCTGCAGACATTGTGCTGATTGCCTGGTTGGTGCCGCTGCCGGTTGCCGGACGCCAGGTCAGTCTTGCCGTAGTGATCTGGCTGTTGCGCTCTGTAAAGAAATTAAAATTGCCGGGAGGCGCTAAAAAGGTTTTGGCGCTATTGGTAAAAGCGGTTTGCCCCTGTAACCGCGACATTGAGCCCGATACATTCAAGGTAACGCTTACCGCAAAGCCGTTGGGATTGCTGATAACCCACCTGCGTTCATTGCTGCTCTGGCATTGTGGTGTAAGTGTAAGGTTTTGAATACCTGCATCGCGGATGTATTGTTCCAGCGCTTTATCGGCTTGCAAAAGGCCGAACCCGCTTGCAAAATCATAGCCCCTGCTGAACAAAGGATCTGCGGGATCGGTATTCTGTCCGTTTACATAAGGATTGTCCATATCCAGCGCCGTAGTGGTAAGGTAGTTTTTGATTTGCACAGGGGTTAATGTTTTTTTGGAAGCCGACAGTAATAATGCCCCGGCTCCTGCAGCAGCGGGTACCGAACCTGAAGTACCAAAGAAAAACGGGAACTTCAGATTAGTGGGCAGGTTGCGTACGGTTACACCAAAGAAAGTGGTCTGTGCACCATCAGGTGCCGTAATTACAGGGTTCTGCCGAAACTCCGGCTGTGCAAAACGGTTGCCAGAATAATCAAACAGTGTTGGGCTGCCACCCAGCGAAGAAGGGGTGACAAAAAGCGTGGAATCTGCCCGGAAAATAACACTGGGTGCTCCTACATAGCCCACTATAGGACTCAGGGGCACAGGTGTAGTGGGTACAACGCCAGAGCCATCAGACGCCGGCCGCCCCGCAAAATCGGTATTCCAAAGCGCTGCCCCCGCCGGTGTATTGTACCAGGCCGATGCGGCTACCGAGATACAACTGCGGGCATTGTCACTGGCAACAATGGTGGGTGTATTGATGAACAGGTTGTTCCCAAACGAATTGGACAACGAAGTGCCATTGGTTTTATTGTACAATAGTTTTACCCGACCGGCAAGTGGTGTTGCAAAGGTTTCATCGTAAGGCTGGTACAACGCCACATACACAACCGTATTGGAACCCGTAAAAGTTTTAAAAGATACATTAATGGCATCCCCGGGATTAAAGGGTTCGCTGAACGTAAGAAGTTGCAGATTACTGTTGTAAAACAGCAGGAACATATCGTTGCGACTTGATGGACAACCCGTGCAGTTGGATCCCCAGGGCTCATCCCACTGCAAAATGAAGTTTAGATTTTTGACACCTGGAGAACCATCCAATACGATAGGCAAAACCGGAAAAAAGCTGTTGGGATCGGGATCGAAATTATGAAAATAACCCAATACACCGTCCAACTCGAAGAGATCCGCTGTAAAAGGCTTTTCATAAAACCGCCAGATCTGGTTGGACTCTCCGCTGCCAAAATTACCCGCTGCAGAAAAGATGGTAATCCCTTTGGCTACCAATGAGTCTATCACTTTTGTTGCAATATCATCCTGGTAAAAAGGGCTGATCAATCCGAATACATCATCTACAATAATCTGGCAACCACTGGCCGCCAATGCCCTGAAAGCAGCGGCCATAGCAATGGCCTGTCCATCAAACGGTGCATAAAAGGCCAGTTCTGCACCAGGTGATACATCATGAATAATTTCCGCAATGGCGCGCCCTTCATCGGCGATGCTGCCGACCCATTCGGTAGGTAAAGCATCCCTTACAATCTGCACGGGTTTGGTAAATCCATTGGGATTGCCCGGGCCTGGCAGTTCACCGGCGCTAATAGAAGCAGCCATCCCGCCCGCACGGTTAAAGCTGTTGGAGATGACACCTACTTTTACCCCTGACCCATTAACCAACCGGTTTTGGCGCACCAGGTTGCTGTATTGTGCCACATCACTTTGTGCATTGATGGCACCACTGCTTACGGCGATCTCGGGCGAAGCCATGATGCGCTGCAACGCTGCAATGTTGTTGACCCGGGGCAGGGCTGCGAGTGGCAACCAGCCACAAAGTGCCTTATCGGAATGCAGGGCGATCTCAAAACCAACGGCCGTTAACCCGGCTGCTGCTATGTCACGCGATGCTGTTGAAGCGGCAAAAGCCGTTACCCGCACTTTACGGTTGGCAATTACAACCTGCTCTTTGTGCAACCCTTTCCGGGCATAATCCTCCCATACGGGATCCATGCCTTTTTTACCGGCTACAATTTCCGATACCATGCGGAGTACATCATCCATTTTTCCATTATCGGTTTTGTCCGGGCTGATCCTGCGCAGGTCGGCAGCAGTTTTGACAGTTGCCAATGCTGATGCGGCTTTTGCCCGGTCACTGTTGACCCGGATCGGCGCTCGTCCGAGTTCCTTAAACCTTTGACGCACCTCAGCAATGCCTTGTGCACCAGCGTCAGAAGACGCCATTACCAGGAGGAATATAGCACCCAATAATCTACCTGCTTTACGATTAAACTGTTTCATACTTGTGTATTGTATTTGTGAAAATGGAGATAAACTTAGTTCGCTTACAGATAAGGCGATATACCACTTTGGGTATTTTGTACGGCAGCCAGCTGATTTCTTCCCGCTCCGGGGTTTTTACTTCCGGGAAATTTCAATAGCTTAGCCAAATAATCTTTTTGCAGAACTATACCAACGCCGTTTCAAAAAATTGATACAGGCGACAGGTGTACAATGCATGAAAAAACTGCAATAGTTTAAACCCGGATTTTGCAGTAGAAAGCGTTATGAAAGTCGAAAGTCCAATAAAGACGGGTGTTCCCACAAGATTTTTCTTTGAAAGCGTAGTAATTCCTGCGATGAGAAGAAAAATCGGGGAAATACCCGTGTTTGCAGGAATTTCGGCTTGCAATAGATTTTCTATTGCAAACTCCGGGTTAAATACAATTTAATCAAACTGCCAATTGACCAATATCCTTTTGCGAAAGCGTATATTGTTTGTTTGCCTCTTATGTTGGGCGTCTTGCCCTGCATTTGCACAGGATATACGGGAAGAAAACTTTTCCGCTGCTGCTTACCGCAAAATGATCAACTGGCCGGTCACCCGGCAAACGGCCGATAGCCTTCTCCGGTATGGCAGCTTCAGCGCCAACTTTTTCCATTCCACCACCGATAGTTTTTTTGCCCGCGCTTTGTGGATTGGCAACCAGCTTAACGATGATTCGCTGAAACTCGAAGCCCTCACCGGCCTGGGATATACCCGCTATTACAATGGATACATCAATGAAGCCCTCCCGCTGCTGCTTGAAGCCCAGGCTTTCGCCCAAAAAACAAATGACTTCGAAAAGGAATTGAATATCCTCAATGGTATTGGGTTGGTATTTATTGAATTGTCGCTGTATGATACGGCACTTTCGATATTTAAAACCTGCTACACCTATGGCAAAGCTGTGGGAAAGAACGCCATTTGGCAAAGTGCTATTGCCAATATGGGCTGGTGCTATTGCAACATGGGGGAATACCGGAAGGGCATACGTACCATGGATAAACTGGCGATAGGATTTGACACACTTAATTTATTGGCGATAGTGGTACAATCTGCTGCCAATCTGGGCGAATGTTACCTCAAAGCCAGCGATGCCGACAGTGCCATCTTTTGGGAAAAGCAGGCATTCGGCTATGCTAAACTGAATAAAGATTATGAATCCATGCAGTTTGCAGCGTTAAACCTGGCACAGGCACATCTCCTCAAAAAAGAAACCGCAAAAGCAATTGACTGTTTCAATACCGTTGACGCTGTCCGGATTCAATATAAAAAGAACTTATCCCTGCTGGTGAATTTTTATTACACCCGTTACCTGCTGACCTTAGCCCAAAACAATACCCCTGCCATGTTGCCCGCCCACCAGACCTATATCCGCTGGCGCGACAGCCTTAACCACCAGCGCAATACCCGGCAGGCCACTTACCTGCTTGAAAGCCACAAACGGGAAAAATTAACACTGGAAAATCAGCAACTGCAACTCAGTAATATTGCCACCCGGCGACGCAATCAGTTTGTCCTCATTTTACTTTCAGCAGGTCTGGTATTATTATCTGTTGCAGCATGGTTGTTTTACCGCCGGAAGATGCGGCGGCGGGAAAATGAGAAAAAGGTTCTGACTACGGCTATACGGGAGGCACAACTCACGGCACTGCGCAGCCAGATGAATCCGCATTTTCTCTTCAACCTGATGAGTACCATCGAAGAACAGATTGATACGGCACCGCAACTGGCACAGGAAATGGTCAATACCTTTGCACGGCTGCTCCGTACCAGCCTTGAGATGAGTGAGACAGGTTTTACCAGTCTCAGCGATGAAATAAAATATCTGGAGAATTACTGCCATCTGATGCAATTAAAATCTGATAACCCCTTCACATACAGCATTACCCTGCCACACAACCTCGGTGCAGAGGAGTGCTTTATTCCCTCAATGCTGGTACAGCCCCTCCTGGAGAATGCAATCCTTCATGGATTCCGCAACAGAAAGCAGAAAGGCATGCTGAGCATTGCCTTTTCAGCATACACGGGCAATACGCTTACCTGTACCCTTACCGATAATGGTACAGGCATTGTTGTAACCCCAAAAAATAACCATACATCATTTGGACAGAGCATCCTGCGCAAACGGCTGCACCTGTATGGTTTACTGCTCAATACCACACTCAAGATTGATGCAAACAACCGGGAAGGGATGGATGGTCGTATTGAGGGGTATATTGTTACTTTAGTATTACCCTGCCTCAACCATTCACAGACTTTTTACCATCAATCGGCTTCATATGCATAAATCATTACTCCGTTGTATCCTTGTTGACGATGAAGACAGCAACCTCCGGCTGCTGCAAAAAAAGATCGCGCAAACAAAGCTGCCGGTGGAGGTATCGGGTCTGTACACTGACCCTGAACTCGCCTTACAGGATATCTTGCTACAGCCACCCAACTTACTGATCAGCGATATTGAGATGCCCGGACTCAATGGTTTTGAACTCATCAGTGCAATCCGCCACCTCAATATACCGGTCATTTTTGTCACTGCCTTTGAAAGTTATGCCCTCAGGGCGATAAAATTTTCGGCAATGAACTACCTGTTGAAACCCGTCAACCTCACCGAACTCCGGGAAGCCCTTGAAAAAGTATTGCTGGCTGGCAGTATGCAAAAACAGGAGGCTGCACAACAGTTTATAGCAGGCTCCATTACCCATACCGCACCATTTGAGCAAATCGTGATCAATACACAGGAGAAAGCATATATCCTCCGGATCGCAGACATCATACAAATAGAAGCCAGCCATGTCTACTCGCTGATATCGGATAGCAGTGGTAAAGTCTATACTTCCAGTAAACCGATACAGCACTATGAGGAATTATTAAAGGACTATGGCTTTTTTCGCAGTCATCGCTCCTACCTTATCAATACGCGGCAGGTGGCGCAGGTGGACAAAGAAGGTACCCTGCTGATGCACAATGGATTCAGAGCCATCATCAACAAGGAACTGATCAGTACGCTTATTGCAAAGCTGGGCCGGAAATAAAGGGAAAGGGTGATGATTGTTTTCGTTTTCGTTTCCGTATGCTACGGGCAAGCCTCGTTGATTCAGATTTTACACCACTACTACTATTTTTAACATCATCATTCCCTGAGGTTGATATTTGCGAAAAATCCACTCGAAAACCCCTGTTATACTCAATATCTCCCTGTGCCTGCCGCTGTTGGTCATTCTCCCCGGCCATCGTCTGTTCCGCATCCGTCTTCTCCCCCCTTCCCACATCAAACAAACTCATCCCGTCAGGATCAATAAAACGTATCGGGTTATCAGCACCATAAGCATAAGGACTCCAGCGCCTGTACTGATCCGCCAACGGATCTATACCAAACCACCGCCCCAACTGCATATCCTGCATCCGTGCCCCAAAATCATACCACTCCAAACCCGAATTGTCCGAAAACTCACTACCCTGCTTCTCCTTACCATTATAAAGATACTTATTCTCCGGTCTTCCATAAGCCTTTAGTCTGAGTATCCTTTTGCAACTATACGATCTGTAATCCTATCAAAACGTTGCTTTGAGGAATCATCCATAAGCTCATTAAGCTTACTCAGCAACATCGTCAATTGGCCATACTTTATATAAGGAGGCACCTCCTCAAATAGGCTATTGCTCTCAATTGTGATGTAAGCACGATGATAATTTGATGAGTCAGCAATCTCAAATAAAGTTCTCCAATAGGAATTAAGGTAATAATTTATTGAGTAGTATTTATCTAATTCCTTTTTTGCCATCTTGGCATCAAAATAGGGGAAGGCTAATGGCTCATACTTTTGAGTAAAACTGTCAATATATGCAGCGGGAATATGCGCAACTGGAATTGCAGCAAAAGAGTATTTACCGGTATAGTAGTATTTGCTTGATACGATCCAGTTAGTATCCAAAGAAAAGAATACATATTTGGTTATTGATATTTTTTTATCTTTTATTACTACTCTTGTCAGCAATGGAGGAAAGGTGTCTCTTAAAAAAGTCTGCCAGCAACGGAGTTCATAACCATCTACGCCATTGTGTAATGGAGATAATCCAAGTCTCTGGGAGAGGAGTCCCACTATTGTAGAGTCAAAATTATTCTCTGCAATATAGCTACGCTTTACTTGTCGTTGCTTGGGGCTTGCACAAGAGAATAATATGAGGATAATGAGTAGGAATGAATATTTCATGATGAATGGGTTAAAAGTTTAAGCGGAACTCGTCCATTATTTTTGAAAAAGCCACCTTATCCTTAAAAGGTGAATAAGTCTGACGATACGGATACAACTCCGGAATCTTTCCCATCATACTTGCACGCAGCATGTTTTCATACATGACAGATCTTGCTTCAAAGTAGAGCCTAAACTCACTTTGAAATAATCGTTGGGATTCTTGCCTGTAAAAACCATTTAAGGCAGTAGATTTCGCATTATGTAATATCAATGGATTCTCTCTCCCAGTTGCATAAGTCGTTAGATCTATTCCGTGAAACATTTCATGCGCGAGAACAAGTGTACTATTAGCAAATGCATTATCGAAGTAGCCTGAAACTTTAGAGTTATAAGCTATTTCCACAGTATTACTTTTACCATTAATTTTCGTTTGTCCAGGTTGCTGCTTGCCGTTAAGCATTTCCATTTCTGATGTCCAACTATCATCTATGACAAAGCCAAATTCACTTATCGAAACTGCGGCTAGTAAAAAAGCGCCTACAAAGTCTTTTGAAAGAAAATACAAATCATTCCAAACATAACGCGATCCATTAGTTTTAATATTCTTTATCGAATTAGGATCTACACCATTTCCGTTATTATAAATTCTGTCAAAGGCATTATTTAATTCATCATTTTTCTGCTCCTCCTCCCTATTCACCTCCCGATACTGCTTCGCCATACCTTCATCCGCGCCCTGCCGCGAGGTTGCCATCCATTGGTCATTTGTTAACCCATCCGCACCAAC
>JAAFIK010000036.1 GCA_013298665.1 Chitinophagales bacterium
AGACAAAGCCGCCATGAAGGCGGCTTTGTCAGTGATCCCGCTGGGACTCGAACCCAGGGCCCATACATTAAAAGTGTATTGCTCTACCAACTGAGCTACGGAATCAACCTGCCGTTTTTAAACGGGAGTGCAAAAATAGGGCAAAATGGGTTTAATCCAAAACTTTTACAAAAAGTTTTTACCAGTTTCCACATCAAATTCACGTTTTTGTTTTTTGCAGGAGTAGAACTCTTGTATTTTTGTACCATATGACAGCCCAGATGAATGATTTTTTCCGTGATAAAGTGGTCGCCATCACCGGCGGAAGCGATGGCATTGGTAAAGCATTGGTTGATATGCTGCTTACAGCCGGCGCCAAAGTAGCCACCTGTGGCCGCAGCAGCGATAAACTCTACCAGCTTCAGGTGAGCCATTCGGGAAGCCCCCTGCATACGCTTGTAGCCGACGTAAGTGTGGAAGCCGATTGCCAACGCTTTATCGAATCCACCATCAGTACTTTTGGCGGCATCGATATCCTCATCAACAATGCCGGTGTGTCTATGCGGGCACTCATGAAAGAAGCCGATGTGGAAGTGATCCGTAAAGTGATGGACATCAACTTCTTCGGTACTGTTGCCTGTACCAAAGCAGCATTAGCGTCTGTCATTGAACGTAAGGGTACCATTATAGGCGTGAGTTCTATTGCCGGTTACCGCGGATTGCCCGGGCGCAGTGGCTACAGCGCCAGCAAGTTTGCCGTAAACGGGTGGCTGGAAGCCCTGCGTACAGAATTGCTTGATGACGGGGTAAATGTTATGTGGGTATGCCCCGGCTTTACCACCAGCAATATCCGCAATGCTGCGCTGGACTTAACCGGCCAGTCGCACGGCGAAACTCCGATGGACGAAGGTAAGCTCATGACCGCTGAAACCTGTGCCCGGCACATCCTCAAAGCCATTGTGAAACGAAAACGTACCATTGTACTTACCTTCACAGGTAAAAGAACAGTACTCATCAACCGGTTTTTCCCGAAATGGGCGGATAAACTGGTGCATAAATTCTTTTTCAAAAACGGTCTGCTGGTCAAATAAACCTGCTGCGCCCGGAGGCAAATCAATCGTATGGCAATAGTTACCCTTACATCGGATATCGGTCAGCAGGACTTCCTGGCGGGCGCCGTAAAGGGCAGGTTACTACAGGTTGACCCCGGTTTTACCATTATCGACATTACGCACGAACTATCGCCCTTCAATTATCCGCAGGCAGCCTATGTTTGCCGTAATGCCATCCGCAATTTTCCCGCAGGCACCTTTCACCTTGTACTCGTCAACCTGTTCGACGAAAAACCCGAACACCTGCTCCTGGCCAGACACAATGGTCATTTTATCGGTTGCGCCGACAACGGTCTGCTCACAATGATTCTTGAAGAAGTACCGGAACAGGTAGTGGCCCTCGCGCTCGACCGCCAGGAACAGAAACATACGCTTTACTGTACCAATGTCTTTGCCAAAGCATTTGCAGCAATCAATACTGGCAAGCCACTCGAAAGCATTGGCGATCCCGCTGTTTCCATCAATACCAAAAACCCCCTCCGCCCCCTGCTTGGTAACAACTGGATCGAGGGACAGATAATATTTATAGATAATTTTGAGAATGTGATCGTTAACATCACCCGCGAGGAGTTTGAGGCGCAGCGCAGGGGCAGGAGTTTCAAAATCGTCTTCAAACGCGATGAGATGATTGACCGGGTGAGCGAAACTTATGCAGACGTGAATGAGGGCGAAAAACTGGCGCTGTTCAATGCCGCAGGGTACCTTGAAATTGCCATTAACAAGGGCAATGCCGCAGGCCTGTTCGGTCTGCAGGGCTTTTCGGAAAAACAGCAACAAGGGCAATTCAGCAACAAAAACCTCTTTTACCAGATGGTGCGCGTTTATTTTGAATAAGACAACACACAACTAAACAATCAACCGGATAAGGAAAGCCATCGGGCTGCCCGGGTACGGCACAGCACAACAGTTTGGGATTTGTAAAAAACATATCATCAGCGGCAACAGACCAGGAATTGATCGCTGCGTACCGGGAAACTGGTGATGCACACCACCTCAGTACCTTGTACCAGCGGTATATGGACCTGGTATTTGGTGTATGCCTGAAATACTTTAAAGACCCGGAGCGAAGTAAGGACGCGGTAATGGATGTATATGAAATCCTTAATGCGAAGTTAAACCAGCACGAAGTGGCTAATTTCAGGGGTTGGCTGCATGTTTTGGCACGGAATTATTGCCTGATGCAGTTGAGAAGTCCGCGGAATATAAAAACAACGGAGTTTAACGCAGATTTTATGCAAAGCACGGCAGAAGCGCATCCGGACAGCGAACAGGCCATAAAAGAAGAAAATTTGAGTAAATTAGAACAATGTATCGGAACTTTACCGGAAGAACAGCGGCAGAGTATCGAGTTGTTTTATCTGCAGCAGAAATGCTACAATGAGATTGCCGAAGCCACAGGATACGACTGGAACAGGGTACGCAGTTATATCCAGAACGGCAGGCGAAACCTGAAAATTTGTATGGAAAAAGAAGATGGAACAGCATAAAGCACATAACATTTATTCCGCAGCGGATATCCGGCACTACCTCGCTGGCAATATGACGCCTGCGGAAATGCATGCGCTTGAAAAAGCTGCGCTGGATGATCCATTCCTTGCAGAAGCCATTGAGGGCTACGAATCAATGCCGGATACTGGCTGGCAACCCCAATTGGAAGCGCTGCACAACGCCTTTGCCCGGCGCAACGAAGCAGCCGGAACAACAATGGCCAGGGTGTTGCCTATGGCTAAATCCCGCAGAAACTGGCTCAGGTATGCTGCGGCCTTACTCATCACTGCTGGTATTGCCACCACCATTTTCCTCCTGTCTAAAGACCCGGCAACAGACCCCCGCGCATTGCCCGGTATCGCTAAAAATGAAGTGGCATCGCCCGATACCAAAGGCACCATTGCCTTACCACAAACGGAACAGGACAGCAAAACTGTATCATCATCCCCCACTTTGAAAACAGATTCGCTCACCGTCAATACCACCACTTATACCGCACTGAAACAAACTAACCTCACCATGGATAGCGGCTTTGCTTTTACGCCGTCTTCCCTCCCACCCAGGGCTTCATCTGATAACTATTGGGCCAAAGACGATGTTACACGATCCAGAGAAAACGCCGCTGAAGAACTGAAAACCAATGCAGCTCCCCCTGTTGTGCAAAGTTTTCCCACTTCTCCCCTGTCGAATAACGTCTTCAGCAATGCCAGCCCGCCCCCATCGAACAATACCAATGCATTGGAATATCTTGCCGGTAATAATACCCAGGACGTGGTGGTTACGGGCATTAGCCGGCAACGAAAAGAATACAACAGTGTTTATGATTTTTACAACCAGCAGAACTACAACCTCCGCTCAGGTACCGGTAATAACCAGGTACAAAAAAAGCCACAGGCAGTAGAGATGAGTAACCGCTTTGTGGGTGTAGTGGTTGGCAGCGATAATAATCCCCTCCCCTTTGCCAATATCAATGTCAAAAACCAGGGTTTTGGCACATATGCTGATGTAAATGGAATGGTTCGGTTGGTATCGGCTGATAGCACCATTACTATTGAAGTAAAATCGCTCGGCTATAAAAGTACGCTTATCACATTGAATCCCAACCGGAGTACAGCACCGGGCAGAATCGTATTGGAAGAGGAAGCCATGGCAAAGGCCGAGCAATCAGTGGCAGACAACAACCTGAGCAAATACAAAACGGTAAAGCCAAAAGGACCCGTTTCGCGCAGGGCAATGCTGGCCAGCCGCGATACCACAGAAAATGCGGCGCCCGAAGACGGCTGGGCCAATTACAATACCTACCTGACCAACAACTTTAACCTTCCTGAAGAGATTACTAAAAAGGTACCCCATGGCGAAGTAGGGCTTTCTTTTGAAGTAGATGCCAACGGTACGATATCCAATATTACCGTGAACAAATCTGCCTGCAAGGATTGTGATGCACTCGCCAAGCGACTGCTGGAACAGGGGCCGCAATGGAAGCCCAAAGGGGGCAAAAAAACAAAGGCCAGCGTAAGGATACAGTTTTAACCCCGATCTTGCAGTTGGCCACAAATTTGGGCGAACCCTTCACTGCATACCCTTCCACAGCCGCCCAACCTTAGCATCGCCAACTTATCCACTACAGAACCATTTGCTGCATTGTTTGTTTTACCTTTACCACAAACAAAAGACAACTATGTTAAAGATGACAATGGCTGCACTGGCGGTAACCGCATGCAGTTTCTCAGGTATGGCCCAGGTAAAGATGCCCGCGCCTTCCAGTACACAAACCATTAAGCAGGATTTCGGAATGGGCAGTATAGAACTCACCTATTCCCGCCCCAATGCCAAGGGCAGAAAAGTATATGGCGACCTTGTACCCTTTGGTAAGCTCTGGCGCACCGGTGCCAATGCTGCCACCCGTCTGAGATTCACCGACATGGTAGAACTCGGGGGCAAGAAAATCGACTCCGGCACCTATGTACTTTATACCATTCCCGGTAACGACAGTTGGGAGATTGTCATCAACAAAGGCATCAGCAACTGGGGAGTAGATGGGTATAAGGAATCCGATGATGTATGCCGCTTTAAAGTAGAGCCGGTGAAAATGAAGCAAAAGCTCGAAACTTTTACGATGCAGTTTGCCGATATCAAGGCAGAAAGCTGCGCGCTGCACATCATGTGGGAGAAAACCGCAGTATCTATTCCGGTTACCACCAACATCAAAGACAGGTTGCGTGCACAAATCGAAGCCGCACTGCAGGGCGACAAAAAACCACACTGGCAGGCTGCACAATTTTACAATGAGTACGACAACAATAAAGCCAAAGCATTGGAACAGTGTACCAAAGCTACAGATGCCAACCCTACCGCTTTCTGGATATGGCTCTACAAAGCCCGCATCCAGAGTGATATGGGAGATATGGCCGGTGCGAAAGAAAGCGCCACAAAATCGCTTGAACTGTCCAAAGCAGCCAAAAACGACGATTATGTAAAAATGAATGAGGAATTGCTGAAGAAGCTGAAATAAACCGATATACTATTTTTAATACAGGAGCCGGCACAAATGTGCCGGCTCCTGTATTATACCTGATACTGCTATAGAATATCCGGTACAAAAATACTGTACAAAAGATATCGCTATTGATTGACTATCGGCTTTACCGTATAGCCTTCTTTTCGCAAAAGGGCAATCAATCCCCTGTCACCCACGAGATGCCCGGCACCAACTGCCACAAAAACCGGCTCCGCCTTCATGATGTTCATTAACTGCTTCACCCAATTGCGGTTACGCCCATACAGCAATACCTCCGCATTATCAGCCATACCAAACTCACTTTTGGCAAACAGTTTTTCGATTTCACTGATCCGCTGGCTTTTATAAACCATTATCATCGTGTCAAAGTAGAGTCGGTATTTTGCTGCGCTGTCGACAGACTTTACCAACTCTTTCGCCTGTACATCATAAGGGATACTATCAAATACTGAAGCCTGGAACGCCATCGTTTCCAACCCCTTGATTTCCTTCTTGTCTTTTTTTGCGAGTGCCATCAATTGTTCTTCCACACCCGATACCGATTTGCACGGCAGCATCTTCGGGTACATGAGCGCACCTGCCATGGATGGCTTCATTGATTGCAGCAGGGCAAGCGGCATCTTAAGGCTGTCTTTAAAATATTGTTCCACACGCGTATACTCTTCCTTTGTCAGCAGATCGCCCAGCTTTTTCCCGTTATTCATGTTCATAAACATCACACCACCCATCAATGTGGCAGGATCATCCATATCCAGTTCCATATAGACTTCTTTCGAAAAAGTAAGCGCCCTTTTGAGGTTGTCGCTAAACTGAATATCCTGCCGGCACATGAGGTGAAATGTACCAAATACATAACTGGGACCCGGCAGCCCTTTTCCACTCACTTCCCAAAGCAATGTATTATCATCTTTCTGCACAGGTAATACCGGGGCCGGGGGTTGCGACCTGCAGGAAAGAAACAATACAAGTGCTAAACACAATTTAATACCACGCATACGTGAATTTTTATCAAAAATAACCGATAAATCGTGCGCAGAATAAAAGAAATTTATAAATTGCCTCCGATTAGCCCTTTACAGACGACGACGTCGCCCCGTGAACATGGCCCTGAACAATAAAACGCTTTACAAAACCCTGGATGACTCATGAAACGTTACGGTATTCTTTCCCTCCTGCTTACCCTGTTTGTGACATACGCCACCGCACAAAAGGGACAACCCGCTTTTGGTAAAATCGACAAAGCCGACCTCGAAATGACCGATTGCGAATTTGATAAAGGTGCCGATGCTTATAAACTCATCGATAGGGCATACGTATATTACGACAGGGGCATTTCTCAGTTTAAGCTGGTGACCGAACGCCGCGTACGCATCAAAATCTTCAAAGATGCCGGCATGGCTTATGCCAATGTCAAAATCCCTTACCGGGGTCGTAATAATGATGAGCAGATTAAAAATATTGATGCCTGTACCTACAACTTAGACGGCAGTGGTAATATTGTAACTACAAAAGTGGATAAAAAATCCATCTACTCCCAGCAACTGAACAAAGTACTCAATGAATACACCATCGTCTTTCCGGAGGTAAAAGTGGGCAGTGTGATTGAATACCGTTATACTTATGAGAGTGAATACATTTTCTATATTGACGATTATTACTTCCAGAGTGAGATACCTTCCCGTTTTTCCCAGTTTGAATTAAAAGCCCCGCTCCTCTTCCGGTTTAAAGAAGACCAGTTTGTGTACATGCCATTGGAGAAGAAAGAAGACGTTTCTGATGATTTCATCAATACAAATGATGGCCTGGTCAGGGCAAAAACATTGTATAAAACACTCACGATGCGCAATGTTCCGGGCATACACGATGAACCCTATATGAGTTCTAAAAACGACTATATGCAGCGCATCGGTTTCCAGCTTGCCCAGATCGACTATGGCAACGGCCAAACGACAGATATGCGCACCACCTGGAATAAAATGGTGGAAGAAATGGACAAGGATGAAGATTTTGGTGAGGAGCTGCGCAAAAGCGTGCCCAACGCACACGAAATCATTGATAAAGCTGCACAGTGTGCCACCATGGAAGGTAAGATTGCAATGATTTATAATTACGTGCGCAACCGCATGACATGGAATGGTGTATCCAGCAAATATGCCATGCAGGGGATCCGTACGGCATGGGAAAAGAAATCAGGCAGCAGCGGAGACATCAACATTATACTATACAGTCTCCTGAAAGAGGCCGGTGTTACCGTATTTCCGCTACTGGTCAGCACAAGAGACAATGGCGTCATTAACCAGTTTTATACCTCCGAAAAACAGTTCAATGAAGTACTGGTCTATGCAGAAACAGCCGATAAAAGTTTTGTCATGAATGCCGCAGACCGTTACAACCCGTACAACCTTATTCCTTATGATGTGGCAAACACCGCCGCCATGCTGATAGACGGAGAACGCTCACAGTTTGTAACCCTTACCGCACCCAACCAGAAATTCAAACATTTCGTAGCCTTGCAGGGCGATATGGATGCTACAGGCATACTCAAGGGAGAAGCACTGGTTACCAGCCAGGGCTATGCCAAAAACCCAAGGTGCAAGAGCTGGCTGGAAGACAAAGAGGGTTTTAAAGACCGGTATTTCAGTAAATCGTATACAGCAATAAAGGTCAACGACATCAAGGTGAGTAATGTGGACAATGACAGTATGGGACTGGAACAGAAAGTACAATTCAGCCTGCCCCTGAGCAGCTCAGGAGAATACAAATATTTTACCCTCAACCTGTTTACCGGTCTGGAGAAAAATCCTTTTGTAAATGATGAACGCGTAGCCGATGTTGATTTTGGTTATCAGCAGGAGTACATGATCTTTGGCAGTTTTACCCTTGCCGACGGATACATTTTTGATGACCTGCCCAAAAATTTCACCATGATCATGCCCGATACCAGTATCGTTATGAACCGGGCGATGCAGATTGAAGATGGCGCCCTGAATGTACGCATCACCCTGCAGTTCAAACGCCCATGGTATTCTGCACAGAACTATCCCGAGTTCAAGGATTTTTACAAAAAACTCTACGCCAAACTCAATGAGCAGGTCGTGGTCAAAAAGAAATAATCATGCAACGCTACCTTATTGTATTAGCTGCCCTGGTCACCGGCCTTTCCGCTTACTGCCAGCCACGGTACCCCGTCTCTGCTATCCCGGATTCATTAAAAAAGAATGCGCACGCCGTAATCCGCGAGAAAGAAATTTTTATCAATATCAAAAACGCAGAGAAAGCACATTACCGGGAACACCTCGTGGTAACCATACTCGATGAAGAAGGGAAAGACAACCTGCTGTTTGTTCAGTATACAGATAAGTTTATGCAACTGGAGTCTGCCGAGATCATGGTATACGATGCAGCCGGTATTCAACTGAATAAGTACAAAAAGAAAGATCTTGGTGTGGATAATGCCGGAGAAGGATTGATTGAAGAAGGTAAGGTATATTTCCGGAAGGTGTCCGCAACCACCTTTCCCATTACAGTAGAGTTCAACTACGAACTCTATTTTAACGGACAGATCGACTATCCCGATTATGCGATCATGAGTGTGGAAGAGTCCGTAGAACAATCTTCATTTACCGTACAGGTACCCGCCGAACTTGACCTGCGGTATAAGGCACAACGCACCAGCATCCGCCCCACTGTTACCAACGATGGCAAATCCATCACTTACCGCTGGCAGGTAAGCCATGAGCCAGCTTTACGACATGAGAAAGGCAGTGTTGGCCAAAGGAGCCGCTATCCCAAAGTACTGATCTCCCCCAACAAATTTGAACTCGATGGTTATCCCGGTGATATGTCTTCCTGGAAAAACTTCGGACTGTGGTATGGCCAACTGGGGGCGAAAGCCATCAACTTCAATGAGGAGCAGAAAGCCTTTTTCAGGAACCTGGTAAAAGATATTCCCGATGAACGGGAGAAGGTAAAAAAAATATACCAGTTCCTGCAGACCAACTGCCGCTACGTGAGCATACAACTGGGCATTGGCGGCTTCAAACCCTTTGAAGCCAGTTTTGTAGATAAAAAGAAATACGGCGATTGTAAGGCACTGAGTAATTATACCCAGGCCTGCTTAGACGCTGTGGGTATCAGGAGTCACCAGGCACTGATCAACGCCGGCTATACCGAAGCTCCGGTTGATCCCGGTTTTCCGCAAAACAGTTTCAACCATGTTATCCTTTGTGTACCCTTTGCCAAAGATTCTGTATGGCTGGAATGTACCAGTCGTACGAATGATTTTGGTGTACTCGGAGGCTTTACAGAAAACCGTAATGCCCTCCTGATTACCCCGGATGGCGGTGTATTGGCAGCTACGCCGAA
Source organism: Chitinophagales bacterium (assembly GCA_013298665.1). Taxonomy (GTDB): domain Bacteria; phylum Bacteroidota; class Bacteroidia; order Chitinophagales; family Chitinophagaceae; genus Ferruginibacter. The sequence continues at coordinate 9,463 of JAAFIK010000036.1, forward strand.
AAGCCGTTCAACAGATAATATTTTTGAAAGCAGCAGCCGCATACTGCTCAATGAGGATGGCACGGGCACAGCACAGGTAACACTGCATACCAAAGGGGAATACAAAGAATCGCTTTTTGAAACCGGACTCAGCGGCACCCGTGATGAAAAGAAAAAATACTTCGTCAATCAACTGGGGTATATACAGCCCGACAAGTTTGACATCAGGGCTGCTAAAGACAATGGCACTGCTGAAATAACACTCGAATTTGAAAAGATACCCGATTTTACCGCAGGCAGTAAAATGTTTCTTAACCCAAGGTTGTACAATATCGCTCCTGCCAGTCTGCCGGATGATGCGCAAAGAACACAGGATTACTATTTTTATTTTCCCTATACAGAAACCGATACCACTGTTTATGTATTGCCACAGGGCTATACCATAGAAAGTTTACCCCAGGCACAAAAAAGCAGTTTCGACCTGGGTTCGTTTTCCACCACATATACTTATGATGAAAAAAATGGAACGGTCACCACTACTGCAAGGGTGGTGCTGAATGACAAGCATATTCCCGCAGCCAGGTTTACTGAAACAAAATTGTTCATCAATGATATCATTAAAGAATACACAGACAAAATTGTGATCCGGAAAAAATAATTGTCCTGATTGTACCACCATATTGGTTTTAGCCAATGCCAAAGGGGTCAGGATGCCTTTTGAGACAGCAACCATCTCTCCCCCATAAATCCTTTATATTTGCTACCCATAAAACAACGATATGCAGAAAGCTATGTATTACCGCGACTATTTGCAATTAGACAAAATACTAACCGCACAAGCACCTGAAAGTTGTCAACCCGGCAACGAACCTGCGCACGATGAAATGCTGTTTATCATTATTCACCAGGCATATGAACTCTGGTTCAAACAAATCCTGTTTGAACTGGACTATGTATGTGGCGTTTTCAACAAACCGGCGATCGACGACAATGCTGAAGACCTCAACCTGGTCAGGCACCGCCTCAACCGCATCATCCGGATACTGGAGTTGCTCAACCAGCAGGTGGGTATTCTTGAAACCATGACCCCGCTCGACTTTCTTGAATTCCGTAACCTGCTCACCCCCTCTTCGGGTTTTCAAAGTCTGCAATTCAGGCTCCTCGAAGCCAGGCTGGGGCTGCAAATGGATGAGCGCCACCAGAAAGATTATTACAAACGCACCAATGAAGGCGGTTTCGACCAGCCCGACTACAGTACCATCAACAAAACAGAAGCCACGCCCGCTCTCCTGCAATTGGTCAACAACTGGCTGGAGCGGATGCCCTTCTTCGACCCTGCTTTCTGGAACGACTACACACCAAAAAACACCAGCCCAACACCCTATTTTTTCTGGAACGATTACAGGAGCATCTACCAATCGGGGCTGACAGAAAGAGAGACCTCGAGGATTGATGATTTTGATGCGGTGTTTTTTGGCAAACCATCAACGCATACTGCAGCACAAACTGCCCCAATAGCACCCGCCTTTTCAGCAGAAGCCATGCGTGCCGCTTTGTTCATCATGCTGTACCGCGATTTCCCTATGTTCCAGGCATCATACCAGGTATTAGACAGTCTTATCGAAATAGACCACCTGATGGCCAACTGGAGACATAAACATTTGGTAATGGTAAGACGCATGATCGGGATGCGTGTGGGTACAGGCAACACCAGCGGGGCAGGCTATCTTGAAGGTGCATTGAGCAAGCATTATGTATTCCGCGACCTGAGCAGTCTCTCCACCTTCCTGATTGAACGTAAAAAGCTGCCACGGTTGCCGGTAGCACTGATCCGGAAGTTGAGCTATCCCCCCACAGCAGCAGAAGGATAATTGCGGATAAAACCAACAGCCTCTTGCATATCCGGATACAATACCCTGTCGGCACTATTAAAAGAAACCGTTTCACGGAAGGCAGACACCACGGCTTCCAGTACCGGTGAACTTTGCAATGGGCGCCGGAATTCCAATGCCTGAACCGCTGTAAGCAATTCTATTGCCAGCACGCGCTCAACATTATTGATCACACGCAGGCATTTTGTAGCAGCATTGGCCCCCATACTCACATGATCTTCCTGGTTGTTGCTGGAAGGTATAGAGTCTACCGAAGCCGGTGTACACAATTGTTTATTTTCACTTACAATACTCGCCGCCGTGTATTGCGGAATCATAAATCCTGAATGCAAACCCGGGTCTTTTACCAGGAACAGGGGCAGCTCGCGCTGTCCGCCGATGAGTTGGTAAGTCCGCCGCTCGGAGATACTGCCCATTTCACTCATGGCGATGGCCAGGAAATCCAGTGCCAATGCGAGGGGCTGCCCGTGAAAATTGCCCCCGCTCAGGATCAGGTCTTCCTCAGGAAAAATATTGGGATTGTCAGTTACAGAATTCATCTCGTTAACAAAAACGGAGCAGATATGGTCAAAGCTGTCTTTGCTGGCACCATGCACCTGCGGTACGCAACGGAAGGAATAAGGATCCTGTACCTGCGCTTTGGTTCGTGTTGCAATGGCACTACCGTTAAGCAACTGCCTTAACCGGGCTGCCGTATCAGCTTGTCCTTTATGCTGCCGAAGTTCATGAATACTTTTGTGCAGGGCATCCGGTACACAGTCGAAACCATCAAACGAAATGGCCGTAATAATATCTGCCCAGCGGAGCAGCCGGTCGGCTTGTACCAGACAATATAAGCCATAAGCCCCCATAAACTGTGTGCCATTGATCAATGCCAGTCCCTCCTTACTTTTTAACGCAACCGGCAACCAGCCAAACTGCTGCATAACGTCGGTAGCGGCCATTTTGACACCATTGTACCGCACTTCGCCCATACCGATCAAAGGAAGGCTCAGGTGGCTGAGCGGGGAAAGATCCCCCGATGCCCCCAGCGATCCCTGTGTATAGACCACTGGCAGTACACCATGGTTGTACATGTCCAGCAGTCGTTTTACCGTATCAATCTGTACACCGCTATGCCCATAACTCAGCGATTTGATCTTGAGCATAAGCATGAGCTTTACGATCGGCTCAGGCACTTCATCGCCCATACCACAGGCGTGCGATTGGAGAAGGTTATACTGCAATTGCTCAACCTGGCTATCATCGATACGCACATTCTGCAGAAAACCAAAACCCGTATTGATCCCGTAAAACAAAGCATCAGAATCATTCACTTTGCGATCCAGGTAATCGCGGCATGCCACAATTTTTTCGTGGGCGTCAAAAGTGATGGATACCAACTGGTCATACGCCAGCAGATTTTTGACCTGTTGAAAATTCAGCGGTGTCTTATCTAATGGCAGATAGTTGTAACTCATAAACAATAAGAAATATATGCAGCAATCGTTAAAAAAGAAATACCACCAAAAGTAGCAAAAACGTTTTACATCACAGGATAATTGGCAGCAGCGGTCGTCATTACCTTAGGTATCCTCACCCACCAGGTCGCGGATCACCACACTCGCCGCCACACAACCAAATATTGCCGGCATATAGGAGATGGTGCCTATGATGGACTTTTTGGGAAATGCTTTCTCCGTTTCAATGATGCGGCTCTGGTCGGCTTCCTCCGGACTGAACACCACTTTTACCCCATCACGGATATCCAGGCGGCGCAGATATTTACGTACATATTTAGCCAGGTTGCACTGGTAGGTTTTAGAGATGTCCGTCACCTTTACCCTTGAGGGATCGACCTTGCCGCCTGCGCCAAGCGAACTGACAATACGTATATTCCTTTCCACACAACCTTTAATCAGGAACACCTTACTGCTGAGGGTATCAATACAATCCACCACATAATCAAAATCGTTGCTGTCCAGCAGGGCAAAAGTCTTTTCATCTTTCAGAAAATCATTCACCGCAGTCAACTGCAGATCAGGATTGATATCTTTCAACCTTTCCGCCATCACCTCCACCTTCAGCCGCTGTGCCGTGCTGTGCAGGGCTGGTATCTGCCGGTTGCAGTTGCTCAGGTCTACCGTATCCCCATCAACAATGGTCATCTTACCCACCCCCGAACGGGCAATCATTTCTGCACAGATGCCCCCCACCCCGCCGAGGCCAACCACCAGCACATGCTTATCCATCAGGCGCTCCAGTTTTTCATCGCCCAGCAGCAACTGGCTGCGGCTCATCCAGTAAGGAATCATATTCAGTCATTTTTGTATAATGCGGAAATAAAGCCGGGAACCAGCCGTGTCGTGTTGGTATAACACCCACCTTTTCAGCTTTTCCCCTTACATTTGGAGTGCAAAAATCACAACATGAAGGTAAACCACAAAATAATATTCGGTTCGCTCACGATAAGCTGTCTGCTATCATTTTCCACTACGGCACAAACGGTTAAATTATTGAGTTCGGGTACCAAAACCTCCATACGCGGACTCAGTGTGGTAGATGACAAAACCGTATGGGTAAGTGGCAGCAATGGCATGGTGGGTAAATCGCTCGACAGTGGCAATACCTGGAAGTGGATGAAGATCAGGGGCTTTGACAGTACAGACTTTCGCGATATTGAGGCCTTCGATGCCACCACAGCAATCATTATGGGCGTAGCATCCCCCGCACATATCCTGCGTACAGTTGATGGCGGAGAAACCTGGAAACTCGTCTATGAAAATCCGCATAAAGATATGTTTCTCGACGCGATGGAGTTCTGGAATTCCGAGAGTGGCATCGTGATTGGCGATCCGGTTGACAATAAATTTTTTATCGCCCGCACCTTTGACGGTGGCCGTACCTGGAAAGACATTCCACCACAAAACTACCCGGTTGCAGACAGCGGAGAGGCCTGTTTTGCCAGCAGCGGTACCAATATCCGTAAACTGGATCGGGATGAAGCCTGCTTTATTTCTGGCGGAATGCGCTCCCGCCTCTTTATCCGCAGCAAAAAGATTGATCTCCCCATCATACAGGGTACCCAAAGCACCGGTGCCAATTCGATAGCGGTGAAAAACAGCAAAACCTTTATGGTGGTGGGCGGTGATTTCCTGGCGAAAGACAGTACACAAAAAAACTGCTTCATGACATTTGATGGCGGCAATAGCTGGCAAGCACCCCAGGTACCGCCACACGGTTATCGCAGTTGTGTAGAATACCTGAAAGGCAAACAGTGGATCAGTTGCGGACTGAATGGTGTTGATTATACCAGGGACAATGGACAAACCTGGACCTGGATTGCCCGCGAAAGTTACCATGTTTGCCGGAAAGCCAGGGATGGCAAAGCCGTTTTCTTTGCAGGCGGTGGCGGCAGGATCGGAAAACTGATCATACCTTAACACCCAACTGATATGCGGATCATCCTTTTGACCATCGGCTTATGGAGTGCAATGGCCACAGTAGGGCAACACAGTCCCATCAATCGTATCCTCAGCCAAAACGCACGGATACCCGAATACCTGCCCGTTAAAACAGCCGGCATCCAAACAGTTATTATTCCCTGCGCTTACGGGCAACCAGTCCTCAACTTCCCATCCAGTTTGCCGGGAATGGAGACCTCCGGTTTTAAACAGGTACAGGTATTATCTGCCGAACTGGTTTATACCGATCATCCGGCTGTGCAGGACCTGAAAGCCCTCAATACGCAACGCCTGATCAACCTCTTTACCCGGTATCCCGAACTGGCAGCCGACAGCAATATTGTATGGCGGGTGAACAGGCAGACAAATGGTGCCACAAAAGAAAGCGCCATCTCCCTGTTGCACGGATTTGTTATCCATTATCGTGTCCGGCAAAGCAACGCCACCATTGCTGCCGACCTCGATAAACTCAAGACCCTGCTGAAACCGAAAATAACCACTAATCCCAAACAACGAAGGGGCTTTGTAGCCGGTGATACCATGCGGCTGCGGGAGCAATACGAAATAGAAGACTATACCCTTGTACAGAAACTTCCCGTGGAGGAAGCCCTGCGGTACCTTGGTATAGATGAAAAAGAAAAATACAGTTACAAAAACTACGACTCCCTGTATGTATATGAAAAGCCACCGGGCGACAGCAGCGCGGTAACCAGAACCCTGCTGCCACCGGAAGACTCAACGGTATTGCAGGTGCTGGATCGGATGTCCTGGGAACGTATGCTCGTGGTAGCAGACGTTACAGCCAGTATGTACCCCTATTCCGGTCAACTGATGTACTGGCTGCGGCTCCATGAAGACGAAAGACGTATCCACCAGTTTGTTTTTTTTAATGATGGCGACCAGAAAGAAGAGGTGGAAAAAGTAACGGGCAAAACCGGGGGTATATACACCACCGGCTCATCCGTATACGCCGTGGTGGAAAAAACGGTTTACCAGGCCATGAGCAATGGCTGTGGCGGAGCCATTCCGGAAAACAACCTGGAAGCCCTGCTGACCGGATTACGTACTTGTACCACCTGTAAGGACGTGGTAATGATTGCAGACAACTGGTCGGGCGTAAGCGATATGGCCTTGCTGGCCAACATCCGGCAGCCGGTACACATCATTCTTTGCGGGGTACTGCAGAGCATACAACCTGATTACCTCACCATAGCCTGGCAAACGGGAGGCTCTCTCCATTTTGCCAGACAGGACATCAACGACCTGGCACGCTATAAAGAAGGAGATACCCTCCGGCTTTACGGGCAAAACTACACCATTACCGGTGGAAGATTTGTCAAACAATAAGCTCCCGTAAAAACGGGAGCCTCGTTATGGATTTGCTCAAACCTACCTATGCAATAGTATATCAGGCAATTTTGTGTCTTCTCCCTGCCGTACAGCAATGTTATTGATCACGGTATCTAAGTACCCGTTTGACGGGCGAACCACCAGTTTAACCATAGCCGTGCGGATACCCCTGACCTTAAACTCTCCGTCATCCTCGGGTATCGCCAGCAGCGTATCTGTACCACTGATCACGGATACAATGGCGGGTAATGCACCGGCAGGTTTGATCCTTCCTTCTAATTTTCCCGAACGGCTGTTGTTGAACGAATGAATGCGTGGCCGCAGTTCAAACTGGTTATTATTCAGCCTGATCACAGATCCATGTCCGTCAAAATCAATCCAGATGCGGAAATGATCAGGGTCGATACGGTCGATATCCGGAATGTCAATGATCACCTGCCGGTTGCTGTTGTGCAGCAGCAGCGGAAAACTTGAGCCATTCTTCATCACCGAATTATTATTGCCCAATGTCAGCCGTATCTTTTCAATCGCCCCATCTGCCACGTACGCCGAAGCAAAAAGCGTATCCGTACCATTGCGGAATTTGAGGATATTATATACCCCGCTGCGGATCGGCAGCGTATCCCAATGTTCGCTGCCATCCGGCCTTTCCACCTTTACCTCCAGGCGCTGGATGTCAATAAAAACGGAATCGAAAATGATACTCGGATCGTCTGTAAGGTAAACCGTCAACTGGTTCTTTCCTTCCGGCACAGCAATATTGTCATTACCGGATAATTCTTTTTTACACGACATGGCAAACATGGTAATCAGCAGTATCCCAATGCTGATGGACAGCCAGAACATATTCTTTTTCATAATACACATTTAACAGATGAATAAATCAATTTGTATGATCACTGCTAAATTAGTACCACCCTGCCCGTATGTACACAGAAAAGATACCGGACAGGGAAAAGTCGTTACTGAACCGGAAAAGAAGGGTTGACGGGGTATGATCAACAGCAACGCAGTAATATGTAACGCGTAAATGATTGCTGAAACATGACCCGCTATCTGTAGTTTTTACTGATAAATGATTTCAAAAGAACGCTCCGCATACCCTTCCGGCATTTGTCCGTACAGAATCAAATGCGCTGCAGTGCTGCCAATGGCATCAGCACACATGGCTGAGTAACCATTGCATCCACCAGCCAGATACAACCCCCGTTGAAGGGTTTCACCAATATATGGGCGCCCATGTGCCGTACGACTGATGATACACTTTTTTGCATCATACCCTGTCGCCTGAAGATTCGGCATGAGTTGTACCAGGGCATTGATCAACTTTGACTTAAAGATTGATGTATCCCCATACCGGAACCATTGCTGTACCTGTTCCAGGCTGTCAAAGAAAATGTCCCCGGGCATATTGCAACCCATCTTCACATAATAATGACCATCCGGATAAAGCACCGGTTGAATCAGATAAATACCTTCCGTATCCCCGTTGTCAATTTCATACAACAATGAGGGCAGGTCTGCTAACCTTTTCGCCTCCCCTGCATCCAATTTTGCGAGCAGCACAACCTCGCTTTTTGTCTTCAGGTAAATTTGCCGGGGAATCAGGTTATTGCAATTGAGAAAAGAGCCGGTAGCCAGTAAAACCCTGGGGGCAACAAAAGTGTTTCCCGCTGTAGTCACCATCGTAAATATTCCGTCAATAAAAGAAAGGTTGATTACAGTTTCGCTAAAGATCAAACCGCTATTTTTTTTTAAAATATTCAGTTGTGCTTCAATCAGTAATCTTGGGTTAATATACCCTGCAGGTGTTGCTTCAAACAAACCTTTGGACGCAGCCGGGAAATCAAAATCACTAAACCGCCTGTTCAATGCTGCCCCGCTATTAAATGATGTAAATGGCAAGCCCTGCCTGCCCGCAAAATAACCGGCATTCGTCAGGTAATCATCTGTTCCGTAGGGATTAACATATAAACAACCAACCGGTTGATGAAAGGAAATACCAGTTTCCGCCTCAATACCCGGATATTGCCGTACGGCATCCGAATTTAGTCTTGTCCATACTTCGTCTTTACCGATCAGCCGTTGCACCCTTGCCTGGTCATAGTGCGATGCAAAAACCAGTGCGTCATGATAATCAGCAGGTTCATCCGGACCGATAACAGCAACATTCATTTTTGCAGCAGCCAGGTACTTTGCTGCTGCACTCCCGGCCAGTCCTTTACCAATAACGATAATATCAAAATGCTTCATATCATACCATTATCCATAATTACCGGAATTGCGGAAGAAGATCAATTGTAAATTCAGTACGGTCTGCTTTTGAAGTGCATTGCAAACTTTCGCTGTATCATCATACAAACATCCTGACCCGCTCAGAAAAGCAGCGGTCAGCTCATCAAAATACCGGCAATAGATGCAGAGAGATAAGAAGCCAGTGTGCCGCAGAGTAGTGCCTTCATACCCAGCCTGGCCAGGTCGGCTCTTCGTTCAGGAGCCAGTTCACCAATGCCGCCGATCTGCATACCAACCGAACTGAAATTGGCAAAACCACAAATGGCAAAACTTGCGATCATAATCCCTTTTTCGGTAACAGGCTTCAGACCATGGTGCGTCATATTATCAAAGGCAACAAATTCGTTGATCGTCAGCTTCTGTCCCATCAAAGTAGCCACAGTATTTACATCATCCACCGGTACACCCATACTCCAGGCAAAGGGATAAAAGAGTTTGCCAAACAACCAGTCCAGCGTCAGCGGAAAATTCAGGTGCATGGCACCACCGAGTTTGCCCAGCAGAAAATTCACCAGTGCAATCAGGCCAATAAACCCGATCAGCATGGCGATTACATTCACCGATATTTTCATACCATCGCTCGCACCATGACTCACCGCATCAATAATATTGCGATATGGCGTTTTTACGGCTAATTTCACTTTGCCCATTGTCTGACTTTCTTCTGTTTCAGGCCAAACAATCTTACTGATCACCAGGGCACCCGGCGCAGCCATAATACTGGCAGCGAGCAGGTACTCTGCCTTGGCGCCAAAACTCACATACACCACCAGTATACCACCCGCAATACAAGCTAAGCTGCCACTCATACTCGCCAGCAGTTCGCTCATCGTCATCGTTCGCAGATAAGGTCTGATCATTACCTGTGCTTCCACCTGCCCGACAAAGGCACTGGCCACATTACTCAGGGCCTCAGCGCCACTAACCCGCATCACCCAGTTCATGGCTTTTGCTATGATGGATACTAAAAATTGCATCACCCCGAAATGATACAGGATGGCCACCAGTACACAAACAAGGATAATCGTGGCCAGTACACTAAAACCAAAGATGAACACACCCGGTGTGCCATAAGCTACCGAACCACCCACATGGTTATCTGTCATGAGTCCGCCATATACAAAGGCTGCACCCTCCTTGGCAAAAGCTTCAATATGCGTCATCTGGTTGCCCAGCCATTGAAAGATGGAGGTCACAAATTTCACTTTCAGGATCAGCACCGCAAGTATGATCTGCAGCAACAGGCCGCTGCCCACCAACCGGTAATTGATCCGCTTTTTATTGTTCGACACCAACCAGGCTACCCCGAGGATGAGCAGGATGCCGATGACTCCCTGGAATTGTTGCATAACACGCTTGTATTTGAATGGGGAAGATAAAACCTTTATCCTGATGAAAAAAAGACTTCCCCTGAATGTTAAAAATTAGTTTATAACCCGCGCATGCCGCCACCCGGGACAACCAAAGCGCTTTCACACATCATGTTACGGATGGATGAGATACTTCCGGTGAGCAGTATAAAGAATAATAAAGAGGATGGGAAATATGAGAAAAATGACACCGAGCGACTGGTAAGCCGCAATGCCCGCAAAGATGATGGTGGTAGCAACGGGCAACAGTTCACCAATCAGCCAGAGCAGGTAACCCTGCTTTTTCAATTTGCGCATCTGCATGGCACCATAGGCACAGAGTGCAACAGCCACAAGCGACAGGATAAGTATGGGTATCTTGTTCTCCACCATCTTCTGCATAAGCACCATGCGATCCTCACTGAAAAAGGAGCGTATAAATCCGGGACCTTCACCAAACTTAGCCCGGCTTTCAACCATCTGGTCAAGGTTCTTTTGCGCATTCACAAACCCGAATACGGACATCACCCCCTGGATGGCACAGGCAATAAGCGTAAGGATGGTGAGGATATTGATACCAGAGGGCAGCAGTGGCTTACCGCCTTCATCAAAAGGCGAGGCAGTATCGGTGGCGTTGTTGGACATAACAATAGTTTTAGTACCGCCAAATTAAGTGCTTATATGGCAAAATCAAAATATTTTCTTTAGCATGTACAGTTATACCTTTACCCCCTAAGCATGACCCCGCATCGTTTTACCATACACAACCAAACCCTCTGGCTCAGCCCCGAACGCTGCCTGTTCTGGGAAGAAGCGGCTACACTGGTAATTTCAGACGCACACCTTGGCAAAAGCGGACATTTCCGGAAATCAGGTATCGCCATTCCCCAGGGGCCATTTAAAGAAGATATGCAACGGATGGTTGCCCAGGTACAATTTTTCAAACCCCGGCAAATACTTTTTACCGGCGACCTTTTCCATAGCCGCGACAACAGCGAACACCAGCTTTTTGCCAAATGGCGGCAGGATTTTCCGGCACTGGATATGCTGCTGGTCAAAGGCAATCACGACATATTGGAAAAGGAATGGTATGCGCAATGCGGTATAAACATCGTTGATACACAATACATACAGGAAGGGTTTTCTTTTGTACACGACATCAATGATCACCAGTCTGTCCATCCGCAGCAGTATGTTTTCAGCGGACATATTCACCCCGGCGTCATCCTGAACGGACATGGCCGGCAATCACTCCGGCTGCCCTGTTTTTACTTTGGCAGGCAATACGCCGTACTGCCCGCTTTCGGGCGCTTTACGGGTATTCACCTGGTACAACCCGGCCCTGCAGAAACCATTTTCGCCATCCTGCCCGCCAATACCCGGCGCAGGGAATCTGCCACACTCCTGCCCTTTACCAGCTAAACAGGCCTGTTGCGCAACGATGACCGTTGCCTGTACCTGAACCAGAGATAAAAAGGGATACCTGTAGCCGTAAGGGCAATACCAAATACTGCATTAATGAGGTGTGTCTTACCAAGCCGGTAAGCTTCAATATCATTATAGAGCGTTATCGTAAGGTAAAAAGCGCTGCACAACAATGCAATGATGGGAACAAAAGGATAGCCCCATACTGTATAGGGGCGTGGTGTATCAGGCATCTTCCGGCGCAGGATGAATACGCCGGCTACCAGGAGCAGGTTGAACAGCCAGGTCACAAAAATGTACATATCTGCGAGGATATAAAAGGAACCGCTGAATACCATCACCACCATCCATGCTAAATGCAGCAACATCGCATTACCCGGGGTTTGAAACCGGGGATGGATAGTGCCGGCAAATGCAAAAAACTCCCCTGCCCTGGCCATCGCAAAAGTCATACGCGGTGGTGCAAGGATGCTGGCATTGGTAACCCCCAGTACAGACAGGCAGATCAGCAGCGCAATGATACCACCGCCGGTTTTCCCAAATGCCTTTTCAGCAGCAGAAGCGGCAACCAGCGGACTCCGGGCCATTTCATCCACCGAAAGCAGGTCAATCATGGCAATGCTGATGAGCAGGTAAACAGCAATACAGGTAAACAAACCTACAAAAAGACTACGCGGGATATTGCGTTGGGGTGAACGGATTTCCCCGGCAATATTGATCATCGTTCCCCAGCCATCATAGGCCTGCAAGGCGCCATTACAGGCAGCTACAATAGCAGCCACCAACGCAAAACCTGCGGGATGAACACCCCCGGCCGTAGCGGTAAAGTGCTGTACACTACCGGCATCAGAAAAAAACATACCCCCGATGAGCAGGAAGATTGCCAATACTTTTGAAGCCGTAAATACCACCTGCAAAGCGCCCGCACGACGGGTGCTCCGGTAACTAACGGCGGTAAGGATCACCAGCAGCAGGATGGTGACTGATTTCACACCGATATTTTCCAGCGGAAAGATATCCCCGATAAACGGCAGGTGCAGCACAACAGCATGTTCAACCACCAGGCTGAACTTTGGCAATACAAAGAAATACTCCATGTACTGGGCACAGATAAAAGCAATACCTGCTGTACCCGCTGTATTGATAACCGCGAAATTGGCCCATCCGTAGAGGTAAGCCCAGAACCGGCCATACATGCTGCGCATAAAATAATACTGCCCCCCCGTTTCTGGCAGCATTGCACCCGCTTCCGCATTCACCATCGCTACAAAAAGGGTAAGTACACCACCAATAACCCACACGAACAGGAGCAGCCAGGGATTGCCCAGCAGCGCAGCCATTTCAGCCGGCCGGATAAATATACCCGAGCCGATCACCGAGCCAATCACTAATGAAGTGGCGGTATACAAGCCAATGGTTCTTTTAAATTCTGGTGCCATAAAACGGGAAGATAATAAATAAGTAAACAGTAAGATATAAGATGACGGATACAGGATACAAGATGTGAGAAAAGATCATCTCCATTACCTGCGCCGAAGTGCTGCATACACCCTCTCCTGCTGATCACATCCCGCATCTGTAAAATACCAGCAGGAAAAGAAGTAGCAGGTATCAGGACGCCCCCCTGTGTCTCCGTCCCGCATCTCATATCCCCCATCTTATAGCTTACATAAAAAAGCCGTTCCGGAAAACGGAACGGCCTTAAAGGTTTATTTGATGCGGTATTGATTATTCTTTCACTACCTTATCCTGTTTAACCACCTGACCTTTCTGGTCGGTCACGGTTACTAAGTAAACACCTTTACTCAACTTTTCAGTACTGAGGCGTACGGCGCCATTCGCCTGTTTGCTCAGTACCCTTTTACCATACATATCGAATACATTAACCGTCATGGCATCACCATTGGTATTTACATTCAATTCGTTGGTAACAGGGTTGGGGTAAATACTGATCACACCCGGTTGTGGTTCTGCCAGGCGGGATGCTGTACCCAATGCAACACGGAGCGTATAGCAATTAGTGGCATTATTCGCATTCTGATAGCCATACACCCTTACAAAATAAGTACCCGCAGTATACGTACGGCTGATGCTTTCGCTCGTAGTACCACCATTTTGTGAAATGGCCAGTTGCGAAGTACCATTGCTGCTGTACAAACGCACATCATAATCCGCCGGCAAAGTACTCAGCGTAATAGTAGCCGTACCACCCGTGGTAATGACAAACTTGTAATAGTCATTATCACCTGAAGGATTGATCAATCCTTTGATATCTGTATTGAAAGGAATCGTTGCTGCACCACCGGATGTACCATTGGTGGAAACATCATAGATGCCCGGACATGTACTCACCGCTGCCGTAGTAAACTGGGCCGCAGCATCAGCACTTGTACCCGATGCGCAGGTTGCCCGTACACGCCAGTCGTAAGTGGTGGTAGCTGCAAGACCGGTGATATTTACAGAAGTAGCTGTAGTAGATGCCGTTGCTGTTGTCCATGTTGACGCCGCAGTCGTTTTGTATTCCACAGCATAGCTGGTGGCACCACTTACCGCTGCCCAGCTTACTGTTGCACTGCTGCTGGTGATGGCAGAAGAAGACAAGCCTGTGGGCGTACCACAAGGCGCCGTAGTGGTAAATTGTGCAGCCACGTAATTACCTGATCCGCCAGAGCAGGCAGAACGTACACGCCAGTCATAAACCGTACCCTGCGTTAAGCCGGAAAGATCAACGGAAGTGGCTGTAGTACCCGTTGCCGCATTGATCCAGGTAGCACTGGCAGAAGTTTTGTAATCCACGTCATAACTTACTGCACCGCTTACCGCAGCCCAGCTTACCGTAGCCGAAGTATTGGTAATGGCAGAAGCCGCCAGACCCGTTGCATCACCGCAAGCCGGTGGTGTACCGCCAATGGTGAAATTAACATTAGAAATATCAAAGAAGATATTACCAACCGCTTCAATTTTCACACGGCATTGTGTTGAACTGACATTCGGTACCGTGATGATCTCTGTACCATCATTGGGTGTACTCGCAGCCAGTACCGTGGGGAAGGTTAAACCACCGTCTGTTGAGAGCGATAGCTTAACATTTGCACAGTTTACCGGTGCCGCATTGGTACCGTTAACACTCCAGGTTACCGTTTGTGAAGTGCTTACATTCCAGCTTACCGCAGTATTCGGTGCCGTAACCGCAAACGGACCGGCAGCAGAAGAAATGGTAAGTACCATATCATCGCTGTTGTTGTTGCCACCACCAGGATGGTTATCCCTTACAGTAAAACGGAAATTCAGTGTCCGGGCTACTGAAGGCAGTACTTCCCACCTGTTGGCATTGGTGCCATTCAGGATAGAATTGATTTCAGGAAAAGTTCTGCTGCCATTGGTCAGCGGCAGGTAAGAACGGAACTGCGGACCGGCAGTAGCCGTAGCACTGGGCACGGTGGAAAAGCCCGTAGCCCTTGAGTCAATCTGCTCCCAGCAATAATTGAGTGCATCACTTACATCTGCATCAGAACCCGTACCCGTAAGGGTAAAAGGCGTAGACCTTGGAATGGTGAAATCGGCTCCCGCAGCAGCCGTTGGCGTAGCATTACCCGTAAGGGTGGTTACCGCACAGCCACCACTGGCAGACTTGATATAGTTGGTAATCTGCTCAATGCTTTTACTGTGAAAATAGTCATCGCTATGGGGTTGCACATCAGTAGTGGCACCCGTAATACCGGCATAACCCATGATGGTGGTACCACTGCCGGGTTCAGCCTGTACACCCGTGCCTTCACTTGAGCCGGCATACGTATGCGTATGATTGGCACCAAACTGGTGACCCATTTCGTGCGTAAGAAAGTCCACCACAAAAAAGTCGCTCGCAAAATCGTAGTAAGCCGTCCAGCCGCTACCTTTTGAACCTGCGGTACATACACAACCGATACAGCCCGCATTACCATTACCCGGAAAGGCCTGGAAAGTAATCGCGTGTCCAACGTCATAATTGGCAGAACCGATAACGCCATCGCAGGTAGTCTGCGTTTGTGAATTCCAGCTACCGGAAGTAGTAAACGGATCACTGGAAGCTGTCAGGTAAATGACAGCATCATTATTGGCAACCAGTACTACCCGTACACCAAAATCCCTTTCATAAATACCATTGGTACGCGTAACGGCATTGTTCATTGCCGCCAGCACTTTTGCCTTACGCTCGGCATCAGTTGTTTCAGTACCATTGAGCCAGAACTGTGAGTATTCACCACTTGCACAAAGCGCAAGGCGGTAAGTACGCAAACGCGCATCGTTGGCATTGCGCAATACCTCTCCCGAAGCAGGGCTGGTATTGCGTGCAAGCGACACATCCGTAAGACACTGGAATTTCTCCGGACGGTCAGTCAGATCCTTCCGTGAAACGGCCATGTAATAATTGTCTTTCAGCTTGTCGATGTACATCGTGCTGCGCCTGGCAGACAGCAACATGCCTGAAAAACCGAGAGGGCTGTAACTGAAACGGATCGTGTTTGCGGGATCGCTTACACTTACTCCTGCATAGGCATGAATGCCGGGGTAGCGGGCGGCCAATGCCGGATCCATTACCGGGGCATCAACCACACGGTACTGTTCCAGTTGTCCATCCGCATTGGGAACCGTAATGATAAAGGCAGACTGCCCTACCGCTACGTTTTTTTCTGAGGGAGCTGCAGTCATCGCAGCTTTAAAGGCTTGCTCATCAAGCGTAAACAGCTTGTAGGCAGAGGGTTGCTGGCGGCCGCCAAATAGATTGCCATTTGTCGGCCCAGAATTGGTTTTACTCCAGAAGTTCTTGTCTTGCGCGTACAGCGAAGATTGCAACAGCAGCAAAACAACGAAAGCTTTTAGAAGTTTGGTCATGATATATGTTTTTGGTTAAAAAGAAACCGAAAGTATGCGATTAGCCTAACACACACAATAGTAAAACTACGATACGGCAACGTTTTAGCCGTTTTTTTTTTGCAACAATATTGCACAGAAGCTACTTATCCACATCATTTCCCCTTTACCTGTTTACCGGTAGCATCACGGAGAAGTTTTGCACACCAGATCCCGGCAAACAAAACACAGTTGTTTAACCATCCCCGCACCGTAGATTTCCTATGGAGTAGGCCGGGTTTCATTAACTTGCACCCATGTTTACACGCAGTCTGGCACTCGTCAAAAAAGACATACTACTCGAATGGCGGCAGCAGCATACCCTCTATGGTATCCTGCTCTACATCACCGCTACCATTTTCGTGCTGTTCCTCACCGTAAGCGAACCCGAAGCCAGCACCTGGAACGGCCTGTTCTGGGTCATACAGTTATTTGTTTGTGTCAATGCAGTAGCAAAAAGTTTCTTGCAGGAAGGCAGCGGCAGGATGCTGTACTATTATACCATCGTCACTCCCACCGAGTTCATCCTTTCCAAACTGGTGTATAATGTATTACTGATGCTCGTGATGAGCTTACTGAGCCTGCTCCTGTTTACCATCTTTCTAAGCAACCCGCTCAACGATACACTGCTGTTTGCAGGGATCGTGGTACTCGGGGGCACCGGTATCAGCATGGTCTTTACGGTTCTTGCAGCAATCGCTGCAAAAGCCCGCCAGAATGCCGCACTCATTGCCATCATGGGTTTCCCCATCATTTTACCACAATTGCTATTGCTCATCCGCCTCAGCAAACTCGCCTTTGCAGAAGTATTCCGCCCGGGCGCTGCAGCCGAACTCGTTGGCCTCGTTGCCGGACTTGATGTACTCATCGTACTGATGGCACTGGTATTATTTCCGTATTTGTGGAAAGAGTGAGGAGCAGCAACGTGTATCCTGCACCGGGTAAAAACAGGGGGCATGATAGCCGGGGTCTTTTACAACACAAAACCGCTAAGTCTGCATAGTACCCGGTACTAAGTACTGAATCTTATACCTTACTCCCCTTCATCGCCATACTGATCGCCGTATCCATTACGCGCTCAGCATAGGGACGCGAACATTCGTTGAGTGCTTCAATCTTCCGGTGAATCAAATCCTTATCTGTCATGGTTAGCGCCAGTTGTAACGCCTGCATGGCAGCAGCAGTATCGTTGATTTCAGCAGCGGTCAGCAAACTGCCATTTTTCAGGATAAATTGTTCTGTCGTTTGCAGCAATTGCTCACCTTCGGTACGCACTTCCACCAGTGCCCGGGTGGCAATATCTTCCTTGGCATGCGTAATCGAATCCTGCAGCATCTGTTCCACTTCGGCATCGGTAAGCCCATATTGCGGCTTTACCTCAATACTTTGCTCCACACCACTGCGCAGTTCCCTGGCCGTTACCGAAAGTATGCCATCAGCATTGATGAGAAAACTGATGTCCACCTTAGGCAAACCTGCAGGCATCGCAGGTATGCCGGTAAGCGTAAAAGAAGCCAGTCTGCGGTTATCCTTAACCATATCCCGTTCTCCCTGGAATACGCCGATCACCATACCACTCTGCCCGTCTTTCTGCGTCGTATATTGACGACCCGCCTTGGTCGGTATCCGCGAATTGCGCGGGATCAGTACATCCATCAATCCGCCCATCGTTTCCACCCCGAGTGAGAGCGGAGTGATGTCCAGCAATAAAAAATCTTTATTGTTACCCGCCAGAATATCCGCCTGTATAGCTGCACCCAATGCCACCACTTCATCGGGATTCAGCGAATTGTTCAATGGTCTGCCAAAGAAGGCACTCACCATCTCGTTAACCAATGGTACCCTTGTGCTTCCCCCAACCATCACCACCGAATCGATCTCCGCCTTATCCACCCCCGCATCGGCAAGCGCACGCCCACAACAATCGATCGTACGCTGTACAAGCGGACGTACAAGTGCGTCAAATTGCACGCGGCTGAGGCACAAAGCATAACCGCCCGATACCGCAGCAAAAACATCATCAGTACTCAGTATGCGTTTGGCCGCCTCTGCCTGCAGCCGCAGCCGCTGCGATAATTCCCTGTCCGTCTTTAACGAGGCTTCAGCGATGCCGTGCTCTTCCATCCAGTGGCGGACAATCGCCCGGTCAAAATCATCGCCACCAAGATAGGTATCCCCATTGGTGGCACATACATCCACTATTCCGCTGTTGATGCGCAGTATGGATATATCAAATGTACCGCCACCAAGATCATATACGGCGATGGTTTTATGATCATTTTTATCAAGACCAATACCATAAGCCAGGCTGGCCGCCGTAGGTTCATTAACGATACGCAGCACGTCAAGCCCCGCAAGTTTACCCGCATCACGCGTAGCCTGGCGCTGGGCATCATTGAAATAAGCAGGTACCGTAATCACCGCCTTATTCACCGCCGTCTTTACAATATGCTCCGCCCGGTGTTTAAGTTCTTTTAATATATAAGCCGACAATTCCACCGGGGAATAAAAGCGGTCGCCCGCTTTTACCTTTACCAGGGTATCCGAATCATCGTCAATAATGGAGTAACTAAAAAAAGCCTGGTTCGCCTGCACATCCGCATAACTCCTGCCCATCAGCCTTTTGGCAGAAAAAATGGTATTTTCCGGTTCGGTAACCAGAAATTGCCGCGCAGCCTCCCCTACGGTCACTTCACCCGATGCACCAAAATGCACCACCGAAGGTACCAATGAACTGCTGTCGTGTTCTTTGAGCGCAACCGCCTGTTTTGTTTCCGGGTGGATGATGGCCACCAGACTGTTGGTGGTACCCAGATCGATACCTACAATGATCTCTTCCTGCTGTAAACTGCCCGTTGCGATATTAATGGAAATTTTTGCCATAGCTGACTGATAAGAGCCGCAAATTTAGCGAATAAAGGAATAGCAGCAGGAAGCAAGTAATCAAAGACATACTTACCCCGCATTTTCCAATGCCCTCGTGATAAAATGATGGTTTTATCCTTTACATTCGCAGCCATGAACGACGTATATCTTTTACTCGGCGGCAATACCGGCAACCGGGCGCATACCCTTCAGCAGGCCCGGCAGCACATTGAAGTAAAAGCCGGCTCCATACTGCGCGCATCAGCCTTGTACGAAACAGCAGCCTGGGGCAAAACAGACCAGCCCCACTTCCTCAACCAGGTGCTGCAACTGCAAACCAGCCTGGCCGCGGCCCCCCTTTTGCAGGTACTGCTTAGCATCGAAAACGCAATGGGCCGCATCCGCACCGAAAAAAATGCACCCCGGCCCATTGATATTGATATCCTTTTTTTCAACAACGAAGTAATCAGCCAGCCCGGACTCGTCATACCCCACCCCCAATTACAGCACCGCCGCTTTGTACTCATCCCCCTCCGCGAATTAGCTCCCAACCACCTTCACCCCGTATTGCAGCAAAACATACGGCAGTTGCTCCATTCCTGTACAGATACCCTTGATGTGAAAAAGTTTTACTTGCCATAGCAACGTTTACCATTATTTTGCAGCATTGAATCCCCATTCACCAAAAAGGCATGAAGTATAATTTTATTACCATAGAAGGCAATATCGGCGCCGGTAAAACAACGCTCGCACACCTGCTGAGCAAACATTTTAACGCCAGGCTGATTCTTGAAGAATTTGCCGACAACCCCTTCCTGCCAAGGTTTTACCAGAATCCTGAACAATATGCTTTCCCCCTGGAGTTGTTTTTTATGGCCGAACGCTACAAACAACTCAAAGAATTGCTCCAGACCAAGGATATGTTTCAAAAAATCACCATCAGCGATTACCTGTTCACCAAATGCCTGCTCTTCGCCAAAACCAATCTTGGTGATGATGAGTTCAGGCTCTATCAAAAGCTGTTCGACATCATCAACCCACAGATCCTCCAGCCCGAACTGCTCATCTACCTGCATGCACCAGTGAATAAACTGCAGGAAAATATCAAAAAACGCAACCGCGAATACGAACAGAATATTTCCGGCGAATATTTGTTTACCCTGCAGGAAACCTATACCCAGTATATCAAGCAGCACAATGTAACCACCTTGTTTATTGATGCCAGCAATGCCGATTTTCTCGACAATGAAGAACACTTCCGGGCTGTACTGAATGCATTGGATAAAGATTACGGGAATGGGCAGCATTATCTTGTTCTGCCATAATACCACACATAATCATTGCTGTCTTTTTCCGATATTTGCACATCATGCAATCGAACAGTCATTCCCCCTTCGACGTTTTACAGGTAAAAGCTTTTAAAAATTTCATCGCTGGCCGTTTCCTCTTTATTATGGGCTTGCGCATGCTTGGTACGGCCATTGCCTGGTGGATGTATGAACTTACCCGGGATCCATTTTACATTGGCATGATCGGGCTTGCCGAAGCCATACCCGCCATATCCATGGCGCTATACGCCGGTTTTGTCATAGACAAATCTGAAAAAAGAAAAATGCTCCTCACCGGCATGACTTTGTATTTAGTTTGTGTACTCATTTTACTGGCCACGAGCAGCAGTTTTTACCAGGGAAGCCTCAGCCAGAAAGTCGTTATCATCATTGCTTACACCACCATTTTTGCTACAGGCGTCGTCAGGGCATTTACCGGTCCCACCTTTCATGCCATCCTTGCGGGCGTGGTACCCCGGCCAATGCTCAGTTCTGCCTCGCAGTGGAGTTCCAGCACCTGGCTTATCGGCAGCATTTCGGGTCATGCCCTTGCAGGCTTTCTCATTGCAGCGATCACCATACCGGGCACCCTGATTGTAGTAGCCCTGTTTGTTGCCGCCGGTATCCTCACCATGCGCAATATACAACGACAGCCCCCCATTGCACCAGCAGAAAAAAGAACCATGGCTGCGGTCAGCGAAGGACTCCGCTATGTCTTTGCCAATAAGGAACTTCTCGGCGCCATCTCCCTCGATCTCTTTGCCGTACTCTTTGGCGGTGCTGTAGCCATGGTGCCCGTTTTTGCAAAAGACATCCTCAACACCGGCCCCGTTGGTTTTGGCTGGCTGAATGCGGCATCCGATATCGGCGCCATCATCGTTGTGGTATGGCTTACACTAAAACCCCTGCAAAAAAAACAAGGCCGGCAACTGCTCCTCGCCGTGGGCGGCTTTGGCTGTTGCATCATCCTCTTTGCCCTCTCTAAGTGGTTCTGGCTTTCCTTTGCCGCACTCCTCACCAGCGGTATGCTCGACGGTATCAGTGTGGTGATCAGGGGCAATATCCTCCAGTTGCGTACACCCGATGCCCTCCGTGGCCGCGTAATGGCCGTCAACTCTATGTTCATCAATTCCTCCAATGAAATCGGGCAGTTTGAAAGCGGTGTGGCTGCCAAACTGATGGGCAATATCCCTTCCGTTATTTTCGGGGGATGTATGACCCTCGCCATCGTTGTCTTTACCTGGTTCAAAGCACCCACACTCCGCAAGCTGGAGTATTAAGCGTCCGCCTTCACGGAAAGTATTAGCTTTGCCGCATAAATAATTGTACCATGACGATTGCAGTTTTGGGTGCCGGAATGGTGGGTCGCGCCATCGCCGGCGATCTCTCCCATCGCTTTTCAGTAACCACTTTTGACCGAAGTACCGCAGCATTAGCCCAACTCAGGCAACAATACCCCGGTGTACAAACCCGTGAGACAGACCTCGGCAATTACGCTGGTTTTCCCGCACTGCTGGCCGGGTTCGATTATGTGGTAACAGCCGTACCCGGCTTTATGGGCTATGCAGTATTGCAAGCCGTTATCAATGCCGGAAAAAATGTGGTGGACATTTCTTTCTTTCCCGAAAACGCCCTTGCACTGGATGCACAGGCAAAAGCAGCAGGCGTTACAGCCATTGTGGATTGCGGCGTCGCCCCCGGCATGAGTAACCTTGTGCTGGGCTACCACAACGCCCGCATGACCGTAACCGATTTCTCCTGTATGGTGGGTGGATTACCCCGGCAACGCGTCAAACCATTTGAATACAAAGCCCCCTTCTCGCCAATTGATGTGATCGAAGAATATACCCGCCCCGCACGCCTGGTAGAAAACGGCACCATTGTAACAAAACCTGCGCTCAGTGAGCCTGAACTGCATACCTTCGATACCATCGGCACCCTTGAATCGTTCAATACCGATGGCCTGCGCAGCCTGCTCTTTACCATGCCCCATATTCCCAACATGAAAGAAAAAACCCTGCGCTATCCCGGACATGCAGAATTGATCCGCAATATGATCGCAGCAGGTTTTTTCAGCGATAAACCCATTACTTTCCGGGGTAGGGAAATATCGCCGCTCGAATTCTCATCCGCCATCTTGATAGACCAGTGGAAACTCGGAGCCGAAGAAGAAGAATTTACCCTGATGCAGATGACAGTAAAAGGTACACAAGACGGACAACCCCGCACAATCACCTACCATCTTTACGACGTGTACGACACCCATACACGCACTTCCAGCATGAGCCGAACAACAGGATATACCTGCACCGCCGCGCTGCAATTGCTTGCGGAAGGAAAATTTACTCAAAAAGGCGTATTCCCACCCGAAATCATCGGAGCCGATGAAGCATGCTTCCGGGCAATCTTCGCCTACCTCGCCGAAAGAAATGTAATATATAAGGTAACCGGTACCCCTTAACCCAATATCATTAAGTCAGGAAGTTTGAGCAACCGGAGAGGATAACCGCAGATTATCCCGGTTATTTCACGATCGCAGGATCATAAAATAATCAGCAAGATCAGAAGGACGATCAAGAACCAGGCTACCCGCAGCATCCTGGATAAACCCGCTGCTGTTGCGCGGAAACAGGTTACGCCATTGCCGGAATACATCCGTGGTGAGGTTACCCGCAGCACAACCGGGCACAATAAAGTCAGCAACATCAGCGATACCCAGCGGTAGCGCATAAGCCGCAAGCCCGTTTTGCCAATGTGTCAGCACCGCCGGGTTATCCGGACAAACAAGAAAACCCGCTTCTGCTACCTGCAGGTTATCATTACCCCGGTAAATACCTGCCAGGCAATCACCCCAGTCGTTCACATCACCCTGCAACCCATAAGTAATCCCCATACCAAAATTATGATTGAGCAACAGCGTCAATTCGATCAACGTGTTTTTTTGGAGCGCAGTCTGCAATGATACCGGGGCAAGATGAAACCCATCAACCCCCACACAACTGACCAGTACAGAAAAATTACTGATCAGCATATTACGCCCTGTACTGGTCGACAGAAGATTGGCCAGCACATCAAAATCATGCGTTTCCCCACCACCGATACCAAAAAAAACCTGCGCAATAGCACCTGTTTTTTTTAAAGTGGCAATATGTTCGGGAAAACGGCCATGCAACAGGTCATGCATACGGCCATCAGCCACAGCAGGGGTTTCGTTATAATAAATGGTGGCATCATCCCTTACACTAAGCGAAAGCAGTACCAATGTATCAAAACCAGAGGACGCCAATACCTTCAACTGCTGCGCTCCGGCAACAGCATTGGTGTGATCAAAAAGTCCACCCCCGATTATCGCATACCTCCGCTTCATGTGCATATTCTCTGGTTTATGTGTTTATACCCCATCGGTATGGGCTATCCTTCCGGCCGAACAAAAAGCACATACCCCGTATCAGTACAGTTGCTACCGCAGTTAAACAAAAAAGCCACCTGCATTTTACAGCAGATGGCTAAAGGAAAGGCTTAAGGTTATAATATCCATTAAGTAGTTGGTTCACTGATAAGGTTTAACGTACAATGGTTTCTGTGCTGTACAAAAATAGCCGTACTAACCCTGCCGGAACAGCGGGAAACTACCCGATCCGGCAATCAGGTATAAATACCTGATAAGCCTTACGGTATTGATTATCCGGCTTTTACTACCGGAACAGTTGGTTGGAAGGTGGACAAGGAACGGTAACTCAGCAATACAGCGAGTAAAAGCAGAAAAGCACCCGCAAAAAATGGTGCGCCGGGCAGATAAACAGGAGCCCCCTTACTGGTAAAATAAGTAAACAGGTTGGTCATTAATGGGGGGCCGATAATGGCGGTGATGCTCATCAAACTGGTCAGTGCCCCCTGCAGTTCGCCCTGTGCATTCGGCGGCACCTGGCTGCTCATAATCCCCTGCAGCGCAGGCTGGCTGATACCGCCCAGACAATAAGGAACCAGAAAAGCAAACATCATCCAGCCCTGTGTGGAAAGGCCAAACAGCAACATGCCCAGCATATACATGAAAAAGCCGATATACACCGCTTTTACATACCCGGTTTTAGGCAGGATAATGCGGATAAGTCCGCCCTGCACTACACCCACCAATACCCCCACCGCACAAAGCGATATACCAATCATGATTTCACTCCAGCCAAACCTGAACATCGTATAAAAACTCCAGTTGCTCTGTACCGCATGAGACGCGATGTACAAAAGGGTAAGGGAAAACATCAGGCTCAGTACAACCGGATATTTTTTCAGTTGCAGTAAAGCCCCCACAGGATTGGCGCGCCTGATATCAAAACGGCGGCGGTTCTCCTTCAGTAACGACTCCGGCAAGACAAAAAAACCATATAGAAAATTGAGCAGCGTAAACCCCGCAGCTACAAAGAAGGGTACGCGCGCACCCAAAGTACTGCTGAAAGCTCCCAGCAAGGGACCAAGGATAAAACCAATGCCAAACGCTGCACCAATAAGACCGAAATTCTGTGCCCTTTTTTCAGGCGTGCTGATGTCAGCAATATAAGCAGAAGCAGTAGTGATACTCGCACCTGTAATACCTGCAATAACCCTGCCCGCAAATAACCAGCCGATCGTAGGTGCAAAAGCAAGAAACAGGTAATCCAGCCCGAAGCCTAAAAGCGAAAACAACAAGACCGGCCTCCTGCCATAACGATCGCTGAGACCACCCAATACCGGCGAAAATAAAAATTGCGCTCCTGCATAGGCAAAAAGCAACCAGCCACCCGT
Organism: Chitinophagales bacterium; assembly: GCA_013298665.1. GTDB lineage: Bacteria > Bacteroidota > Bacteroidia > Chitinophagales > Chitinophagaceae > Ferruginibacter. Next base: position 35,061 of record JAAFIK010000036.1, read on the forward strand.
ACTTGATCCCTCATTTGCCAGTTTACCCGTGAGCGTAGTAATCAACCCCGGCATTACAGGGATGATGATCCCCCAACCGATCACATCGATGAGTATAGTGACAAAAATAAATTTCAATGCTGCTCCCCGCTGTACCGTCATGGTCTTCCTTTTGCACAAATGTAGCGGAATTACACTGCAATGGAAAACAGTAGGGTCACCGTGGCAAGCAGACAATCGATGCTGATGGCGGGGTATTTACCCGCCACCGCGTGGTGTAACCCCGCGGCAGACAGACAATCAACGGCTGACAGAATTACAAACGATGCTGATGGCGGGGTATTTACCCGCCACCGCGTGGTGTAACCCCGCGGCAGACTTACAAACGACGCTGACAGAGTTACAAACGATGCTGACAGACTTACAAACGACGCTGACAGAGTTACAAACGATGCTGACAGACTTACAAACGACGCTGACAGAGTTACAAACGACGCTGACAGACTTACAATCAACGCTGATGGCGGGGTATTTACCCGCCACCGCGTGGTGTAACCCCGCGGCAGACAGACAATGGTAGTATAAAGCAGATTGTGAAAACTGCTTCAGGGTTGGGTTCACGATTCGTCAATTGGGTATGGCTCACAATGCTATCCCCCTCCCGGAATTTTTCGTTGCGAAGGGCTGCTTTATAAAAACGTACTACTGGAGTATCGTATACCCAACCTCAACGGCGTAGTATGATTATAGCCATCAGAGGATCACGCGGGCAATAAACCCTGAACGGGTGACACAATTGCCCCAAGCCAATCCCTAACGCAATCAAATTGCCTGAAAGGGAGACGCGGGACGCGTCCTCCCTCTGGTACTAAGTACTCAGTAAGGCCTCCCCACCCCCGGCAACGATTACTTACTTACTTTTGTACAAACGACAACAACACAATGGACATTACATTTAATAAGAACGAAGACGCAATGAAACTCGCCTGGTCACAGGTAAAGCAAAAACTTGCCATCATCGAACTCGGCGGTGGTAAAAAGGCAGCAGACAAACAAAAAGAACGCAATAAAATGCCGCCCCGTGAGCGCATCGCCTATCTCTGCGACAGCGATCAGCCCTTTATTGAAATCGGTGCTTTTGCCGGGTATGAGATGTATCCCGAACAAGGCGGTTGCCCTGCAGGAGGAACCGTGAGCGGTATTGGTTACGTCAGCGGCAGACAATGCGTGATCATCGCCAACGACCAAACCGTAAAAGCAGGGGCATGGTTCCCCATCACCGGTAAAAAAAACCTGCGGATGCAGGAAATTGCCATGGAAAACAAACTCCCCGTCATCTACCTGGTAGACAGTGCGGGAGTTTACCTTCCCATGCAGGACGAGATATTTCCCGACAAGGAACATTTTGGCCGCATTTTCCGCAACAATGCCCGCATGAGTGCCATGGGTATACCCCAGATCGCGGCAGTAATGGGCCCCTGTGTAGCCGGGGGAGCCTATCTGCCGATTATGAGCGATGAAACCCTTATCGTGGAAGGCAACGGCTCCATCTTTCTCGCAGGCCCCTACCTCGTAAAAGCAGCTATCGGTGAGGAAGTAGACATAGAAACCCTCGGTGGTGCCGATACCCATACTGCCATTTCTGGTATAGCAGACTATAAATTCAGTACCGAAAAGGAATGCCTCGACCACATCAAAAAAATGATGGCAAAACTCGGGCCGGCAGAACAGGCGGGATTCAACCGCGTAAAACCCATTGCACCCGCAGCAAATGATGGCGACATCTATGGTATTATTGCAGCAGGGAATAGCAAGCCCTACGATACCCTCGACCTGATCAAATGCATCATTGATGCCGGGAGTTTTGATGAATTTAAGGCCGATTATGGCAAAACCATCGTTTGTGGGTATGCCCGCATCGAAGGCTGGGCCGTCGGCATCGTGGCCAACCAGCGCCTGATCAGTAAAAACCGTAAAGGAGAAATGCAGTTGGGCGGAGTGATTTACAACGACAGTGCCGATAAAGCCGCACGCTTTATCATGAATTGCAACCAAAAGAAGATTCCGCTGGTATTCTTACAGGATGTTACCGGATTTATGGTAGGCAGCCGCAGCGAACACGCAGGCATCATTAAAGATGGCGCCAAACTGGTCAATGCCGTAGCTAATTCTGTCGTACCCAAAATCACCATAATCGTAGGTAATTCATACGGTGCAGGCAACTATGCCATGTGCGGTAAAGCCTATGACCCCCGTTTCATCTATGCCTGGCCCGGCGCAAAAATCGCCGTGATGGGTGGCGAACAGGCAGCGAAAACCCTGCTGCAGATACAGGTGGCTGCCATGAAAGCCAAAGGCAGGGAAGTAACGCCCGAAGAAGAACAACAGTCCCTCAACGAGATCATGCAGCGCTACGAACAGCAAACCACCCCCTGGTACGCGGCTGCAAGGCTCTGGGTGGATGCCATTATCGACCCCGCAAGCACACGGCAGGTGATCGCCGAAGGAATCGCTGCCGCCAACCACAACAGCCATATCCCACCCTTTCAGACAGGCGTTTTTCAGGTATAACAGGCTTATACACACCTGTGGAGAAAGGATTGTCAAAAATTTTGTATACGAATGTTAAAAAAACACTAATTTTACCCGGATTCTCAAACTACCAAACTAATTAGAAATCGAAGATTATGAGAAAAACAATTTTACGTGTATTTGCGTATAGTTCTCTTTCGTTAATCGTTTTACAATCCTGTAAAGACGACAGTAATTTATTAGCTCCATTACCAATTCCCGATCAATCACTCGTTGAAGAGTTCGACACATTAGCAGCAGCCAAAAGTAAAGGATGGCTGATCCGCAACCGTAGCGAGCCCATCGGCTCCGGTACATGGGTACAAGGTCAAACAGGACTGGCTTCAGTAGCTTACACAGCCTACTCTTCCAAATCTACTGCCAACGGATTCATTTCAGCCGATTACACATCAAGCCACAACCTCGTTGATATGACTGTACCAAAACTCGGTACCATCAGCAACTGGGTAATCTCTCCAAAAGTGATTTTACAAAATGGTGATAAAATCGTTTTCTACAGCCGCCAGACAGATACCCTGGGCAGGTTTGCCGACAGGTTGCAGGTACTCGTTAGCCCCAATGGTGCCAGCATCGAGTGCGGTCGCGGCGAAAGCGTAGGCGATTTTACCATAAAAATTCTCGACATCAATCAGGAAATGGGTAGTGGTAGCCCTACCAATCCATTCGTTAATGGCGCATTAACTTATCCTGCTGGCATTTACGTGTTCAATCCGGTTAAAGCCTATCCAGCCTTCTGGACGAGGTTTGAAGCTGTAGTAAGGGGACTTGACGCACCAACCGAAGGGCGTTTTGCACTCCGCTATTATGTACCACTCGGTGGTGCATATTTCGACAACGCCAATGGCGATGAATACCGCGGCCGTGGTGGTGATTGTCTTTCTATCGACAGTGTAGCTTATATCAGCGCAAGTCGTCGCTAACCATAAACTTTATTTTATCAACAAGCTTTAAAAAAACAGTTATGAACAAGAAAATTCTCATCCCTTTCTTAAGTGCATCACTGATCACCGGATTTATCATTATCGCTTCCTGTAAAAAAGAAGATACCCCCGCAGCAGCGCCAAAAGATTATTCCTTTGTTCAGGAGTTCGATTCTATGGAAGCCATGCTCAAGCAAGGCTGGGTAGTAAAAAATAACAGCCGCCCGCTCGGTACCACCGTTTGGACAACAGGCTCATTTGCTTATGATGCCAAAAAAGGCCCTTCAGGTTATCCCGGAGCCAGTACATCACATTCCGGTGTCGATTATACCGTTTGTATCTTCTCTGCACAGGGCGACCCCACACCACGCGTTCCCGCCGAAAACAAGATCGGTCGTGCAAGCTGCTGGCTCATCTCTCCTGCAGTAGCCATGAAAAATGGCGACAAGATCATTTTCTATTCCAGAACACTCGCCAGCCCCGCAACATTTAAAGACAGGATGGAAATGCGCATCAATTACAACAACGCCAGCGTTGAAATAGGTAATGACAGTGCTTCCATTGGCGACTTTACCACTCTTGCATTGGGCATCAACCAAAGCCTCACCAGCACAGGCTATCCCGCAGAATGGACAAAATACGAATATACGGTAACAGGCTCTAACGTACCTAAAATGGGACGCTTTGCCTTCCGCTACAACACCCCCGATGCCGGTAATGCTGGCGCCAACGGACAAGGTGTTGGTGTGGACGCTGTTGAGTTCATCAGCAAAAGATATTGATCCTTAATAACAATTGTACCAACCAACTTTTCAACAGAAAAGTTGGTTTTTTTATGCGGCAAAACCATTCACACATGATGTTTAAATACGGGTGCATCCCTCTCCTGCTTGTCCTCAGCCTGCTGGCCTGCAAAAGAAAAGAGAATACCACAGGCGCCAACCAGTTAGGTGGCAAACAGGGTTTACAGCAAAAAACAACGGAAGAACTCCAGGCCTTTATCACTGACAGTAAGCGTAAAATAAAAGATGGTGACCTTATAGAACGGTCTGATGATGGACTCGAAAGCGAATCCATGCGCAATTTCTCCAAAAGGGATAAAACATTTTCCCACTGCGGACTTGCATTTATGGAAGACAGCCAGTTATACGTCTATAACGCCATCGCCGGAGAAGAAAACCCCAGCGAAAAACTCCGGCGCGAACCCTTCGACTCTTTTGTAAGCCCGAAAATGAAAAATGGCTTCGGCATCTACCGCTACAACCTCTCCGATAGCGAAGCAGCTGCACTCCACAGCATGACCAAAGCCTATTATGCACAAGGCCTGCTTTTTGACAAAACCTTTGACCTGAAATCGGATGAAAAAATGTATTGCGCAGAATTTGTTTATAAGCTCGTACAAAAAGCATCGAACAACAGGATCATCATTCCTACATCCAAGCTGCAGAACTACCGTGTACGCGATCCCCAGTACAAGGGCCTCGTCCTCAAAGAATTTGAATATGTGGGACTCGATGACCTCTTTTTAAACCCCTTCTGTCAACCCATCAGTACCATCAGTTATAAATAATGCAGAGCAGCGGCATCACCATTTACACCGACGGATCAGCCAAAGGCAATCCAGGGCCGGGAGGGTACGGTATACTGCTTATGTATGGACAACACCGCAAGGAAATGTCGCAGGGGTATCGCCTCACCACCAACAATCGCATGGAACTGCTTGCCGTGATTACCGCACTGGAATCCCTTACCAAAAGTAATATTCCCGTTACGGTCTATTCCGATAGCCAGTACGTCATCAACTCCATACAGAAAGGCTGGCTCAAAACCTGGATCGCTACCGGCTTTAAAGGGGGAAAGAAAAACAAAGACCTCTGGTTGAGGTATCATGCCATCGCTGCCAGATTCAACCTGCAGTTTGTATGGGTAAAAGGGCATGCCAGCAACCCGTACAACAACCGCTGCGATGTACTCGCTACTACTGCTGCCGACAACAGTAAATCTTTTTTGATTGATGAAGTGTACGAAGAGGAAGTGCGGCGTGGTGCCGCCAACTGACCATTTCCACTACTTGCTGCCAGCTACCTGCGGGCGGTAATATACCTGCTTGATCAGGTAAAAAGCCCCAAACAATACACCCGAGAAAAACAGGTTGCCCCAAAGCGTGTTTAATGCCATATTACCAAAGAAATCGTTACTGTAAAATGGAATCGCAGCAGAAAAACAGAGCGAAAGCCCCGCAAATGTTTTCGGATAGTATGAACCCATAGCCCATACCCCAAAATTAGAGAGCACAAAAAAGATAACCCCCGACCATATACAGGCAAAAATCACATTGGAAGCAGAAACCCTTTTAACAAAAGAGGAAAGAAAAGTAATCAGCAGAAAAGCGCCGTATACAAAATACTGAACACCCCCATAGAATCCGGGCGTTGTTGTGAAAAGCTCAAATAAAAGATCGCTCAGCAACAAGGCCACCAGCGGCAGGAGTAAACCGTACTTCTTTTCCCGGATGGTCATTCCACCAAAAATAGCCAACGCACCAATCGGGGCAAAATTGGCCGGATGAGGAATTAAACGCAACAATGCACCGGTAAAAATGAGCAGAACGGTTATCAGCAGGAGAGATTTATTATTATTCATTTTGTATCTTCGATTTCTGCAAAAATAGCCAATAAAATGGCCTGATCAATTTTTTGCACCGGCAATTATCCTCAACCTTTGAAGAAATAGGTTATAAAATACAAAACACCCGGACGGATAGAAAAAAAACTTATGTCAGAACACCTGGAAATCGGAAAACAGGGCGAAGCCTTAGCCGCCCGGTGGCTTACCAGCCAAACCTACCGCATCATTGAGCAAAACTGGCGTACCCGGCACTATGAACTCGATATCATTGCTGAAAAAAGTAGTGTACTCCACTTTATTGAGGTAAAAACCCTCCGCAGCAACCATTTTAGCTTCCCCGAAGCGGGGGCAGGCAAAGCAAAAATCCGCAGGATGATCTCAGCCGCTGAAGCCTATATCCGCAAACACCCTCAATGGAAAAGGATTCAGTTCGATATCCTGTCCATCACCATCGGCAGGGAAAAGACAGATTACTTTTTTATAGAAGACGTGTTTGTATAAAGACTATGGCTTGCCCAGGGCCATACCCTTCATACGCTCCACCATCTGGTAAGTAGCAGGGCAGTAAATAATGTTTTGCTTATGCACATGCATATAGTCCACCATTTTCTTTTTCGACAGGTGCGGAAAACCGGAGCAGTCCTCCGGACGTACGGCATATATGGAACACTTATTGTCTTTAAGATCAAGAAACTGGCAGGGTTGCTGCTTATTTTGCCAGTCCTTATCCCTTTTCTCATAGAACAACCACTTCTCTTTAAACGCCGTGGGCGTCATCCCGAAATGGGCTGATATACGCTTAATGTCCTTTACCGTAAAGGTTGGCGTCATCGACTTACAGCAATTGGCACAACTCAGGCAGTCCACTTCTTTCCACACTTCCGCTTCAACGATGGGCGTAACCTTATCCAACCCGCGCGGCGGATTATTTTCTAACCGGGTGAGAAAAGACCGGAATGCCCTTTTGTGACGGCTTACTTTTTGTTTGAATGACCTCAGGTTGACGGCTTGCATCGGACTCTTTGATTGCGTTGGTTTGGGAATGATTTGTTTGGCGAAAATAACTGTATATTGATATCAAATCACTATTGTCAATAAAAAATCATGTGGGACGCATACAAGAAAGGCTATAAAGCATGGCTGCAGCTCGAAAAATCGCTGGCAGACAACTCCGTGGAAGCCTATCTGCACGATGTTGAAAAACTGACCAGCTATCTGCAGTACTCCGGTCATATGAAAACACCGGAAGCCATTGAACGCAAAGACCTGGAATCATTCATCAGGTATATAGCAGAGCTGGGGATGACGCCGGGTTCGCAGGCGAGGATCATTTCCGGATTGCGCAGCTTCTACAAATACTGCCTCACCGAGCAACTGTCAACGCTGGATCCCACCGCCCTGCTTGAAGGCCCCAGGCTCAAAAGAAGCCTGCCCGATATACTCAGCTTTGAAGAAATAGAAGCCATTATCGCAGAGATCGACCTGAGCAAACCTGAGGGCGGACGCAACAAAGCCATCCTGGAAACGATGTATAGTTGTGGTTTGCGGGTAAGCGAAGTCGTAAACCTCAAGATCAGTTGTGTATATCCTGATATCGGTTTTGTGCGGGTTACCGGCAAGGGCGATAAAGAACGACTGGTCCCCATTGGCAGTGACGCCATTAAATACATTACCCTTTACCAAACCACTCAACGGATACATGTATCCCCCAAACCGGGCAATGACGATATCCTCTTCCTCAACCGCCGGGGAGCAAAACTCTCCAGGATCATGATCTTTCTCATCATCAAACAACTCGTGCAACAGGCAGGGATAGCCAAAAATGTATCCCCGCATACTTTCCGGCATTCCTTTGCCACCCACCTTGTGGAAGGGGGAGCCGACCTCCGCGCTGTACAGGAAATGCTCGGTCATGAAAGTATTACCACCACAGAGATTTATACCCATCTCGACCGCGACTTTTTACGCACCACCCTGCAGCAATACCACCCCGCCTTCCGGAACAGTTACTGAAAAAATTGCTCCCGCAAAAAACCGGTCTGTATATCCCGGCATGTAGTTCATACTGGCGGTATATACAGTACCGGTAAGAAAGAAAGGTTGGTACGGTTCGAAAACGGGCGCCCGTGGTTACATGACCACTATTTTTGATTGATGAATATTCTTTTGCTGCGGGTTGATTACCACCAGCAGGTATTCACCAGCGGTAAGCCCTGCACGAAACTGAAAGGCATACACAAATTTTTGTGCAGGCACAATCATCCTGTCTTCCTGCACCAACTGCCCCGCATTGCTGAATAATCGTATGGTATAGCCCCCGGTCAATACGTTCTGCATATCGAGGTGTACCGGTGCATTACGCTGTACCGGGTTAGGGTAGGCTTTAATAACATTTCTACAGATGAGTTTATCCAGCAGCACCCTGGTTTTATTTTGCTTAATTTCAGATCCCGTAATAAATATGCCGCCTAACCGGCCTTGGAAGGATGTCAACGCCGGTTCAGCCCTGACCAATACAGTATCGATCAGTTTCAGCATGGGCTTCAGTTCAATCACCGGATTAGCCTCCCCGGGCAGCAAGATCCGCTCCACAGGATGATAACCCACACTACTGATTTCCACAACAACCCCATTAAGCATTTTAGACATAGACAGGCGGTAATGCCCGGTGGCATCTGTTTGTACACCGCCCGGGTTGTCCTTACGTTGTATACTCACCCCCTCCAGCGGCAGGCCGGTTGCTGCATCCACAACCATTCCCGCTGCAGTTACTGAAGCGCCCTCAGTTCCCTTTTGCGGGGTGGCAGCAGGGGAAGCCACGTCCAGGGTATTCACCCATCCCAGCAGCACGGGAAATTTTATGCTATCCGGCAGCGCATTTTTATGCAGCACCAGTTTCCGGATTTCAGACTTTGCCCGGAGCGTATTTCCTGCAATGGATAATGTTCCCTGCCCGTAGCCTTCAGCACTAACCGTTACCATATAGCTATCATCTTCCCTGATCCGGTGAAGCTTAACCCTCCCTTCCGGATTACTGCGGTAGAATTTCTCCTTTTTTGCTGATTGTCGCAGCACACGAACATCTGCTTCCGGTATAGCTTGCCCATGTTCGTCAACAACCAGCAGTTCAACCACATGCTTTGTTACATCGTAAGCAGCAACAGGCTCACCGGAAATGGCAATAGCACCCGTCATTACCACTACAGCCTCACCGATGGTGATCGCGCCTTCCAGGGTAACATCGGTCATTGCTGTTACCACCACCACATCCTTCACTGCATAACCAACGGCACTCACTTCAAGAACTGTTCCTTTTTTTACCTTCAGACTGTAAACACCATCCTCATCCGCTGCCACTGCGGTTGTTGCGCCCTTAGCCCTTACCGAAGCAAACCCTACCGGTTCGCCACCGGCATTGCGTACAACACCTTTCACCGTCATTAAGTCAGTCACAGGAGCCACTTCTCCCTTTATCACCTTGGGATCACGAACCACCGGGGCTTTTACCACCGCAACCTTGCCCTGCGCCCTTGCTTCTGAACGGCTCATAAACAGCAGGAAAGCAGCAGCATAACGCCAGAACCATTTGCGTCCGTGTACTTCTTTTACGGCATGGATGGGGCTCATTAATTGATCGGTCGCAAGTCTTCCGCATACCTGCTGCCCCGCTTTATCCTTAAAAAAATTAAATACTTCCGTGTCTGTCATTTGGGTAAAATCAACAACCGTTTTAGCACAACTTTGGCAGAACCGGCCCTGTGCTTCGGGCGTCATCGCTTCCCAGTTTTCATGACAGGGTTCGGGAATTGACAGTTGAATATTCTTTTGCATAACAATGGATTGATTAGTAAAAGGGTTGAGGGTTAACGGGGTAAATCACCAGCATCGTCATCTTCTCCTTCCTCACCGGGCCATGGTTGCCCTTTATTGAATTGCTTATCTTTTTTAGCCAGGGTAAAAGCCTGTTCCACCAATGCCACAAACTCTTTACGATAGCCTTCTTTATCATATTGCAACGCTGTTTTGGCCAAACGAAGTACAGTAGTAAAACTCGCCTCCTGTTTAAAGGCCGAATTGCGCAACAACATCCCAAAAGCCGCGACGGCAGAAGCAAAACGGAAATTAGCAGAAGCATTAGCCAGCGCTTTGACAGGGTCGGCGACCGGGAACTCCACCAGGCGGCTGGTTTCGCTTTCCGGTTGCTTGTACCGCAATTTAACCGTCATGGTCTCGTTACGCAATACTGAACGACTAAAACCTGCAGAGGGTTGGTATTTAAGCGCATCCACTTTTTTCAGCCAGTTTGTTTTTACACCCACCGGGATAATTTCATACAAGGCCGTAACCGTATGCCCGCTGCCAAGCTCACCCGCATCTTTTTTATCGTCGTGAAAATCTTCTTTGGCCAGCATCCTGTTTTCATACCCTACCAGACGATAGCCCTGTACCACCGCAGGATTAAATTCCACCTGCAACTTTACATCCCTGGCAATGGTAAACATCGTGCCGCCAAATTCATTCACCAATACCTTTTTGGCTTCTGCCAGTTGATCAATATAAGCATGGTTCCCATTCCCCTTATCGGCCAGTTTCTGCATCTTAGCATCCTGGTAATTGCCGGTACCAAAACCCAGCACCGTCAGGAAAACACCGCTTTTCCTTTCCTCCTCAATCATCCGCTCAAGTGCATCATCACTGCTCACCCCTACATTAAAATCGCCATCCGTGCAAAGCACCACACGGTTGTTTCCGCCTTTGATAAAGTTTGTACGCGCCGTTGAATAAGCCAGTTGAATACCCTCGCCGCCAGCAGTAGAGCCACCGGATTCGAGTTCGTCAATAGCCGTTTTGATGCGCTGCTTATCAGAACCTGGTGTGGCGGCTAATACAAGACCGGCATTCCCCGCATACACACACAGCGAAACCTTGTCGATCTCACGCAACTGATCCACCAGCAATTTTAATGATTGCTTGACTAAAGGCAGTTTGTCGGCCGAGCCCATCGAGCCGGATACATCAATCAGGAAAACCACATTTGCAGCAGGCAGATTTTCAACAGGAATGATACGGCCCTGTAAACCCACCAATGCCAGGCGATGGTCTTTGTTCCACGGACAATCTGCAATTTCCGTGTTCACAGAAAACGGCGTGCTATCCTTTGGCTGCGGGTATTCATACTTGAAGTAATTGATCATTTCTTCAATACGTACCGCACCCGCCGGTGGCAGTTGACCATTATTGAGGAAGCGGCGCATATTGCTGTAGGAGGCAGCATCCACATCAATTGAAAAAGTTGACAATGGATTGTCCGCTGCTTTGAGAAAGTCATTCTCCGTAATAGGGTCGTAGCCTTCACGATTATAATCATTGGCTACGGGTGGGATACCGGGTGATGGAGAAGCATAGAAGCTATTGCTGTATTGGTCGATGGGGGCCGGAGCACTAAGCTGGATACCACTGATCTGACCGGAATAAACCGGGGCGGAATGAGACGTTATGTTTCGTTTCTTTGCTGTGCCATAACTCACCACCACTACTTCTGCCAGGTTATTGACAGCAGGCTCAAGCGAAATGTTAAGCGTAGTAAGGGTACCGGGTACCACCATTTTACTGGTATACCCCACAGCACTGATCAGTAGAACAGTTTTGGCGTTATCTATATTGAGTGAATAGTTGCCAAGGTTATCGGTGGAGGTTCCCTTTGGTTTACCCTTGATCCCGATACTGGCTCCGGAAATGGGATTACCCGTTTGGGCATCAGTTATTTTTCCCGAAATGACAATAGACGTTTTTTTTGTAAAAGCCAGTAAGCCCAAACAGCCCGCCAGCAGGAGTACAATGATTTGCTTCATAATCGTTAATTTCCCTCCCGGATGCAGGGATAAGAACAATTACACAACAGCACAGAAAGTTTAACCAGGATTAAATGCTGCGTAAGGATATACATCCATAAAAAAGTGAAAGCGGGGAAAGATCGGGGAGTTCCGTAACGGGTTACTTACCTTCAAGTAGTATTTCCTGTTGCTCAAAAGTGTTATTGGTATAGCCGCTGTTCTTAAGTTTGATGCGGTAATTTTTGAAGATACTCACCCAGCGCAACCTCAGCACCCCCAGTATACCTTCCTTAACGATGCCCTTATTCATTTTACTGGCGCCAAACTTACGGTCAATAAAAGTTATCGGCACTTCGGCAATGGCGAAGCCTAATTTCCAGGCAGCAAATTTCATTTCAATCTGGAAGGCATAGCCTACAAAACTGATGGCGTCAAGATTCATCGATTCCAGCACATGCCTGCGGTAGCAAACAAAACCCGCAGTAGGATCTTTTACGGGCATCCATGTAATGATACGGGTATATAAAGATGCACCCCTCGATAAAGCAATACGGTTGGCCGGCCAGTTCTCCACTGCCCCACCCCGTACATACCGCGACCCTACCGCCACACCCGCACCGGCTTTGCAGGCTGCATACAAAGCCTCAAGATCGGATGGGTTATGTGAAAAATCGGCATCCATCTCAAAAATATACTGATATCCCCTGGCAATAGCCCAGCGGAAACCATGGATATAGGCGGTACCCAATCCTAATTTACCTTTACGTTCTTCGAGAAACAGTTGGCCATTGTATTGGCCGGAGAGAGATTTCACGATGGCCGCTGTACCATCCGGCGAACCATCATCAATGATCAGTATATGGTAGTGTTGCTGCAAATCAAAGACAGCATCGATGATTTTCTCGATGTTTTCTCTTTCATTGTACGTCGGTATAATGACTAATTTTTCCAATGCGGCCTTTCAATTTTCAAACCCAAATTTATGGAATTTCCAGTAAACTT
>JAAFIK010000037.1 GCA_013298665.1 Chitinophagales bacterium
AGGTATAGGTCCACCTATTAAAAGTTTAGGTCCTCCTATAGGTAGGTATAGGTCGACCTATCAAAAGTTTAGGTCCTCCTATAGGTAGGTATAGGTCGACCTATCAAAAGTTTAGGTCCTCCTATAGGTAGGTATAGGACGACCTATCAAAAGTTTAGGTCCTCCTATAGGTGGGTATAGGTCGACCTATCAAAAGTTTAGGTCCTCCTATAGGGAGGTATAGGACGACCTATCAAAAGTTTAGGTCCTCCTATAGGTGGGTATAGGTCGACCTATCAAAAGTTTAGGTCGGCCTAAAAGTCCCGGGAAAAGGGGTAGGTTGCAACACGTAAGACTCAGGACAAAACAAGGCTAACGACTAAGTACTGAGTCCCCCCAACCCAACAAAACTGCAAAAACCGCGTTAAATTAAACAAGCTACTGCCAATTATCCCGGCAATTACGCATCTTTGAACCATAAACAGCTTTGAAACGGACATTTACAATACCTGCCTTACTGCTCCTCTTTTGTTTCGCCGCCACACCGCGGGCGTTCAGCCAGTTCACCATCAGGGGTACCGTATTCGATTCCGCAAGGGTAAACTATGTACAGGGTGTTACTGTAAAAACAACTAAAGGACTCAAAACACAAACCGACACCCTCGGGCATTTTACCATCGAAGCAGGCATCACCGACTCCATTTTCTTTGTGTACAACGGCAAGGCCACACCACGCTACCCCGTCCGTACCATTGCCGACTATACCCACTTCGATATCGCCCTCCTTGTACCCGTGGCCTCCAGATACAAAACCATCAAAGAAGTAACCGTATTTTCAAAATCTTACCGGCAGGATTCACTCGAAAACCGTAAAGAATACGGCGATATCTTCGCTTTTGAGCGCCCCGGCGTCAAATCCTCCATGGTCAATGGTACTGCCGGTGCCGATCTCGATGAACTGATCAATATCTTCCGTTTCCGCCGCAATAAAAACATCCGGAAATTTCAAACCCGCCTGCTTACACAGGAGCAGGAAAAATACATCAGCTACCGTTTCAATAAAAAAATAGCGCAAAACCTCACCGGTCTGCACGGCGCCGACCTCGACAGCTTCATGGTCATTTACCGCCCCCCCTATACCTTTACCACACAAACCTCCCTGTACGACTTTTACTGGTACATCAAAATGAGCGGCCAGCAATATAAAATGGGTATCCGGCAAAACCTCTTCTTCAAAAGACAGCAGGAACTCTTTCCCGAAGACCGGTAAACCCCTTCCCCCCTGTTCCCCCGCACCAACCTCCGCAAAATGAACGTAAGTTTGTCCTGTAAATACATTTCAAACCGATGGCGGTACAAAAAACCACAATCACCGATTTTTTAACCCTCGCAGCACTGCACCCCGTACTCGACGTCCGGAGCCCGGCAGAATACGCCCAGGCCCATATACCCGGCGCAGCATCCCTGCCCCTGTTTACCAACGAACAACGCACCATCGTAGGTACGATTTACAAACAACAAAGCCGGGAAAAAGCCATTAAGCAGGGGCTCGACTTTTTTGGTCCCAATATGCGCAATGTCGTTGAAACTGCCGAAGCCATCCTGCGCACGCACACCGGAGCAAAAACCACCCCCGGTAACGGGCAAAAACCGGTACTGCTCGTACACTGCTGGCGCGGAGGCATGCGCAGCGCCGCAATAGCCTGGCTGCTCGACCTCTACGGCTTCAGCGTATATACATTAGCAGGCGGGTATAAAGCCTACCGCCAATGGGTGCTCGGGCAGTTTGAACACCCATACCGCTTCAATATACTGGGCGGTTATACCGGCAGCGGCAAAACACCCGTACTCCATGCCCTCAAAGAACAGGGAGTCTGCACCATCGACCTCGAAGCACTGGCCCACCACAAAGGGTCCGCATTTGGCGCCCTTGGTGAAGCCACCCAACCACGCCAGGAAATGTTTGAAAACAGGTTGGCAACGGCACTCGCCGCCCATGATCCCCATACCCCTGTATGGCTGGAAGATGAGAGCCAGCGCATCGGCAACCTCTGCATACCACACCCGCTCTGGCAGCTCATGCGGAGCAGCCCTGTTTACTTTATCGACATCCCCTTTGAAGAACGGCTGGAATATATTACTGAAGAATACGGGCGCTTTACCAAAGAACAACTCGTAAACGCCATCATCCGTATCCAGAAAAGGCTCGGCGGCCTTGAAACCAAAACCGCCGTCAACCACCTCATTGAGGATGATACAAA
Organism: Chitinophagales bacterium; assembly: GCA_013298665.1. Lineage (GTDB taxonomy): Bacteria > Bacteroidota > Bacteroidia > Chitinophagales > Chitinophagaceae > Ferruginibacter. The sequence continues at coordinate 2,241 of JAAFIK010000037.1, forward strand.
GGAAGCTTTCCGCATCCTGCTGAAATATTATGATAAAGGTTATGCCAAAAGCCTGGCCAACCGCGAAAATTTAAGCAGCTTATTAAATAAAATACCCTGTTCCGGCGTTGATAGGGATAATAATGCACAAAACGTTTTACATGCTGCACAGATTTCCCAAAAAATGGTTTAGCCTGTTACTGCTCCTGCCCCTTATCACAAAGGCACAAGACATTACCGGCCTCTGGAAGGGCACCCTGTACAACGATTCAACAGGCAAAACCCTGCGCTATGAAATAGGCATCAGCCAGGAAAAGGGCAAACTGAAAGGCTTTTCTCATACCTTTTTCATCATAGACGACAAACAGTATTTCGGACTGAAACGCATCAAACTAAAGAAAAAAGGCAATACCATCATTATTGAAGACGATGGACTGCTCACCGACAACTATCCCGTTCGCCCCCCAAAAGGTGTACACCAACTGAGCGTACTGGAGCTGGATATGGCCGATAGCGTCATGGTATTGTCGGGGCCATTTACCACCACACGCACACGCGAATATCATTCCCTTACGGGAAAGGTTTACCTGCAGCGGAAGAACGACTTCCGGCAGTCGGCCCTTGTACCCCACCTCACAGAACTCGGTTTGGCCAATGAAATCGATTTTGCCCCCACCCTAACCGATCCGGCAATAGCCATCCTGCTTCCGGCCGGACCAGAAACCCCCATTGCTTCCGTAAACAGGATACCCGCAACGCTGCGTATAGATTCTGCCCTCGTGGCCGGTAAACTACCCCGTGATGTAACGATACCTGAGCCGGAGATGCCCCTCATCCCACGCCCCAACAACCAGGCAGCCAGTACCACTAATGCCGCACCCGCAGCAACCACCAATACACAGGGAGCCTTACCCGCAGGTAAAAAACCAATAGCGGTAACCCTGCCCAAACCCGTTATGCCTGCGCCAGATAAACCCGCTGCCGCTGTACCCGCCGCCAAAACAGTTGCAATAACCCCCAAACCCATCATCCCTGCACCAGACAGGCCGGTCCCCACTGCACCAGCCGTCAAAACAGCAGCAGCCGAGCCGGTTGCCATTGTGGCCAAAAAAGATATACCGCTGCCGGTAAATACGGCACCGCTCGTAAGCAACGACCTTCCCGCCATCGGCAATGAACGCCGTGTGGAAACAGTACAAACCCTGTTCTTTAATACAGACAGTCTTGAACTGACGCTTTACGACAATGGAGAAGTGGATGGTGATACGGTAAGTGTTTACCTCAACGGGCGGTTGATCATGCCCAACCAGGGTTTAAGTACAAAGGCCATAAAAAAGACCATCCGTATACCACCCGGTACAGATTCCATACAATTGGTGATGTACGCCGTAAGCATGGGCAGCATACCCCCCAATACCGGCTTACTCGTGGTACACGATGGGGAAGCCATTTACGAAGTGCGGTTCAGTGCAGACATGAAGAAGAATGCTGCCATCCTGTTCCGGCGGCAGCCCAGATAACAGAACCCATCGGCACGCATAAAGGATTATACCTGAAAATCAGACAGGCAATTGCTGGTACCAACCTGCGGTCGGCAGGGTAAACGTCATACCCGCAGTTGCACCCCCACGGTTAGTTCATCTTCCAGATGGCGTAATTCAGCACCGCAGCAAAACTTACCCAGGCAATATACGGAACCAGCAACCAGGCAGCCCATACCGAAAGTTTTCTGAACGTCCATATGGTACACAAAATCATCAGCCAGAGCAGGCAGATGTCCAAAAAAGCCAGATCGATCCGGTGCCAGGAAAAGAACAAAAATGACCAGGCCGCGTTCAACAGCAACTGCAGCATAAAAAACAGCACAGCCAAACGCTTTTCACCCGTCTTCCGCATCCATACCAGCCACAACGCCACGCCCATCATAATGTACAGCGCCGTCCACACCGGACCAAACCATTCATTGGGCGGTCGCCATGAAGGCTTGTTGAGAAAAACATACCAGTTCCTGATGGCTGCGATGGTGAAATATGAAGCAACAGCACCAATGCCAGTACACAGTCCGATACATAACAGTAATTTCAGGTATTTGTGCATGATATATTGCCGATGCTGTTGTACAAAAGCATATAAAAATACAACTTCACCGGCAATACACCGGCCGCGCTTTTTTCGGGGTTGCCATCCGGGTTAAACGCCAAATGGTATAACTTGCCACCGAAAAAAAACGATTATGGAACAACTTACTGCCGGTATCGGCACAAGACTTCAGCATACCCATTTCGGCCCCGGCGTTATCGTAGCCGTAAGGTACGCTACCTACCTCATTTCCTTTATCCACCACGGCATAAAGGAAGTGGATAAAACCGACCCCCTGCTCGATGAAATGATTCCCGAAAATGTAACTGCCGAGATTGAGACAACAGCAGAACTGGAAAAATCATTACTCAAAATACTTCGGCTCTGGAATGGTTATGGCGAAACCGTACCGCTCGGCGATCGCTGGATTGGCGGCACCCTCTTACTCCAACCGGCCGACAAATCACTTAAGCCCAAGGAAATACCGGTGGATGATTTTTTTCACAAAATCGTGATGCTCCGCGACCGGTTGCGCGTACTGGAACAAAACATCAACAGCCATAAAAAGCTTGCTGATGAGGATAAAGTAAACCTCCAGCAGTACATTACCCGTTGCTATGGCTCACTGACCACTTTTAATGTGCTGTTTAAAAACAAGGAGCAATGGTTTATAGGCGAGAAAGGAGGAAAGGAAGAGTAAGCATGCACGGCAACAACAGGTGCAGACTGTTCCGCTAAGGTAACTTACCGGTACCCGCACAGTACGTAATATGACATTGAAACAAAAAATATACAAGCATTACCTGTCCATCGTCTGTAAAAAAACAGAGATGCTGGAACAGGTACTGGCCGACCTGAAAGAAAGCAGTGCTAACGAAACAAAAAGTACTGCTGGCGACAAGCATGAAACAGCACTCGCCATGCTGCAAACAGAACAGGCACAAGTAAGGGCACAGTTAAAAACTGCTCAGGAGCAGCAAGGCTTACTGCAAAAGATTAACCCATACCTGTCGCCGGCAACGATTGGGAATGGCAGTCTTATCAAAACCAATAAGGGCTATTTGTTTATTGCTGTAGCCCTGGGCAAAGCCGTAATTGAAGGAAATGAGGTAATAGCCCTCTCCCTGCAATCGCCACTGGGCAGCCAACTGCCAGGTTTACAAGTTGGTGATACCGTTGTAGCCAATACACAGCATTACCTTATCGAAAGCATAGAATAGCCCGGCCACCTTCCTGCGGTATCCCTATCCACTGTTGTTTAACCCCGATTCCGCAGTAAAATCATTGCGGGCATTGAACGAACCATAAAGGCAGGCTTTTCAATGGGTTGCGGGCTACCCTTTTGTTGTACTTTTGCCCCATGGAAATGACAAAGCTCACACAATATTCGCATGGCGCCGGATGCGGATGCAAGATCTCCCCAAAAACATTAGACGATATTTTAAAAAGCAATATCGCCGCTCCCGATAATGACCGCTTGCTCGTGGGCAACCACAGTAAAGATGATGCAGCCGTGTACGATCTCGGCAACGGTACTGCCCTCATCTCCACCACCGATTTTTTTATGCCGATTGTGGATGACCCCTATACCTTTGGCCGCATTGCCAGTGCTAATGCCATCAGCGATGTATATGCCATGGGCGGAAAACCCATTCTTGCCATTGCCATCCTCGGCTGGCCCATCAATATACTACCACCGGAAGTAGCCAATAAAGTGATTGAAGGCAGCAGGAGTATTTGTGCAGAAGCAGGCATTCCCCTTGCAGGCGGACACAGCATCGATAGCCCCGAGCCCATTTTCGGATTGGCTGTCAATGGCATTGTACCCATCCCGAACCTGAAGCAAAACAATACCGCACGGGCGGGTAACCACCTCTTTCTGACCAAGCCATTGGGGGTGGGCATACTCACCACTGCAGAAAAAAAGGGATTGCTCCAATCCGCGCATCAGGGTATTGCAGCAACACAAATGATGCAACTGAATCATATTGGTGAACGCCTCGGAAAAATCACTGGTGTAACCGCTATCACAGATGTAACAGGCTTTGGCCTGCTGGGTCATTTAACAGAAATGGCCGAAGGAAGTGGTTTGTCTGCCACCATTTATTTCGATACCATACCACAAATTATTGATGGGCTTGACGAGTATATCGGTCAGAAGTCTGTACCCGGGGGTACCCTGCGCAACTGGGACAGTTACGGGCATAAAATCGGCCCGCTCAGCGACCTGCAACGGGCAATACTCGCTGATCCGCAAACCAGCGGCGGACTGCTCATTGCGGTGGAAGAAGACGCCGTGCCCGCAGTACAGGCATTGCTCCGGGAACAGGGATTGGAAAAATTCACAGCACCGATCGGACAATTGACAGAAAGCCGGGAAAAAGTGATCAGTCTTTATCAGGGTACCAACTGATCAATTACTGCCGCCAGCGCTTTGTCTCTGGCAGTAACAATATTGCCGGCATCATGTGTACTGAGCCAGATTTCCACCCGGTTCCACACATTTGTCCATAAAGGATGATGATCTGCTTTTTCTGCAGCAAGCGCCACACGTGTCATAAAGGCAAAAGCCTCGCTGAAATTGGCGAACTCAAATTTCCGGTACAGGGTATTGTTTTGTTCCGTCCACATAACCACGTTTGATTAAAAGATTAAATGTTGTTTGTTTTTTATTTTTTCATTGGTCATTTCCATCACCAATTGTACTGCCGGTACGCTCCGGATCGCCGTCAGCAACTCTTTCAGCTCCACACTGTTCAGTACATCTCCCTTAATAAGCCATAAAAAATCCAGGTGCTTGAATTCCGGCAGCAGGTATTCCCCGTCAAACTGGTTGTTGTAGAGATAATGATTCAGCGTAACCGACGGTACCGTGTACGCATATACCGCAAAGAAGTAAGTACGCTGCTTTTTGGCCAGTTTGATTTCCAGGTCATTGTTGAGCCGGAAATCAAACCCCAGCAACTGGTTGAGGTGCCAGCTAAACTGGTAATCCTTTACGGGCGCCACAATACCGAGCAACAGGGAGTCCTCAAAAAACTCCTCCGCCAATGCATCGTTATCGATTTTAAGTTTCATACTGTTGCTGATCAGAAAGTAATATCCAATACCAATACTGTTCCCCCGCGTTTTACCCGGGCCTTAGTGGATTCTCCCTTCCTGAATTTGCCCAGTGCCTTCATGTAATCATTAACATCGGAGAAGGTATGGTCACCCAACTGCGAAATAATATCACCCGGCTTAATCCCTGCCACCGCTGCCGGCCGGTTCTCACTCACCCCATCCACCTTAACCCCATCGCCACCACTGTACGTATAATCAAGCATCACCCCAAGGGTTACCTTAAAATTGGTGCGCATCACTGTTTGCTCGCGGGTTTTAGCAAAAGGCAGCCTGCCCTTCTTATCGGCAGATCCGATACAGTCATAAATATACTTAACAACCTGCAACTCTCCCGTATAATTAATCCTGTCTGCATCATCACTCGGTTTGTGGTAATCCGTATGTGTACCGGTAAAGAAAAAAAGTACAGGTATATCCTTACGGTAAAAAGATGTATGATCGCTGGGGCCACTACCGCTGCTGTCGGTTTTGATGGTGAGCACTTTGGTACTTTTCAACAACTCACCCCAAACAGGAGAAGTACCAAATCCCCCTACGGTAATGGCGTGCGTGCTGTCGTTCAGCCTGCCAACCATATCCATATTGATCATATAATTGACTGTTGCCAGATCAACCGTTGGATGTTCAGTAAAATATTTGCTGCCATACAAACCGAGTTCTTCACCCGAAAAGGCGATAAAGAGATAGTTGTTATTCCGGTATTTTGAAGTGGCCAGCAGCTTTGCCAGTTCAATCAGCGCTGCCGTTCCGCTTGCATTGTCATCCGCACCGTTATGAATCATCGGTGTTGCCCCGGCGTAAAGGCTGTTGTGGTCCTCACCATAGCCCAGGTGGTCATAATGCGCCCCGATGATGACAGTGGTAGCAGCTCCATGGTTAATATATCCCGCAACATTATGTCCGTTACGCTTTTTTTCACTGATATCGATCCTGAGTTTGATATCGATTGTTGCCGTTTCATTGCTGAAATATTTCGCCCTTGTTGCTTTACTGGTATAGATTACCGGTATTTGTGTCAGGTCAACTTTTACTTTGGGCTCAAACTTCAGGTCGTCATTGATGGCGGATGTATTATATATAATCAGCCCGGTAGCACCCTTAGCCGCTGCTGCTGTGGCCTTATTGCGGATGGCTTCCTGCAGATCGAAATGCGGGTTGTCTTTATGCTGCTGTAATTGCTCACCGATATCCCAGAACCAAACCGTACCACTCTCGGCCAGTGCAATAGCAGGTACGGCCTCAAGAGAGGCATTCGGCGAGAAGGAGAGGGGAAAATAATCCTCATTCAGTTTAAGGTCATTACCATTGATGATGAGGTGACTGGCGGGATTCACCTGCCGGCCTTCGTTTACTTCAAATGCCTGAAGATAGCCATCATTATCACCCCTGGGGAGTAAGCCGGCATCTGTAAAAGCATTACTGATGTAGGTATATGCCAGTTTTTCACCTGCAGTTCCGGTGCGGCGTCCTTCAAGCCGGTCGTCGGCAAGGTATGTTACGTGTGCCTGCAGCCCGGCAAGCATAGCCTTATCTGCTTTTTTTAACTTTTGTGCCAGCGCAGAAGAGCAGACCACCAGGAGAAGAAAGAGAATTTTTTTCATGCCATTGATTATACGGCAAAGGTAGCCAGCGATATCGTATTCGCATACCGATCGGTAAATGTTTACGAAAAAATGAGTCAGCCCCATTCTCATATGGGGCGGATGTTCCCGATTGCGCCGCCTTCTTTCCTATATTCGTAAGCCAGGGGTGAGGTTTTACATTATTTTTGCCGACTGATTTGGGCAAGCCATTACATATCGCATTGGTAGGAAATCCGAACAGCGGCAAAACGTCGTTGTTCAATGCACTTACAGGGCTGAACCAGCGCGTAGGTAATTTTCCGGGCGTTACCGTAGATAAGAAAACGGGAAACTGCCACTTGCCCGGAGATAAAGCGGCAACCATAATCGACCTCCCGGGCACCTACAGCCTGTACCCACGGCGCACAGATGAATGGGTGGCCTATAAGGTGATGCTCGGCCAGGATCCGGACATTAAACCCGATATTGTACTCCTGGTGGCTGACGCAAGTAACCTCAAACGCAACCTGCTTTTCTGCAGCCAGATCATTGACCTGAAGATACCCTTAGTGGTGGCACTCACCATGATGGATATTGCCAAAACCAAGGGTACACAGGTGGATATCCCGGGACTTGAGCGTGAGTTGGGTGTACCGGTGATTACCATCAATCCCCGTAAAAACAAGGGCATGGATGCCCTGAGAAAGACCCTCGAACAGGTAGGTGAGCGGTTGAATCATGCTCCGCACAGGGATTTTATCGATGTTAAAACCCTGGCACCGGCGCCCATTGAAGGCGTCAGGCAGCTATTCCCCGGGTTGAGTAATTATGCAGCCATACACTACCTGATCAACCACGAAAACTTCCTGCTGGATGAGTCTGCACAGGAAACGATTGAAAAACTTGAAAAGCAGCACCAGTTTAACCCGACCAAAACACAGGCGGAGGAAATCATGCAGCGTTATGGCCGCATCAAACATATTATGCAGCAAACAGTGATTGAAGCCGATCCGCTGCAAAAGACCTTGTTTACCGAAAAATTAGACAACCTGCTCCTGCATCACCGCTGGGGTTACCTCATCCTGCTCGCAGTATTATTCATTCTCTTTCAGAGCGTTTTTTTTATTGCACAGTTTCCGATGGATGGCATTGAGTGGAGCTTTGCACAATTGGGCGGTTGGCTGACAAAGCTATTGCCCGCGGGTTGGTTCACCGACCTGTTTATCAATGGCATCCTGGCTGGCTTAAGCGGCATCCTGGTTTTTATACCGCAGATCATGATCCTTTTCGGATTGATTACCATACTGGAGGATACCGGATACATGGCCCGCATCAGTTTTCTGACAGATAAACTGATGCGCAAAGCAGGGCTTAATGGCAAGAGTGTGATGCCGATGATCAGTGGGTTTGCCTGTGCTGTACCCGCTATCATGAGTGCAAGAGCCATCGAAAACCGTAAGGAACGCTTACTTACGATTATGGTTACACCGCTGCTGAGTTGCAGTGCCCGTCTGCCGGTTTACACCATCCTTATTGCATTGGTAATTCCATCAAGATATTACCTTGGCTTCCTCAGCCTGCAGGGATTGGTCATGATGGGTTTGTATCTTGCCGGTGCAGCTTTTGCACTGGTTGTAAGCTATATCATGAAGTGGTTCATCAACATTAAGGAGAAAAGTTTTTTTATACTTGAACTGCCGGTTTACCGGGCGCCGAGGTGGAAGAATGTACTGCAAACCATGATTGAAAAAGCAAAAGTCTTTGTACTGGACGCCGGTAAAGTCATCATGGTCATCAGCCTTATTCTCTGGGCACTCAGTACATACGGACCCGAAAAAAAGATGCAGGCCGTTACCGCACAATATGCAACACTGGTAAAGCAGCATCCCGAACAAAAAGCAGAACTCGAAAGGCGTTACAAAACCAGTTTGCTGGAAAACTCTTTTGCCGGTATCATCGGCAAAGCCATTGAGCCAGCCATACGCCCCCTCGGATACGACTGGAAGATAGGCATTGCCCTTGTTACTTCCTTTGCTGCCAGGGAAGTATTTGTGGGTACCATGGCTACCCTTTACAGTGTGGGAGAAGACGCCGATGAAAACAACAATACCCTGCGCCAGAAAATGAATGCTGCTGTACGCAACGATGGTACAAAAGTATATACCCTCGCTACCGGACTTTCGCTCATGATTTTTTATATGCTCGCCATGCAATGTATGAGTACCCTGGCTGTTGTAAAACGGGAAACCAAAAGCTGGAAGTGGCCAATGATCCAACTCGCATACATGACGGGTCTGGCTTATGTAATGAGCTGGCTGGTTTATATCGTTTTCAGGTAATGCCGTTTAAATTTTACCTGTATACTTTGGGGATTGCCCCGACAGATATTTAATTGCAGCCTCCGGAAAAAAGATTGTTGTAATAGCTCACCGGTACAGGAAAGCATTGCGGGTTTTTAACAAACATTTCTGCAAACAGAAATAATCCTTTCCTGTAATTTCGTGGCACAACATCCATCGGTCATTGGCAAAAAAGAAAAAAAATACCCCGCGCGCTGTTATTGTACCCTTATTTGCGCTTGCCCTTGCGGCAATGGTAACGTATTTTGTTACCGGTTACCTCAACCGGCCACGGTTTGTAAGATACCCTGCATTCGGCATTGATCTTCCGATGAATTATGAAATACACGGCATCGACATCAGCCACCACCAATCAGCTATCGACTGGAATGAAGTAAAAAATATGCAGGTACGTAATGTCCGTGTCGGCTTTGGGTTTATCAAAGCCACTGAGGGCCTTGCCAGGGTGGATGAACGCTTCAGGCGCAATTGGTCAGCCACAAGAGATGCCGGAATCCCGCGCGGAGCTTACCATTTCTTTATTGCCAGCAAAAGCGGTAAAGCCCAGGCTGAAAACTTTATCGAAACGGTAACCCTGCAACCGGGTGATTTACCCCCCGTACTTGATATTGAGCAAACCAATGGTGCCACGATGACAGATCTGCAGCAAAGAGCCAGGGATTGGTTGCTGATGGTGGAGGCGCACTATAAGGTAAAGCCCATCATCTATACCAACGTCGATTTTTACGACAATTTCCTTGCCGGTAAATTTGACAACTATCCGCTCTGGGTTGCCCATTATCTGGTGCAGGATAAACCGCGGATTAACCGCAAATGGCTATTCTGGCAACACAATGAAAGGGGCCGGGTAAATGGTATTGATGCATATGTTGATTTCAATGTATTCAATGGTGATAGTACAGATTTCAGGAAAATACTGATCCGGTAACGCTAAACAAATAGTTTCCACGTCATTTATTACGCTAATTTTATATCCTCAATATTAGCGGATTATGGGGATGGAACCTGATATCAGGGATTTTTTATTAAAAGTGGCGCAGACAATTTCTCTGGTCCTGCTGTGGATGCTCATTAACACCGTGGTTGGCATACGCTTCGACTATGCTTTTTTTGAGGGCAAACCCGGGTTAGGCAATTTTATCTTTTACACCTGGTTTCTGCTCAGTTTTACAGCATTGCTGTTTTACCTCAGGAAGAAATGGAAAATCTGATCTCCCGCATTCAATAGCGATTGCCACCATTATTACCGGGATTTTTTATTGTGGCTGTAGTTACTATTTGGGGTTAATGAATGCCAGTGGCAGTTGTTCTGCAAGCATTATATAAAGGCTTCAATGACTATGGTGCGGTGAAGTACATTTACTCCGGTGGCAAAGCCGGTAATTGTAGTAGTGTGCACTTATGATGAGGGGTACGGCAATAAACAGCAGCCAAAGTTCGTGCGCATGCAAAAATTGTTTGAGTACAAGAAAAAGGAACCCTGCAAAAAAAAGCATGACCGGTATCAGATTACGGTGATGACGGGTAAAGCCGTGGCAGAGCGAATAGCAACCGATGAGAAACGCAAGGACGATCATTCCCCACTCAAAATAGGCGTTATGAATGATGTTGACACCAAGAATAGGGAGGCTTGTAAGTACCACTGGTAACAACGCGCAATGTATGGCACAGAGAAGCGAGGCAAATACTCCAAGTGCATCCCAATTGAGCTTATATGACCCTTTTTTAAACAAGGGAACAAATGTAAGCAAATAAATCATAGATAATGCAGCAAAGTTGCAAAGTTTAAGCAATACGCTTTACACCAACCACCGGAATAATGTTTGCAGCACAACATTTCAAGGGTAATAGATGAGCGGTTGGCGTACCTTTGCAAAAAATGAGCTTATGCGTAAAAAATGGCTGGTTTATGTTGGTTTTTTTGCACTCCTGCTGGCCGGGTTTTACTTTTTTCTGTTCTATATCATCGATTTCTCGGCTTCAAAGCTGCCGGTAATCAATAGCAATGTAAAGACCTTTGACTTCACCAGTCAGGATGGTAAGCATTTTACCGAAAAGGAAGTACAAGGAAAAGTATATGTGGCTGATTTTTTCTTTACTACCTGCAGGGGTATTTGCCCGCGTATGAATGCCAATATGCGAAGGGTATACGATGCTTTTAAAAGTGACCCCCGTTTTATGATTCTTTCGCATACCTGTATGCCTGAAACAGATAGTATACCGCTGATGAAGGCTTATGCAGAGCGGATGCTGACAGGCAAATTGGTGATTACGGCCGATGGATCGCGCAGGGTTGTTGCCGATTCGGGGGTTACTGCACCCACTGAAGCAAACTGGGTTTTTCTTACCGGCGACAAACAGGCCCTGTATGATATGGCGAGGCAGAGCTACCTCATCGATAATAACCAGCAGGATACTGCGCAGAAAATCACTGACCAATTCATCCATACCCAGTTTTTTGCATTGGTGGACAAGCAACGCAGGGTTCGCGGTATTTACGATGGTCTCAAAGAAGAAGAAATAAAAAAACTATTGGAAGACATTCCCGGTCTGCTGAAAGAAAAAGTGCCCAATAGCCATTTTACCAATGGCTTCAGCAATACACCCAACTAACCAGGGTTGATGCCGTCAGGATTCAGGTCAATGTTGTAACTTTAGCTTTGATTGAGTAACCGAAAAAATAACATTTACATGGAATCGGTATCAGAGATACTTAAACAAAACAGGTTGAGTATAACCGAGGGACGAAGAAAGATCCTCAGTTTATTTTTACAAACAGACGGCGCACTTGCACATGCGGATATAGAACAGGAACTTCAGGCGGGGCTTGACAGGGTAACTGTTTACCGTACCCTGCAAACATTTGTGGAAAAAGGTATCATCCACAATATCCCGACTACAGACAACAGCATCATTTATGCCCTCTGTAAGGATCATTGTGAGGCAGGACACCACCATGATAATCATGTACATTTTATCTGCGATACATGTCACAAGACCACCTGTCTGTCGGAAGTACTTGTACCTGACGTGAGATTGCCAATAGGTTTTGTACCCAAACACGCTGAGATGGTGGTTAATGGTACCTGCGGTGATTGCAGACCATCGGCATAGCGTTAAATATTCAGCCCGCCACAAACACTGATGGTTTGTCCGGTGATGTAGTTACCCATATCGGAAGCCAGGAAAAGTGTCACATTCGCAATATCTTCTGCTGAGGCAAAACGCTGGAGCGGGATTGACGCTTTGTACTTTTCGCCGCTATCTCCTTCTTTGAGGTAGCTTGTCATATCAGTTTCCACAAAGCCCGGTGCAATTGCATTACATCGGATATTGCGGCTACCCAGTTCTTTAGCCACTGATTTGGTAAACCCAATAACTCCGGCCTTACTGGCAGCATAACTGCTCTGCCCCGCATTACCCATTTCACCAATCACACTACTCATATTAATGATAGATCCACTCCTTGCTTTCATCATGGGCCGCACAACCTGTTTGGTCATATTGAATACACTGCCCAGATTTACCTGGATCACATCATTCCACTGATCGGGCGACATACGCAGTAAAAGATTGTCTTTACTGATCCCCGCATTGTTTACACAAATATCAACAGTGCCGAAAGTAGCCACAACATCACTCACCAGTACCTCGCATTGCGCAAAATCACCGGCATTACTCTGATAAGCCTTTGCCTTTACACCCATAGCGATAAGTTTTTCTTCAAGCGCCAGCGCCCTTGCGGTACTGCTATCGCTTACATAAGTGAATGCTACATGACAGCCATTTTCTGCAAATTTGATGGCGATAGCTTCACCAATACCCCGGGCAGCACCGGTAACAATAGCAACTTTATTTTCTAATAGTTTCATACGCATTTGATATATGAAGTTGGAAAAGATGAACTGAAATTACGCGTAAACATAGCGCATCTGTGCTGCAAAAACAAAAACAGTTGCAACAAAACCGATCCCGTTTCCCTACCCGGACCATAAACACGCGCTGTCATAACATGGCCATTATCTCCTCCACCAATCTTCGTTCATTGCTTAGCCTTGGTACCTTATGCTGGCCACCGAGTTTGCCATGCCGGCGAAGCCATGTATTAAAAGTACCTGTTGGCAGTACCCTCACCAGTGGTTGCCGGAGGGCAATGCCTTTGTACCGTTTGGCTTCATAATCACTGTTACAATCTTTTAAGGCATTGTCCAGTTCGGTTACAAAACCTTCCATATTTTGCGGAGCCAGCTCAAATTCAATCAACCATTCATGGGCACCATTACTATTGTCGCTGAAATATACCGGTGCCGCCGTATACTCTGTTACCACGGCTCCTGTTTTTGCCGATGCAATAGCTATAGCCTTATCCGTATTATCCACAATCACTTCCTCGCCAAAAGCATTGATATAGTGCTTAAGCCGTCCACTGACAACTATTTTATAAGGATTAAGCCCCGTGAAGCGTATAGTATCCCCCACAAGGTAACGCCAGAGCCCGCCCGTGGTACTGATCACCAGTGCATACTGTTTGCCAAGCTCTACTTCTTTGAGGCCGATTGTTTGCGGATTGGTTTTACCGTACTCTTCCACCGGCATAAATTCATAGAATATACCATGCTCGGTAAAAAGCAACATCCCTTCATCGCCGGGCTTTTCCTGTGCAGCAAAAAAACCTTCGCTTGCATTGTAGATTTCAAGATAGTTGATGTCTGCACCCATAATCTTTTGAAACTGATCCCGGTAGGGGATAAACGATACCCCACCATGGATATAAAGTTCAAGGTTGGGCCAGACTTCATGAATGTTTTGCTTTTGTTTGATGGCCAGGATACGTTTGAGCAGCACCAGTGTCCAGGTAGGCACCCCCGCAATAGATGTCACATTTTCATTGGCCGTGCGCTGCGCAAGTTGTTCGATTTTGGTTTCCCATTCATCAAGCAGGGCGATGCTCAGCTCGGGGGTACGCAGCCATTGCCCCCAGAAAGGAGAGTTTTGCAGCAGTACGGCACTCAGGTCGCCATAATGAATATCCTCATTGATTTTGCTGATCTCATGGCTGCCTCCCACAACAAGTCCTTTACCGGTCAGGAGATCGCTGGATGGAAAATTGTTATAGTAAGTTGTCAATACATCTTTCGATGCTTTAAAATGGTTATCGTGCAGGCTTTCTTCGCCAACAGGGATAAACTTGCTTTTATCACTTGTCGTTCCGCTACTTTTGGCAAACCAATTGACCGGTGTATTCCATAGAATGTTTTCCTCGCCCTGCATCATCCTTTCTATATACGGGCGCATAACATCGTACTCAAGCACGGGTACACTTTTTTTGAAATCGCGAATGGAAAACAAGCGGGAGAAGTGGTGCTTTTTCCCAAATTCCGTATACTGAGCTGCTGTAACAAGTTCCTGCAACACCTCGCGCTGCGCAGCAACCGGGTGGTTGCTCCAGTTACGGATACGCCACCAACGCATACGGGCAAGTTTCGAAATAGCAGGACTGAGCAGCTTCATGTTATGGCAAAATACACAAATGATATGGAAATGAGAAGAGTGCTGTAAACTTTTATCCCTGTATCCGTGAAAACATTAGCCCCGACCAGTGTCTGTATTTCCGCCAAAAGCATTTTTTTCAGTATTCATCAGCTCCTGCGCCACACTCTTTCCTGCCTCATCGTGGAGATAGTCTTTACGTTTGAGTTCAAAATTTCGACCCAGGTACAGGCGGCGTACCTGTTCGTCTTCAGCGAGTTCCTCTGCGGTGCCATGCTTAAATATTTTTCCATCGATCAGCAGGTAAGCTCGGTCGCAGATAGACAGGGTCTCGTTCACGTTATGATCGGTAATAAGGATGCCGATATTTTTATACTTTAGTTTGGCCACGATAGCCTGTATGTCTTCCACAGCTATAGGATCAACACCCGCAAACGGTTCGTCAAGCAGTACAAACTTCGGGTCGACAGCCAGCGCCCTTGCAATCTCTGTACGGCGGCGTTCGCCACCACTCAACGTATCACCATTGTTCTTACGCACATGTTGCAGCCGGAACTCCTCAAGCAGGGATTCCAATTTTTCTTTTTGCTGTTGTTTGGAGAGTTGTGTCATTTCAAGTACAGCAGCAATATTGTCCTGCACGGTAAGTTTGCGGAATACACTGGCTTCCTGCGGCAGGTAGCCAATACCCATTTTAGCGCGTTTGTACATGGGCAGTCTGGTGATATTGATATCGTTGAGAAAAACATCCCCTTCATCCGGCTTTACCAGACCCACAACCTGGTAAAAAGAAGTGGTTTTACCTGCACCGTTCGGCCCGAGCAGACCAACAATCTCGCCCTGATTCACATAAAAAGATACCTGGTTCACCACCGTACGGCTACCGTAACGCTTGACCAGATTTTTGGTTTGTATTGTTAAACTCAAGGTAATCGCTTTGCTGCAAAAGTAACAGATAACAGGCAGATAGGATATTAAAGGCCATTATTTAACAATCCTGTGGCAGGTTACCGGTGAAAACTGCATATTCTTCAGACAGGCTTTGCTTATGTTTACAGGCTTGCTTATGTTTGCACCCTTATAACAAAACAACATGAAGGTAATTGATCATATTAATGCTGCGGGCGATAAAACCCTTGTCTCGTTCGAAATCCTGCCCCCGCTGAAGGGAAAAGGCATACAATCGCTCTATAAGCACCTTGATCCCCTTATGGCGCATAAGCCAGCCTTCATCAACGTAACCTATCACCGGAGTGAGCATGTATTCAAAAAAAAGGCTGATGGTACATTTGAAAAAGTGATTGTACGCAAACGACCAGGTACGGAATCTATCTGTGCGGCCATCATGAACAAATACAATGTTGATACCGTTCCGCACCTGATCTGTGGCGGATTCAGCGTCAATGAAACAGAAGACGCGCTCATCAACCTGCACTACCTGGGTATCGATAATGTACTGGTGTTGCGTGGAGACGCGGCAAAAAATGAAGCCAGTTTTGAGCCGGAAAAGGATGGCCATAAATATGCCATAGACTTATTACAACAGGTGGTTAACCTCAACTCGGGCGTATACATCGAAAATGATCTTAAAGATACTTCAAAAACAAGGTTTTGTATCGGGGTGGCGGGCTATCCGGAGAAACACTTTGAAGCGCCGAATATGGATACTGACCTGGAATATTTAAAGGCAAAAGTGGATGCAGGCGCTGACTATATTGTAACCCAGATGTTTTTTGACAATGAGAAATATTATGCATTTGTAAAAGCCTGCCGGGAAGCCGGTATTACAGTACCCATTATACCTGGTCTGAAACCCGTTTACAGTAAAAAGCAACTGACCATACTACCCAAAACCTTCCACATCGATCTTCCGGCAGACCTTTCAAATGCCATTACAAAGTGTAAGACTGACGAAGATGTAGAGAAAGTAGGTGCAGAATGGTTGTTGCAGCAATCCATTGATCTGAAAAAATTTGGTGTTCCCGTATTGCACTATTATACCCTGGGAAAACCCCAGTTGGTTGCAGATGTAGTAAGCAAGCTCCTCTAAAGCATACGCTATGGATTTAACCAATAGCTGAATTTCAGTACAACTGCCCTGCTTTTTGCCCCGAAAGCATGCACATTATTGCTGCGGTTGTCTTCTGCAAAATAATTATCGGTGTAAACCAGAAACAGGTCGCTGAGTGGTTTAAACCGCCATTGCAGCCTGGAGTTGATGTTCATATTGTTAACCTGACTATTGTATTGCAAAAAGGTTGTCCAGAAAAGGTTAGTACTAAAAGTGATCTCAGATTTGGGACCCACCAGCCAGAAATCGGCTTTACTAAAGCCCACCGGAAGCCTTATACGGGTATAATTGATGGCCAGTGAAAACAACCCATACGGTTGCCAGCGGTAGCTCATATCCGTTCTCAATGAAAATATCCGGCCATTAAAATAAGTGCCCCCTGAAAGTTTAGCTTTACAAACAAACAGTTTCCGGCTGTCAGTTACAAAGCCCAGGCTATTTACAGTATAATGATAGGCTGTACCGGCAGGCAACACCGCCGTTCCCGGTATATATTTGTTGGTCGGATCAAAGTCACTGAACAGCCAGGTATATTCCCGCTTCAGCAGTGAGCCGCTGAACTCTGCCGAGTTTTGAAATTTTACCGAAAAGTTGAGTTGCCCCCGCCAATCTGTTACCCTTTTGGCAAATTTATCATAGGTGAACTCGTAATCAGGGCCTGCCGAGATAGTATTGATCCATTTTCCAACCCGTCCGCGGGGATAAAAAAACCAGGAGGCCACCATAGGGTGATTGATGATTCCATTACGGGGAATAAAGCCTGTGGCGGCCTGGAAATACTTATCAATATTGTACAAGGCAGGCGATACCAGAAAGTGGTTGTCCAGATAGCCCATTTCAAGTCCTGCCGAAAAGGCAGACCCTTTCCAGGCAGGGTCAAAAGAGTGGTGCACAAAGGCTTTGCCCACCCATTTTCCACTTACAGACGCCAGGTTGGTTTCCAAACCCGCCACACGATTGTAACGACCAATACCCGCTGCTGTATTCTTATTGTTAAAGGAAGTTTTGTTGACCAGGAATCCCACCAGGTTGGAGCGGTTAAATATCCTGCGTTGAAATGCAACCGCGAGGAAATTAGTTGCCGGAAGACTATCGGAGTGCATAGCCGCGGTTTGGATATTCATCAAGCCGATACGCCAGTCGGGGTTGAGCCGTCCACTTAACCTTGCGCCAGCTACAATAGGTACCTTTTGTAATGTTGCATTACCTGAAATACTCGACAACCCGATGCGCCGGGAAAAAAATGGTGCTTGCTGCGGCGATCCAAAACTGCTGAACAGGTCGCTGTTTTCGATAAAAAACTGGCGGCGTTCCGGAAAAAAAAGCTCAAACCGGCTAAGATCAGTTACCTGTTGGTCTACATCCACCTGTGCAAAATCGGGATTAAGCGTCAGGTCGAGGTTAAGCGAGGGTGTGACGGCAACTTTAGCATCCAAACCAGCACTTGTTATTATTTCCCGTTTGGTACCGGCCTGAAAGTCTTTAGCAACGCCTGTCAATCCATAGGGTAATATGGCAAAGCTTGTGGGTTCATCTGGTGGATGTGCGTTCCAATACAAACGCCCGGTAAAGTTGATGTTGTACAAAGCAAAGTTGCGGCTGATGGGTACCCAGGTACTTCTTTCATTAGCCCCCGCATTAGTCCGCATGAAATTGATACCCCAAACAGGCAACCGACCCGGTGTCTGTTTGTAACGGATAGATTTGAAGGGAATCGCCATTTCTACCGTCCAACGGTCAGGGAAACGTTTTACAGCAGCGAACCATTTGTTATCCCAGTCGGTATTTAACTCCGAGCCATTAAATACCTGTCCTTCTTTTTGCACGCCATAAGGGTTAACGCCAAAGTAAAAACCATTGAGGTGATCGAGGAAAGGATCGAGATTTACCGCAAAAATATCTGATCGCGCATCCGAAAAGTCGCGTTTTAATGTTTGTACGGTATAAGGTTCTGTTTGGTAACAGGTGGCAGCCAGGTAAAGGTAATGATCATCAAAACAAAGCCGGACTTCTGTTTGCTGACCAGCCAGGCAGGTATCAGATGGGAAATGCTGTATAAAATGGTTTGCTTTTGCGGGTTTTTGCCACTCAGTTTCAGTAAACAAGCCATCAATACGGATTGCTCCAGCAGCCCGGTCAATAACCAGTTCCTTTACTTTACCCTGTGGTAAACCTTTTTGTGCAACAGCAGTCAAACAAATGGTTAGCAACAAGGTAGCTCTCCATAAAACAGAAAATGTTCTCACCTGGCAAATGTAAGAAATTCCGAGAATTTGTAAATTTAAAAAGAAAAATCACATTAAGAAAACCTTAACATTTGAAATACAACTTATGGCACCCGTTTTGCGTTTATATATATGTAAAGACATTAAAATAAAGATTTTCTCATAAGCAGTTAGTTTTGGTAAACGGCCCCGGTTTCCACCGGGGCCTATCTTTTGCACCAACCCCCTCATTCGTATTAGTATGCTTTTTTGGCTTTACCTTTGCACCGCTGAAACGGCTCCAATGTGTCATAATATTGTCACAAGCGGTCAGGTCGGTTGTTTTTACGCTTAAAAAAGAAATATTGTCTGCAAATATCTCAGAAAGGAAGAGTTTTTTTACACGTATCCGCCGCGGTCCTGCCCTGGAGAGTGCGGAAATGAGTTTTGTGGATCACCTCGAAGCATTACGCTGGCATATTGTACGTGCAGTTATTGCCATATTACTGGCGGCGATAGCCATTTTTGTCTGCATTGACTGGATATTCGATAATGTCATTATGGCGCCAGTCAATAAAGACTTTGTCAGTTATACCGGTCTTTGCCGGTTGAGCCACTGGCTGCATATCGGAGATGCACTCTGTATGCCTCCGGTACAAATCAATTACCAGGCCAACCAGGTATCCGGTCTTTTCTCCACAGCAATCAATGTTTCTATCATCGGAGGCATTATTGCCGCTTTTCCTTACCTCTTTTGGGAATTATGGCGTTTTGTGAAACCTGCACTGTCGGCCAAAGAGGTAAAGTATGCCAGGGGAAGTATTTTTTGGGTATCCTTCTGCTTTTTTACCGGAGTAGCTTTTGGCTATTTTTTATTGGCTCCCTTTACTTTCAACTTTCTGGCAAGTTTCACCATTGGTCACAAGGTGGTTATCGAATACAAACCGACTATCGATGATTATACCGAAACCCTTACCAACCTGCTCCTCGGCTGCGGCATTGCTTTTGAGTTACCGGTGATGGCTTATGTTCTTGCCAAAATTGGTATCATCAGCTCAGGATTCCTTAAGAAATATTTCAAATATGCTGTTGTGGTCATCCTCATTGTAGCCGCCGTCATTACCCCTTCTCCTGACTGGACCAGCCAGTTTATTGTAGCCGTACCCTTATTTATACTGTATGCCATCAGTATTGCCATTACCGCAAGGGTAGACAAAAAAAGGGCGGAAAAAGACAAAAAAGAATGGAGTTAGCATTTGAAAGGGGATATAGTGTATGCGCTTTTATTTGTCTAATTTTACCATCACTTTCACCAACATTATACTACTATGCAAGTGTTCAATTTAAGCCTGCCTGTTGCTATTGGTTGCGATCATGCCGGTTACGATTATAAAGATGATCTCATTTCGTTCTTAGAGGGTAAAGGCATCGCTTTTAAGGATTTTGGCACGTACAGCAGAGATTCTGTTGATTACCCCGACTTTGCTCACCCGGTTGCGCTTGCCGTAGAAAAAGGTGAAGCCGCTTTTGGCATACTTCTTTGCGGCAGTGCCAATGGTGTAGCCATTACGGCAAATAAGCACCAGGGTATCAGGGCTGCAATCTGCTGGGGTGAAGAATTGGCTCAACTGGCCAGGCAGCATAATGATGCGAATATCATCTGTATACCTTCCCGCTTTGTTCGTGAGGGTGATGCAGAAAAGATGGTTGACCTTTTCATGAACACCCCTTTTGAGGGAGGGCGTCATCAGAAGAGGGTTAATAAGATTGCCTGCTGATCTACCGCGCATCAATAAAGGATATCAGGAAAAAGATAATTTCCGATATTGTATAAATTTTTTTTATGTACAAATTTATCGCACTCCTGTTGCTGGCCAGCAGCCCCTGGCAGAGTTTTGCGCAACAAACAGATGATGCCGGGCGCTACGCATCAACGATTACTGCTGCAGACTTGATGCAACACCTCGGGATCGTTGCCGGTGCAGCCATGGAGGGCCGGGAAACGGGCACAGAAGGGCAGCGCAAGGCGGCAGCATATATCGAGTCGCAGTTTATCCGGATTGGACTAAAAACTGCACCGGGGATCAATGGCTATCAACAGCTATACCCTTTGTACCGTGATTCATTGGTGATGGCAATGGCAAAATTGGGGGATAAAGAACTCATGATGGGTACAGATTATAGCTTTACCCTCAACAATAACCACAATGAATTGATAAAGGGAAAAAAAATTGTATGTGTGGGCTATGGCATCAGTAGTAAAACTTACGATGATTACTCAGGGAAAAATGTAAAAGGAAAGGTGGTGTTGTTTTTTCTGGGTGAACCCAAAGCAAATGGGAAATACCTGATCAATGGTAAGAACAGGGGATCCGAGTGGAGTTTTCCGGGGTTAGCACTAAAGCTGCAAACGGCCAAAGCCCAGGGCGCTATAGCTGCTATTGTGATCAGTCCGGGTATAGAATCATTTAATTCACGTACACTGGTATCATTACAAAAGTCTAACCTGTACTATCCCAAAGAAGACAAGCCAGCGGTTAATGGAATCACCCTTTCACACCGGGTAGCGAGGACGCTGCTTGATACTGCTGTTTTCGAAACCCTGCTCAAAAAAGCAAAAGCGGCGGAACGTCTCGACAGCACCAGCATACCGGATATAAAAACAAAACTGGTTTTTGATTTTCAAAAAGATCGCCAGCAGGTAGATGCGAGTAATGTACTGGGGATTATAGAGGGAACAGATAAAAAAGATGAGATCGTTTACCTGACGGCACATTACGACCATCTCGGCATCCGTGATGGCAATATTTATTACGGTGCGGATGATGATGGTAGTGGTACCTGTGCCGTACTTGAAATGGCTGAAGCCTTTGCAAAGGCCAAAGCAGAAGGAAAAGGGCCGAGGCGTACCATCGTATTTATGACAGTAAGCGGCGAGGAAAAGGGCTTATGGGGTAGCGAGTATTATTGCGATCATCCATTATTTCCATTAGGCAAAACATCTGTTGACCTCAATACAGATATGGTAGGCCGTATAGATCCTTCCAGAAAGAATGGTGACAGTATGAATTATGTGTATGTGATCGGGCATAACAAACTAAGCAGCGACCTGCCCATCATAAACGAAGCCGTAAATAAACAATACACCGGACTCGAATTGGATTATAAATTTGACGACCCTAATGACGCACAGCGAATTTATTACCGAAGTGATCATTACAATTTCGCCAGGAAGGGGGTTCCCATCTTATTCTTTTTTAATGGTACACACCGTGACTATCACCGGCCATCAGATACGGTGGATAAGATCAACAAAGAGCTTTATGCAAAGCGGGTACAATTGGTTTTTCACACGGCCTGGGTGATTGCAAACAGAGATGAAATGCTGAAGCGGGATATTCCACTGCCGGAATAGGGGTAATGCGGAACCGATGCTATGCTTATACTCAAATGCTGCAGTTGCAAAATTTGCCCCGATGCTTCGATCGCGGTCTTCGGTTATTCGGCGGACGCAAAATCCGTAGCATTGGGATAAGATATGGCGTAATAAAATCCCTGATCAGTCAGCAAAAATCAACCGGGATACAAGTAAACAAAAACCTGTCAACCCTGTATACTATTAACCATATTTATTGCTAACAACATTTATCTACCGCTCAAAAAGAAACCGGCTGTCTCATACTTTTGAGACAGCCGGTTTCTTTGTACTTACGCTGAAAAACGATTTGCTTATCGCGCTATGGTGGTAATAAAGTTACCAAAAGAACCAGCCGAAACAGTAACCCTGTAGCTCAGGCTGAAGGTATTGTCGCAAGAGGAGAAAGATCCCGTACCTACGCCGGTAATCGTTGCCGCACCATAGGTAGGATCATTGTAAAGGAACTGAGCCGGAATACTGGTGGTAAAATTAGCCGGATTTGTCCAGTCTAAGTTTACGCGAACCGCTGGTCCACCTGCATCCCAGATGTTGGGCATCATAACATAACCGGTGGTAGCGGTTAAAGCTACAGCGCTGGTTATGTTGATTGCGTACGGGCCATAAGTGGGACTACCTGTCTGGATATCGAAGCACTTGGTATAGTTGCCGGTGAAACTCGACAGTACAACGTTACAGTACTTGGTCATTACCAATTTATAAGTATCGTTGTAAGTTGCCGGAGCGACATCACCGCCGGTAATTTTAAAAGTAAGGGTATCCGTTCTTGAGCCCGGGAAACCAGCAAAATTACCTTTAACGGTTATGGAATCCAAAGCTTTACCAGCCGGAATGGTAATGGTATTACCCCCTGGCAGCGAATACTGCGCAGCACCGGCACCCGTGGGTGAGGTAATGCTGAACGTTACCTTTCTGGCGGAACTGGAAATAGTTGTTGTGCCTACCGGTACTTTGAAAACCGATGCAGGGTCGTTCTGCACATAATAGGCGCCTGCAAGATTATTGGCAAAATGTGCCTGTGAGGGCGGAACGATAACGTTACCGATGTTTTCGTTTTTGTCGCAGCCTGCAAACAGCACTGTGGCCATTGCACCTGCGATCATCAGTTTATAGAATCTGTTCATAATTGATCGTTTTAGCTTTTAAATATTAATAGCCTGTGTTTTGTACCATATTACTGTTACCCTGAAGTTCTGCTTGCGGAATGGGTAACACAAAACGGAAATTAGTGCTCAGCAGATTCAGCCAGTTGGGGCTGTCCACGTCTGTAGCATTACGGTTTACATCCAGCCCCCTTCTTTTCAGGTCAAAAAGCCGGAAACCTTCAAAAGCCAGTTCTTTGTACCGCTCTGTCATCAGCGCAGTTATAAGCGTCGCTTTATCTGCAAAGGTCTGGTTAACATAGCCCGTAATACGGTTGGTACGCAGGGTGTTCAGGTCGTTTGTACCTGCTGTAATATTGGCTGCGCCATCCAGCTCAGCATAAGCTTCCGCGCGGATCAGGTACATCTCAGCAATCCTGATGGCTTTCATATCGGTGATGCGCGCACCGGCAGCCGAAGTGTAGTGTTTATAAACAACCCTTTTACCACCCGCTGTAGCAATATAGGCATTACGGCGAACGTCTGAAGCAGTGTACTGTGAAAGAAGTTTATCTGAAGGGCTGAAATAAACCTGTCCTCCGCTGGTTGCAAATGAAGCACCTATAGATTGACCACCACGCCTGAAGCGCAGTAATACTTCACTGACAGAATTATCCACCCATATATTTGCAAAATCTGTTCCTGTGGTCAATGGCTTTACTGCAGCATTAATTACCGTTGTGGCATTATCCCTTGCGCCGGCCCAATCACCTTTATAAAGTGCAACCCTCGCCTGGAGTGCCACTACAGTAAGCTGATTGATGACTTTGTCATCGTAAGTAGCTGCTGTAGGTGCAACAAGCAGTGCTTTTGCATCATTCAGGTCTTTATCGATTTGTGCAACCACCTCACCTGATTTGTTGCGGGGCAACTGTGCAAAGGAGTTAACAGATAATGATAAGGGAACGCCCAGAACATCACTGGCATTGTACTTTTTAGCAAAGCGCTGCATAAGTTCAAGATAAGCATATCCGCGTAAGGCCAGCAACTGACCCCTGATGATATTTTTGCGGGTATCATCATTAACGGCTACTGAGGGTACGGTTGGTATTTTCTCCAATACCCGGTTTACCTGATTGATTACCGAGTACATACTACCCCAGCCACCGGTAGTGGATCCGGATGCTGTACCATCCGCAGTGTATTGCAACCGGTATTCAAACTGGCCTTGCCCGGCGTTATCCGGTCCAAACCTGAGCTCATCAGAAATGGTAGCGTTGATATAGACGGTATTATCAACATCAAAACGGCCGTAGGCGGTATTCAAGCCCCGCTGCAGATCGTCAACGGTAAGATAAGCCTTACTTTCGTCGAATACATCCGTGGGAGTAAGATCCAGGTTCTTTTTACAACCGGTTGCCAGCGTAAATGCAGTGGCAGCAAGCAGTACAAATTTTATTCTTTTCATTTTCGTAATCAATTAATAAGATTAAAAGGTAATTTCTACACCAGCAGTAATCGCACGCGGGTTGGGGAACTCAGACAGAGAGATGTTATTATCATCTTCAGGGTCATAGCCTTTCCACTTGGTCCAAACCGCGAGGTTCTGACCTGCCATATAGAAACGGGCATTGCTGATTTTGAGCTTAGATATTACGGATGATGGAAGCGTATAGGCTACTGTCAGGTTGCGCAGGCGCAGGAATGATGCATCCTGAATATACTTTGAAGTAAAGTTATTCTGATACAACGGACTCTGTACACGGGTTACATCACCTGGTTTTTTCCAGAAATCCAATGAGCGTGCCTGGTTAAAGCCCTGAAGCAGGAAACCGCCCGGGTTTTCTACAAAGAACTCCAGATTATTTACCCTTGTTGATCCATACTGATAGCTGAACAATACACTAATATCGAAACCTTTGAAAGAAAGCTGTGAATTAAAGCCACCGGTATAGGGCGCATAGAATGTACCCCATTGCTGCACCTTATTACCTACGGTGTAAGCATCTGTCACATTTCCATTAACATCATAATACAGCGGTTTACCGGTTGCCGCATCCACACCGGCCCAGCCTTGCTCTAAGTGTGAGCCCAGAGGTAATCCTACTGTTACTCTAGAAGTGCCAAGATCAACTTGGGGTAGACTACCGAGACTCTGAACCACATTTTTATTGTAGGATGCCGCAATACCTACCACCCATTTAAAGTCATTTTTACGCAACACTTCACCTTTGATATTTACTTCAATACCTTTGTTAGACATTTGGCCAGCATTGGTATTTAAGGTGGCCGTGGGGGAGGCACTACTAAGGGCAAGTGGTTGCACGGCATAAAGTCCATCAGTACGCTTATCATAAACATTAATATCACCATAAATCCTTCTTTTCAGAATGGCAAAATCAACACCAATATTTAGCGTTGATGTATATTCCCAGTCTGCCTCAGGATTGCCAAGTCTGGTCAGGAAAATCGTCTGATCCAATCCTATAGGACCACCAGTCAGTGATCCGACAGCATAATTATCAACATAATCAAAATCGCCAAGCGGGAAGTTCTCTGAATTGGCTGACCGGCCATAACTGGCCCTTAAGCGCAGTTCGTCGATCACTTTTGATTTGGCTAAGAATTTCTCCTGTGTCAGTTCCCAGATTACGTCACCTGCATAGAAAGGCTTCCAGCGGTTGTCTTTAGGCAGTTTGGAGTAGCCATCCATCCGGTAAGAGAAATCAACCGTATACTTCTTTTTATATGTGTACTTGGCAGCGATATAGCCCGATTCAAGTGAAGACCTTGATTTATTCCCACCAACAACTGGATAATAGTTTACTGCATTGCCTGTATTTACGCCACCCACACCAGCAAAGGTATTTGGCCTCCGGGGATCAAGATTGAAGCCCTGCTGGGTATTGATCCGGTAAAAATTCTGAAGGGTTTCATAAAAACCATCCACCGTTAACTTATGTTTGTCGGCAAAAGTTTTGGAGTAGGTTGCCCCAAGACGGCCATTTAGCTTTAAAGAGCGTTCGAAGCTTTCAAATATATTACCTCCGTTCGTACGGATATTGGTATTGAGCAGCCGGTTATTCACCGTAGTTGGAGAGTTGTAAACGGTAGCCTGTGTTTCCCTGAAATCCACCGCACCAAATGCGCTTAAAGTAAGGTCTTTGGTTATTTTATAACCGCCGGTAAGACCAATGGTCGTCTTGATCTGGTCGTTGTAATTCCTGTTGATTTCCATGGCATCAATCAGGTATGGGCCATAAGCAGAAAGGTTGGCACCATTAAAGTTGACATTACCATTCTTGTCTTTGGGGGTATAGTATGGCGCTGTAATCCTGGAAGAAAGGAAAGGATTGAACACACTGTTAGTGGTTTGGCTTTCCTGGAAGTTGCGCTTGGAATAACCCAATACGGAGGTTAATGATATATTGATTTTATCATCAGAAAAGTCGATATTGTTATTGAGTGAAACCCTCTTCAGGTCGGAGCGACGGATTACACCATCTTCCTTGTACAAACCCAATGCGCTGTAGAAACGCGTCCTGCCCTGACCACCCGAGATACTCAGGTCGTAACTATTGAAGCGGCCATTGCGGAAGAAGTTGTCATCCCAGTTATTATTGATACCCCTGAGACTATCCAAAGTACGGGTAAACTGCGCTTTACCGGCAGCAGACTGCGCAGCATAAGCTGCACTCAATGGAGAATAGTAATATCCGGGAACATTGGTATTGTTGGCAGAAGCAGGTAATGCTTTACCCAACTCAGCCTGTGCATCCAGCAATTCTGACGCATTCATCATATCGTAATTGAAAACGGGCTTGAATTTACGGCCTGCCTGCATGGAAAAAGTGACCTGTGCTTTGCCACTTTTACCCTTTTTTGTTGTAGCAACAATAACACCTGCCGCACCCCTTGAGCCGTACTGCGCAGCCGCAACCGCATCTTTGAGGATATCTACAGACTCAAATGCATTGGGGTTGATGCTCTGGAATACACTTGGTTCAACAGGAATACCATCGATAACATATAGGGGAGTGCTGCCACCAGAGATTGATGTTGGTCCTCGGAGAACCACTGTTGCTGCAGCACCGGGCTGGCCACTTCCGGACAAAACCGAAAGACCAGGCGCCTGACCCTGCAAAATCTGGTCAAATGAGCCTATGGGTACATTTTTAATGGTTTGTGCAGACACTTTTGTAGATGCACCACCATACTCGGCTTTTTTTACGTTTTTGTACCCGGTTACGATTACCTCGCCCAGGTTCTTGTCTTCGGCTTTCAGTATAACGGTAATGGTGCCATTTCCAACACTTGCGGTTTGTGATTCATAGTTAATAGCAGATACACTCAGCGTCCTTACATTCGTAGCGACCTGAATGGTAAAACTTCCGTTTTCTGATGTCGTCGTTCCCACAGCACCCCTTGCAACAACGGAAGCACCCGAGATGGGAGTCCCTTTTTCGTCAGTCACTTTACCTGTAACGGTTTTTTGGGCAACAAGCTGTAGAAAAACGGCGAAGACTGCAAAAGCAGTCAGCATACATTTTCTCATTTGCGTTTAGATTTTTTGAAGTGTCAAATATAATTCAGTTTTATTAAACTGCAACGTAAAAGGACAATTCAGGACGCTGTTGCGCTGCTTTGCGTCTCAAATAAATCCACAATTATACATTAAAACGTTTTTAATGTGTCTGGGGTTGCTTAACCATCCATTCGTCATTTTAGCCTTTTATCCTTTGGCGGGGCTATTAATGCGTTTAGTAATACGGGAAGCAACAGCAAGTTGGTTGCCGTGGCTACCACCAATGTGAGGGAAGTAAGCCACCCTAATGACCTTGTTCCCCCAAAACCACTGAAGCAAAAGATGACAAACCCGGCAATCAGCACAAGGGAGGTATAAACAATACTAAGGCCGGTTTGTTTAATCGAAACAGAAATAGTTTGTCCCACATCATTTCCCTGCAGGGGCAGTTCCTGCTTATAGTTAACGAGAAAACGGATGGTTATATCAATAGCAATACCCAGTGCAACGCTGAACACTAATACGGTAGAGGGCTTCAGGGGTACACCTGCCCAACCCATCACGCCGGCAGTGATCACCAGCGGCACCAGGTTAGGTATCAGTGAACACAGCAGTATCCGTACAGAACGGAACAAATACAGCATACAGAGGGCAATAAGCAGGAATGCCCAGAAAATACTCTCTTTTAAACCATTGATGATAAACCGGCTGCCCTCCAGAAATGTGCTGCTGGTACCAGTTACGGTAACTTTAATTGCTGCGGCGGCCGTATCCTTCACCACAACACTGTCCACATTATTCAATATCCGGTTGGCATTTCTGCTGATGCTGTCCATAATGGGCACCAATTCACCGGTACCCACGTCAGCCATACTCATACTGATGCGCAGGTATTGTTCGGTAGAGTCGATAAACGATCCCATCAGCTTCATCAATGTGCTGTCTTTGGCCGTGAGCATCCCGCTGGTTTTTTTAACCTGCACTTCACGCAGCGACTTGTGCAATTCTGCAAAAGGGTTACCCAATCCGGGAAGCATATAGGCAGAATCGCCCAACCCCTGGCTGATGCCCTGGTACGAAAATTTGATGCCATCGATCACCGAAACAGGCCGGGCAATATTCTTTTGAACAGCAAGAAAGGAGTCCTGAAAAAAAGCAATTTTACTGATGTCAACCGCCTGCCGGAGTATGCCCCTGGGCTTTTTGGTATCCAGCACAATTTCCAATGGCATCACGCCCTTAAAATGCTTTTCAAAAAACTTGAGGTCAGTATAAATTTTATCCGTTTGCGGAAGATCGTCTACAATATATCCAACCGTTTTAAGACGGAAAATGCCGGCTGTTGCTGCTAAAACCAACACTGTCGTGCTGATATATATGGCTTTTTTGTGGTTGATAACCCAGTAGTCGAGACGCTCAAGAAGCCTGTTCAGCAACCGGTTGTTCAAATAACGGGTTTGCTGCTTACCCGGTGCAGGAAGATAACTCAGCACAGCCGGAAGCAGGATAAACGAGATAACAAAAATGGCCATGATGCTGATGCCTGCCACCACCCCGAATTCCTTAAGGATAGCGCTGCGGGTAAGGGCAAATACAGCAAAACCAATGGCCGCAGTAATATTGCAAAACAAGGTAACAACACCCATCTTACTCACCATGTCAATCAATGCCTGCCGTTTGTTTCCATTTTGCAGGTAAGCACTATGGTATTTATTCACAAAATAAATGCAGTTGGGAATACCTATAACCACTACCAGTGGTGGTGTAAGTGCTGTCAGCAGGGTAATTTTATACCCGCATAGATACAGGATACCCAGGCTCCATACCACACCAAAAAGAACAACCAGCAACGAAAGCAGGGTAGTGCCAACAGACCGGAAAAAAAGTAGCAGGATCAATACGCTCAGTACCAATGACCCGATTAAGAAAAACAGCATTTCCCGCTGGATACGATCGGCCACTACAGTACGGATCAGCGGCAAACCACTCAGGTGTACTGTAGTATGGATCTGCTCTCCAAATGCTTCTGCAGCTTTAGTGATCCCGGCAATAATTTTTGTACGCACCGGTGAATTGAGCGAGTCCTTGTTGATCCTCACGCCCATGAGGTAAGCATTGGTTTCGGGATTGTACAGGCGGTATTTATAAAAGGAGAGGTTGAACAGGAGCTCACGCGCAGTATCCAACTGCCCTTGCGAGCCGATGGTATCGCCGAAAATACGCACAGGCACTAACTTATCCGTAAGGGGGTCTTTTGCCAGATTAATGGCAGTAGGGATGCCCAGTATATCTTCTACATTTGCTACAGCCTTAATCTCCCGCTGCATACGGGTATATGCTGCAAAAACGTCTTTCTCGAAGAATCTGGGCGTTTCTGCACCAATGACCAGCATATTGCCATCATCGCCAAATTTCTCGCGGAAGGCAAGGTAATCCTGGTATCTGGGATTGTCTGTGGGTATAGCCTTGGAAAACTCATAACTCAGTTTTACCCTTGAAGCAAAATAGCCCATGAGACCGGTTGCAGCAAATAAAAGTGCCAACAGGGGTAAACGGTATTGAAGAACAAATTTTCCTGAACGCTGCCACATGCAAAGGATAGTTTTATTAAAAATGACTGCAAAGAAAACCTTTTTAGCCCGCTTATCCGCATCCAGGGTGTGAAAGATGCGTATTTTTGAGCAGCATGAATCGCTTTCTCACTTTTATCAGCCTGCTTTTGCCGTTGGTGGCCACCGGGCAACTACCCCCCATTGGCCAGTGGCGCGACCACCTGCCTTACAGCAGCGGTATACGCGTAGAGGCTGCTGCAGAAAAGATATTTTGTGCCACTCCGTACAGTGTTTTCAGTTATACACCTGCTACGGGAGACCTGGCCAAACTCAGCCGGGTGAGTGGGCTGAGCGAAACAGGCATCAGTACCATGCAATACGATGATGCGGCCGGAACCCTGTTGATTGCATACCGCAACAGCAATATCGATCTGCTCAGGGGTAACCGTTTACTCAACAACAGTGATATCAAGCGAAAAAGTATCAGCGGGGATAAAAGCATCTATCAGGTTCGCTTTTACCGGGGTAATGCCTATTGCTGTACCGGTTTTGGCATTGTAGTGCTCAATACTGTCAATGCGCAAACCATTGATACATACTATCCCGGCAATACGGGGTCTGTAAAAGTAACCGGGCTGGCTACAGATGATGCTTTCTTTTACGCAGTCACACCAGAAGGACTCAAAAAAGCAACAATCAACAGCCCCAACCTCAACAACTTTACGCAATGGCAGTTGATTACTGCAACCGGGCTGAATACACAGGGATGCAGGGATATTCTTTACTGGAATAACCGGTTATTTCTCCTCAAAAACGATTCTGTTCTCGTGCAGCAAAGCGGTGTATGGCTGCCCTGGTATGCCGATGGCCTGCATATTGAAAGCATAAAGCTCAGCAATGGCAACCTGCTGCTGAGTGAAACACAGTCGGGGGCTGACGGCAAAGTGGTAGTACTGCGCCCGGATGGCAGTGTGCTGCAAACCTTACAATCACCCAACCAAATCAAAAAACCGCTGGATGCCCTGGTGAAAGACGGGGTCTATTATATAGCCGATGCCTTTGGCGGGCTGAGGAAGCTGAGCGGAACAGCAGTGGAAACCATTGCCCCAAATGCTCCATTTGAAAAGGCTGATGGTGAAATACTGATCCGGGGTGGAACAGTTTATGCCTGTGCGGGTTCAGTAAACGATGCCTGGCAATATACCTTCAACCCCAATGGTTTCTATAGTTTTACAGATGGCCTATGGACCAGTACCAACCGTTTTTTTGCCCCCATACCCGATTCTGTCTATGATATCATCGCTGTCGCTGCAGATGGTAAAACGGGCAACAGGTATTTTGGCAGCTATGGCGGGGGGCTGCTGCAACTATCAGCAGACAACCGGTTCAGTTTATTCAAACAAAATTCGGCCCTGCAGGCAGCCATAGGTGATCCGGGCAGTTTCAGGGTGGGTGGACTTGATGTTGACGCCGCAGGTAACCTCTGGATCAGCAATTATGGCGCACCGGCTCCCTTGGTGGTTAAGAAAGCAGACAAAACCTGGCAAAGTTTTTCTCCGCCGTTTTTATTAACGGAAAATACAATGGCACAGGTGCTGACAGACCCGGCAGGACAGGTATGGATCGTATCGCCCAAGGGCAATGGGCTGCTCTGCTTCAACTACGGCAGTAATATTAATACTACTACTGACGACCGCTGGCGACTGCTCCGAAAGGGCAGGGGCAATGGCAACCTGCCCGACAATACCATTTACTGTGTGGCAACTGACAAAGACGGATTTATATGGGTGGGTACCGCTAATGGGGTGGCACTGATCACCTGCCCGTCAGAAGTATTTGCTGCCAGTTGTGAGGCCACGCTGCCAGTTGTAAGACAGGGCAGCTTTTCCGGCTTTCTGCTGGCGGGGGAAACAGTTAAAACCATTGCAATAGATGGTGCTAACCGCAAGTGGATCGGAACGGCGGATGGCGCATGGCTGATCAGCGCGGATGGCGAAAAGGTCATCTATCATTTTACAGAAGACAATAGCCCGCTGCTGAGCAATGATGTCAGGCGCATAGCTATCGATCCGCAGACAGGGGAGGTTTTTATGGCAACCTTTAGCGGACTCTGCAGTTTCAGGGGTACAGCCACAGAAGGTGGTGAAGCCAATACAGACGTACTGGTATTTCCCAATCCAGTACCACCTGGTTATACCGGTACCATTGCCATCAGGGGTTTGACCAACAATGCCATTGTAAAGATTACCGGACCAGATGGAAGGCTTGTGTATCAAACCCGGGCGACAGGAGGGCAGGCTACCTGGAACGGGCGTAATTATAAGGGTGGTGTTGTAAGCAGTGGCGCCTATCTGGTATTGGCAGCCAATAACGATAATTCAGAAAAAATCATTGCCAGAATATTTATTGTACGCTGAATGGCTGTAACGCATAAAACAAAGGGAATAATACTGAGAACCGTGAAATATGGAGAAACCAGTTTGGTGGTAACCATACTTACGGAGTTGTTTGGCATACAGTCGTATATGGTTAATGGGGTTCGCAGCAGCAAGCCATCGGCCAAAACAGGTTATTTTCAACCCGCAGCCATATTAGACCTCGTTGTATATCACCATGAGCAGAAAAACCTGCAACGGATTAAAGAATTCCGCTGGGCTTTATTGTACCAGCATATCCTTAGCGACGTTATTAAAAACAGCGTAGGGTTATACATGGTTGAACTCATGCAAAAATGCCTGAAACAACCCGAAGCCAATACCGATCTTTATCATTTTTGCGAAGCAGCACTAACAGCATTGGATAGCGCCGATAAAACCGTTACTGCCAATTTTGCCATTTACTTCAGTTTGCAGTTTTCTTACTTCATGGGCTTTAAGCCACAACCCGAACTCCCCAATGGTGCGTATGCCGACGAACAGGAGAGCCTTTATTTTGACCTCCGTGAAGGTGCTTTTTCGCTTGAACAGCCAGAGCATCCAAATTTCATCAGTGGCGAAACCGCACAATATACCGCACAGTTTCTTAAAGTAATGCACCCGCAAGAGTTAGGAACGTTCAGGCTTAACCATGCCATACGTCGCAAACTGCTGATTGGCTGTCATGATTTTTATGCCCTCCACATACAGGATTTTGGGCAGATGAAGACGATGATGGTGATGCAGCAGGTATTGGGATAAGTTCCTGAAAATACCGGAACCGGAAAAGCTAAAGCCCCGTACCATAGGCAGGGGCTTCAGCGATACACTACAGGTTTTCAACAGGATGTTTCTTTCTTATGCTATCCCCCTGTAAGGCAAGGTTTAATGGTATTAAAAACTTAAATGGTAAAGACCACAGAAAATATTCTTGACGGTACAACAACACTAAAAATGCTGTAACAACCGAATATTTCGCAGGAAAAGGATGTCTGGGGATGGGTTAATCCTTAAATGACGCTTAAAAGTAAACGCAGCAGTAAGACCCCCTCCGATTGATTGTATAAGCGCTGGGTTTGATTGTATAAGTGTCTGTATCTGCACCTTGTATAATGAATTATTTCCCCTTTTTAGCAACACTATCCCATACCAGTTATTCAATAATGATGTCATACTGAGCCAGTAGGCCTGCAAGACCAGACTGCGAAAACATGGCTTTTTTAATCTTGTTCAATCCCGGGTTTATCGTGTAATGCAGAGCCGTTCTGAAGTCGGCCTTCTCCAGTATCGTATTTTCAAAAGTTGCTCCTGCAAGATCACAATCCGGAAAAACAGCCCCGGTAAGATCTGCCTCCGTAAAATCTGCTTCGATCAGGCTTGAATGACGAAAGGTTGTTTTTTTAAGTACACGCGTATAAAAAGAAGAAAAATTAAGTATACAGTTCTCGAATGTGGCCGCAAACAAAAACGGATTGCAATGCTCAAAGTGTAAACCCAGCATTTTAGAATCCCTGAACCGGACATCACGGAAGGCCGTTTTGACCAGTGCCGCCATACTCAGGTTACACCCGGAAAAAATACAATCCGAAAAGTGGGTATTGCCCAGGTCTGTATTAGAAAAGTTGCAGTTCAGAAACCGGCAGTCTTCATAATCACCCACTGGCAGCCCGGTGTCAGTGAAATCAATCGTATCAAACTCCTGACCGTTTGTATAAACCCTTTCCATATCCTGTTGTACTATTTTTACACACAAAGTACCGGAAAAGATCGTCAAGAGGAACTGTAATTATTTTATTCCGTAAAATATCAGCACACGCCGGCTCAGGCAGTTATTTACTTCATCCGTTTCATAGGAAAAGCCTGTTTGCGTTCCTGTTCGTTTTTCACTCCCGATATTTCCGCTACCAGAGAATCGCTTCCAATACGGGTATAGGAAATTCTTTGCGGAAAATCGTGTTGTGGATTTTCAAAAATCAGCACCGTATCCGAAATTGTTGTCAGGACAAAACGTACCGGCAAATGATTGTTTTGGTTATTCACCGTTGGAATATAAAAAAGATTGTCCTGTTCCTTAACCAGTCTTACTGTTTCAAAAATAATCGTGTCCTTATTTTTGAGGATATAGCTTTTACCAGACAGTTCAGTATCGCTTATTTTTACCCAGGTTTCATAAATACTTCCCCGCTGTTTTTTATTCTCCCAGGTACCGATCAGCCACGTTGCTTTCCGGATGTCTTTTTTTTGCCGTGTGGCCCAACCGCAAAAAACAATTATACCCAGGGTAAGAAATAATATTTTCTTGTGCATGACGATAAAATTAATGTATTGAATGAAAAACCATTTTTATTTCCTTCTGTACTGACAAACATTGTAAAAAAATCCTATTCCCGGATCGCTTTATGTTATAAAGGCAAAGTAGGCGATAATAGCTGGTGGAAAATTGTAAAAATGCGACAACGCTAATCCGTGCCATAAAACAGGGAAGACATTTTTAGGTTTTCGCTGTAAAACGCTTTAGGTGTCAGGCCGGTAAACTCCTTAAAGTCTTTAATAAAATGAGCCTGATCATAGTATTCGCCGTTGTAAGCCAATGCGGTAAGGCTTGTGAATTGCCCGTTCAACAGTACTTTAAGCACATTTTGTACCCTGATGATTTTAGAAAGTTGCTTGGGGCTTAACCCGATGGCTGCAGCAAACCTGCGTTCCAATTGCCGCCGGTTGATCTTTGTTTGCCTGGAAAGTTCATCCACAGAAAGTTGCCCGTTGGCAGTTAAGATTGTTTCAACAACTGATTTTACGATACGGTCAGTTGTTTGGGCATCAGCCAACCGCCGAAATAAAAATGCCTCAACACAACTGATTTTGCCATCACTTGCCGGAGTATTTAAAACCTCTGTTGCTAATGTCAAGCCCGTTTCACCAAACAACCCTTCCAATGCAATGGCTTTATTGTCCATTTCACTTAAAGGAATGGTTGCAAAAGGCATAAAGCCTTCCGGGTGAAAGCGGACTGAAAAAATTCCGGTTTGTCCTGTCGGTTCAATTTCAAGCGGTCGTGTTAATTGCCCGATGACAAAGCACCTTGGTTGAATGATCGCCATTCCATCCTCAGTATACTGTTTATACAAATCCCCATAATGGAAAATCATTTCCATGCAGCCATCCGGCACGATTCTTTGCCGCCGGGGACGTTCTTCTTTCGGACCCTCCAGCAGCCAGTAACATTTTACAAATGTGCTAAGCACTTTGTCCGGGTCAAATGTTTGATATGTCATCTGTATAATAGTTATTCCGGGTCATTGGCGATTGGTCATTGAATCACACCCTGATTTGGGGACAAATCTCCGACAACAGCTTTCAATTTTGCTAAGATCGTCAATTGATAACTGAATGGATTTTCGACTTCAGTGCCTGCAGTACTTCATCCCCAAACCATTTGTTCCGGGATTGCCAGATATTATTTCTGGGAGAAGGATGCGGCAACGGGAAATATTCAGGTAAATATGTTTTGTAATCGCGAACCGTTGCCGTCAATGTATCTTTTACTCTTTCGCCCAGGTAATAGTTTTGTGCATATTGTCCGATAAGAAGTACCAGTTTTACGCCAGGCATTAACTGCAGCAGTTTTTTGTGCCACAATGGCGCACACTCTGGACGCGGTGGCAAATCTCCCGCTTTGCCGGTTCCCGGGTAGCAAAACCCCATGGGTATCAGCGCGATACTATCCGCGTCATAAAAAACGGTTCTGGTTATGCCTAACCAGTTGCGCAGGTTATCCCCGCTTTTGTCATTCCACGGAATACTTGTTTCATGAACGATTCTCCCCGGCGCTTGCCCGATAATGATAATTTTACTTTTTATACTTGCCGAAATAATGGGGTTGACCCCGTGCGGCAGGTGTTTTATACATGCATTACAGTCGCGAACCTGTTGTAAAAGTATATTCATTTTTGAGGCCATAAAACTATTGGTAAGGCTTTGCGTGCTGGCGATACCGGAGTATCAGCAGCAACCTGTCAGGTCAAATGTAGCACAACCGTTTGACAGAAGCGCAAAACTTGATTTTGTTGCTTCTGTAGTATTACTTCAGCCGGTATTGCATCGATACTGATATTCAGACCCCAGACATTATCTCTACTTGTATTACTGCAATAAAATTCACAGATCATTCAAACAATACTACGATTCTCGTATTTTTGTATACTAAGTTTCTGGTTGACCGGGGAATCTTCAGTTTCAATGCTGGTTTTCAGTCTTACCAAATGTTATAAAATCACCGGCTTACCGGAAATAAGCTAATACTTAAACAGGGATTATTAATAAATGTACACAAACTACCAATTTAAAAATCGTTACAAAAATGGAAAATAGCACAAATCCGGGCACAACATCATACAATATAAATGATGGGAGCAAGTGTCCGTTTAGTGGTGGAGCACTAAAACAAAGCGCCGGCACCGGTACAAACAATCGTGACTGGTGGCCTAATCAGTTGAAGCTGAACGTACTCCGGCAGCACTCTTCCCTGTCCAATCCGATGGGCGGATCGTTCAATTATGCGGAGGCATTCAAGAGCCTCGATCTGTCTGCTTTAAAGAAAGACATCTTCGACCTGATGACCACGTCTCAGGACTGGTGGCCAGCCGACTACGGTCACTATGGTCCGTTCTTTATCCGGATGGCCTGGCATAGTGCAGGCACTTACCGTATCGCAGATGGCCGTGGTGGTGGTGGCTCCGGTACCCAGCGTTTTGCGCCACTCAACAGTTGGCCTGACAATGGAAACCTTGATAAAGCGCGCTTACTCCTCTGGCCAATCAAACAGAAATATGGTAAGAAGATTTCCTGGGCAGACCTGATGATACTCGCGGGCAACTGTGCCCTTGAGTCGATGGGCTTCAAGACCTTCGGTTTTGCCGGTGGCCGTGAAGATGTTTGGGAACCGGAGGAAGACATTTATTGGGGTGCTGAAACCGAATGGTTGGGAGACAAACGCTATACCGGCGACCGGGAGCTGGAGAACCCCCTTGGCGCAGTTCAGATGGGGTTGATTTATGTGAATCCGGAAGGCCCGAACGGCAATCCAGATCCACTCGCAGCAGCCCGTGACATCCGCGAAACCTTTGGCCGCATGGCCATGAATGACGAAGAGACCGTGGCGCTGATTGCTGGCGGACACACACTGGGGAAAGCCCACGGAGCGGCTGATCCCGGCAAATATGTTGGGCGTGAACCGGCAGCGGCAAGTATTGAAGAGCAAGGCCTCGGCTGGAAAAATACATTCGGCAGCGGCAATGGCAGCAATACGATTACCAGTGGTCTTGAGGGTGCATGGACAACTACACCAACAAAGTGGAACAATAATTATTTCGAAAACCTGTTTGGCTTTGAATGGGAACTCACCAAGAGCCCGGCTGGTGCGCAGCAGTGGAAACCCAAAGGTGATGCAGGCGCAGGCAGCGTACCGGATGCACACGATGCCTCAAAGCGTCATGCCCCTATGATGCTTACAACAGATCTCTCATTACGGTTTGATCCTGCATATGAGAAAATATCGAGACATTTCCATGAAAATCCCGATGCCTTCGCGGATGCTTTCGCGCGTGCCTGGTTCAAGCTTACACACCGCGATATGGGACCGCGCGCACGCTATCTCGGATCCGAAGTGCCTGCTGAAGAATTGATCTGGCAAGATCCGGTTCCCCCCGTTACACATGCATTGATTGACGAAAAAGATATCAGCGCCCTGAAGGCGGAAATACTTGGTTCCGGACTGACGGTTGCCCAACTGGTATCAACAGCCTGGGCATCTGCAGCAACATTCCGTGGTTCCGATAAACGCGGTGGTGCCAACGGCGCACGCATCAGGCTGGCACCCCAAAAAGACTGGGAAGTAAACAACCCGGCTCAACTGGCTAAAGTATTGCAAACGCTGGAAGGTATTCAAATCAAGTTCAACAATGCCCAAACCGGGGCAAAGCGGGTTTCTATTGCCGACTTAATCGTTCTTGCCGGATGTACCGGTATAGAAAAAGCAGCCCAACAAGGCGGCCATAACATAAATGTACCGTTTATACCCGGCCGAACCGATACTACCCAGGAAAAAACCGACGTTGAGTCATTTGCTGTCCTTGAGCCGGCAGCCGATGGGTTCCGCAACTACCAGAAAAAAATACATACCGCATCTGCAGAGGAAATGCTGATTGATAAGGCACAACTGATGACGTTAACAGCGCCTGAAATGACCGTCCTGATTGGTGGTATGCGTGTGCTGAACACTAATTTCGACGGATCTAAGCATGGTGTATTTACCGGACGTCCGGAGGTACTCACCAACGATTTCTTTGTCAACCTGCTTGATTTCCGGACTACCTGGAGGGCATCTTCTATGTCTGAAGATGTGTTTGAAGGTTATGACCGTGCAACTGGTGAACTCAGGTGGACAGGCACCCGCGCAGATCTTATCTTCGGTTCAAATTCAGAGCTCAGGGCCCTGGCTGAAGTTTATGGATGTGTGGATGGCCAGGAACAATTCATAAAAGATTTTGTGGCAGCATGGGTTAAGGTGATGAACCTAGACCGCTTCGATCTTGCCTGATTTAGACGCAGTAGTATATTGTTTACAAAGGCGGTCTGGTAACAGGCCGCCTTTTGCATGCATGTACTGCCAAGACCTGACCAACCTGACGGATCGCGATGGATTGCTGTTGTAAATGTAAGTAAACGGGGTAAGGACAGGCAGTACCCGACAAATCTAAAAACAGGCATTTCGTATTCCTGCCAATACCTATACACTTTGTCCGAAAGTGAGTAAATTATTGTCCGGGTCAAGTATTGAAAACTCCTTTTGACCCCAGGGCATTATTCGCAAATGTGCTGCCGGATGTATCTCAATTTTATTGTCCAGCATCGACTGATACAGTTTGACGATATCATCGGTTCGTATATACACCTGTCCGTAGTTTTCTTTAGGATCAAGTGCCTCAAACGTAAAAAAGTGAATTTCGATGCCGTCTTTTTGCACGATTAAGTAACCATCATAATCGGCGCTGCCGATATCCCGAAAACCTAATTGTTGTATATAATAATCCCTGGTAACAGCTTTATTACGCATGGGAAGTTTGGGATTAATTGCGGTAAGCATATTATGCTGTGTAGAAGATAAAATAAAATTGTTGCTGGCTGCGAAGATAGAATGAAAATGTTTCACTTTTAATTCCTCCATCAGCGCACCCATTTTAATCCTGAACTTTAATCCCGTATCTTATTGCCGCATCAAGAATACCGATGTTTATGTGTTTCAGTGTTTTGAGCTTAATACAATATCCACTCACGCTCGCCTTACCCGGTTCATTGCTATACGTTGGGGCTAAGTGGACTTTATCTTTTATACCAGGGATATAAACAGAGATACCGGTTTTGTTTGCACTGTTTTTACCATCCGGAAACTATAATTTACACGCTGGTATTATTTGCACAATGATGCGGTGCAACATTTGCAAACGTTGTTGTACGTATCCAACTATTTTGTTACCAATTCTCTTAATCTGCTTTTTGCTTCTTCATAATCCGGATTGAGCTGCAAGGTTTTGGTATAATAGTTTATTGCATCTTCCTTTCTTCCTAATGCCAGGTATATATTGCCCATGGTTACCATTACTAAATCCTTGTCGGGAAATTCCACCACATTATTTGCTGCTATTACCCTCGCATCCTCATACCTTTTTAAGGTCAGTAATTGTTCCGATAAATAATTCATTGAAATCCAATCAATGTAAAAATGTGCTGTATCTTTTTTCATTTTTCTATATTCATCAACTGCTTTAGAAGCACCTATCTGGGATATATATGTTTCCATTTTTTTATGAACCGGTTGCTTTAAGCTTACCGGCTTATTGTAAAGAACTTTAATCAGGCTCTTTACGATTCCAAAAAAATCAGTTGGCGAACTGTTGCAAAGAATAACTACAAAACTATTGGTAGCAGGAATGCGCAGTGCAAATGAAATAAATCCGTCTGTCTTGCCCAAATGAAAGTTTGCTTTTATACTGTCTGTATTGGTGTACTTAAAAATATGGTTGAACCAGCCGAAACCGTAGTTGTTGTATTGCAGCTTGCCCGGCGAAAGCATTTCATCAATCAGTGCTTTATCAAGTAACGTGTGGTTTGAAATGGATGTATGAAATTTAAATAAATCGTCCACGGTTGAATAAAGGTCACCTGTTCCCATTGTATTTGATTGATCGCGGAAATCAGCACTGGCAAAACCTCCAAAACTATAATCATAGCCCGTAGCCCTTTTCGGTACAATTTGTGTATGAAAATAAGAACCGGAATTATTCATTTGCAGTTTACTGAAAATATCTTCTTTCATTAATTGCGAATATGATTTGCCGGTTACCCTTTCCATAATATACCCCAAAGTAAAATACCCCCAACTGCTGTATGCCCACCCTGAGTCAGGTTTAAATGAAAGAGCAGAATCCATATAAACTTTAATGTACTCTTCCCTGGTAAAATTTTGCCTGCTTATTCTTGGAAAAAAATCTTTTATAATATCATAGTTGGGCATTCCGGATTTATGGCCGAGCAATTGCCTTATCGTTACTTTAGCAGCAGGTTTGTCCTTAAATTCGGGCAGGTAATCCTCAACAGTTTTATCTAAACCAATTAAACCCTTTTGAACCTGAATTAACATTAATGTCGCTGTAAGCGGTTTAGAAACAGAGCCAATCATAAACTTGGTGTCTGTCGTATTAGGGATATTCCATTCCCGGTTTGCCATACCAAAAGCATCCTTGTAGATAATTTTTCCATTTTCAGCAACTAAAACTGCCCCGTCAAACATATTGTAGTTGTGGTAGGCCTGCATTATGCCGGATAGCTTCGTCCTTTTAGTCTGGGCAAACAAAGTCCCATCAAATACAAAGCAAATAAAAAGTATGGCAATATTTTTTACGGTCATAAGCTTTATGTTTTAGAAACGGTTTCTACTGGTTACGCACAACGGCAGTTTTTGCAAAAACCTGCCGTTCTCCAAATATACACATTATGGGAATAGTCCTGTTTAAGTATGCGTTCTGATACCCAAAATTATGCAATTTGTTCAGGGATACAAGTGTAATCAAACAACCTTAAGTATACTGGATAATCAGGAGAAAGCCGACAACCCGGTACAGTTGATGGATGCTTTTGTTGACAAGCTCAACCTTACCAAACCGGGATTTGATAAATAGTACATAAAAGCGAATGTTTTCACCCGGAGTGAAGCCTCAGGAGCGGTCTCCTTACGAATCCGGGCATTATTAACGCTCTACCTGTATGGCAGCTCTACAAAATACACAGCAGCCGTAAGCTGAAGAAAGGGTGCTGCCTCCATATTGCCAATGCAATGTTGCGTATGTCAACTATAATTGTCACTCACTGAAAGCACAGAAAGTAGGGGTGTTTCCATTTATAGATCTGATCTTCCCTTGTTTGCCGGGTATATTCCCCCAATAGTCTATATTTATATTTCCAATCGACCTTACCTTGCCTTGTTTGTCTCCTGTCGGCCAATAGTCAACAGTTGTATCTCCTATAGATCTGACTTTCCCCTGTTTGCCAGGTATGTTTCCCCAGTAGTCTATATTTATGTTCCCAATCGACCTTATTTTGCCTTGTTTGTCTCCTGTCTGCCAATAGTCAATAGTTATATATCCTATAGCTCTGATTTTGCCCTGCTTGCCGGGTACGTTTCCCCAGTAGTCTATATCTATGTTTCCAATCGACCTTACCTTGCCTTGCTTGTCCCCTGTCGGCCAATAGTCAATATCACCACCTGTGATCGTGCAACAAGAAACACTTTCTCCATTACTTTTAATTGTAAGCATAATGTTGTCATCAATCACCATTTCCATTGATTGAATATTCTTAAAAATATCTGAAATCTTAAAAGTAGTCCGGGAAATATTCTGGCCATATAAGTAAAGACCGGAAAAGAACACATAAAAGAGAAGCAGAAGTTTTGTTTTCATATTTTATAGTTTTAAAGATTGATTACGCACAACGATTAGCATTTACCCGGGACGGGGCCTAGAATTCCGTCAGCCTGGTGTTTGTTGCCCAATAAAGGAACGAAAATTTTACTTGAAATTGAATTTTAATTAATGAACGGTCAAGCCGGAACTGAAGAAGATTAAGGAAATGAAGTTGAATTTACTTCCGTCCGGCTTGCGGGAATGCTTTGCTGGCTGAAGCGTTTTTAAATGTCAAGAACTATTGAAAGATTAGTTTTGATTAGTTCGATTTGATCTTGATTTAATTCTCCAATCTTTTTTAGCAGGCGTTTATTATCAATAGTCCTAACTTGATCAATCATAATATCGCAATCTTCTTTCAATTTTGCTGAGCCTTTTGTTAGATGAACTCTTAGAATTTCTGCATTCAATTTTACATTTGTAGTAATAGGACAAATAATTGTTGAAGGATGGAATTTATTAAGTAAATCCGTTTGAACTACAACAACCGGTCTGGTTTTACCTGTTGCTGTTCCAAATCTTGGATTTAGATCAGCGATCCAAATTTCATATTGCTTAATCTTCATTCTGTAATTTTTCGAATTCGGCAAGAACCTTCATTGATTCCTCTTGAACAATTTTGGAATCTTTTTGCAATTGTTTAGAAATCAATCTTCTTTTTTGAAGAAGATTATAAAATTGTACGGCTTCATTTATATAACGATTCCTGTTTTTACTGATTTTGGCAGTAATCCTTTCAGTCTCCTTAAAGACAATATCGTCCATTTTTAAAGAAAGATTTTTCATTTTTAATTGATTTTTATAAAGGTATATACAAAAAGTATATATTCCAAATGTTAGAGCGTTAGAGTACGTTTCAGCCAACGTTCGAAGCTTTGTGCGGTTGGGGAATTGACCAACTGTCCGCCCGGAACTGAAGCTGAATTTATAACTAAAGGCCGAAGTTTAGAACTACTGCCCAACAGAATTACGTCCGCTGAAACAAAAGCCCGGATATGCACTGCCGATGATTGCTTCAACGTCATGCCCAAATTGCAGCAAACCCCTTGTTCAAGCAACACCTGCACTTTAACGGCAAGCTGGTAAATGTAAAAGATCTCTCAGGCGGGCGCACCAGAAACAAGGCCTCGCCGGTAAAGCAGTAGCAAAACCTTTAACATAATGCCTGAACCAAAATGATGCACAAAAAGATGCCCGCAAAACACAGCGTTTTGGGTAGGGGAGGTTATAAGCTGCTGCCACCCCAAAACCTGCATAAAGCAAAGCCGGTGGAGTTGCAGGCAGCGTCTGCATGCTACAAATCCACTTAAAGGCGGGGTGTCGCTGAACAGCGTATAGCCGAAAGCCCCGAACTCTGACTGTCCGGGGCTTTTTATTTTATTCAGAATTGATTCGGTTGGCGGGGCTTATCGGCTATACAGCTAAATGTTGTACGTTCGGCTTATTGTCAAACGAGTTGTAAGTATTGCTTTTCAAGTGTTACATTAAAATGAATGTCTGCTTTTAACGCCTTGAAAACTTTTAACACTGTGTCAATTGTTGCACCGTTAGCACTGCTTTCTAGTTTTGAAATTTGTGCTTTTTGTACACCGACAAGTTCACCTAATTGTTCTTGTGTCAATTTACGTTGCTGTCTTGCAGTTTTAATCATTCGTCCTAAGACGTCCATACGAAGTTCGTATTCATACAGGTCTCTGTCTTTTGTACCTTTCTTACCGATGTATTTATCTTTCATTTCGGCAAGTGAGTATGATTTTATTGCTGTCTTTGCCATAATGTTATTTTTTAAGTTTGCTTTCAAAATATTTTTTCCTAATGTTAATTGCTCTTTCAATTTCGTTTGCAGGCACTTTGTCTGCCTTTTTTATAAAACCGTAAGTCGCAAAAACTATTGTTTCGGTTTCT
The DNA here is from genome assembly GCA_013298665.1 of Chitinophagales bacterium. Lineage (GTDB taxonomy): Bacteria > Bacteroidota > Bacteroidia > Chitinophagales > Chitinophagaceae > Ferruginibacter. Next base: position 47,042 of record JAAFIK010000037.1, read on the forward strand.
TTGTCTTTGTCCCAAAATGCAAGCTCAGCCACGGGAATGCTTATCCTTGAAAAATAGTACCCTGACAACCGGTGGCAACCACCAACTTGCAAAACGACAACTCCATATTAAAAGAGCATACAGCGCGTTTGCCGGTTTCGTTCAACCCCGATTGCTATCGCATAGGCGTCAAGCTAAGGGATAATTCACACAGGTGGAAAAATAGTGTGGTGATGCTTTTTAAAAGAAAAAGCAACTTGTAGTTCTAAACACATTTTACAATGTCTACAAGCTGCTCTTC
>JAAFIK010000038.1 GCA_013298665.1 Chitinophagales bacterium
CAGCCCGTCATATACCTGCACCTGTACCAGATCCACGGTGGCACCAAAGGTATTGGGTGAACCCTGCCGGATCACGGTCTGTACGGGGCGCCCCAGTCCGTCAAAATATTGGGTGGTTTGCCGCGCCGAGGTGGGGGGCAGCGCCAGCAGGGCAGCCGTGGTGGTAACGGGGGCTGCGGGTTCCCAGGTGCGGATAAAATTCTGCGCAGCGATGGGTGCAGGAGTTTGGGCATGGGTGACCATAACGGGCAGCAAGCCAGATATGCCCGCAAAAAACAAACAAAGACACCGGGCAGATAAGCCCTCCCGTAAAAAATGGATCAGTACAAAGGAATGGATGCGGTAAAGACCGCGGGAAAGGCTGCCGCGGGCAAAAGGCTTGCAAAAATGACGGTAGTGCATGGTTGTCGGGGTTTTAATCCATGGTCATCACGAATATTGGTGTACCCGGCAGACATGGCCACCGGCGGCACAAATATGGGTAGATTTTTTCATACGACCAAGGGGGAGAACAGTACTTGGTACGCAGTACTCAGTTGCAAGCCCTGCTCCTTTTCTCAAAAAGAATAGGGTAATCATTGACCATCAATCCTTTTAAAATGATTGTTTTTGCAAAAGGGGAATCATGGCGGTGGAAAAAATGGGTCAACCTAAACTTTTCATAGGTGGTCCTATCCCCACCCATAGGCCGACCTAAACTTTTGATAGGTCGACCTATACCTACCCATAGGCCGACCTAAACTTTTAATAGGTGGACCTATACCTACCCATAGGCCGACCTAAACTTTTAATAGGTGGACCTATACCTACCCATAGGAGGACCTAAACTTTTGATAGGTCGTCCTATACCTACCCATAGGAGGACCTAAACTTTTGATAGGTCGACCTATACCTCCCCATAGGAGGACCTAAACTTTTAATAGGTGGACCTATACCTCCCTATAGGAGGACCTAAACTTTTGATAGGTCGTCCTATACCTACCCATAGGAGGACCTAAACTTTTGATAGGTCGTCCTATACCTACCTATAGGAGGACCTAAACTTTTGATAGGTCAAGTTTAGGTCAACCGGTAGTACCTTCCCCTTACTCATTTTACACCAGTGTACCGGCTGCTGTTGCCATTACCCAAACATTGTTTATTTTTCAGGAGTGAAATTTTATCTGTTGGTCATGGGAATATTGCTGTTCCTGGGTGCGGTTGCCCAGGAACCGGTATTGTACAATTACAAGTCGGGCAACGGGTTGCCGAGCAATGAAGTGTACAATATGCTGCCGGACAGGCAGGGCTATATGTGGTTTGCTACAGACAGGGGTCCTGCGCGGTTTGACGGAAGCCGTTTTGTAACCTATTCGGTAAACGATGGGGTGGGCGACAATTTTGTGGACCGGGTTATCCAGTCGCCGGGTGGTGCGGTCTGGATTATTGCCAATGGCCGCGATCTTTACCGCTTTGATGGTACGCGGTTTATTGCCTATCGGTATAATGCACAGTTGCGGGCGCTGGTGGGCAGTCATTCCATGGCCTGGTTGATGCAGGTGGGTTTCAGGGGGGAGGAGCCTCTGGTGTTTGGTATCCGTGGTTATGGCCTGGTACGTATGACGGCGGAGGGTAAGCTGGTACTGGCACCAGCAGCGTATGTGCATCAGCAACTGGCATATGATACTGCTTATGGTATCGCGTACTATATGGATACTGTTGGCAGGCGTTCGGTGCAAAAGGCGGGGGCTACGTTTCAATTTCTCGGGAAAACTTACCCCGCACAAACAACCAAAACCACAAATTGTATCCGGCGCAGGAATGGCGATCTGCTCATTGCGTATGACCGTTATTTGTTTTCCCTGCACAATGGTTATGTAACGCATACGGCTGAATACGACAATATTGTGATCAGTTTGTATGCCGACAGGGAGGATCGTCTTTGGGTGTGTACCTATGGCAATGGCGCACGTATGTATGCCCCGGGGCAGGCACCAGGAGCAGTTGAGCCGGAATTGTATTTTACGGATACCCGGGTGAGCGGGGTGACGCAGGACAGGGAAGGAGGGTATTGGTTCAGCTCGCAGGATAAGGGCGTATTGTATGTACCCTCATTAAACATGCGGTTGCTGGATAACCCGGTACTGGCGCCGAATGAGTACTTTCAGGAAATTGGTGCGGGTGATCCTCATGCGGTATATGCGGTTACGTCACGTGGCCGTATTTTCCGGTCAATAGACGGCGGTCCATTAGCGTTTTACCGGCAGGCCTATCGTACCAGTCTTACTACGGTGTGCAACGATATTGTGTATGATAGCCTTACGCACAACCTGTATTGTTGTTTTTCAGAAAAGATATATGCGATTAATACGGCTACGGGACTATCTGTCACTTACCCGGTTTCATCGCGTACGGTATTGCCCCGGGACGATTCATTTTATACACTTACCCAAACGGGTATTATTTATGATGTGCATAGAAGACTGGGGCTGAAAATCATCAATACACTTGGTAATTTCTCGGGTATCATCAACCCCGACAAAAGCATATTTGCCGGTACAGATAAGGGCTTACTCATCCTGAAAGATACGGTACTCCGTCCTTTTGCGGCAGGCATGGTGCGGCAACGGGTAACGGCGATCAGGCGGTTGGATGATGGCAGCCTGGTGGCCTCTACCCTCGGGCAGGGACTGGTATTGATCCGTGGCAGTACTGTGCGCCTGCTGCCGCTGGGTAACGGCAATCCGGTAAATATGGTCAATGATATTGTGCTTGATCATGATACGGTATGGGCGGCAACGGAGGCAGGGGTGGCGCGTATAGTACTTGCCGGGAAGGATCCGGTAATCCGGTTGATGATGGTGGATGATCGTTTCCTGCAAAACAATACCCGCAAAATTGCCTGTGCGGCCGGGTTTACCTATGTACTGGCACAAAATAAACTGATCGTTTTTCCGGGTCGGGTGGTTGCCGATAATATTGCCCCTCCGGTATTTATGGAGCGGGTACTGGTGGGTGATTCGCTTGAGTGTAATCCGGCAGAAACATATGCTTTCAGGCATACCGACCGGCGGATACGGTTTATGTTTTCCGGTATCGGGTTCAAGGCCGGCCGCCTCATCCGATATCAATACAGGCTTAATGGTCTGCATACGGATTGGTACACTACTGAACAGCCATTTGTAGAATATCCATCGTTGCAGCCGGGTAATTATACTTTTGAAGTAGCGGCGGTTAATGAGTGTGGGATTGTTTCGGTACAAAACGCCAGCTATACGTTTACGATTCCTGCGCCTTTCTGGAAAAAGGCCTGGTTTATGCTGCTCATGGCTGTATTGGTTGGTTTGATGGCATGGCTTATCATCAGGATAAGGGTAAAGCAATTGCAACAACGCGACAGGGAAAAGGAATTGCTGCTGGCTAAAGAACAGGTAGCTTTATCCGCACAGATCAATCCTCATTTTTTGTTCAATTCGCTCAACAGTATCCAGCACCTGATCATGCAGGAGGATAAGAAAAATGCGGTAATGTATATGGCCCAGTTCAGCAGGTTGATGCGGCTGAGTTTAGACAATTCAAGAAAAAAGTGGGTGCCGGCAGGCAACGAAATGGAGTTGCTCAAACTCTATCTTGAACTGGAAAGTTTACGTTTTAAGGGTAAATTTTTGTATCATGTGCATGTGGATGAAGTGCTGCTTTCAGGTAAACTCCTGATACCTGCCATGCTCATACAGCCGTTTGTGGAAAATGCAGTGCGGCATGGGGTAAATAACCTGCCGGGTGAGGATGGATTGATCACGGTAACCTTGCAACTGGATGGTCAGAAACTGGTAGCCACGATTGAAGATAATGGAGTGGGGCGGGCAAGATCGGCACAGTTGCGGGATAAAACTGCCGTACACCAGAGTGCCGGTATGGAGATTACCGAAGAGCGTTTGCGCCTGCTTTGCCGTGAGACGGGCGTGGAATGGTCTTTTATGATCACTGATAAAACGGGTGCGGATGGAAGACCGGCGGGTACAACCGTACAATTTATCATGCCTTTTATTAAAAGTACACAAACTTACTGATGCTTAATGGCTATGCAGCAAAAAATTGTAATCATTGATGATGAATCTGCCGCGGTTGCTGTGGTGAGTGGCCTGATAGATATGTTCTGCGAAGATGTACTGGTGGTAGGCACAGCGAATACTGCTGTTGAGGGTGCTGCGGTAATCCGGGCAGAAAAGCCTGATGTAGTCTTGCTCGATATTGATATGCCGGGCACTACCGGCTTTGATTTGCTCGATGCTTTTGCGCAACGGTCGTTTAAAGTGATCTTTATAACAGCCAGCAGCGATTTTGCAATTAAAGCGCTGAAGGCAAGGGCAGATGATTACCTGCTTAAGCCGGTCAATCCGCTTGAGCTGAAACTGGCTTTGGAAAAACTGAAAGCGGAACAGTTGAAAACTGCTGCTGCCAGTCAGCGTATTGCACTGCCGGATAAGAACGGATATTTTTATGTTCATCCGGGAGACATTATTCATATAGCGGGCGATGGCAGTTATGTAACGGTTTACCTCAAAAATGGCGATAAAAAACTCGTCAGTAGAAATATCAAAACCTTCGATGACCAGTTGACACCTCTGGGGTTTATCCGCTGTCACCAATCGCATTTAGTCAACCCGGCAGAGGTGACCCAGCTCAGGCGCGTGGACGGGATATTCCTGGTCATGAGCAATGGCAATGAGGTTGCCGTAAGCCGGGCGAAGAAAGAGCTGGTGATAAAAGTACTTAATGGCTGACCGTATATGCTTGTTTTCCTGCCAAATATGAAATAGAAAGCACCGGATAAGAAACCTGTGCTTTCCTGCTGTTGTTGCCGGGTTACTTTTGTACTGTACTGAAACATAAGTTATTGCACCGGAAATTTCCGCCGCCTGCTTAACAAACAAACTATTCCTGTGTTGCACCCGGGTACCGGACAATCGGGGGTGAAAAATATTAACCGGTACTGCCGGTTGGAGCGCTGTTCAGGTGGATTTAATAATGATCGGTACCTTACGCCCGGCTATTTATAGTCCGGGTTTTTTTATACAGGAAATTTCAGGTGTGCAGTTCATTGCCCTTTACAGGTTCTTTGTCCTTCCACGGGCGCCGTTCGTCCATATCCCTGTATTACTGAAGCGGGGATGTTTTACTTTTAAGGTCTAAACATATATTCTGCATGAAACATACATTCTGCCTGATTGTACTGCTGCTTGGTGTGGTGGTAAGTACCAATGCACAGTACCTCACCACCTTACCCAATGGCGGCAACAGCAAAGCTTCTGTTAGTGAAAGGATAGGCCTTACCGATGTTACGATTCAGTATCACCGTCCGGCTGTTAAAGGCCGGGAGGGAAAAATATGGGGTACACTGGTGCCAATGGGCTTTACTGATCCGGGCTTTGGTTCGAGTAAATCTTCCCCGTGGCGGGCAGGAGCCAATGAAAATACAACGATCAGTTTCAGTACACCGGTGACGATTGAAGGGAAGCCGCTGGCAGCGGGTACTTATGGTTTTTTCCTGGCGATGGAGCCGGGTGGAGCCACAGTGATTTTTAGTAAAAACAGCAACTCCTGGGGTGCTTATTTTTATAATGAAAAAGACGATGCTCTCCGGGTACCGGTAAAAACGGTGGCATTGGCAGAACCGGTGGAAAGGCTCAAGTATGAATTTTTTGACGAACAGGAAGCCAGTGCAGTGATTGCACTGCTGTGGGAGAAACTGAAAGTACCCTTTAAGGTGGAAGTGGATTATGTTGCTGAACAGTTGAATACATACCGCCGTGAATTGCAGGGCAATATGGGTTTTCGTTGGGAGGCCTGGTCTGAAGCTGCGGTTTTTTGTTTGCAGCGGAAGGTAAACCTTGAAGAGGGATTGCGCTGGAGCGATAATGCCATGAGCCCCCTGTTTGGCGGGCAGAAAAACTTTACCACGCTCAGCACCAAGGCCAGTCTGCTTGACGCGCTGGGACGTACTGCCGAAAAGGACGCGGTGATGAAGGAAGCGATGCCCTTGGCCACTATGCTGGAACTGCATGGCTATGGTCGCGGGTTGATCGCGGCTAAGCGGCCCAAAGAAGCCCTGGAAGCCCTGCTGATGAATGCTAAAAAATTCCCGGGAGTATATACGACAACAATGGGACTGGTTCGTGGGTATTCGGCAAATGGCGATTTTGCAAGTGCACTCAAATATGCAAAGGCTGCCCTGCCGCTGGCGCCGGATAAGGTGAATAAGGATGCTGTAGAGCGATTCATCAAGCTTTTGGGCGAGGGTAAAGATGTGAATTAGCGGATGAACTTCCGGGTTAACAAATAGTATGGTTTGAAAAGGGATGTGATGTTCCTGAAAGGGCTGCGTTTTTTACGCAGCCCTTGTTATGTCATTATGGTCGTACCATTTTTCGTTTATCGGTAACCCGTTGGCGGGGCTGCGATGGTATGGATGCTGTTTTCCCGGTCTGGCTTTTGGCAGGTACCGGCACCGTGGCCGCAGATTTTGATGGCTCTTTCTTTTGCTGAAGGGAATCGCAGGCTTTCTGGATCGGTGCCAGTGCGGTGATGAATATGCTGCGGCCATGCGTGCCCACAACGAGTTCATTGTCGCGTTTTTGTATGCAAAGATCATGTACGGCTACGCGTGGCAAGGCTTTTCCAAAACCCATAAAAGTGTTACCCCTGTCGAAAGAGCAGTAGAGGCCATTGTCGGTGCCTGCGTAAAGGATGTTTTCATTTTTAGGGTCTTCGGCAATGGCATTGAGCGGCTCAAAAGGCAGGTTGCTGCCGAGTGCCGTCCAGGTACTGCCATAGTCTTCACTAACATATAACCAGGGGGTGAAATTGTCGTAACGGTAGCCATTCAGCGTAGCGTACACCCTGCCTTCTTTATGGGCAGAAGCTGTAATGCGGCTTACCCAGAGTTGCTGGGGCAGGGCTTTGCTGATGAGCGACCAGGTATAACCGCCATCTTTGCTGAGTTGTATATTGCCATCATCGGTGCCTGCGTAAAGTACACCGAATTTCAGTGGCGATTCGCTGATGGTGGTGATGGTGCCATAGGGAATCTTTCCTGCTTTTTTGCCATTCGTCAGATCCGGACTGATCGCTTCAAGATTATCACCCTTGCTGAGGCTGCGGTGCAGTTTGTTGGTGCCAAAATAAAAGATATCAGCATTGTGCCTGCTCAGCAGGATCGGGGTTTGCCAGTTGTAACGCAGCTTGGCCTCTCCGAGGTCGTGCATGGGGTGTATCGGCAACCGTCTGCCGCCATCGGTATTGCGCCGCTGGTAAAAGCCAAATTGCGACCCATAGTAAGCCGTCTTATTGTCGCGTGTATCCACCTGTACCTGCATACCATCGCCACCGCCAATGGCTTTCCATTCATAATCTTTGGGGTCTGGCTCGGCTGCTTCAGCAAAAGAAAAGGCATTGCCGTTGTCGTCGATGCGTGATGGGCCAAACCAAACGCCGTTGTCCTGTAAGCCGCCATATACATTGTAGGGGCGGGCGTCATCGGTAGTAATGCCATAAAACTGTCCGGCGGGTATGCTGGTTACCTTAAACCAGTTTTTACCATTGTCGTAGGTGATATTGCAGCCGCCGTCGTTGGCAGTGATCCAGTGATTGTCCCGTGAAGGGTTGATCCAGCAACCGTGCCAGTCGCCGTGGGTATTATTTTTGTCTGTAGCCGTAAAAGTCTTGCCGCCATCTGTACTCATGATTAAACTGGTACCAAAGGTGATGACCTTGTTTTCGTTGGAAGGGGATACGAATATTTTCCCGAAGTAATAGCCGTAGGTGCTGAATACACCGATATCTTTTGTATTGACTTTTTTCCAGCGCGCGCCGGCATCATCACTGCGGTAGATTTCACAGCCATATATACCCGAATTCTGAAAACCATCATCGGCCACCAGCCAGTCGTAGAGTACGGTAGGTTTCAGCTTGTCCTGCTTTACCATTTCAATGATGTCTTTGGCTTTGTATTTGGCCGGGAATCGGTTGCTGAACAGAAAACTGTCTAGTTTTTTGGGTTGCAGCGCTGAAAAAGCCTCTTTGGTAATGGTTTTGAAATCTGCCACGACATATTTGGTGGTATCTTTTTTTACCGTACCTGTGTCTGGCTTTATGGCATTATTGTCTATAACAGCGTAAAGTATGGATGGATTTCCTGCAAAAACAGCGATACCGCTCCGGCCAAAGCCATCGCCCCCGGGCAAACCGCTGGCGGTGGTATTGAGTACGGTCCAGTGTTCACCGCCATCCACGCTTTTGAAGATACCACTGCTTTTACCTGATTCTTTCCAGTCCCATGCCCGGCGTGTACGATACCACATACAGGCATAGAGTTCATCGGGATTCCTGGGGTTGATATCCATTTCTGCTGCGCCGGTATTGTCATCGATATAGAGGGTTTGTTTCCAGTGCTGCCCACCGTCTGTTGTTTTATATACCCCGCGTTCTTTATTGGCAGAGTATAAATGTCCCATCGCTGCTACCCAGGCGATGTCTTTATTGGCCGGGTGCAGGATGATCTCGCCGATATGGTGACTTTCAGGAAGGCCGAGATAGATCCAGTGCCGGCCATTGTCCATGGTTTTATATACCCCGATGCCGCTGTAGCTGCTGCGGCTGCTGTTGGCTTCACCCGTACCTACCCAGATGATACGATCGGTCCAGTTTACGGCAATATCGCCGATCGTCATTACAGCTTCCCCGTCGAAAATGGGCTCAAAACTTTGCCCGTTATTTACGGTATGCCAGAGGCCCCCACTGGCAAAGGCCAGGTAAAACTCTGTGGGGTCAGCCGGATTTACTTCAAGATCAACCACCCTTCCCGACATGGCGGTAGGGCCAATATTCCGGAAGCGGATATTGTGCAGGATTGTCTTTTCGTCGGGGCTTTTCTGCCTGGCTAAAGCACCTGTGCGCTCTTCCGCCGTTGTTGGCCTGATTTGTGCGTTGGCGATATGAAAATTAACAGACAGCAGTATGAGGAATACTGTACTTTTGGTAATGATTTGCATAAATGAAATGGTATGAAAGCAATAAAAATACGCCAAATCGTGGTATTGCAGGTATTCTTGCTGTGCTTTTTGATCAATGGAAAGGCGCAACTGAAAGATTTTACCCTTACTGAGAAAGGGGATACCATAAACGGGTTCAATAAGAACGGGGAAAAAGAAGGAAAATGGGTCATCAGGGTAGATGAAATACGCGGTGAGCCGGGTTATGAGGAGGAGGGTGTTTTCAAAAAGGGAAAGAAGGAGGGCGTATGGCGGCTGTACAACCTCACCGGCGATCTGATTGCAGTGGAGCAATACCAGTTTGGCGGTAAACATGGGCTTCAGCAGTATTATACCTACCTGGGTGATCTTGTGCGGGAAGAGCAGTGGCGGGGGCATAATCCCGACCAACCCTACGATACCATTGCTATTTATGGTACAGGAAGCAATGAAATTGTTGATTATAAAGTCGTTAAGGCAGAGCAGTACAGTGTAAGGCATGGCGAATGGAAGTATTATGAGCCGGGTAGTGGCCGCGTCATCAAAACCGAGCAATACGATCATAACCGGCTGATACAGCCTGGGGGTGTACCTGCAGCACCTGTGGCTAAAGCTGAGCAACCCAAAAAGCCAGCCAAAACCCCTGAAATGGAAGCCTGGGACAAAAAGAACAAAGGCAAGAAAAGGGCAGTACGCGATGGCCGTACAGGCCTGTAAGGGTAAGTATCAACTACCTGCTTATTGCTTGAACCATTTTGCCCAAAAGGGCAACCGGTTGAACCTGTAACCGGGGTAGGGTTCGGGTATTCCCCCGAAACTGCTGTAAAAAAATGCAAGGTTTGGAATATCGCTTCCTTCAAAATCAAGGATTAGTTTTTGTTCAGCATGGTCTTCTATAAATGCATTGATCAGCATATGCGATGCGCCAACCGTTTTCCCATCCGGATGATTGCCTACAAGGATATAATAAGCCCGCTGGTGCGAAAAAAAGAAAATACAGGAGGCCAGTAATTCTTTCCTGCTGTTTACTATGCCATAGGTAATGGCTTTTTTTCTATCGTGTAATACCTGGTATAATTTTTCAAACTGCCGGTAGGCATCGGTTGTTGGGTGGTTGCCGGTGAGTTGCTGATCGATGGCGATACGGATTACCTGTTTTGCGTCAAAATCCCTGATGACTTCGTGGTGTAGCTGCATACATTTGCGGATGTTGCGGCGGGTACTTTCTCTGAAGTTTTTGAAGAGTGCCTGATAGGGTTGTTCCAGGGGTAATATATAATTCATCCGTTGGTAGAGCAGGTGACCGGGAATCGCAAAGAGGTTGCCCCGGTTGAGGTAGATATCGCAGTAGCGGAATTTTTTGGGAATAGCGTTAAGAAAGGCTGTAACCATAGCCTCGTCTGTATGGTTGCCGAATATGCCAAGTGCTGCGGCAAAAGCAGGCTGGTAAAGATAATGAATGCCGTATTTCCTGTTGCAGGTCAGCGGCATGACGGTTGCATAATCTCCCATAACCAGTGCATGCCATTGCCCGGACATCATGTCCAGGTATGTACTGGAAGCATAAATATTACCGTTCGGCGCACTGTTGATACAGGCATCCCATTTTTCTTTGTTGATGGCGGAGTATGTGAGGTAACGTATGTCCGGCATCAAAAAAAGAGTTGAGGGGGCAGCTTCCCGGGTCTGAATTGCTGAAAGTCAATGCTGAAGGAGAGGTTGCGTACAAAGCGTTTCTCTGTAATGGTACTGCGGAAATAATCTTTGTACACTTTGCTGTACAGCAGAGGCATATAGATATTAACAGTGTTGTTGAATAAGGATAGCTGCAATCCTGCATCGTACAATACCCGGCCTGTGGAAGCCTCTTTTTGCCAGGCGCCTGCATAGGTGCCAATATCTGCAAAAACACGTAAGGGCAATTTAAACGGAAGTATCTCCAGGGGATTGATACTGGCCGGAATGGTGCTGGTAAAGTTTACCGCCGTAAGCCAGTCGTCTGTTTTGCCAATTTTGTTACTCAGGAGATCTGTTCTTACCTTAAAAGCACCATCCCTGATCATGATCTGTTGTGAAGCTGCTCTTTCAAATTCATTACGCCCGGCAAAATAATTACTATAAGTATAATCTTCATCTCCTTTGGGGCCGGTCATGTTCAGGTGGTAGCGGTCTGTGCCAAACCTGCGGCTGATGGTTTTGTCGGCCGTGTAAAAAAACTTGCCTGCAAAAACTCTCACGTTAAGGCCACCGCCTTTGGCATAATTAAAAAAGTAATTTCCTGTTATGGTTGTGCGCAGAAAGCCATCACCCTGCTCGGCTTGTAACAGGGCATCCCAGGGGTAGAGTACCCTGCTGTTCCTGATGCCAAAGCTCAATTGGTTGATGTAGCGCGACTGCCTGGGGTAAGTGATGATGTCCACTTTATTAACGGTATCGCGTGTGAATCGGAGGCCCGTTTCTGCAATCAGGAAGGTCTTCCATTCGAGGAAGCGGGTTATGGTGCTTTTTGGATTGTTGCTGCCAAAGTTGATGCGGAGTGATGGCGCCCATTTGATTACGTCGAGATAATGTGTAATGCCGGCTGTATCCAGAAAGGTATCCTTATTAAACCTTGCACCGCCAATAGAGGCTACAATGGTTTGTCCCGGTTTTTTTGAGAACCAGGTATAGGCTAAATGTCCGATACCCCCGAATGTTTTGTTGCCGGTGCCAATGAGGGGTGCTATCGCGAACCTGAATTTCGGCAGGGGTAAGGTATAATTGTGTATCAGTGCCCCTATTTGTGCTTTGTCGTAAAAGTTGTATCCGATTGCCGGCGCTATGCTGATGTATTGGTAACGGTCGGTTTCTTTCAGGTTGAAAAAAGTGGTCAGGCGTATTTTTTTACGCTGAGGTTTGAGGAGTGAGCCTTTTTGTTGTAATAATGCGAAAAGGGCGTCTGTTTTTTTACCACTTACGGTAGCGATGGTTTGCAGCAGGTCTTCCGGGTAGGGATGTTTGAATTGCCATTTGCGGTAAAACTCGTGCATACAACTGTCGAAAAGAGACTGACCAAGGCTGTCCTGCACAACACGCAGCCATTGTGCTGCTTTGGTATAGGCAATCAGGTTATAGCTAAGGGCGGTAAATGCCTCGGAGTGACTATCGATAGGCTGGTCTTTTTTTAGTCCGATCATGGTTTCAAGCAGTAATCCGTTAAGATCTTCCGGCATCTTATTGCGCAACCAACTGGTTTTGGCGCCCGGGACTGTTGCCACCCCATTCGGTTGCCGGGTTTTATTAAAATAGCGGTTGTCATAAAAACTGTTTACTCCTTCATCAAGCCAGGGGTGATCGCGTTCGTTACTGGCGAGTATGCCATAGTTCCAGTTGTGTCCCACCTCATGTTCAATCGTTTGCTCCAGTTGTGCGGCAGAAGACATTGGTGCAATACTGGTTATAGCAGGATATTCCATACCACCGCCAAAGCCCATTTCTGCTTCCACGACTGTACACACGGGGTAGGGATATTCGCCCAGCCATTGGCTGCGGGTAAGTATGGTTTTTTTAATACAGGGGATGGCATTTACCCAGGTGGCTTCATGCGCCGGAAGGTAGCAGACGGTTAAGGCCACTATTTTACCGGAGGGCAATTGCATGGTATCCTTTTTTGTGCGGTACCGTTTGTCTGCAAACCAGGCAAAATCGTGTACACGGTCGGCCTGGTAAACAAGGGTTGTGGTTTGCGCATCAGATGGTGGAAAATCGCCGGACTTCTTTTCAGGGGCTAAAAAAGGAGTTGGTTTTTTTGTTTTTGCAGTAGGTGGGGGTAAGGCTGGTACACCTGCACCCGGCGTATTGCTGATGAGTTGACCGGTTGTGGCAACGATGTAGTTTTTGGGCAGGGTGATCTGAACGGTATAACTGCCAAATTCGCTGTAAAACTCACCCTGGTCAAGATAGGGCATCGGGTGCCAGCCCTTGCGGTCGTACACGGCTGGTTTAGGGTACCATTGTGTGATAAGGTATGCCTGCTCTTTATGCCCGCTGCGGGAAAAGTTGTCGGGAATTTTTACATGGAAGGGCGTTTCGATGCGTACGCTGCTGCCGGGTACGAGGGGAGTGGGGAGTAACAACTGAATGATATCCTGGTGTTGCGGATGATCTGCAATCGTGGCGGTGCTGCCATCAACTTTATATTCGAGACGGTTGATATAGCCACGCTGTTGGGCATTGGAAAAATAGAAACGGGTGCTGCCGTTGTCGAGCGACTGGTCGCTGAAGGCCGTGCGATCGTTTTTATAAGCATTGGGCCACAGGTGAATCCAGATGAAGCGGAGTGTATCCGGGGAATTATTGTGATAATCCATTTTTACATATCCGTCGAGGGTATGTTCAGTATCATTGAGGGTAACGGCAATGGTATAATTTACTTCCTGTTGCCAGTAAGGCTGCTGGGCGTCTATGCTGGCCGTAATGGTGGTACAGAACAATAGTAATAATAGTAATGGCTTCAATGCGATCGGTCTTTGCTCAAAAATAGTAAATATTAAGAGAAATGCCGGGAAAGCAATTACAGGGTTATTTACCCTTGCCTGCCATAATGATGCGGAGGGTATGGAGCATTATCTTCAGGTCAAGGGCAAGAGATGCATTTTCAATATACATCAGGTCGTAGGGCATCCGCTGGATGATTTCTGTGATGGACGATGCATATCCAAATTTAACCATACCCCAACTGGTGAGTCCCGGCTTTACTTTGAACAGGTATTTGTACTCAGGACAGGTTAGGATCACCTGATTGATATAGTATTTGCGTTCGGGTCTTGGCCCAACGAGGCTCATATCGCCTTTGATGATATTCCAGAGCTGGGGTAATTCGTCAAGCCGCCATTTGCGCATGATGCGCCCCCATGCGGTGATGCGCGGATCGTTGTCGCTGCTGAGCATGGGGCCATCTTTTTCGGCATTGGTGTACATGCTTCTGAACTTAAGGATCATGAAGGGTTTGCCGCGGTAGCCTATACGTTGCTGGCGGTAGATGAGTGATCCGGCAGAAGAAAGGCGAACCCGTAATGCTGTAAACAAGAGCAGAGGTAAAAGCAGGAGCAGGGCTGTGCCGGCGATGAGTATGTCGGCCAGCCGCTTGATGTTTTGTTGCCAATGGGGCATCTGCCCGGCATGAAGATCGACAAGGGGTACGCCGAGTACATTGGTGGTATGTGCTGTTCCGCTGAGTATATCTACGGTGTCGGGCAGGATACGGGTGTTGACATCCTGGTCGCTGAGCAATTGCAGGATAAAGGCCAGGTGATGGCGATCCTGCTTATCCAGTGCGATCAGTATTTCCTCGGCATGGGTTGTGGCAATGGCATCGGCAATGTTTGCAATATTACCCAGTGCGGGCAATCCTTCCGGAAGGGGCTGTGGAATGGTATTGCCGAGACTCAGGAAACCAACGGTACGGTAACCTGTCTTTTCCCTGTTTTCCGCAATGCCCTTGTGCAGGGTATATACCAGGTTATGGCTTCCGGTAACCAGTGAGGGGAAATAAACGCGGCCTTTTACCAGTTGCCTTTTAGCAATGGTGAGTATGGTGAGCCTGGCAGCCGATACGATCAGCCACTGGAGCAGGAAGAGGCTGATCAGTTCGCGGTAATAGATATGGTAGTCGCCCTGTACGTCATCGAGCAATATGGTGAAAAAGAGTAAGAGGCATCCTGTAATGCTGACGGCTGCGGTGCGGAGCAGTTCGGTGAGCCGGGATTTGTGGTACAGGTTTTTGTAGGCACCGGAGAGCAGGAAGAGTGCCAGCCAGCCGGAGGGAATCATCAGTAAACCTGCAAAGAATGTCTGGTTGACGGAAAAAGGCTGCCGGAGGTAATACTTTCGCAGAAAAAAGAAAATTGTCCATGCGGCCATGCTGGCAAAAAAATCGGCCACTGCGTACCAGCGGATATGTATCCTTGGTTGATTCAATTGTTATTGAGATTACAGGTAATATGCAGCCATTGGCGCGTTATGCAACACTTGTTTTATTGATCTTATCGAGTATCTGGTGTGCAACATCCATGGCCCGGTAGCCATCCACTACAGTTACCGGGGTTTCGGTATTTCCGAGGATTGCTTTTACAAAGGCTTCCAGTTCGGCCTTGATGGCATTGCCTTCCTGTACAAGAGGGTTGGCTACGGCGATGGTCTTTTTTCCGTTATTGGTTTCAATATCAAAGGTGAAAACATTTTTATCTCCCGGGGCATTCAGTTTGATGATTTCGGCCTTTTTATCCAGGAAGTCAATACCGATATAGGCGTCTTTCTGAAAGAGGCGCATTTTCCGCATTTTCTTCATCGAAATACGGCTGCTGGTCAGATTTGCCACACAGCCATTGTCAAATTCGATGCGTACGTTGGCGATATCAGGCGTATCGCTCATCACGGCAACACCGTTTGCTGAAATGTGGTTGACGTTGCTGTTGACGATACTGAGGATGATATCAATGTCGTGAATCATAAGGTCAAGGATAACGCTCACATCTGTACCGCGTGGATTGAACTGGGCGAGCCGGTGTACCTCAATAAACATAGGGTTCAGGCTGTATCCGTCAAGGGCCTGGAATGCCGGATTGAAGCGTTCTACATGCCCTACCTGGAATTTAATATTGGCCTCGCGGGCCAGTTTTACCAGTTCGCGCGCTTCGTCCATTGTATTGGCCAGCGGTTTTTCTACAAATACATGCTTACCCATACGTATGGCAGCCTGGCAAAGCTGGTAATGGTAGGTGGTAGGGGCTACGATATCAACGGCATCACAGGCATGCATAAGGGCATGGGGATCAGTAAAGCGTTGCAGATTGTATTTCTGGGCTACGGGCATGGCGATGGCATCATCCGGATCGTAGAAGCCAACGAGGGTAACCCCCTCAATCTCCACCCAATTATTCAAATGAAATTTACCAAGATGACCTGCGCCAAAAACACCTACCTTAAGCATACCTGTTTTGTTTGTTCAAAGATAGGTGAATTAAGGAATCGGCTGTGCAGTACCCCAAGGTTGTGTTGGACGGTAGCCGGGGAGTCAATGGGGTTGCAACAGAATTTATTCCTGCCAGAAGCCCATTTTGCCAAATTTTTCAATGCGTTGAGACACGCGCTCCGCAGCAGGAATGGCTTTCAACGATTGTATGACGGGAATAAGGTAGTTTTTGAGTAAGGTCGCCGCCTCGGTGTAATCCCAATGTGTACCCCCGAGTGGTTCAGGAATAATGCCGTCAACGAGGCCGAATTTAAGCATGTCGTCGGAGGTGAGCCGCAATTGTTCAGCCGCAATTTCTTTTTTGTCCCAACTGCGCCAGAGAATGGTGCTGCAGTTTTCCGGAGAAATAACGGTGTACCATGAATTTTCCAGCATCAGTACGCGGTCGCCTACGCCAATACCGAGGGCGCCACCGCTTGCTCCTTCGCCAATAATTACACAAATGACCGGTACTTTCAGCCGCATCATTTCATAAATATTACGGGCAATGGCTTCGCCTTGTCCACGTTCCTCTGCTTCCAGGCCCGGGTAGGCACCGGGTGTATCTATTAAAGTAATAACGGGCTTGTTGAATTTTTCTGCGAGCCGCATCAGCCGGAGCGCTTTCCGGTAGCCTTCGGGGTTGGCCATACCGAAGTTACGTATCTGGCGCATTTTGGTATTGATACCTTTTTGCTGGCCAATGATCATTACGGTTTCACCGGCTAACTGGGCAAAACCACCCACCATGGCTTTATCGTCACGTACATTCCTGTCTCCATGGAGCTCGACGAAGTTGGTACACATTTTTTCGATGTATTTCAGGGTATATGGGCGATCAGGGTGGCGGCTCAGTTGTACTTTTTGCCAGGCAGTGAGGTTTTCTGTAATCTGTCTTTTTGTTTCAATGATCTTCTTTTCAAATTCGAGTATGGTATCGTTCATATCCACCTTGCTTTTTTCGGCAGTGGTTTTCAGTTTTTCAATTTCTTCGTAAAGTCCTTTGATGGGGAGTTCAAACTCCAGGAACTGACGATTTTTTAACTCTGGCATGATGGTGATGTATAAAAGATGACTGCTTGATTGGTGTAAAATTAAGGGGAAACATTTTTTTATAAAAGTTTTGGTGGTAAAAACTAAAAAACGCTATCTTTGCCGTCCTGAAAAATGAGGAGTTAAACTGTAAAGTTTTACTCCTTATGGTAAGGATCGGTAGTTCAGTTGGTTAGAATGCCGCCCTGTCACGGCGGAGGTCGCGGGTTCGAGTCCCGTCCGGTCCGCAAAAGGTTGCTCAAAAGGCAGCCTTTTTTAGTAAGGTATGTATAAGCGCATATTGATGATTGGTGAAAATACATGTAGATGATACCCGAAAATCAATCTGTAATGAAAAGTACACCCCCGTATTCTTAACTACGCTCATTTACCGGAGTGTTCAGGTACCAGATTCTCCTGTTTGTGCAGCGCAACTCATGAATAGTTTTCGGAGGATATCCTTCCTGAATGCATTAAATTCATCGGTATTGTTGATGTGGTTCAATACCTTTTTCACAACGTTACCTTTTCTGTGGGTTGAGTGGCGTCTTGGCGGGCGGAATTTAACTATCCTTTAAAGTGAATCAATTGTTGCAGTGCCTGGTTTTACTTGCTGCTTGTGGTTTTTTTGATATTATTCTTGTTTATTTCAGATTTTTTCCTATTTTGAGACATGCACTATACCTGATGATTTCGTTTCATTCAAGTTTTTCAGGTGTACGGTGATGGTGCAGGAATCAGTTTTTTTTGCCCGTAACCATTTGGCTACATTTGACATTCATTCAGATAATTGATAGATCCGGATACCCGCAGAATGATTGGATTATGTATCTTATGCAGGTCTGTATCGTATAGATTTTTGAAGATATTAACAAAAAAATAGTATTCTGATATACTTTTATATTCGTTTTTTGTTATTTTGCATATCTGGAATGTTTGTCTCAATTTGTCATTTTCGTACTGAAATGTGTCTTTATAAGCAGTTACAAAGGCTAAGTGTACTGGCCGTAGCGATAGCTGTGTATTTACGGATTTTTGTCGGACATTATTCCGTTGATTTGTATGATTTTATTAATCATAGACTGAATACCCTGTAAAACGCCTGATGTGATTGATACCCCCCCTGATAGTTCAACCTAAACCTCAGAGATATGTAAATACTTAAACAAAATAATTTCTAACTAATGAAATGGCTCGTTATTTACACCAAGTCAAGGCATGATGAAAAGGTATCTGCACAGTTAGAGAAATTAGGTGTTCCCTATTTCTCTCCATTTTATAAAAGTGTCCGCCAATGGAATGACCGGAAAAAGACTATTCTTTTACCATTGTTCCCTTCGTACATTTTTATCCGTACAGACTCCAAAACTACATTTTACCAAATTCTGCAACTTCCCGGAGTAGTGACTTACGTGAAATTTGGCAAAGAAATTGCAAAAGTCAGCAATGATGTGATAGAGAATCTTAAGCTGGTTTTGGCCGGCGGTGAAGATTTTGAAGTGACGTCTGATTATTTCAGTCCCGGGGAGCAACTGAAGATCGATAATGGCATATTCGAAGGTGTTAGTTGTGAAGTCGTCAACCATTTGTCAAAGAGAAAAATACTTGTACGTCTGCAGATACTGAACAGGAATGTACTGGCTACATTATCGGATAAGGTGAAAGTTATAAAAGAAAAAGGACAGGAAACAGTGTAGGAATTTCTCCTGCAAAATGATGTTTCGGGTAAGATCAGGAAATCTTTATTCTTAAGTTTTTCTGATAAAATTCAGCTATTCGTTATTCTCTGCCACCTTCGCAAAAAATGTCTTAATAATTGATTCAAAAATCTGCCGGAATGAAACAATATGGGGTGACTTATCTTGACTATTATCTGCCATCGGAAAAGCAATCAGTGGCTGAGGTGATAGGTAATATTGACCTGGAAATGATACCGCCGGTATTTTCCGACCGGGAGGAGTATATTGAGTTTGCAGGCAATATCCTCGAATTAAAAAGTGTTTGGGTTGAATCTGTCAAGAGCGATGTGGAAATGCTTGATGTACTTCTCCAAAAAATGTTTGACACAGGGGTGGTACGACCTGAAGATATTGATTTGATTATAACCACCCAGGAACCGCAGCAGAGGAGTATGGATAATGCTGTAAAATACCTTCAGTATACACATAAGATGGTACAGGCAAAGGTGTTAAACATCAGTGGTAATCACTGTGCAAATATTCCTGCCGCCTGGGATTTTCTGGAATCGGGCAGTGCGTCTGCAAACAATGTACTTATTGTAAGTGGGTTTAAATGTAAATCTGCTAATGAGCGTGTACTTGGCGCATACGGAATTTTAAGTGATGGCGCCGGGGTCATGTTGTTGGGTAAGAGTGGGGGCAAGTGTTCACTTATTGGCGCTGCCAATCTGTCTAACGGTTCAATGTTTAAGGTGGATATGCACAAGGATAGTTCTTTAATCCATTATAAGTATATGTTGTCGAGCTTAAAAAAACTACTTGCTTCAAATCCCCTGGCTCCGGAGAGTGTTAAAGTAATTATTCCTCAGAATGCAAATATTCTGCTGCTTTCAAATGTAATAATGGATGCTGGCCTGGATACCCGGAAAATATTTACCGATAATCTCAGCAGGGTTGGCCATATTGACAGTGTTGATTTCATCATCAACCTGAAAAGTGTACTCGAAGAAAAAAAGCCTGGTAACGGCGATTTGATATTGGTTTTAAATATGGGGTGGGCCGGATCATATCTCACATCCCTGCTTTCAGTAAACTAACGATCTATGAATTTAAATGAACTGGAAAATAAACTCAGGACCTCAGCAGAAAACCGGATTGAGTATTATGACAATGGGAAGAAATGGGTAAAAAAATTCAGTGAAGTATATATTGATGTGCTTAAAGCCCGGTCTTTTCTAAAGGCCAACGGGTTTGTGAGAGGCCAGCGGGTGGCTATTATTGGGAAAAATGCCTATGAATGGATTCTTGTAGATATTGCCTGTTTGCTTACCGGAATAGTAACTGTACCTATGGAAACAACGGGCAAATTCTTTGATCCTGAAAATGGATTCGAAGCATTTGGCATAGATGCATTGTTTACTAACCTTCCTCAGTATATATCTGCTAACCATCCCCGCATATTTTCTTTTGACCAGGTATTGGATCCGGCAGATCAAAGGACAGGTGCTGATCAGTCCTTCACACCTGCTGTCTGTTATGCTCCTGATGATATTTTTACCATTATTTTCACATCGGGAACATCCGGCAGATCAAAAGCTATCGAAGTAAGAAAAAAGAGTTTTGATCACCTGATATCGGGGACACAATCCTTATATAATTTCGGCGCAGGAGACCGCTTTCTTGTATTTTTGCCTTTATCCATTTATCTGGAAAGGTGCTATGTTTATTCCGCTATATTGCTTGGGTTTGATGTAATCCTTACACCCTTCGAATATATTTTTCATGCGATACAGAATGACAAGCCGACAATTATTATTGGGGTGCCTTTCTTTTTCGAAAATTTCCAGGAAAAGTTTAATGAAAAAATAAACTCAAAATTTATCTACAAAACTGTTTTTGGAGCATATAATTTTCTGGTCAGTATAGGATTAGGTTTTGTATTCAAAAACCGATTTTCTCCTTTTCTGAAAGCATGGGGCGGGCATGCCCGGTATTTGCTAACCGGATCTGCACCAATTAAAAAGGATACACTTTTGTTTTATAAGAAAATGGGAATAACCCTCTATGAAGGTTACGGGATGAGCGAGATAGGTGGCATGATCACCCTCAATAGTCCCGGACAGGTAAAGCTGGGCAGTGTAGGTAAAGTGTTCCCGGGGAAAGAGGTTTTTACCGATGATGAGGGGCAGATTATTGTACGCTGTGATCTTCACGCAAATAATTGTTACTTCCGGGCGCAGGCTGGTCAGAATGAAGAAGTATATATTGATACAAATAGTGTAGCCACGGGAGATATCGGATATATTGACAAAGATGGTTTTGTTTTTATCAATGGCCGGAAAAAAGATATTATCGTAACCTCTCTGGGAAAGAAAAACCATCCTGTGTATATTGAAGAAATACTAAGCAGGAGCGGCTTGTTTGCAAATGTGATCGTATTCGGGAATGATAAACCATTTCTGGTGGCAATGCTTGTTCCCAAAAGACCTTCTATTACGGCAAATGAAGTAAAGGAAGCGGTGAATAATGCTAATTTGCTGCTTTCTCCTGATGAAAAAATATTGAGATACTTTACAGCCGATACACCTTTTTCGATTGAAAATGAAATGCTAACAACATCGCTTAAAGTGAACAGGAAAAAAATTGAATCTATATATTACAATGACATTGAAAAATTGTACAAGTAGAAAGTATGAGTAAGTTATCAAAAGTAGATAAGGTACTGAACAAGTATCTGCTTAAGGCTGTTAATAAAGATATCGTTAGCCGTATTAATGATACAGCATTGCTTCGTGAGGATCTTAGCCTTGATTCCCTGCGCCTCGTTTCAATATTATCAAGTGCCTGTAACGACCTTGGAATCAATGTTATTGATATCTCTGATGAAGAGCTTGAGGGGATAAACTCCGTGGGCGATTTTAAAAGGGTCTTAAAATCGAAATTTGAAGCAGGTGACAGAATAAGTTTTTTTTAGACTGCCAATTCTTTTTATTTATAAACTAAAATCTAAGTTATGTTATCCAGACAAGAGTTTTATGATTTGTTAGAGACAAATCTTCATCAGCGATTAAAAGAAGACCACCCGATTGTAAATGCACTTTTTGAAGAACGTGATCCTGATCTTCTCAGGCTTATGGTAAAGCAGGGCTATCAGCTTACCAAAGTCTTTGCCATTTATGTTGGCGGTTTGTATTACCGTTGCCCATTGGCATATTATCGTAAGAAGTTCGCCTACAATGTATTTGAAGAAGAAACAGGGAAAATGAGTAAAACAGATGGCCACCTTGAACTTTTGCACAGATTTACAAGCGCTTTGGGTATCTCACAGGAAGAACTTGACAGCGTAGAAGTAAATCCTGAAACCAGGGAGCTTATTGACTTCCGTTTCAGGCTGATCGAAGACCCATCTCAGTTTCACCGTGCGTGTTCTGCAGTAATGATAGCGAGTGAAGGTCAGAACCTTGAAGATCGGGCCGGGGCAATGCGCAGAGAAATGATCGCAAAGGGCTTTGGTATAGAGATAGACGATATGATATTCTTTAAAGTGCATGCTGAGGAAGATGTACATCATGTACAGGATGGATTGAATTGTGTTGCTGATGTTTGTACCACCAGGCAAATGCAGGATGAAGCAATTGCTGCGATACACGAAACATGTGATAAATTCTGGAAGCACTATGATGGTATTCTGCGTAGCTATAAGGCGCTGAAGAGTGAAAAAGAAATGGCATAGTTAATTTTATCGGTAATACTTTTTAATACCCGGCAGTATACAATAAAATTTATGAATTGTTTGCTGGCGGGTATTAAATATTCTGCTTATTCGTATCAAATTATCCCGGATCCCATATTCAGGTATTGCTGTTATTAAGCCTGTATATATCCGCAATTTTCAGGCCTCACCTGAAAGTGCCCCCCGAACCTGTTGTGTCTCGCGATTTAACTCCCACATCTTAATTGTAAACATATGCTCGTTAGAGAAACGAATTCAATCTACCCCCCATTGGAAGCGGTTGATAAACTTATAAACACAATCGCAGGTACGGAACTTGCCTTTGAGCAACTGAATAAGAGTATCAGAAGTCTTGAAGATCAAATCTTTGAATTGGATAAGGAGGATGCGAATATGCTTAGTGCTTATTATGAGGGTCTTGATCCGAAGCTGGTGAAGCTGGTGAATGATAATTACTGCAGATGGGAGACTATTCTTGAAACCAATTTCTCACAGTCTTTTTTAGAAGGCGGCGTTAAGTCTATATCAGCGTATCCCTTATACGACAGGTTTAAAAACCTGATTACAAAAGAACTCTCCATCATCAGTGCATTTAAGTTTGAGAATCTTCTTTTTATCGGAAGTGGCCCATTCCCTATTACGGCTATTCTTTTGCACCAGCTTACAGGGAAGAAAGTCGATTGCCTGGAACGGGAGCAGTGTGCAGCAGACATATCAAATGCTATACTTGAGAAGCTTGGGTTTAGTGAAATGATAAAGGTTTATGTTGGTGATGGCTGCACTTTTGATGTTTGCAAGTATGACGTTGTGCTTAAAGCCTTGCTGGCCAAGCCGAAGCAGGGGATACTGAAGAATATACGATCTATGAATGACAGGGCACTTGTGCTTTGCCGGACCTCATTCGGATTAAGACAATTGGTTTATGAAGGCGCGCCTTCAAGATCTCTTCACGGTTACATTGCCGTAAATCATCAATTGGCTTCATATAATGACACGATTTCTACTTTATTGCTCATAAGCAAAAAACAGTTTACCGATTCAGTTAACCTTCAGTGGCTGAATAAGCTTGGTGACAAAGAAAAGCTTAAATTGATTGAGATGATGAATCTCGTTATTTCGCGGGATAACAACAACGGATTCCTTACACCGATTGATGAAGATCACCCTTATATCCAGGTGCTTGAGCGAGATATTAGTCTTGGCATAAAGCACCTGTTGGTTATTGAGAGCGAGGATAAATATCTTGGGCAACTCATTATAAATCATTCTTATGTGGATACTTATAAGCATCGTGCCGAAATCTCCACACTAATGCTTGATGAATCCGTTCGGGGGAAAGAAATCTCTCTGCTTATTACTCACAAACTGATTGAAAAATGCCTGGCATTAGATATCAGATTTCTTACCCTGACGGTAAGGGCAGGTAGTGCTGTAGAATTACTCTGGAAGTATATGGGCTTTGAAACCTACGGGCATTTGCCTTGTTATTCGCAGGTAAATGACCAGAAGTATGCAGGTGTATATATGTATAAGGATGTGGATACGCTGCGCGATTCGTTGTTGCGGAAGCTTGAGAGTATGTACAGGTAGCTAAATGTATTTTGTTTATGTATACAAAGCGCGAGATTATTCCATTGTCGCATGCAGTTGCGTGCGGGCTTACATGGAAGCGATATTTTATTCGTGCCACTCCCGAAACCGATGGCCTGGCTATTATTGCTGCTTCGGAGCGTATTCTTAAACTTGGAAACTATAAAGAACCGTATTCACTTGCAGTTGATGTGGGTTTTTGTGTTATTCACGCGGGGATGGACATGGATTTCCTGTTGTTTGGGTATTGGGTAAACGGAAATGAACTCATACTTAAAGTATACAAATCACTTCCGGGAGATAGTGATAATTTTGTCCTGACTGACACAAATGCACAATCCTTTGCCTGTGTTTGGGATATTGCCGTTATCAGCCACGAAAGAAATGCTTTTGTAACACACCTGCTGACAGCAGACAATCCCGGCAGAAATGGATATATGAATGATTTTATTTCCGGTTTCTGGTGATCGCTTTATTAAAACAATGACTTTTAAGGCTGTAATCTGTAACAGTAAAAAATTACAGCATTTTTCAACGCGACTTTAGCCGGGCAAAAATGATTGTTTATAATTAAAACTTCAGGATGATTATCGATGTCCATTCCCATCTTGCATGGCATAAAATCTTTCCTTCAAGGTTCATGCAGGAGGTCGCCGACAGCATTAATGCCGAGAGTGAAGAGCAAAGAGCAGTTATACATCATATTATAAGGGCGGGATTGAGTGATGCTGCCGGAAACAAGTTTATAAGAAAAATGGATGAAGCAGGAATCGATAAAGCTGTTCTGCTGATTGCTGATTTCGGTATTGCGCTTGGGGAACCTGATATCCGTCTTGAGGATATGTTTTTGCTTCATAAAGAAGTGAGGGATATGCATCCCGAAAGGTTTATGGTTTTTGGTGGTGTTGATCCTGCCAGGGGTATTACAGGGGTTGAACTTTTTGAAAAATCTATAACGGAATATGGGTTTAACGGCCTTAAGCTTTATCCGCCATGCGGGTTTGAGCTGGATGATCAGCGACTTTATCCATTGTATGAAATTTGCAACAGCCTTTCTTTGCCTGTATTAACACATACCGGACCATCATTATCCAGCTTACGGACTGAGAAACGATATCCTGAGACGATTCTTGCGGTTTCTGAAAAATTTAAAAAAATAAATTTTATACTTGCTCATGCAGGGGCACGGGATTGTGAGACCACACTTGAGGTTGTAGCCAAAAGGAATAATGTTTTCTTCGATATCTCCACGTATCAGCGATTTATGACACAGGATGAATTGCGATTCTGGATGAACAAATTTTGCAATAAATGTCCTGACCGTATTTTATTCGGAACTGACTGGCCAATGTTCCTGCTGAGTGCAACGCAGAAGCAATTGGTTCAGAATATCAAAATGCTCGATGGTCTTACCTCTGGTGATTTGGAGAGGATTTTTTTTAAGAATGCGAGCTATGTTTTATCTATATAGGGGCCGAGTGTTCTCCGGCAACCGCAAATTTACCTGAGCCGGTAATACATCCGGAATGGCATTGTTTTCCTTCTGTGAAATATACCCGGCTTTCCTGTTCTGCATATTTTTCAAGCCATCAATCTTTTTAATGGACAATACTTCCCCGATCAGAGAGTTTTCACTACTTCAACTCATAAAGTCAAGGCCAAAGAATTTTTATTTTTACCTGGTTATATTCAGTGTGATCAGCAGTATTACCAATGTGGGAATTCTGATGCTGGTGAATACTGCATTTGCCCCCGGGCAGCAGGGTGTTTTTGGCAATTATGCATCTGTTGGATTCGGACTGCTCTTTGTGATTTCTTTTCTTTGCACTTTGTTTTTTCAGAATAATATGACTGTTTTTACGAATAACCTTGTTTTTGATCTTGAACTGTCAATCGTGAAAAAAGTGCGGGCTGCTACTTTTGAATCATTTAATGAGTTGGGCAGAGAAAGAATATATTCAGTGATTGCAGATACCAGAATGCTCGGGGAGGTGCCAGAGCGGTTTATCACGCTTATCAATTCAGTGATTTCTATATTTTGTGCTTTGGTTTACCTGTTCTGGATATCTCCTGTTGGCGCTGCGGTTGTATTGCTGGTTATGCTTGCCCTCTTGTTGATATACCTGTACCGGAACAAACGTATACTAACTGATATTGAGAAGATGCGTGAATATCAGAATAAGTATTACTTTTATTTAACGGAAATGCTTATGGGCTTTAAGCAGGTGAATATATCCGGAAGCCGGAATGCCGAGTTGTTTAATGAGTATATACTTAAGCACCGCGGACACATGAATGCATTGGGCATAAAGTCATCCAAAAAATTCATAGCGAATCAGATTTCCGGTACTTACAGTTGGTATCTGATGCTTGGACTGGTTGTTTTTGCCTTGCCGATGGTTTATAAGGCCGACGTTGGTCAGACTGCAGCATTCATCACTATAATATTATTCATCATATCTCCGATAACGGCTATCATCAGTATGATGTCGTATTACTCTGCTGCAAAAGTGGCCGTTGAAAGGCTTAACCAGTTGGACCAGGCTCTGGTTAAGAATGACGCGTTTAACCCGGATATAATCAGGAGTACCGGTAATTTTTCATCTATAAGATTTGAAAATGTTACCTATAAGTACAATAATGACAATGGGGCAAGTTTTATGCTTGATCTGCCTGATTTTTCTATCGATAGCCACGAAGTTCTATTTATAATCGGGGGAAATGGTAGCGGGAAAACAACTTTCATCAATATCCTGACAGGGCTGTATCAAGTGCAGACTGGTAATATTTATGTTGATGGCAGACCTGTTTCATATAAGGAGTTCAGGGACTTCAGCAATAACATGGCCGTTGTATTTAATGACCAGTACTTGTTTAAAGAAAATTACGACAGGCTGGATTTATCAGAGAAAAACGAACACTTGTTTTCGTTGATCCGGTTGTTTAACATGCAGGATGTATTAAAGATTGACGGGGATAGAAATTTTTTTGATACAAGGCTTTCGAAGGGGCAGCAGAAACGTTTGTCGCTGTTGCTCGCATTATTGGAAGACAAACCCATTCTTGTACTGGATGAATGGGCTGCTGAGCAGGACCCGGATAACCGGACACAGTTTTATACAGAATGGCTTAAGGTAATCCGGGATATGGGTAAAACGATAATTGTTATCTCTCATGATGACGATTATTTTTACGCGGCAGACAGGGTAGTGAAGTTTAATTATGGAAAAATCAGTTCTGACAAGAGGCATACAGCAGCACAGACGGTATAGCATTACTTTTATTATGAAGTTGGAAAGCAAGCAGAACTGATAAGCTGGTGTTTTATTATGCATGTTATTGATTCAGTCATATGCTGCACTTAAATATAGCTGTACTTATTGTCAATAAAATCATCAATCAGAAAATATGGATGAAAGTATTTTTTATTTGAAGCCTAATGTCGTTATCGAACCTTTGTTTGATAATTGGTATGCATGGGCACATCTTATTTCGCCCGCCACCGCATCCATGAATTTAGTGAACAGGCATATTGCTATAATGGAGTCATATCTTACTGCCCCGGAATTACATCAGGATGCAGTAGCTAATCCTAAGATGAAGGGTGGCCCATTTATGGATTTTGGGAGACAACGGGTTGAGGAAATACGGACATTACTCAGTAATACCAGGAAGCAGCAGGGCAGGCTTCTTGAATTTGCTGAAGCCATTAAAGTGCTGGATAAATTATTGCTTACTGAGGCAACGGGCTCTGGAATGGAAATATTGTATGAAAAAATTCCTCCTGTTCTTAAAGGGTTTGTTGAACTGCACTATGACAGGAATAATTGCCCGGGATTCCGTTTTTTCGAGTCATTACTTTATAAAAGTGAGTTTTACAACAAGCAGTCGCAGAGTATTGCCTTGTGGATCACCAATAATGATCAACGACCATTTTGCCTGAGTACCCCGAGACTAACGGAACCGGATGTATTACAACTGCCCATATCTTTCGATTCCCATGTAATTGATGAGATTGCTGCTATGAAACGTAAGGGAGGATCTGTTGATCAGCTTCGCAGTAAGCTTGGTATAACGGATCAGCAACAAGAACTCTTTGATAGTTTTTTTACGCATATGCCGCCGCCTGCATACATACCGTATACAGGCGATAAGATAAGGATGCGCTACTTTGGTCATGCTTGTATTTTGATCGAAACAGGCAGTGTCAGCATCCTTGTAGACCCGGTAATCAGCTATTATGGGTATGATTCGGATGTTGACCATTTTTCGGATGTTGATCTTCCCGATATGATAGATTATATACTTATTACGCATAACCATCAGGATCATGTTTTGTTTGAAACGCTTCTGCCATTGCGGCATAAAGTGAAAAACATTGTTGTCCCGCGAACATACGGTGGTAAGCTGGAAGACCCCGATATGAAGCTGATGTTTGAGAGTATCGGATTTAAAAATATAATTGCTATCGAGGAAATGCAAAGCATTGGATTGGGTGATGTCAAAATAACCGGGTTGCCATTTACCGGCGAACACAGTGACCTGGATATACTAACAAAGCTCTGCTACCTTGTAGAGGTAAGTGGTTTCAAGCTTATGTTTTTAGCTGACTCCCGCATTGTGGAACCGGCGTTATACCGGCATATTTTAAAAGAAACCGGTAAGGTTGATGTTTTATTTCTTGGAATGGAATGTGATGGCGCCCCACTTAGCTGGTTATACGGCCCATTAATGACCAAAAAAATCACCCGTGATCAGGATGGTAGCAGGCGTCTGGCTGGCTCTGATTGTGCCAAAGGGCTTTCCCTGATTGATATCTTTGAACCCCGCGAAATGTATGTGTATGCTATGGGGCAGGAACCCTGGCTTGAATTCATCAGTAGTATAAAATATACCGAGGAGTCTAACCCCATCATTCAGTCAGATAATCTTGTGAAGTATTGCACCGATAAGGGAATTATTTCTGAGCGCCTCTTCGGTGAAAAGGAACTATTGTATAACCGGGCATCTGCACCCCAAAGAAAGTTGATAATTTAAATGGTTAATGAGGATTGATTGTATGGAAGATTTGTTTTATCCTTTGCATCCCGCACAACTTGATGTTTTTCTGGACCAACTCATTGATCCCGACAGCCCGCATTACAACACCGGGGGCTATATTGTTCTTAAAGGCACACTGGATAAAGAAAAATTTATGGCTGTTGTACGTTCCGTACCAGTGGTGTTTGATGCCTTTCGTATGCGTTTCGATATGCATTCGGATGAGCCTGGCTTTTATCTTGATACTGCATATAACTGTTTTGAGATAAGTGAAGTGGATTTCAGTAAAGAGGCTGATCCGGCAGCGGCCGCAGCGAAGTGGGTGCAGGATGATTTTAACATTGCCTTTCCTATTGTTAAGGATGCATTGCTTTTTAAGCAGGCATTGTTGAAAATAGCAGATGATGAGTACTGGTCTTTTAACAAATATCACCACCTGATCACCGATGGTTATGGATTTGCAGTATGGGCACAGTTTGTAGCAGGTAATTATCTGGCGCTTATTTCAGGGGTAGATCCCTCATTTGTTTATCCTTCTTATGTTCAGCAATCATTAACTGCTGCTGCATATTATAAATCGCAAGATTACAGAAAGGAGATGTCTTACTGGGAGGAAAAATTAAGTATAGTACCTCCCAAGCCTTTCACAGCATCAGTGCAATATGCGCAAAAGGCGGATATTAAAAGTGGAAAGTACCGTTTGTGCCTGACTCCAAGACAGCGTTTATTACTTGAAGAACTGCAAACTGCAACAAAATGCAGTTTACAGCAACTTACTATTGCTGCCTTTACCATTTATCTCGGTAAAACTACTTCACAACGTGAATTTATCTTCGGGATACCCATTCACAGAAGGCGTAACCGGGAGCAACGCCTGACCTTCGGAATGTTTTCAGGTATTTTGCCTTTTAAAGCAGCCTACGAAAAGAGTATCGTTTTACATGATTTACTAAAGACTGTCCGGCAAGCCCAGAAAAATGATTACAGGAATCAGCATTACCAGATCGGAGACTTATACAGAAATGCGCACAAGTATGTAAATGTTGATTCCCCTTTTGATGTCCTGATCAACTATGAAAATCTTAATTTCAGCCTTGATTTTGGTGGCGAGCTTACTGCACATACATATCATGTGCTGAGCGAATATGAGAAACGTCCATTTCATCTCTGCTGGCGTGATTTCGGAAATCAACAGCCTCTTGAATTGCACATCGACTTTCTTTATACCTATTTCAGTGACCGGGATGTTGAAGCAATAGCAAGCCGACTCCTCATGATACTGGAAAACATGACGGGTTCTCTCAATGTGCCTGTTGCATCGCTTAGCCTTGTCACTGAAAGCGAGCGAAGATTGCTTTTGTCTGGCTTCAATAAGCCAGCGGTTGATTATAACCTGATGTATTCAATTCCGGATTTGTTTGGGATGCAAGCAAAACGCACGCCCGGTAATCTTGCAGTGGTTGATGAAAAGGGACAAATCACTTACGAGAAACTCAATAGATTGTCCAACAGATTATGTCATTGTCTCTATGGCAGGGGTATCAGGGCCAATGATATCATATCCATTTTTCTTGAGCCGGGTATAAATATGATAGCCGCTATTTTAGGAACGCTCAAGGCAGGCGCAGCCTACCTGCCTGTTGACCTGAAATACCCGCAGGAGCGGATCCATTATATGATTCAGCATTCGGGTTCGAAGCTGATTATTTGCAGTGAGAGTTCCAGAACGTTGCTTGGAAGCATTGCTGGTGTTGATATGCTTTGTATTGATGAAATTGAATGGCATTCATTTTCTGAGGAAAGGCTGCGGGTGAGTATCAGTATGCAGCAATTATTTTATCTTATTTATACTTCCGGTTCTACGGGGAATCCAAAAGGTGCAGGTGTTTATCACTACAGCGTTGTTAATCTTTTTTACTGGTATGTTCAGGAATTTGCCATCGGTGAGCACGACAGAAATATGATCATCAGTTCTGTTGGGTTTGACCTTACACAAAAAAATATTTTCTCGACACTTTGCACGGGCGGTATGCTGGTTATGCCCCTGATGGATCAATTTGATGTCAGTAAGCTTGTAGGTCTTGTAGCTGCTCATAGCGTCACAATAATCAATTGCACGCCAAGCGCCTTCTATCCGTTTGCAGAAGACTCATTTTTTTATGATAGTATTGAAACATTACGTTTAGTGGTTCTTGGAGGGGAACCAATACATACTGCACAACTCAGCCGTTGGTTGTCGGCTAAGAAGACCACCTGTGAAATTGTCAATAGCTATGGTCCGACCGAATGTACCGACATTGCTGCATTTTACAGAATTGATAACCTTGCAGCGTTTGTGGATAAGCCTATGCCCATTGGTATCCCCAATACTAATGTGCAAATTTTTGTCCTGAATCAGGATAATGAGTTGCTTCCCGTGGACATGGTCGGCCAGATTTGTATTTCCGGTGCAGGGGTGGGACCAGGTTATCTTAATGATAAGGAGCTGACCGGTATGAAGTTTATTCCGAACCCTTTTGGCAGCGGGCGACTGTATTTTACAGGAGATACTGGGAGATGGCTGCCTGATGGAAACCTGCTTTGTCTGGGACGAATGGATGATCAGGTGAAAATACGTGGTTACAGGGTCGAACCAGGCGAAATTGAGAATGTCATTTTACAGTCGGGATTGGTGTCTATGGTTGCGGTGTTGGCCAGAGAGATCGATATGGGAGAAAAAAGGTTGCTCGCTTTTGTTGTGCCGGAAAATTCTTTCGACCACACACATATTCATAACTTCCTGCAGCAAAGACTACCTGCTCATATGCTTCCCTCGCGGTATATTGAACTAGACCGTTTTCCACTTTCTGCCAATGGAAAAGTGGACAGGAAAGCCTTATCTGTTATCGAAATCCCGGTTATTTTGGAAAATACCTCATTCCTGCCGGCTTCAGAGATTGAAAGTGTTCTTTCAGACATGTGGAAGCAAGTTTTAAGCGTGACACAGGTGGATATTTCGCATAGTTTTTTTGAACTTGGCGGTAATTCTCTGGTGGCAACGCGTTTATTGAACCGGATAAGGAAGTTTTTGGGTGTTAGTCTTGATATGCAGAGTTTGTTTGCTCATCCTACGATTCGCCAGTTAGCAATATTTTTACAGTCGCTCAAGGATACTGCCAATATTGCAGGGATTACGCACACAGGTCATTTACCTTTCCCTCCGTTATCTTTTGCTCAGGAACGTTTATATTTCATTGATCAATATGAAGGCAGTCAGCATTATCACCTGCCACTGATTTTCTCTGTTACAGGAAATCTTGATATGCCTGCGCTGGATGGTGCTTTCCGGTTAATTCTTGACAGACATCAAGTATGTAAAACAGTTTTCAAACAGAATGGTGATGGAGAATTGTATCAGCATATCCTTAGTAGTGATGACTGGCAAATGGTGGTTGAATACCCCGGCAATAAAACCATTGAACGAGATCATGATGAATGGATAAAAGCCTTTATTGATGACCCTTTTGATCTGACTGCTGATTATATGCTTCGTGTAAAAGTTATCTGTATCCACAGCACCCTGTACACGTTACTGATTAAAATACATCATATAGCCGCAGACGGTTGGTCTGTGCCGATTTTTCTGAGGGACCTGACAGAGGGTTATGATGCTTTACTGCATAACCGTAAACCAGAATTTCCTGCATTAGCGCTGAAGTATACAGATTATGCATATTGGCAACGTAACTTTTTGCAGGGGAAGGTGCTTGATGATAAAATTGACTTTTGGAAGGCAAAGCTGAACGGATCAACCCCTTTTAATTTATCTGCTGATTCCGGATCGGCTTTTTCTGCGGGAAGTAAACACGGAAAAACCTTTTCTTTTGAAATAAGCAACCTGCTTGCACTGAAGATTAAGCGTTTTTGTATTGAGCAGGGCGCAACCATGTTTATGACATTTATTTCGGCTTTCAATGTATTGCTTCATCGTTATTCCGGTCAGCAGGATATCTGCATTGGCTATCCTGTTGCTAACCGAACGAGTCAGGGTATAGATGGGCTTGTGGGCTTTTTTGTAAATATTTTGCCATTGCGTTTAAGGATAGGGGATGATATGTCTTTTGCCGAACTCATGAGGCAGGTCAGGAATGAGATACTGGAAGCGTATGCATTTCAGGACGCCCCTCTGGAAAAAATGGAAGGTGCAATTGGGAACAACAGGTTTTTGGGAAAAGCTCAACCGTTCGATGTGGTTTTCGTTTTTCAGCATAGGGAAGAAAATCCTGATGTGTACGTAGAATTGTCTGGATTGAAGATGTCGCGAAGACCTGTATCTGCTGTTACCGCAAAGTTTAATCTTACATTTTCTGTGGAAGAGACGGAGGATGGTCTTGAGGGGAAAGCAGAGTATTGTACAGATTTGTACAAGGAAGAAACGATACATCGAATAGTTCAGCATTATCTAATCTTACTGGAGGCATTAACCAGCGACCCTGTTGCTGCAATCGGAAAATGGCCTATGATTACGGAAATAGAAAAGTACTTATTCCGTTCCTTTAATGATACAAAAGCATTTTATCCTTCTGATAAGACTATCATACATCTGTTTGAGATACAGGTAGCAAAAACACCTGATCATATTGCCCTTGTGAGTGGAGATATAGCACTGACTTATCAGATGCTTAACGGACAGGCGAATCAGGTTGGGAGGTACCTGAGAGACTACTATGATGTTAGACCCAATGAAATTATAGGAGTCGGCATTTCAGGACAGGATTGGACGCTGATAGCAGTGCTGGGTATACTCAAGTCCGGCGCTGCCTTTCTGCCACTTGATGCAGATATGCCAGTAGAGCGGTTTGAGCATATGTACAGGGATTGCAGTTGCCGGTTAGTCATTAATCCTGATGAATGGAGTCGTTTTCTCGTAGTCGCTGACAATTTTTCAAAAGAAAACTTTGAGCAAAGTGGAGTGGCAAATGATCTGGCATACGTAATTTATACCTCCGGTTCAACCGGACTTCCAAAGGGAGTGATGATTGAAAACAAGGGGTTGGTAAATCTTTGTTGCTGGCATGTCAGTCATTTTGCTGTTACTGCTATGGATAAGGCTAGTCTTTATGCCAATATGATGTTTGATGCATCTGTTTGGGAGTTTTTTCCTTATATTATATCCGGAGCTGCTGTTTATGTTGTTCCTTCTGCCATCAGGCTCTCTGTTGAAGCACTTAGCAGTTTTTACACGCAGCATGAAATTACCATCAGCTTTTTACCAACGCCGGTTGGTGAGCAATTTTTGAAAGAGCAGAACAGTAGTCTGCGCTATCTGCTAATTGGCGGAGATAAACTCAATGCCTTTGAAAATACCAGTTATCAGGTGGTCAATAATTATGGGCCTACAGAAGGTACAGTTGTTGCTACCAGCTTTCCGGTTGAGCAATCGGATGCAAATATTCCTATTGGGAAACCGATTTCCAATACCCGTCTTTATATTCTTAACAGTTATTTTGAATTATGTCCATTAGGCGTACCCGGTGAGTTATATATCGCTGGAGATGGATTAGCCAGGGGCTACATCAATCGTGAGGACTTGTCAAAAGAACGTTTTCTGCATGACCTCTGCGGGGAAGCCCGATTATATAAAACAGGCGATATATGCCGTTGGCTGCCCTCCGGAAATGTTGAGTTTATCGGGAGGGCGGATGACCAGTTGAAAATTCGTGGTTACAGGATCGAATTAGGCGAAGTAGAAGCTGTGCTTAATTCTTTTCCGACCATCATATCTGCTGTTGTTACCGTCCGGAAGAGTGATCAGGGAGAGAACCAGTTGGTGGCGTATTTTATCAGTCGCGAGCAGATATTACCCCAGGTCATCAGGTCTTTTCTTGCTAAAAAACTACCTGCATACATGTTACCAGGGTATTATGTTCGGGTATATAACTGGACGTTGACGTCTAACGGGAAAATTGATCGTAAATGCCTGCCTCCGATCGATCCTGCCTTGAATACTTCGACTGTTGAATATGCAGCACCAGAGAATGATGTTGAACAAAAACTGGTAAGTATCTGGCAAAAGATACTTGGTATTTTGCAAATCGGTGTTCTGGATGATTTTTTTGAATTGGGTGGTCATTCAATGCTTGCGACAAAAATGGTCTGGGCTATAAGAAAGGAACTGGATGCAGAAGTGACGATCAGAGATTTATTCCTTTATCCAACGATAAGAGAAATCGCAAGCCGCCTGAGAAGGGAGGATGCCATTATAAAAACTCCTGGCATCATTCCTCAGAAAAGGAACGGCTCAGTCCCTCTTTCTTTTGCACAGGAGCGGTTATGGATAATTGATCAACTGAAAGGATCTGTACAGTATCATATACCTGCAGTACTCAGGCTGCATGGCCGTTTGCAACCTGAAGCACTTGTCTATGCATTCAACTGTGTAATAGACCGTCATGAGATTTTGAGAACGGTAATTAAAGCAACCGGAGGGATTCCGTATCAGGAAACTCTTGAACCCGGGACATGGCAACTGGAGTTTACTGACAAAGCAGTATTTGATGGGGATGAAAATGGTATATCAGAGGCGGAATACATAAACGAAATGACTGAACGGATTTTTGATTTATCCTGTAATCATATGCTGCGGGCCGGTCTTGTTCGTTTACATGAAGATGAGTATTTACTGGTTATTGTACTGCACCATATTTCTTCAGATGCCTGGTCTTTGCCGATAATAATCAAAGAGCTTTCCGGATTTTACAGGGCAGCAATAACGAACGTACCCTATACCGTTCCTGTTTTACCTATTCAGTATGCAGATTACGCAATCTGGCAAAGAAATTACCTCAGTGGGTTTATACTTGACGGTCAACTGAGTTACTGGATTGAGCATTTGAAGGATGTGACACCGGTCAACCTGCCCCATGACTTTGCCAGACCAGCAATGCTGAGCCACCAAGGTGCGGTTGTTGAAGCAACTATTTCCGAACAACTCAAGAGGTCATTGCAACAATTATCCAGGGGCAGTGGAGTTTCATTATTTATTACCATGCTTGCTGCTTTTAAGGTGCTGCTTTCCCGCTATAGCGGGCAAACGGATATTTGTATAGGCAGTCCTACAGCCGACAGGACGCATGATGCTGTAGATGGTTTGGTGGGCTTCTTTGTGAATACTGTAGTGGTAAGGACAGATCTGCAGCATGTACATACTTTTCAGGATGTATTAAAGGAAGTGAAAAAGTCAACATTGGATGCTTATCAATACCAGGATGTTCCATTCGAAAAAATTGTGCAGGCGGTAGTTAAGGAAAGGGATCTCAGCCGTACGCCGATATTCCAGATTATGTTTGCCTTACAGAATACTGATAGTGTAGTCGTTGATGACGATTTTCTGCATGGGTTGAAGACTTCACATGAACCTCATCCCTCTGCAACAACAATTTTTGAAATTAATTTTGCGATTCAGGAAACAGCGAACGGATTAAGTATTCAGGCCGGATACAGCACCGATCTTTACAAGAGAGAAACAATCCGGCAGATGACTGGGCATTATATCCGGTTGCTTGAGTCGGTGGTCAATAACCCGAATGCTTCTGTTGCAAAGCTACAGATGCTGAAACCCGAAGAAGAGAAAGCTCTGCTGAAGGTATTTACCGATACTTTCCATCCAGTCAGCAATGATATTACTTTGGTAGGATTACTGGAAAAACAGGCTGCAAAAACTCCGGAAGCAGTTGCGTTGGTATATAACTCAGCTGTACTG
This sequence comes from Chitinophagales bacterium, assembly GCA_013298665.1. Lineage (GTDB taxonomy): Bacteria > Bacteroidota > Bacteroidia > Chitinophagales > Chitinophagaceae > Ferruginibacter. The sequence continues at coordinate 36,815 of JAAFIK010000038.1, forward strand.
ACTTTTGATGCATTCAATAAAAAGGCAAACCAGCTTGCGCATTATCTTTTGCGGAATGGAGTGAAGCAAGATATTCTCGTGCCCGTTTGTCTGGGCCGTAGTGCAGAATTATTGCTGGCCATGGTTGCGGTTATAAAAGCCGGCGGTGCTTATGTGCCGATTGATCCTGAATACCCGCCAGACCGTATTGCTTATATGCTTCGTGATGCCGGTGCCGGACTGGTCATTGCCGGTGCTGCTGTAAAGAATATTGCTGATAGTGTTATGGTTATTGATATTGATGACCAGAAAAGTAATATCGCAAAGGAGCAGACAAGCAATCCTGATATCGGAATTGCCCAAACACAGACTGCCTATGTCATTTACACTTCTGGTTCCACGGGTAATCCCAAGGGAATAAAAGTAATGCATAAGAATGTAGTTCATTTTCTTGCCTGGGCAGACCGTGTATTTAAGGCTTCAACGGAGAATATACTTGCTTCCACTTCGGTATGTTTTGATTTGTCTGTATTTGAGATATTTCTCCCGTTGACGACAGGTGGTCAAGTTATACTTGTAGACAGTGTGCTTGATTGCGGAACCAATTTGTCCGTAAATTCAGTGACCCTTATTAACACTGTACCCTCTGCTATCAGGGCACTATTGTCGGCAAATGCTATTCCCAGATCAGTGAAAACCATTAATCTTGCCGGAGAGCCCCTGCAGATAAAACTTGTGCAGGAATTGTATGAACTGGATCATATTGAAAGTGTATTTAATCTGTATGGACCGTCAGAAACTACTACTTACTCCACATTTACACAGGTAAAGCGGGATGATGTTTTTTGTTCCATTGGTAAGCCCATTTACAATACCGGTATATATATTCTTGACGAACATTTCAACCTGCTGCCACAAGGTGTCCCGGGAGAAATTTATATCGGTGGCAGGGGCGTATCGGCCGGATATCTGCATAGACCTGAGCTGACTGCAGAACGCTTTCTGCCCAATCCTTTCGTTGTCAATGATATCATTTACAAAACCGGCGATATTGGGAAATGGCTACCTGATGGAAATATTCTTCTGCTGGGAAGAACCGATAGTCAGGTGAAAGTAAAAGGATTCCGTATTGAGTTAGGCGAAGTGGAAGTTGCTCTTCAGCAAATACCAGATATTGATGAGGCAGTCGTTCTTGCCGGTACAACCGCGGATGGCTCTGATGAACTTTGTGCTTATATAACATGCACACTGGAATTGGATATTACTACGATTAAGGAATACCTTTCAGCGGCAATGCCCGCATTTATGATACCTGATCGTTATATTCGCCTCGAAGTAATGCCATTAACACCCAATGGGAAAATTGACAGAAAAAAACTCCCGCTCACGGAAGGTGCCCGGTTGTCAAAAACTGTTGAATATACAGCACCGGGGAATGATATGGAAAGAGGTATCTCCGACATCTGGCAACAGGTATTGGGGATTGAGCACATAGGCGTCACAGATAATTTTTTCGATCTTGGCGGAAATTCCGGCAAAGTGATTCAGATGGTAGCCCTGGTAAACAAATCCTTTAATACTAATATCGCAGTTTTAACGGCTTTTAAGTACCCGTATATAAGAGTTTTTGCCGGACAACTATTCTCGGAGGCATACAAGAAGGAGGAATATATACAAGTGTTGGATGAAGCAATAGATTCATCTGTAGATATCATGCAGAAAACATTTATTTTATTAAGTGAACAGAAAAATGAAAACTAAACAAGTGTACACAGGTTTGGAAATCGCAATCATTGGTATGGCCTGCCGTTATCCCGGGGCTTCCACATGGAGGGAGTATTGGGAGAATCTGAAAAATGGAGTAGAATCAATAACCTTTTATTCTGACGAAGAACTTCTTGCAAGGAATCTTGACGAGAAAACCATAAAGCACCCCGATTTTATCAAATCTAATCCCGTATTAAAGGATAAGGATGTTTTTGATTCAAATTTTTTTGATTACAGACCGATTGATGTAGTATTTCTCAACCCATTGCACAGGGTTTACCACGAATGTATTTGGGAGGCGCTGGAGGATGCAGGTGTAAATCCGGATGACACAAAGGGATCAATCGGTCTTTTCGCGGGCGGAGGGGAGGACCTGAACTGGAAAGTGTATTCCCGGTTAAAAAATAACAACGGGCTGATTGATGGCATAACATTGAGCCATCTGAATAACAAGGATTACCTGGTCTCTTTGCTGGCATATAAGTTGAACCTTACCGGACCTGCGATTACTGTAAATACAGCCTGCTCGACATCGCTTGTTGCCGTTAATCTTGCCTGCAAGAGTTTATTACTCGGGGAAACCCGGGTGGCAGTTGCGGGTGGTGTTTCCATTGATACACGAAAGCAAAAAGGGTATTTGTTTGAGGAGGGTATGATTGTTTCGCGTGATGGCCATTGCCGGGCATTTGATAGTAAAGCCAGCGGAACAGTATGGAGTGAGGGAGCAGGAGCCGTTGTATTAAAGCGGCTTGATGATGCACTTAAAGATGGGGATCATATTCATGCCGTTATCAAAGGGATTGCAATCAATAATGACGGGAATAAGAAAGTTGGGTTTACAGCTCCCAGCGTAGAGGGACAAGTTGACTGTATCAGAAGAGCGCAGAAGTTTGCTAAAGTCAATCCTGATACCATCAGTTATGTAGAAGCGCATGGGACGGGTACCAGATTAGGAGATCCTATCGAAGTAGAAGCATTAAATATTGCCTTCAATAAAAACACCACTCATAAATGTGCATTGGGGTCTGTAAAAACAAATATCGGCCATGCTGATGCTGCTGCCGGAGTTGCCGGCTTGATCAAGACTGCGTTGTGCCTGAAGTATGAAATAATCCCGGCCAGCCTGAATTTTGACAGCCCCAATCCGGGAATTAATTTTGGTGAAGGTCCTTTTTATGTAAATACGGAAACCAATGAATGGCTGCGGAGTAATGGCACACCTTTGCGTGCAGGCGTGAGTTCTTTTGGAGTGGGAGGCACGAATGCACATGCTATTGTAGAAGAACCTCCTGTTCCTGAAATCAGCGGGAAAGGCAAGTTATATAAATTACTGGTACTGTCTGCGAAAACTGAAAGTTCCCTGGTCAGGTATGCCGAAAAATTAAGCGTACACCTTCTCGGGGAGCCCGATACTAATCTAGATGACCTGAGTTATACGTTGCTGGTTGGACGAAAACATTTTTATTATCGTAAAGCGCTTGTTTTCAGCAACAGGGATGAATTGCTCGCATCATTAGAAGCCATTAAAGGCAGTGAACAGAAGAATCGTGTAAATGATATAGTGAAATCTGTTGTATTTATGTTTCCCGGACAGGGAGCACAGTATGGTGGTATGGTCATGGATATTTATGATAATATTCCTGTGTTCCGGGATGATATTGATGCTGGTCTTTCCATTATCCACAAGTTGACAGGGGAGGATTTCAGGCCAATCTTATTTGAGAAATCGACACCTGGAAAAGGTATTAATGAAACGAAATATACACAACCCCTGCTTTTTCTGGTAGAGTATTCGCTGGCGCGTTACCTGATGTCTATCGGAATAACGCCAGGGTATATGATTGGACACAGTATAGGAGAGTATACTGCGGCCTGTATCAGTGGTGTTTTTAGTTTTGAAGACGCACTTCGTCTGGTAATCAGACGGGGAATGTTGATGAATAGTGTTGACCCCGGAGCGATGCTTAGTATTCCTTTGGCGGAATCGGATGCCATGAAGTACCTTGGGGAAGGTGTTTTTCTGGCAGCAGTAAACAGCCCGGAAAGTGTTGTGCTTTCAGGAAATTTTGAAGCTATAGATAAAGCGAAGTCCTTGCTTGATAAGGATGGTATTGCATATATCACATTGCATACCTCTCATGCGTTTCATTCAGGTATGCAGGATGGTATTTTGCAGGAATTCAGAAGCGAGATGGATAAGGTTACTTTCAATAAGCCTTCCAGGCCATTTATTTCTAACCTGACCGGGAAGGTCATTGCTGATGAAGAAGCGATGTCTCCGGACTATTGGGTCCGGCATATGCGTCATACAGTGAAGTTTTCTTCGGGGGTAAGTGCGATTGCAGAGTTAAGTGGTGAAAACATATTTATCGAAGTCGGCCCCGGACGATCTCTTTCAGGATTATTAAAGCAACACAAGATTGGGGGACATGCTCCTGCAATAGTAAATTTGCTTAAGTCCGCGAAAGATACGGATAATGATTTTCGTTGTTTGACAGAAGGGCTCGGACAATTCTGGGCGAAGGGAGGTGGTGTGAATTGGGACGCATATTTTTCATCAGAGCAAAGACTGAAACAGTCTTTGCCTACTTACTCCTTTGAGCCCGTAAAATATGCTACTGAGGTAGATCCTTTTGAAGATGCTGCATTTACAGGTGCAAAGCCTGTTACCGGATCGGTCTCATCGTTGCCGGAATGGTTCTATGTACCTTTCTGGAAACGCCTTAATATATCACAGGGTATTTTCAATAAGGATAATAGCCTTTCCTATATATACATATTTGCGGATGATCCTGGGATGAGTAATTATTTAGCTGATGCTGTAATGAAAGATGCCGGACAAGTTATTTTTGTCCGGAAAGGACAACAGTTCGTTAAAGGCGACGGTTACTATGAAATCAATCCGTCGACAGAGGCAGATTTTGTAAAACTGTTCAAAGACAGTACTGCCGGGGATAACAGTATCATTAATATTCTTTATTTATGGAGTAGTGGGATAGCAATTTCCGGCGAAGTTACGATTGATGCTTTCGATTTTGCCCGGGATGTTTTTTTTGACAGCTTATTGAATATTGCCAGGGCTATTCGGGAAAACGATATTTTAAATGACGTAAAGCTGAAGGTGATCAGTAACGAATTATTTGATGTTTGCGGGGGAGAGAAAATAAGCCCGGAGCGGGCAATATTATTCGGTCCTCTGCAAATAATTCCACTTGAGTATTTAAATATCAGTTGTCAGTTAATTGATATCGATATGTCTGCGAATGGAATATCGCTGCCTGGTCTGTGCGAAATAATTTTGCGGGAAATCAGAAGTTCAACCTCCGATCATATTGTTGCATACCGAAACGGGCATCGTTGGGTTAGACATTTTGAACAAATCACTGTAGATGCCCGCAAGACAAATGCTCCTTTCAAAGATGGGGGAGTATACCTGATTACCGGTGGTACGGGAGGTATTGGTCTTGCTGTAGCGGAGTATATCGCAAGTCTGTGTAAGGCTGTAATTGTTTTAACAGGGCGCTCCTATTTTCCGGCAAAAGAGTTATGGGATGCCGAAATTGAAAAATTGCCGGATTATGATAGTTTTAAAAATATTTTATTACGCATAAAAGGGATATCGGATAGTGGATCTGAAGTATTTTATTACCAGGTTGATGTTGCGGATACCATACAAATGATGATTTTCAAAAATGATGTACTTAGCAATCATGGTAAAGTAAATGGCATCATTCATTCTGCAGGAGTTTCAGATGGCCGGATGATACAGTTTACCAGCAAGGAGATGACGGATAAAGTTTTTTCCGCTAAGGTAAAAGGAAGTATTTTATTGAGACAGTATTTTGGCGATGCCGCTTTTATGGTTTTATGTTCATCGTTGGCTTCTGTTGTGCCTTATCCTGGTCAGGTCAGCTATACCTCAGCCAATAACTTTATGGATGCATTTGCTTATCAGAACACCAATGAGAATTTTCTTGTAACTTCAGTGAACTGGGATTACTGGCGCGACTCTGGACTTGGGCTGAATGCTTATCTTAATCAACTGGACTATAAAAATTTTGAAGTAAAGGAGAGCCGGATATTTAATCATTATCTTTTCAGAAAGAAGGTTGAGGTCTCAATTACTGAGGTTGTATTTGTTTCTTATCTCACTGCTGAACGCGACTGGTTTCTTAAAGAACATCGGATATCGGCCGATCATGCGGTTATGCCTGGGACAGCTTATCTGGAAATGATGAACGCGGCTTTTTCTTTATGGCAAAATACCGGGTACACAGTGTTTACTAACGCATCTTTTCATGCGCCGATGCTTTTCAGTTCTTCAACCGAGCGGGAGGTTCATGTAATCCTGCGGAAAGAGGAGGGAAGATATAAACTGTCTGTCCGCAGCAGAGACAGGTCAGAAAGTTTTGGCTGGCTCGTGCATGCAACCGGAGAAGTATTCATTGAAGCGCTTGAGCGGGAGCCCGTTGTTCACAATATCAGTGAGATAGAACGTAATTGTACAGAGGCTACACTGACCAAAGATTCAAATACAAAAGACCTTTTTTATTCGGATTTTTACGGACCAAGATGGAATAACCGATCCTGGATAAAACAAGGGAAAGATTATCAATTGTCTTTTCTTGAACTGGATGATATGTTTCTTGGGGATATTGAGAACTATAAATTGCATCCGGCTTTGCTCGATATGGCTACTTACTATGATGCTGAAGTATGGGATTCCGATACCTTTTTGCCTTTTCGCTATGAAAAGCTGACCGTTTTTTCACCACTTCCTTCAAAGGTATTCAGTATAATCCACCGTTATCATGCCAACAGCATTGAGGGAAATGAACTGAAGTATGATGTCGTTATTGCTGACACCAATGGGTTGACTCTGGTGAACATTGAAGGCTTTACACGCTTACGCATTTCAGATCGTGGTGAGCATTCAAAGCGCCCTGTTGCCGCAAGTCAGGCTAAGGGTCAGGAAGCAGAAATGACTAAAAGAACAGACGGAATCAGCGATGCTGAAGGGAAAGAAATATTCGGAAGACTTATTGAACAGCAATTTACACAGGTGCTTATTTACGCGGGAGAGGGCGATCTGAATTATCTGGTCAAAAACCAGCTTGCCACCAGAAGAATAGAAGGACAGGAGAATGCTGCTGATGATCCGGCGATTTCGGACAGTGTATATCAACGACCTGATCTTAGTGTTCCTTATGTGGCGCCGGCTACTCAACAGGAAGGTCTGATTGCAGATATTTGGGCTGCCTTTTTCAGCTACGATAAAGTAGGTATTAATGACGATTTTTTTGAGTTGGGCGGAGATTCACTAAAGGTTATGTCGGTCATTTCACTTATGCAAAAGAAATTGAATGTAAACATACCAGCAAAACAGTTTTTTTCTCACCCTACTGTCTTGGGTATGTCTGCCTTTCTTGGTGATAGTGCCCCTGAATCTGCAACGGATGATTCATATCAAAAGGATGAACTTTCCAGCAGGATAGTAAAAATTGATGAAGATTTTTGATTGCTGGCAAGTGGGGCTAAAAAAATAACCAACATGCCTGTATAAGTCATCAGTAAAACAAAATTACCATTGCTACTGTATGGCTATCCTCATTTCGGAAATGCAGACCTAATTATAATTGTTACATGCGGAATAAATTTGCTCATTGTATTTTTGAGGATAATGTTAAAAGCGGTCCTGATCTTATTGCCGTTGAGTATGGCGATACTGCTATTACATATGATGTGCTTAACCGTAAAGCGAATCGCATTGCCTCGGTGCTGCAAAAACTCGACTGTCAGGGTAAGGTAGCAGGACTCTGGTTCTTCCCGGGTATTCAATACGTCTCATCATTGATTGCTTGTTTTAAAGCTGGTGTTGTTGCAATGCCTGTTGATAGGGATGTGCCTGCTGAGCAGCATTTTTATATGCTGGAAAACAGTTGTGCATACGCCTTACTCACAGACGAGCAGGGTCTGGAAGTATTGATGGCTTCAAAAAATGAAATGCCTTTTCTTAAGTATGTCCTTTTGGTAAGCGATGAATTCGAAATAGATTTGATTGACGTTGCCAATCGTTCTGTGCGGCAAAAGCTATCTGTTTCTGCTATTGATGAAGGTGACTTATTTTTAGCAATTACTCCCGATGATAGCAGCCATATTTTCTATACAAGCATAAACGATGGGAGCAGATTGGGGGTGGAAGCAAAGCACAAAAGCCTTGCACATTTCCTTTCCTGGCAGAGAAAAACCTTTCCTGTAGATAAGGGTGTTGCAGTAAGTCAGTTGCTGCCTTTGATGCATGAAACCTCTTTGATTGAGATTTTGTTCCCCCTTACTTCCGGGGGCAGGCTTTGCATACCTGATGATCTGTCTTATTCAAACCATGGGATGCTTGCACAGTGGCTTGAGCAGAAAGCCGTCAATTTTATGATGCTTAGGCCACCTCTTTTCCGCTCCGTACTCATGGAGATGGAAAGTACCAGAAGTAACGGCGATAATATTTTTCTCAATCTGCAGTATGTTTTTCTTACTGGAGCACCTCTTTTGGGTGCTGATGTGTCACGCTGGTATAGGATCATCAAAGACCGTGTTCAACTGGTCAATCTTTATGGATCCCCGGAAACATCGTTACTGAAACTTTTTTATGTCATCCAGCCTGCAGACGCGTATGAAAGCAAACCGGGGTTATTGATCCCGGTGGGCAAGGCTGTTGCAAATACAGTAGAGTTTATTTTGAACAAGGATAATAAACTTTGCACAAAGGGAGAGTTGGGAGAGTTGTATATCAAGTCTCCATTTCTGGCCAAAGGATATATTAATGCACCTGTGGCTAGTAAGTTTTTCTTTACTCAGAACCCTCTGCATGACGACTTTGAAGATATTGTTTATAAAACAGGGGAAATGGCGATGTATCTACCGAATGGGAATATCCATTTGGCAGGAAGGAATGACTCGCTGATCTGGCTCAATGGCATCAAAATATCGGCACAGGAAATTGAGTCTGTTGTCAAGAGTGTTGCGGGTGTCAAAGATGCAGTTGCTTTTATTAAGAATGATTATACCCCTGACAGAAAACTTTCTGTAAACTTTTCCGTAATTGCCGTAACCGATGTTGCAGAAGTCAGGGGTAAGCTGGTTAATAATTTTCAGCCTTCAATGATTCCTGATGAAATAGTAAAGGTGGATTACGTGGCGATGCTTCCTGATGGAACCCCCGACCGGTTTTTGTTCTCCTGCATTCCGGCACCTGAGGATGATTCAGCAGTCATTTATGCTCATCATTCATTGGCACTCGTCAGGCAATTCCGCCCGGATCGTATTCCTTTATCTTTTGCACAGCAAAGAATGTGGTTTATCGATCAGTTGGAGGGAAGTGTTCAATATCATATACCATCTGTCATCCGGCTGAAAGGGCCACTCAATACAGATGCATTATCCTTTTCTCTGAAATCTGTTGTCTCCCGTCATGAAGTGCTGCGAACGGTTGTAGCAAAAGATGAAGAGTTCGCGTTTCAAAAAATTAATTCTGTTGATGACTGGAGTTTAAGTATTGAAGTACGTGATGCTTTGGCTGTTGATGAAATTGCGATTCAGGAGTATATTGATTCTTTTATCCGGCAGCCTTTTGATTTATCCAGAGATTATATGCTTCGTGCCCGATTGATACAATTGGCTTCCGATGAGCATATACTTATTGTTGTCATGCACCATATCGCCTCTGATCTTTGGTCAATGGCCATTATTGTTAGGGAATTAACGGAATTTTATCGTTCCTGTACTACAGGAGAAAAAATTCGGTTGCCGGAATTACCTGTTCAGTATGCTGATTACTCGATTTGGCAACGGAGATATATGCAAGGGCAGGTATTAAGTAAACAGATGTCTTATTGGAAGGAACGTTTGAGAGGAGTTGGCAGCATAAATATGCCAACTGATTTTCCGCGTCCGGCTTTACACAGCAATAAGGGTGCGATGGTATCAGTTGTTACTGATTTATCGCTGCTGGAAAACTTACAACGCTTGTCACGCAATCAGGGGACAACCTTGTTCATAACGATGCTTGCTGCGTTTAAGGTGTTACTTTACCGCTACAGTGGTCAGGAGGACATCTGCGTGGGAACACCTGTTGCAGGAAGACAGTACCAGGAGATTGAGGGTGCTGTAGGTCTCTTTGTCAATTCACTTGTGCTGAGAAGTGAAATCAGTAGTAATCTTAGTTTTGTTGAATTCTTGCAGCGCGTTAAAGAGAATGTACTGGAAGCGTTTGAACACCAGGATCTTCCTTTTGATAAGATTGTAGGGGAGATAGGCCTGAGTCGTGACCGTAGCCGAAATCCGGTTTTTGATATAAAATTTGCCCTGCATAATACACCCGGTGGTCATCTCGATCTAGGAGATGGTCTTTTCCTTACTGCAGATGATCATCGTTTGCTGGCTTCAAAAACTTCCGAATTAGATATTAGTGCTGATTTGTCTGTAACTCCTGAGGGGTTATTGAATATTTCTTTTACGTACAGTACGGCTTTGTATCGTTCATCGACGATGTCTGTTATGCTATCGCATTATGAGA
>JAAFIK010000039.1 GCA_013298665.1 Chitinophagales bacterium
TATAAAACCGCTTCCGGGTATGCTTCCATGATTTCCCTGATGGCAAACAACGCAGCATCCACCATCACAATTTTATCCCGCCCCGGTGGCGTACGCACGCCTTTTTCTTCCTGTACAACCACGGGTGCAAAAACATGCTGTTCCACCGTGGCAGGATCCGGTTCGGGTGCTGCTACCGCTTCTGTAAATTGTGCCGCTGCATAGGCAACCGCTTCCGCATTGATCATATCCAGCCGCTCCTGTGGTACACCATTTGCCAGCAGTTGCTGCTCCAGCTTCAGGATCGGGTCATCTGCACTATGGATAGCCAGATCGTCGGCCGTACGGTAAAATTCCTTACGTACACCACTGGTATGGTGTCCCAGCAAGGGCACTGCAGCATGCACCAGTACCGGGTGTTGCTGCGCACGCACTTCATCCACTACGGCCTTCATCACCGCATAACTCTGTACAAAATCACTCCCGTCAACACTTACCCGGTTTATGCCGGTAAAACCAGCAACATATTCGTACGCCGTCATACTACGCGCCTCTGCGGCACTCACACTGATGCCCCACTGGTTATCCTGCACTAAGTAAATGATAGGCAACTGCTTTAAGGCCGCAAATTGGAGCGCCTCGCTCACTTCTCCTTCAGTAACACTCGCGTCTCCCAGTGAACAGATGACCACAGGCCGCTCCCCTGCCGGCCCCTTAACGTACCTGTCCGAACCCATGACATCCAGGTATTGTAAGCCCTGCGCAATACCTGTAGTGGGTATCACCTGCATGCCTGTAGCGCTGCTCTGGTGGATGATGGTGGGCTTATCCGTACCCCGGTAATTGGGATGTGAGTAGTATTCGCGGCCCCCCGTAAAGCCGTCATTCCCTTTGGCCAGCAGTTGCAGCATCAGTTGATAAGGCGTGAACCCAAGTCCTAATAATATGCTCTCATCGCGGTAGTAGGGACTGATATAATCGCAGGGCAGCAACTGGAAGGCCGTAGCGAGCTGTATCGCTTCATGGCCACGGCTGGTAGAATGTACATAACGGCATACCTGCCGGTTGTTTTCGTAGGTAACAGCCATAGCCCTGGCCGTACACATCAGGCGCCAGGCCTGTAAAAGAGTTTGTTCAGCAATCATGTTGAATAGTAAATCGGCTGCAAAGTATAAAATATTACGCTCCCGGCGTTGGCTGGTATGCCATTTATTTGCCCCGAATACAAAAAGAATTATAAGAGTCCGTGCGTAAATGGCGCGGTACAAAAAAACCGCTCTTTCGGGCGGTTGCTTTTTTATTTTACATCCATCGTAAGCAGCATTCCATCCTCGATAAACCCTTCCAGTTCATCGCCCACCACACATTCACCCACACCCGCAGGTGTGCCCGTAAAAATGAGGTCGCCGATGTTCAGCGAAAAGTAATTGGAAATATGCGATACAATCGAATCAAAACTGAAGATCATTTTACCCGAATTACCCTGTTGCACCAATTCCTTGTTCTTGTAGAGACAAAAATTTATATTCTTTTTGTTCAGCGCAGGCGTAATATCCATAAAGCGCCCCACAGCAGCAGAGTTATCAAAGGCTTTTGCTTTTTCCCAGGGCAATCCCTTCGATTTCAGCTCTTCCTGTATATCCCGGGCGGTAAAGTCGATCCCTACCGTAATGGCGTTGTAGTAATTACCCGCAAACCGCTCAGGAATATATTTACCGTTTTTGGACACCCTGAGTACCAGTTCACATTCATAATGCAATTCATTCGTGAATTCAGGGTAATAGAATGGTGTATGTCCCTGAAGCAACGCGCTCTTGGGTTTCATAAAGATCACCGGTTCGTCTGGTATATCATTTCCTAATTCCTTCGCATGATCTGCGTAATTTCTTCCTATACAAATTATCTTCATAGCAAAGTCAGTTTTGCTTGGCAGTTGGTTATTTTCAACGAAAGTAATCAAATAGACTAAAAAAAACAATTATCCACAATTACGCTGCTGTAAATACGAGGTTATTCACCTGGTTCATGGTACGCTCTAACCCTGCAGCAGCAAAGGACTCAATAGCATCTGCACATTTATCAATTTTAATGCGCACCAGCGGCAGTTCATCATTCCGCCATTTGCCCAGCACAAAATCAGCCTGCATCCCCTTCGGAAACTGGTTGCCGATACCAAAGCGGAGACGGGGATACTGATCCGTACCCAGCGTAGCCTGTATGTCTTTCAGACCATTGTGCCCAGCCGGCGAACCCGACCCGCGTAAACGGATCCTGTCGAGGGGCAGCGCAAGTTCATCTACAATGGTCAGGGTTTGATCAAGTGCTATTTTTTCTTTGTCCAACCAGTATTTGAACGCTTTTCCGCTCAGGTTCATATACGTTGTGGGACAAATACAGATAAATGTCTTACCCTTCCACTTCACTTCGGCACGATAGGCCAGACGTTCCTGGCTGAAACTACCCCCATGACGGGCTACAAAGGCATATACAACATCAAAACCGATATTGTGACGGGTATTGGCATACTCATTTCCCGCATTACCCAAACCAACAATGAGGTATTTGCTCATGGGGCGAAGATAAAAGAAGGAAAACGGATTACAAAGCCGGAAAAAACCCCTTTCAGCCGCTTACACCAGACACCCGGCAACATTTGTTGACAAAAGCCCGGAAAACAGGGCTTTTGTGCGTAAAATATGGATTATTAGCGTTACCTTTGCCCTCCCAAATTTAAACCAATTGGGATTTTATCATGTTCACAAAATTTTTAACAAAACAACTAAACGCAGATGCAGGTGAGACTGCGGGAGCACCGGCAGAAGTACCTGCTGCTGAGCCTGTAGCTGCTGCGACAACAAATGAACCTGCCGCAACTGTTGCACCAACAGTTGAGCCTGTAGTTGCTGCCGCTCCGGCAGTTGAGCCCGCAAAGGCCAGTCCGCACGACGATTTTGACTGGAGTGTAGACAAACGCAACGTAACGTATTACAATGCTGAAGAAAAAGCAAAGTACGACAGCGTGTATGAAAACACATTCCGCCAGATCAATGATGGCGAAATGATACAGGCAACCATCGAAGCCCTCACCAAAACCGATGCAGTAGTCAATATCGGCTTCAAAAGTGATGGCTTGATCTCGCTGAATGAATTCCGCGATATTCCCGGTGGTATTAAAGTAGGTGACCTCGTGGAAGTAATGGTTGTGGAAAAAGAAGACCGCGATGGCAACCTTCACCTGAGCCGCAAACAAGCCCGCACCAGCAGGGCATGGGAGCGTATCATGGAAGTACACAAAACCGGTGAAATCGTTACCGGCCAGGTAACCAGCAAAACCAAAGGTGGTCTTATCGTTGACGTATTCGGTATGGAAACCTTCCTGCCAGGATCACAGATCGACGTGAAACCCGTTACCGATTACGATCAGTTTGTAGGTAAAACCATGGAATTTAAAGTGGTGAAGATCAACGAAGCCATCAAAAATGCCGTGGTGTCGCACAAAGCACTGATCGAAAGCGATATCGAAGCACAACGTGCTGAAATCATGGGCAAACTCGAAAAAGGCCAGGTTCTCGAAGGAACCATCAAGAACATCACCGACTTCGGTGCGTTTCTTGACCTCGGCGGCTTAGACGGTCTGCTCTATATCACCGACATCAGTTGGGGACGGATCAACCATCCAAGTGAAGTACTCAAACTCGATCAGAAACTGAACGTGGTGGTACTCGACTTTGATGATGATAAAAAACGCATCAGCCTTGGTCTGAAACAACTCACCCCCCATCCATGGGATACCCTGCACGAAACCATCAAAGAAGGTGAGATCGTAAAAGGTAAAGTGGTGAATATTGAAGACTATGGTGCATTCCTTGAAATCATGCCCGGCGTGGAAGGCCTGGTACACGTAAGTGAAATTACATGGGCCAATACGCCTATCAACGCCAAAGAGTTCTTTAAACTCAACGACGAGCATGAAGCCAAAGTGGTAACACTTGATAAAGATACCCGTAAGATGAGTTTGTCGATCAAGCAAATGACCGGCGATCCATGGGGTGATATCGAAGTTAAATTCCCTCAAGGCAGTAAGCACAATGGTGTGGTAAAGAACATTACCCCTTATGGCGTATTTGTGGAACTCGCAACCGGTATTGGTGGTATGATCCACATCAGCGACCTGAGCTGGCTTAAGCGCTTCAATAACCCCAACGAATACACAAAAGTGGGCAACAATATCGAAGTCGTGATCATGCACATCGATAAAGACAGCCGTAAACTCCAGTTGGGTCACAAACAAATTGAAGAAGATCCCTGGAATACCCTCGCCGATACCTTCCCCGTTGGAAGTATTCATGAGGGTACTGTTACCAGGAAAGACGATAAGGGTGCCGTGGTACAACTCCCTTATGGCCTGGAAGGTTTTGCACCAGCACGTCACCTGCACAAGGAAGATGGCACCACCATCACTGCGGATACACACGACCGCTTTATGGTGATCGAGTTCGACCGCAACGACAAACGCATCGTACTCAGCCATACCCGCCTGTGGGAAGCAGCTAAAGAAGAAGAAAAGCAAATCCTGCGCAAGGAAGCACACGCCGACGCAGAATCAACCAAAAAAGCAGTAAAGAATATCCAGAACAAAGTGGAAAAATCCACACTGGGTGACCTGAGTGCACTGGCTGATCTGAAGAAGAAGTTTGAAGGCGGTGAAGCTGCGGCAGGTGAAGCAAAAGCAGAATAATACAAATGTGTTGATACTTACCCCTGCCAGCCGGCAGGGGTTTTTTATGCCCCTGACCGCCATTAATACCCCAAAAACAGGCATTGGTACGCTCATCAGTACAGTTGGTACATTTTCTATTGCCATTCCTGCTGCTTATACGGATATTTAACCATGAGAACCAGGAAGCTTTTTTTCCTTTTATTCTGGATATCGTACTATGTCATAGACCTTTATCTTGAATACCTCGCCTATTCAGATGAGGTACCCCTCCGTCTGCGCCTTTACCAGGCCGCCACAGGTGTTGGTTTTTCGATGATCCCCAAAATGCTGCTGGGTTGGGTACTTCTTCAAATACTGATCACTAAAGAACTCCCGAAAAAAATCCATCCCGTCTTTACAACCTTACTCATCTCAGCAGTCGTATTGGTTGTGCTGCTCTTTTACCGCGCATTGTTTTATTACTTTGTAAGCCCGGTATTGTTTCACCGCACACTCAGAGCAGGTTTCATCAACCTCAGCGCACTCAATATCACTTTCTTTGATATGATCGGGCCTGTAACCGTACTCATCATCCTGGAATATTACCATATTTCCCAAAAGGCAAAGGAAAGGGCCATGTTGTTCGAGAAAGAAAAAATCATTTCTGAACTGAAGTTTTTAAAATCGCAGATCAACCCCCATTTTTTATTCAATACCCTCAATAACATTTATGCACTGGCCAGAAAGCAGGCACCGCAAACACCGGATGTGGTAATGCGGCTTTCAAAACTGCTCCGCTTCATGCTCTACGAGTCGGGCAAAAAAACCATCAGCATCAGCGAGGAAATAAAAGTACTTGAAGATTATACCGAGCTCGAACGGATACGGCATGGCCATAAACTCGCCCTCGTCTTTCATAAAGCAATAGACGACCCCGGGCTGCAGATAGCACCCCTGATCCTGCTCCCCTTTATTGAAAATGCGTTCAAACATGGGGCGGGGGAAAGCAGGCATAATGCCTTTATCAACATACAACTTCTGGTAAACAAGGGAGAACTCTCTTTTACCGTAGAAAACTCCAACGAAGCCACCGGACAGGAAGCAGTGCCGCAAAAGGGTATCGGGCTGCAGAATGTGCAAAGGCAACTGGCCCTGCTTTACCCCACTCACCAGTTGACCATTACACATACCTCCGGCACATTCGCCATCATTTTACAACTCAAACTCATGTAAATGGAAAAGCTGCAGTGCGTGATTATTGAAGATGAGCCATTGGCTGCCGAAGTACTGAAAGATTACATCAGCCAGGTTCCCTTTCTTGAAGCCGATGTGCATTTTGCCGATGCCATCAGTGCAATGGCCTATTTAAAAAACCATAAGGCCGATATCATTTTTCTCGACATCCACCTGCCCAAACTCAAAGGCAATGCTTTTGCAAAAATGCTGGAACCCACCGCTGCCATCATTTTTACAACGGCTTATCATGAGTACGCTCTGGAAGGCTTTGAGCTGAACGCGGTTGATTACCTCCTCAAGCCCATAGAGTTCAGCCGCTTTATACAGGCGGTCAACAAAGCCGCCACCCGGCAGCAGCAGGCAAAAACACCATCGCCGGAAATCGGGAAGAACGGGCTTTTTGTGAGCAGCAATAAAAAAAGGGTGCGGGTAAATTATGCGGATATTCTGTACATTGAAAGCCTGAAAGAATACGTAAAGATCCATACCGGCAATGGCAAATGGCTGCTCACCAAACTGCAACTGGGTCAGTTGGAAACACAGCTTCCGGGCGACTTTGTCCGTATCCATCGCTCCTACATCGTATCCCGGTCACGCATTGATGCCTATTCAGCCATAGAGGTTGAAATCGGCAAAGCAAAATTACCCATTGGCAGAAATTACCGGGAACTCCTCCTGTCGAAGATTGAACAATAAACCGGTTGGCATTCATACACCCCGCAAGGCTTTCCGTTTACCTAAAAAGGCTGTTGATTGAATTGTACACAGCAAATGATCACTCATACAATAACTTTATTATACAAAGTACGATACCCGCAATGGCCAACACCATCCAAAGACCTGCCTGGTATCAATTATCGGGGATGCACTGAAACACTGATGTTTACGGATAAAAAAATCGCTTAAGCAAACATATGGCAGGCTGTTGCTGCACATGAACGGCAGAATAACGGACAAACAGGATGAATGAAGCTACCGGGATAAACGCACTGGCCGATATGCAGATATTGCCGGAAATCATTACAGGCAGTCTCAGTTGCCAGCAAGCCCATTCCGGGTACGCACTTCAATACCAATCGTGCTGTACAGGTGCGGTTGGTATTTTTTTCAGCAGACAACATCATTTACCGCTGCCATTAGCCGAATACCATTTCCGGTATTTCACCGCGTACCACCAGTCGGCCTGCTGTTTTAGCCTGTATTTCATCCACACTTACCCCGGGTGCGCGTTCCAGCAGCAGGAATCCTTCATCGGTAATATCCATCAGCGCGAGGTCGGTCAGTACTTTTTTAACACAGCGCACACCGGTGAGCGGTAAGCTGCACGCCGGCAGTAACTTGGACTCCCCTTTGGGGTTGGTATGCATCATGGCCACGATAATGTTTTTTGCACTGGCCACCAGGTCCATCGCCCCACCCATTCCCTTCACCATTTTACCCGGTATCTTCCAGTTGGCAATATCACCCGTGTCGCTCACTTCCATCGCACCCAGTACGGTGAGGTCAACCTTACCCGCACGGATCATTCCAAAGCTCATGGCACTGTCGAAAAAAGACGAACCCGGAATGGTGGTAATCGTTTGTTTACCTGCATTGATCAGATCCGGATCCTCCTTGCCTGCTTCAGGAAAAGGCCCCATGCCCAGCAAGCCGTTTTCACTTTGCAATACCACGTTGATCCCGGCAGGTATATAGTTGGCCACCAGCGTCGGAATGCCGATACCGAGGTTCACATAATACCCATCTTTCAGCTCCCGGGCTATGCGTTGTGCAATCTGATTTTTATCAATAGCCATGACAGACAATTATTGGTTTGTAAGTGATTGATGCCGCTCAAACCGGGCAAAATTATTTTTTTGAAAGTACAGTTCGCTGTTCAATCCGTTTTTCATAATCCTTCCCCTGGAAAATACGGTGTACATAAATACCCGGTGTATGGATCATATTCGGATCAAGTTCACCAGCCGGTACCAGCTCCTCCACCTCTGCAATCGTAATCTTTCCCGCCATGGCCATCAGCGGGTTGAAATTTCTTGCCGTGTCTTTATAGATCAGGTTTCCCATGGTATCGCCCTTCCACGCTTTTACGATGGCGAAGTCGGCTTCAAATGCGTACTCAAGCAGGTAATCCTTACCATTGAAACGCCGGGTCTCCTTGCCTGTCGCCACTTCCGTTCCCACACCTGCGGGTGTAAATATGGCCGGCATACCATAGCCCGCTGCCATACAGCGGGTGGCCAGGGTACCCTGCGGAATCAGTTCCACTTCCAGTTCGCCACTCAGGAGTTGCCGCTCAAACTCCGCATTTTCTCCAACATAGGAAGAGATCATTTTCTTCACCTGCTGCTGCATCAGCATGAGGCCGATGCCAAAATCATCCACACCTGCATTGTTCGAAATACAGGTAAGTCCCGTGACACGCTTCTTTACCAGGGCGCTGATACAGTTTTCAGGAATACCGCAAAGGCCAAAACCACCCAGCATCAGGACGGCTCCATCCGGAATATCGCGTATTGCCTCTTCGGCACCTGTACAAATCTTATTCATCAGTTGAGTATTGTCTGTGTTATTCGTGAGTGGTGTCAGGATATTGTTATTGTTCCCTGTCAATCTTCAGTCCGCCACTGTTGCTGCCTGTATCCACCCTGCTCTTCCGGCGCCCCACCCTTGCCGTAATCGTATCTAAAAGTGCCTTCATCAGGTCTGGTTTCTGCAGGTAGTAATCAAAACTTTTCTGGTAGGCTTCCCTGGTGGTCTGGTGAATCATAAATACCTGTTGCTGCAGTTTGGCATTTTCAAGCGTATCATCCTTTGAGGAATCCCTGGCAATATAGTCTGTACTGTACACATCCGCCCTTACCATATCCCACACCACAGCCTGCATATCATCCGGCTTCAGTATCCCCGAAGGCACTTTCGATCTGCTCCTGCAGGAACAGCAAAGCAATAATGTAAATCCGATGAGCCAGACCCTCATTTCAGTTCCTCCTTATAGGTATTTGCATTCGTAACATCCAGCCTGATCAGCAGTTCTTTAGCCCTTGCCTTATCCGGTGGATTTGCCTTAAGGAATACCTGCAGCAACTCCCTTGATTTGCCCTGGAAAAAAAACTGGTTAATCATCGTATTGGGATTATCCGTATTGAAATTATTGATGAGGTTGAGTACATTCAGTATTTCGACGCGGGCTGCGGCTTCGTCCTCATAAAACTTATCCATCCCCATACGGTAATAGTTGTAATAAATATCGTGCATAATGGTATAGCGCGTATTGAGCATATTCTCTACAAGCCAGTACCGGTTACGGATACCATCAAAAGGCCGCCATCCGGAAATACCCCGTCCGTCGGGTGCATTGTTGACAATGTTCTGTGCTTTCTGAAAATAGCTGTCGCCACCATGCGGGGAGAAAGAAGCATAGTCGAAGGCCAGTATCAGGTATGCATAATAGGCAAATACAGCCGTAAGATTGCTCACCTGTGCATCCGTACCCGTTACGCGGTTGTCATTAAATTCAACCGGTTGAAATTCGATGTACTTAAAATTGATTTTCTCATCCTGGAAATTGATGATCGGAGAAAGATAGCTGCTGTTGAAAACCGGGCGTGCAGCCTGTATGGTGAGCGACGCGTTATATACATTCAGCTCATCCGTAGCATCGAGGTTGAGCAGAAAATTACACTCCACTTTCTCATTGGCCTGAAACGCATCTGTCGTCCATTTGCGGTTGTTGAGAAAATTGGTCAGCGCAGTCTGCAGCGTCCGGAAAACATTCCTGTTCACATTATTTCCGATGCGGGTAGCCACTACGTTTACCCTTGCATTAAGTTCCTGTGCCTGAACCAGGCCGGAGAAGGATAATGCAGCCACTAATAATTTCACCTTATGCATGAAGTAGATGGATTATGGTATTAACAATATCAGCCGCTACATCCGTTTTGGATTTGACGGCAAAAGGATATTCATTTCCCTGCTGATCAAAAATAGTAATTTTGTTGGTGTCGTGTCCGAAACCAGCCCCCTGGTCATTCAGGCTGTTGAGTACGATCATGTCTGCATGTTTCGTGATTAGCTTTTTGCGGGCATAGGCTTTCTCGTCATGCGTTTCCAGGGCAAAACCCACCACAAACTGACCAGCCTTCTTCTGCTGACCGAGACTGAGCAGGATATCTTTTGTACGGGTCAGCTCAATGCTGAACCGGTCGCTATCCTTTTTGATCTTCTGGCTGGCCATCGTTACGGGTGTATAATCGGCCACGGCTGCACTCATTACGGCAATATCGGTGGTGGGGAAAACGTCATGACAGGCCGCATACATTTCTGCTGCCGACTGCACACGAATGGTATGGATACCCTGGGGTACTTCTGCCGAAGAAGGCCCCAGTACAAGGGTCACTGCTGCACCCTGTCGCCTTAATTCAGCAGCAATGGCAATCCCCATCTTACCCGAAGAGTGGTTCCCGATAAAACGAACGGGGTCAATCGCTTCATAGGTAGGTCCGGCTGTTACCAATGCCCGCTTGCCCTCAAGCGATTTCTTTGCGGTAAAAAAACCGGAGAGCCATTCCAGTATTGCCTCCGGTTCGGCCATACGCCCATCGCCGGTAAGGCCGCTCGCGAGTTCGCCATGCGCCACCGGGATGATGTGATGACCATAGCCTGCTATCGTGCTGATATTCCGGCGCGTAGCCGCGTGGTGCCACATATCCTCATCCATGGCAGGCGCAACCACTACAGGACAAACTGCTGAAAGATAAACAGCCATCAGGAGGTTATCGCAATGCCCGCCTGCCATTTTTGCCAGGGTATTACAGCTCAGTGGCGCAATCAGCATCACATCTGCCCAGCGTCCCAGCATCACATGGTTGGCCCAGGAATCATTGGTAGCGAGTTCGCTCAGCACTGCATGACGGGAAAGAGTAGCCAGGGTAAGCGGCGTCACAAAATGGGTGGCCGCGGGCGTCATCAACACCTTTACATCGGCACCGGCTTTTACCAGTAAACGTACCAGGATGGCTGTTTTATAGGCAGCGATACTGCCCGAAACACCCAATAATATTTTCTTTCCTGTTAACATGAAAAAACGGTGGGTTTATACCACCGTTAAAATTAGAATAACTTATGCAAATAAAACCTTGCTTACAAAGCTTTAACTAAAAAGATCTGCATCATTCCTGCGGAAATAAACCTTATCCTCCAGGAACTCGGCCGTGGCGAGCAGGGCCGGGTTGGGCATGCGTTCGTAAGCCCTCGAAATCTCGATCTGCTCCTTGTTTTCGTGAATTTCCTCCAGGCTGTCGGTATGGCTGGCAAATTCTTCCAGTTTATTGTGCAGTTCCTCTTTCAGGGCAATATTGATCTGGTTTGCCCTTTTAGACATAATGGCAATAGATTCATATATGTTACCTGTTTTCTCCTTCATTTCAGATAACTTCTTGGGCTCCACCACATTACTGGTGTTAGCGCTTTGCTGACGTCTTAGCTTGCTCATTTTTTATTTCGTTAATATTGTTTTGACTCAATTTACTGTAATTCTCTGCGTCTTTCAGCAACCGGCTGTCAGGAAAGCGGTCGGTAAAATCCTGGTATTCAGCGATCACTTTTTCGAAACGTTCAATCTGGCGGTCGGTAATACTCAGTTTCGCAAACTGGTAGTAAGACTTTACCACCATCAGTTTGTATTCATCACCCTTCATTGATTCCGGGTAATTGTTCATCAGGTTGGTATAAGCAATCGCCGCTGCACGGTATTGACCAAGGTTGTAATACAGCGCAGCGCCCCGGTATTCCTTCATCTCCAGCTTGGCCCTGCATTTGTCGATGATCTCGGTGGCATCCTTGATTCTTGGTGAACCCGGGTGGGTATTGATAAAGGTCTGCATTACCCCGATGGTTTTGGTGGTACTCGTCTGCTCCAGTTCTATTTTCGGCGACTCCTTATAAAAGCAATATGCCCGCATATAATCCACTTCCTCACTCCTTACGCTGTTTGGAAACACTTCAAGGAATCCTTTGAACAGGTTTTCTGCATCCCTGTAAAGTTTCATGTAATAGTGACAGAAAGCAAAGCGGTAATAAATGTCTTCAAACTTCTGTGTTCCCTTATAAACCGAGAACAACTCCTCGTAAAGGTCTTTGGCGTTTTTATATTTTTTGGTATCATAGTACTGGTCTGCCATTTTGAGTTTATACTCAAAATCCTTGCTCTTCATTACTTTGGAGAACTTGTTGCAGGAACTGGTTGCCAGTACCAGTATCAGTAGTGATAATAAGACCTTGATCAACTTCATAAAGGAGGACAAAATTAGTGTATTTTAATCAAAACTGCCCCTAAAATTACAGGTAACCAAAAAAAGGCCGTTAATGTTATGTGAAAGCCGGTAAGGGATATGACTGGCATAAAAAAACCCTCCCCAGGTGGGGAGGGTATCATTGAGCAAAAAGTGGAACTATTACTTAGTTTGATTAATTACACTTGATATCTACAGTGTTTTTGTCGCCAGCTCCGTCAACATCGCAGTTTACAGAGATCCTGTCACCGCTGATGCCTTCTTTTTCCTGGAGGTACATTTTGATTGCCTCAAGCCTTTTGTTACATACGGCTTGTTCTGCTTTTGAAGTACCGGAGTAGCCATTTACAGTGATACTGCAATCGGGGCTGTTCTTCATCTTAGCTGCTACAGAAGCAAGCATTGCTTTTGCATCAGCACTCAGCACAACACTATTGCCTTTGAAAGAGAGGCTTGGATAGTCGCAGGGACAAGCTGGTTTAACTGGCTCAACCGCAGCAATTTTTTTGCAGCACTCAGGTTCCGGGCATTTACCGATACCGTCAGCGTCAACAGGTTGACATTCTGTAGGGGTAATCAGTTGTTTGTCTTTACAATCAGGAACACCGTCACCATCTGTATCTTTAGTTACGCCATGTGAATCAACGGGGCAACCAGCAGGTGTATTGGGCTCACGATCCATTTGGTCAATAACGCCATCACCATCACCATCGTTTAATACGGGCTTAGGCAGTTTCATGTGACGTGGGTTGTTCAACTCGCTGTAAGCATAGTCGAGTGGGTTGAGCCACCAGAGTGGTTCAACAGATTTTGCACCGAGGTTGAAATTCAGGCCAAGAGACAGGTAGTTGTAAGAATCGAAATCGCGTGTCTGAACCGCATCGCCCCATGCATGCTCCTGCCAGCGCTGACCGTCAAGGAGATCATCTTTAATGAATGTGTGGCGATCTTCAAGGGCAATATTGATCCTTTTGCCAAGTTTCCAGGACATACCGAATAATACGGTACCGCTGGGCTTCAGGGTATTGTTACCAATTTTCGGACGACGTGAACCGTGGTTCTCGGCTTCGGTTTCATATGTATTGTCCATACCTGCTTTCAGTTTCTTCAGCACGTCTTTACGATTGCTGTGCGTACCGCTGGCGATAGAGTTGAACAATGTAGTATAAGGCCTTCCGTTGGCATCAAGGGCATTAACCATGGTATGATAGAGGGTAGCACCGATACCAGCACCGCCATATACACTAAACCCGGTTTTGTTCTTGTGAAAACGGATATTATTCAGGGCAACGATACCTTGAAGGCTCAGGTCCTGAACTTTACTTTTGTAGTTGTAATACACCTGATCGAAACGGTTTGCACCGGGTACAGTACCTACAATCGGACCAGCATTGGTACGTGCAGGAGCATTGTAACCTCTCCAGGCGGGGTTCTTGCCATAGTTCTCAGAAAGCAGCCAATGCATACCTTTACCTGTTGCGTTCAGATATTGCAAACGCATAGAGAAAATGTATCCAAAAGCCTTACGAACGTGTGCAGAAAAACCCAGTGTCGGGATTTTTGCAGGTATATCACCGCTGATGGTTAACATACCAACAGACACACCCACTTCCCACATATTGCGTGGTTTTGCGGGGAAATTGTAAGCATTATTCCAGAATTCGTTTTGCTGCGGCATTCTTTTTGAAGGAATAACAGAGGAGTCGTAAACATCGTAACCTCCTCCCATTGCCGTCGTCTGGGCGAAAGAGGCCGATGAGAAGAGCATTAAAAGCCCTAGTAATAGTTTGTACTTTTTGCTTGCCATAACTGAATGATTAATAAAAATTTTCGAAATATACGTGTTGATTAATTGCAAAAATATCAATTGGGTTTTAAAAACCAAATTTTTTTAGCATTTATTTAGGCTTTGGAATAGCGGATTCTCGCAGAAATTACTTAAATTTCACTTTCCCATTCGCCGTTAGCCTGCCATAAGACATAAGGATTTTAAATTTTGCTGCTTAAACCGCAGCAAATATTTTCTCATAATACTGCGCAAATATACTCACTTCACTTTAAACAGGCAAACAAATTATCTTTTTCCTGCTATTTCTTTTGACAAGGTTTATACTATGGTTATATTGCCTTTTTTTTAGCCATGGACTTTGTTAAAGATATCATCGGTACTGAACTGGCGACTTTTGAAAAGAAGTTTGCCGCCGCGGTAAAGGGAAATGCACCTATGCTTGACCGTATCATGCAGTACATCATCAAACGCAAGGGCAAGCAATTGCGCCCGATGTTTATTTTTCTTTCCGGTAAGCTCCACGGCCCCATTAATGAAAGTACCTACCACGCGGCTGCTATGGTGGAACTCCTCCATACGGCCACCCTTGTACACGACGATGTGGTGGATGAATCTTTTGAACGCAGGGGCTTTTTCTCCATCAATGCCATCTGGAAGAACAAGATCGCCGTACTCGTGGGCGATTACCTGCTCACCAAAGGCTTACTCCTGTCTACCGAGCATAAAGAATACGAACAGCTCCATATCCTCACCGATGCCATCCGGAAAATGAGCGAAGGCGAACTGCTGCAGATGGAAAAAAGCAGGAAACTCAATTATGATGAAGCCGTGTATTTTGAAATCATCCGTAATAAAACAGCCTCTCTGCTCTCTTCGGCCTGCGGGGTGGGTGCCTGGAGTACGACAAAAGACCATGACATTACCGAAAAGATGAAACTGTTTGGCGAGAAAACGGGTATGGCCTTCCAGATCAAGGACGACCTGTTTGACTATGGCAACGACAATGTGGGCAAACCCACCGGCAACGATATCAAAGAAAAAAAACTGACCCTCCCCCTCATCTATACACTCAACCATACCGATAAGGCCACCAAAAGAGAACTCATCTATATCATCAGGAATCAGAACCGCGACCGCGTAAAAGTCAACCGGGTGATAGAAGTGGTACAGGCCACAGGCGGTATCAGTTATGCTACCGAAAAGATGAATGCTTACCGTGATGAGGCCCTCGCCATCCTCCACAGTTTCCCCCCCTCAGCCGTTAATACGGCACTGGAAAAATTAGTACGGTTTACAACAGACAGGAAGTACTAAGTCGCAGGATAAGCAGTAGCAGGTAGCAGGACGGGTTCTGTCTTGATACTTATGTCTTGATACTTATGTCTTGATACTTATGTCTTGCGTCTTATCTCTTATGTCTAACCCTGGCAAAGAATAGGATATCCCACTGATGCGCCACTGATATCCCACTGTAAAAGGAAGTGGGATATCTATGGGTGAACACTGGCTGAACAGCGGGGAGTACTCGGTACTCAGTAGCTGGAGAGGTTCTGTCTTGATACTTGCGTCTTATATCTTGTCCCACTCCCCGGTATTCCTTACTTTTGACCTCCTAAACCCCGTATTTCACCCATGCAAAAAAGATGGCATATACGCGCTGCTGATGAAAACACCACCCGGCAACTGCAACTTGACCTGAAAATCAGCCCTGTACTCTGCCGCGTCCTCGTGGCTCGCGGCATCTGTACTTTTGAACAGGCCCGCCAATTCTTCCGCCCGGCAAAAGACCAGCTCCACTCCCCCTTCCTGATGAAAGACATGCAGAAAGCTGTGGACCGGATCGCCACCGCCTTTTCGCGGCAGGAGAAAATACTCGTCTTTGGCGATTACGATGTGGATGGTACCACCAGCGTGGCCATGATGTACCAGTTTCTGTGCAGTGCCTGCGATCCTGCCCTGCTCGACTTTTATATTCCCCACCGTTACCGCGAGGGGTATGGCGTCAGCCGTATGGGTATCGACTTTGCCGCTGCGGCAGGGTTTTCCCTCATCATATCGCTCGACTGCGGCATCAAATCGGCCGACCTGGTGGCCTATGCCGCCACACTGGGTATCGACTTTATCATATGCGACCACCACCTTCCCGATCCTGAACTCCCGGCTGCGGTGGCCATCCTCAACCCCAAACAAACGGATTGCCCCTACCCTTACAAGGAACTCTGCGGCTGTGGTGTCGGCTTCAAACTGGTGATGGCACTGGCGGCAGCACTGGATATGCCGGAGGCGGTTTACTGGCAGTATACCGACCTGCTGGCAACGGCCATTGCAGCCGATATTGTACCGATGACGGATGAAAACCGGGTACTGGCAACCATGGGACTGGAAAAGATCAATACCAACCCCTGCGCAGGCATCCGGGCGCTGGCTGAACTGGGCGGTATAAAGGGGTCTATGCGCATCAACAATGTGGTATTTGTGATTGCCCCGCGCATCAATGCCGCCGGGCGTATGGATGATGCCCGCAAAGCGGTGGAATTGTTTATTGAAAAGGATCCGGCAAAAGCGATGGACCTGGCGGCTCTGCTCCACAGCGATAATACCGACCGGAAGGAAACCGATACCAATATTACGGCCGAGGCACTTGAGCTGATCGGCCAGGATAAAGACGCCCTGCAACGCTGTACAACGGTGGTCTACCGTCCCGAATGGCACAAGGGTGTGGTGGGCATCGTGGCCAGCCGCCTCATCGAGCAGTATTACCGCCCCACTGTTGTACTGACCCGCAGTGGTGATGTGGTGGCGGGCAGTGCACGCAGCGTACCCGGCTTCAACCTTTATGAGGCGATCCATGCCTGCCGGGAGCACCTGCTCGGGTATGGCGGTCATTTTGCCGCAGCAGGCCTGTCGATGCTGCCCGAACAGGTGGATGCCTTCAGCCACCATTTTGAACAGGTGGTATCAGCCACCATTACCCCCGATCTGCGTATCCCCGAAATATTGATTGATGGCGAAATCCGCTTTGGTGCCATCACACCCGCCTTCTATGCCATCCTGCAACAGATGGAACCCTTTGGGCCGGGTAATATGCGGCCCGTCTTTGTGGCACGCGGCGTAAAAGACAGTGCGGGCTACAGCCGTATCGTAAAAGAACAGCATATCCGGTTTGTCGTAACCCAGGATGGCCATACCCTTACCGGTATCGGTTTCAACCTTGCCGGACAATTTCACCTGCTCCAGGCTGAGGCGGGGGTTGACCTTGTGTTTACCATTGACGAAAACGAATGGAATGGCAGCACATCGCTGCAACTGAAAGTGATCGATATGCGACCCTGCGCGCAAGGAACACCGGTTTACTGACAAAGTATAATCTCCGGATCCGGATAACCGGTATGCTTTCACTTGCAAAGCTGCATGGGATAAAAGGTATCAGGGTACAGCAAAGCGAAAATTTGAAATACCCCCCACTGTCCTGCCACAGGCAGCACAACATAAAACGTTATACATTTGACCATGCGTTTACTCAACTATCTAAGGTATTATCTCTACATCGGCTGGCACTGGAACTGGCGTATTGCCCGCCACATGATCCGGCAGGAAAAGCGGGGTGAAAAAAAATACGGGCTCCGCACCACCGGAGCCGATGAGCTGGGACACCTGCGTAAAAAAGGTGTGGATACCAGCCATGCCACCATCTATATGCCCGCGGGGTACGACCTGCTTGAAAATCTTTTTGCACAGGTCAATCTTTCGGTCTGCAGGCATTTTATCGATATCGGCTCGGGGAAGGGAAGGGTGATGGTAGTGGCGGCACATCATGGTGCCAGAAAGATCACCGGTATTGAATTTGCCCCCCGGTTCTGCGCTGCCGCCCGTACCCAACTGGCAGCCACTGCCCTGGTAATACCCGGCTTCGAATACCAGGTGATCAACAACGATGCTTTTTATGTTGATATCCCCGATGACGCGGATTGCCTGTTTATGTTCAACCCTTTTGATGAGGTGATTATGAGCGCAGTGGCAGACAATATTGCTGAAAGCCATGCCCGCAACCCGAGAAAGATCACCCTGCTGTATGCCAATCCGCTCCAGCGCGAATGCCTCGAAGACATTGGCTTTACAGAAGTCTACCATACCATCACCTTAAAATACCTGGAAGCCATCATCATGGAGCTTCAGGCAAACCCATAAAAATGCTTACCTTAGAACCATATTTGCGATTATGATTATTGGTGTATTAAAAGAACCCGAACACGAAACCAGGGTAGCTGTTTTACCGGAACATATTGCGGCTTACCAAAAAAGAAACCTCAGCATCCGGATCGAAGCTGGTGCCGGCAGCGCTGCCTGGGCCAGCGATGCCGCTTACACGGCGGCAGGTGCCACGGTGAGCAGCCGGACAGACATTCTTGCAGCAGCCGACATCCTGCTTTCCATTCATTTACTTACCACCGCCGATCTTGCCATTGTACGACCGGGTACGGTATTGCTGGGCGTATTCCAGCCCCTGTACCATATTACTGCAATGGCAGAACTGGCGGCAAAGGGCATCACGGTTTTCAGTATGGATATGATACCACGCACCACCCGTGCACAAAGCATGGATGTGCTGAGCAGCCAGGCCAATATTGCGGGGTATAAAGCAGTATTGCTGGCAGCCGGTCTGCTGCCGCATTATTTCCCCATGTTTATGACGGCCGCGGGCAGCATTCCCCCTGCACGGGTACTGATACTGGGCGCAGGTGTGGCGGGGCTCCAGGCCATTGCTACTGCTAAACGCCTCGGTGCGGTGGTAGAGGTATTTGATACCCGCCCCGCCGTAAAGGAAGAAGTGATGAGCCTCGGTGCCAGGTTTGTGGAGGTGGAAGGTGCCGCTGATGCCGCTGCGGCGGGTGGCTATGCGGTGGAGCAGTCGCAGGATTTTCAGCAACGCCAGCAGGCCAGGATTGCTGAGAGCGTAGCCAAGGCAGATATTGTCATCACCACCGCACAGATACCGGGCAAAAAAGCTCCGCTGTTGGTGAGTACAGCCATGGTGGAAAGCATGCGGGCGGGTTCCGTCATCATCGACATTGCCGCAGCCACCGGGGGCAATACCCCGCTTACCCAAAACGACGCTACAATCGAACACCAGGGGGTACGTATTGTGGGCGCATCCAACCTGGCGGGTACACTGCCATCGGATGCGAGCAAGCTCTACGGCAAAAACATACTCAACTTTTTACCATTGGTCACCACGGCGGAAGGACAACTCAACCTCAATTTTGCAGACGATATTGTCAAAGGCAGTTGTATTACGCATGGGGGTGAACTTATACACGATAAAACCAAAAGTCTCGCCACCAGTCAGTTGCCGGTGGGCGCGGCCCAATAAAATAATCAACCCATGCAACAGGTTCTTCACTGGATCTCCGCTCACCAGGAGCTTATCTATATCGTTATCCTCATGGTCTTTCTCGGCATAGAAGTGATCGGGCGGGTACCCGCTGTACTGCACACCCCGCTGATGAGCGGCGCCAATGCGATCCACGGTGTGGTCATCATCGGTGCCATCATCGTAATGGGTAAGGCGCAGCCCGAAAATTACCTTGCGCTCATCCTTGGTTTTGTTGCCGTAGTACTCGGCACACTCAATGTGGTGGGCGGTTTTGTGGTAACCGACCGGATGCTGGAGATGTTCAAAAGCAAAAAGAAAAAATAAACGACCGTACGGCACCGGTACGCTTACCGCGATGCCGTACATACCCAAGTGATTATATATGAGTGCACACATACTGACCATTGGTTACCTGCTCGCCTCGGTAACCTTTATTACCGGCCTGAAGATGCTTTCGCATCCGGAAACGGCGCGCAGGGGTAATGCCATTGCTGCTGCGGGCATGGCCCTCGCCATCTTTGCCACCATCTTCCTCTACCGCGATGAACTGACAGGGCCACTCGCGCACAAGGGTCTCATCTTTGCCGCGCTCGCCATCGGTACCCTCACGGGCATACTCGCGGCCAAAAAAGTAAAGATGACCGCCATGCCCGAAATGGTAAGTCTCTTTAACGGTATGGGCGGCGCCTGTGCCATGCTCATCTCCATCATCGAATTTAACTCGCATATCTACCTCGCGTTCGATCTCGGTACGGGCTATGTATTTACCCAGCACGTATCGCAGGGCGAGATCGCCATCATTACCATCGGACTCATCATCGGGTCGGTTTCCTTTGCGGGCAGTATCGTGGCCTGGGGTAAACTGAATGGCCGGTTCAGGGATAAAGTATTTAAGGGACAGCGCATACTCAATATGCTCCTCCTCGCCATACTGCTGATCGCCACAGGCGTCTTTATCTATTTTACCCCTGCACTTTCCAAGGATTATTTTGGCACCATCATGACCTTTACGGATGGCAGTTTCGGCGATTCGGGTGTGGTACCGGGACAGGTTTATATGTTTTACGCCATCCTCGCACTGGCCCTGCTCTACGGGGTAATGTTTGTACTGCCCATCGGCGGTGCGGATATGCCCGTAGTCATTTCGCTGCTCAACTCCTTTACGGGGGTGGCCGCCGCCTGCGGGGGTTTTATGTACAACAACAAAGCCATGCTCACAGGTGGCATACTCGTGGGTGCAGCGGGTACCCTGCTTACCATACTGATGTGCAAGGCCATGAACCGCAGCCTGCTCAACGTGCTGCTTGGTGCTTTTGGCGGTGGCGCCACGGGTGCTGCTGCGGGCAGGGAGCAGGGCAATTATAAGGAGATCAGTGTGGCCGATGCAGCGATGGTGATGAGTTATGCGGGCAAGGTGATGATTGTACCGGGCTATGGCCTGGCGGTGGCACAGGCGCAGCACATCTGCCACGAACTGGAGAAATTGCTGAATGACAAAGGGGTAGCCGTGGATTATGCCATACACCCGGTGGCAGGCCGTATGCCGGGGCATATGAATGTACTGCTGGCAGAAGCAGATGTGGCCTATGATAAACTGGCGGAAATGGAAGCGGCCAATGATATGTTGAAAACCACCGATGTAGTGCTGATCCTCGGCGCCAATGATGTGGTGAACCCCGCTGCCAAGAGCGACCCCGCTTCACCCATTTATGGCATGCCCATCCTCGAAGTGGAACTCGCCAAAACCGTGATCGTGAACAAACGCAGTATGAAGCCGGGCTATGCGGGTATTGAAAACGAACTCTTTTTCCGGCCCAAAACCAGTATGCTGTTTGGCGATGCTAAAAAAGTGCTGCAGGAGCTGGTGGCGGCGATAAAGGAGTGCTGAGCTTCTTTAGGATTAGGAATCGGGAATAACAAAAAGTGATGCTCAGTACTGAATATTTCCTGCTGACTGACCACTGCGCTTACTAACGACTGAGTACTTATTCAGCCACCAACCCGTCTTTAACCATATATTGTACCAGGCAATCCGCAATGCGCTGGGTTTCGTACCGTGTTGATGCCGAGATGAAGTCCTCACAATTGCATTTCCAGGCCATTGAATATTTGCGCCCCTTCACCCGGTAGCCGGAGTACTGGCTCCTGAGGTGGGAGAACCCGGAAAAGCCATAGTTGAGTCCCGTATTCATGTCGGAATTGCGGTATTCCGTGTACGTATTCTGCATATTTACCCGCACAATAAAATCGATATTGTACCGGGCAACGGTATCGGCGAGCGCCTGGGCAATGCTGTCATTTAAAGCACCTTTGTAGGTAAAGAAATGTACGGGGGTGTGTTGCCGCTCAAAACCTTCCGTTACCCGCCTGGCCCAGCGGTTCCACTGCTTTTTGTTAAGGTCGGTAACCGGCACAAAAAGCAGCAACTGCTTTACGCCAAAGGCTGTATCCGTGTCTGAATAAAAACTACTCCCCTTGCCGGAAAGATAATAACCGGTACGGGGTGAGCAAGCCGTTTGTCCGGCCACAATGCCCGATAGTAAAATGATGGCCAGTAAACCCTTCACCAGGCGACCGGCATAAGGGGATGCGGATGGGGTATTCATGCGGCAAAAATAGGCATTAGTCTCCGGTATTGGGTACTTGGTACTGAGCAAGATGCAGGATTTGGGATGCAGGATCTACCGTGGCGGGACATAGCCCGACGGTTGATGATTTCCGGAAAAACGGGTTATCTTGACCATCGTCCTCAGACAAGGGGTGAACCAACCCCTGAAGGAAAATATCATTAAACTAACGATTGACGCGGAGCAATTGTGTCACCCCTTCAAGGTTCCTGTCCAACTTTCGCCAGTTTTTCTATAATCATACTACCCCGTTGGGGTTGGGTTTACGATCGGACACCCGTGTGTTAGTATAAAAAGCGCAACCCTTCGCAACGAGAAATTCCGAGAGGGGGATAGAATGGTAAGCCATACCCAATTGACGAATCGTGAACCCAACCCTGAGGGGGTGATCATATTACAGACCATACACCATTTGCGAATCCAGGCCAACGGCCACGTACCTTCTCAACCCACCGGGTTGCACCACAACCCCAGGAGCTTCCAAAGCATGGAGTACCTGTTTCTTTGCACGGGGTAAACGTTCTTTTGTACGGTGTACACCCTGCTTTGCATGGCGTACACCGTACAGCGTAACGCCCACTTATTATGAAATAACAAGTACCCATTCGCTTACAACCACTTCGGGGTGCTTTATACAGGGTACCATCCGCAGGATAACGGGTTCCCGTTGCACAATAAGCGCTGCAGGTTATGGTATAGCGGGTACCTGTTGCCGGGTAATACCGGGGTATTGCTTTGTACAACGATCCCGTTCTTTTGCAAGGGGTACTCCCTGCTTTGTACGGGGTACCTCCTGCAGGATAACGGGTACCCGTTCCTTTGCAACCCATACCCTTTGCCTTATACCCGCTGCCGCTTTGCCGGGAACGGGTACCCTGTCAGGGATGATATCCATACAGTATGATTGATAACGTACACGGATCTAACCAACCCGAACGAATGACCAAGTACGGCGCGGCAGAACCCGCCACCATGGGCTGCAACCCCGCGGCGCAAAACCACCCGACCAGGTACCGGGTACTAAGTACCGGGTACCAAGTACTGAGTAGCAGCTACCCACACCACCCGTTTTTTGACCAGTCCCGCGCAACCTATACCCATTAGTCTATATCTTTGCTGCACTAAACTGAAACAAACAAAAAATAAAGATTTGATCAGCAGATATTGTTAACAGCAGAAATACCAGGTTGACCATGACAACACCCGCACTTACCTGAACCATTTTCGATTACCGGGCAACCATGTTTACATGCTGCAACCACCATGGTTGATGACCATATATTGCTGAATCGCAAACATCAATATGCTATACCATTGCGCAACTAAACTTTCATCATAAATTTAAAACACCATGTTTGTAAAGCGATCAATGCTCCTTTGCGGAGCCGTAGTATTAGCCGTTGCCTCCTGTTCAAAAGAGAAATCACCTGCTGCTGATGCAGCCATGCCGGGCGATCAAAAGGAAACCATTTATACCGGTGCCTGGCACAACCCACCCCGCCCATTTACGGAAGCCACCCAAAACTATGGTAGTGGCGACTTTGTAAATACCAGCAAAGATCTTGGCGGTAATATTTCGGGTGCCCAGATGCTGGTGAGCAACCAGCCTGAGCAACTGTCTTCCCGCGGTTGGGTATTCCGTGGCTCCATCAACGATGGCGACCTGGGCAGTTTGCGCGGCATATCCGGCAATTTTGTTTTTTACCTGTACCATTACCTGCTGGGTACGGTAGGCGCCAACACAAAGGCCTACCTCGTGGCGCGCAATGT
Organism: Chitinophagales bacterium; assembly: GCA_013298665.1. Lineage (GTDB taxonomy): Bacteria > Bacteroidota > Bacteroidia > Chitinophagales > Chitinophagaceae > Ferruginibacter. The sequence continues at coordinate 23,765 of JAAFIK010000039.1, forward strand.
TACAAGCACCAGCGTAACGGTTAGTGGCAGGGGTTATTACGAGGTGAAGCAGAGCGCTACCGATTTTTCCACCTCGCTGCGTACGGCACGCAACTGGCTGAACGATAAGCGTACGGGTACCAGCCAGCCCGGCAATACCGGCCCGGGCAGCACCATTCCGCGGCTGCGCCCGGTAAGCCAGAGCATCCCGGCCAATGGGTATGCGATATTAGACGAGGTGTCGGCACCCAACAGCCAGACCATCGATGGCCGCTATGAACTCAGCGCTTCCAACAGCGTGGTGGTTTACCTCGTGTTTGACAACCTTGATGCGCTTTCGGCCAGCGCCAAACTGACCCAGCTTGCTTCTATCGTGGGCAACAATACCAACCGCGCCGCGGGTACCTGGACGGACAGCAATGGCTATATCGTAGAAACGGGTACACCCGGCCCAACGGTACCCGCCACCGGCATGAGTGTACCCACTGCGGCTACCCGCTTTGGCCGGGAATGTGGCATTTACATCAACTCGGGCTGGTCGGGTGTTACCAATGTAGCCCTGCCTGCAGGCGTTGCCACACTCAAACTCCATTACAATACAAGCGTAAAAAGCGGGGGACAGGAACAGTGCGCAGATGCGGGTACCGTGGTTACGGGCACGGGCACTTTCAGAAGCACCACACCCGTGGATACAAGGGCTTTCCAGGGTAGCGACTACAGCCTCTTCTCCAGCCGCCCCACCAACGCCTTGCGTACCTATGCCAACTATGGGTTTAATTACGACATGACGTTTAACTTCACCAATACAACGGGCCGGCCAAGGCGGGTGCAACTGCTGGTAGGCCGCCCCGGTAGCGCCAGGTATTATGCTCCGTTCTGGGTAACGTCTTCCGGGTTTACCAGCGGCAATGTAAATACGGTAACCGATATCATCCTCGATCCGGGTGTAGCGGGCGGCAATGTGGCAGAGAAACCCATCGCCGATGTGGTGATCCCCAACAATGCTGCCGCCGCCACCATTAGGGTGAATGCAGTGATACCGGGCAGCATCAGCATCGGGCAATACCTGCTGGTGCGTACGCTTGACTAAAATATACCCCGATATACAAGGGTGCCATAGTAATGGCGGCACCCTTGTATTTTCTTTAAGCCAGCTCCATACTGCACCGGCAAATGCCATAAACCGGCACTGTCTTTGTTACCATTTCCGGTAAGACCAACCTGATTACACAACCAATTTGCTGATGATATTTTTAACCCCAAAAACAACAACATGAAAAAGATCACTGGTTTACTCACCACGGCAGCACTCCTCTTATCCTTTATGGCCTGCCGGAAACAATTGCAGGAAAAACCCGTTTCGCCAAATGACAAACCCGCCGCCACCTTCTCCAAACACGGGCGCGGTACCGTTGAAAAAGGTGTGCCGCCCACCGATGCAGAACTGTCGGCCTTTAAGGTATCGGTAAGCCGGCCGCAAGGTGGTATGGCGCAGCGCAACATCAACAACAAACTGGGTATGTGGCTCTGGTACCTCGAAGGCACGGGCTATACCACCCACGCGGCGCTGGCAGATAAGCTGGTATCGCTGGGTGTAAAACGCATCTATGTAAAAGTGGCTGATGGCGGGTACAGCCCCACCTCATGGCCCGAGGTGGACAATGCCGCACTGGTAAGTACCTACAAGTCGAAAGGCATCGAGGTCTGGGCCTGGTCGTACAACTATCCGGGCAATGAAGCCAACCAGGCTAAAGCGCTGACACAGGCGGCCAAAGCTGGCTACCAGGGTTATGTAACCGATATTGAAATCGAATTTGACCGTACCAGCACCACGCTGGAAAACATGATGCTCGCCTTCTCCAATGCAAGGGCACAGGCCATCACCGCGGGTTATACCACATCAGCCTTCAAACTCTACTGCACCACCTGGGGCAATCCCAAAGACCATGGCATGCGGGTGGACATCATCGACAAATATGTTGATGGGCACATGCCGCAAACCTATGTGGAAGTATGGGGCAGTTCGTATATGGCCAATGCTGCACAATGGGTAAATGCAGGCACACAGGAATACAGGGATCTTGGTGCGCGCAAACCCATACACCATATTGTGAGTGATGAACAGAACGTGATCACCGCCACACAGATCAACAGTTTTATCAATGCCTCGGGTGGGGAAACCTCCATCTGGCGGATACCTGGCGGGGGTACTTCGCTCAATATCTGGACCTCACTGGCGGGGGTAAACTGGACGGCCGACTTTGGTACCACCAGTGGCGCACTCACCCTCAATGTACCGGGCTTTATCCAAACGGGTGCACCGGCTGTATTTACGGGTACAGCCACGGGTACCATAACGAGTGTACGCGCTTTTGCGGATGGGTTCGCTATGGGGAATGCTGTAAATGTGGTGAACGGGATGTACACCATCAATTATACGTTTAATACCGCAGGTGCCAACCGTGCGCTGGTGGTACGCGGATACAATGCTGCGGGTACAGAGGTTACTTCGGTCAGCCGGACCATCACGGTAAACCCTTCGTCGGGTTTTCTTACGGTAACGATCCCGAACGATATCCGCACAACCATCAAGGCACGATTTGCGGGCAACAACAGCAGCGACATCAGCAAGGTAAAAGTATATGCCGACAACTTTTACCTCGGCGATGCCGTCATGAACAGCGGTTCCTGGTCGTTTGAATATACATTCAATACAGCAGGGGTCAACCGTGTACTCCGGCTGGAGGGATATAATACAGCGAATGCACTGGTGAAAACAACAACGGCCAATTTTACCGTTACACAGTTTGCGGCTTATGTAACCGGGGTACCCTATTTCTACCAGTACAGCAACAGCTACAACCCATCCGGTTCCTGCCAGAATACGTCTATTGCCATGATCCTGAAATACTATGCCATCAAACAGGGACTTTCTGCTGCCAATGCCATAACGCCGGATGATATTTCCAATTACTGGGGTACGGATAAGGCGCAGACCGTAGCAGGTTTTGTGGATCTCTTCAACCGTGAAGCGGCGTTCAGGGGCATTACCATCCGCGATGATGGTTCTGAGGTATCTACCTTAACAAAGATGCGCGACCAGTTGGCGCAGGGCAAACCTGTGGTGGTACATGATTATATGACTTCCTATGGCCATGTGGTGGTGGTACTGGGTTTTGACGGCACTTATTATTATTGCAATGATCCCGCGGGTAAGTGGAACCAGGTGTATATGGGTGGGGGCTACTCACAAACCAATCCCACGGAAGGCATCGCAGTGAAGTACAGCAAGGCAGCATTTGAACAGGCCGTTTCACCAGACGGAGTAGTGTGGCTGCATCGCTTTTATTGATCATGTTTTTTACGGAACAGCTCAATCCCATCCTTGGCGGTGGGATTTTTTTGTAACGGGTTGCTGACCGGGCTACAGACATTAAAAAAAGCAACCCGGAGGTTGCTTTGGACATTGTGTTTGTATATACGGGCTATATTGGTTTATGGAAACAACCGGAAGAACACAGCGGGATCGGCTGCTGACAAACAGGTTTCATTGGTAACGCTGTACAAATGCCCGTCCTTGGTTTTGCCGGTAATGATGATGCGGGTCATCCCTGTATGCAGGAGTGGTGAACGCCTGCCGCCGGATACTTCCACGCCCATGATATGCGGGGTACCTACCCTGGAAGCAATGATAAAGCCCTTGGCATTCTGGATGAGTACAACCTGGCCAACGGCGGGTGGCGGAAACAATTGTGAAACGGTAATATCGGTAAGGGGGGCAATGCGGAAATACGCTGGTACATGAAGGGGCTGGGCTGTGGCTACACTGTCTGCCGCGGTATCGCCTGTGCCGGTAGTAATCGTGCGGCCAAAAGCGGGTGCCTTACCAGCCTCGAGACAGTACATCCACACAGTGGTAAAGCTGGTGCCATTGTCGAACTCTCCCGTGGCAATATACTGGTCGTGCAAACCAAGGGTACCCGTTTGCTTGCCACCTGAAAGGTTGAGGTTGTAAAATACACTAAGGCCAAGGGTACCCACGGCATAGGTACCCGATGCACCGGTGATCACCGGCATCACTACCGGACCGCCGGGAATACCGAGGTAAGGATACACGCTTACATTTTTAACTTTTACTGGAATTGGTTGCATGATAATGTTGTTTTTTGTTATGCTTACTCTTAAGGTTTTTCGGCATCGACCCCCGCACGATTACCTGCGCGGGCAGGTGTATTGTAATTGACCCTGTAAAATTGCGACCACAGCGGCTGACTTTTCAGCGCCCAAATACCCATCTTTCAATACGGGTACTTGTACCCGCCGGTATGCGTGTAAACCACCGTACCCGTCACCACGGAAGCAGCCTCTCATTTACTTTAACATATTATTAAGAAACAATTGTTGCCATACAGGCAACAGAATAGGACCCCGGCGAATCTCATGAGGGAAAATGGCCATTGTATCCGGATCGTTCATTCACTTTTAATACCAACAAAAATTGACATTTATGCAAAAAAGACGTTATTCCCTGCTGCTCATGCTGTGCATGGCGGTACTGGTTTTCTTTTCCTGCCAGAAAGATATTTCGATTGAAGACGGCGGAACGCCCGGTACCACCGGTACACCCATTGAACTGCCCGATCCTGTACAAGCCTCAGTATCGGGTATTGTAACGGATGAGAACGACCAGCCGGTGCCCAATGCGCCAGTGGTGGTAGCGGGTAACATATACACTACAAATGCGAAGGGCTTTTTTAATTCGGCGAGGCATACGCTCGATAAGAACCTGACAACGGTGTCTGTAACCATGCCCGGTTATTTCAAGGCCCTGCGTTCTTTTCCGGCCAATGCCAATACCCGCAATTATGTAGCGATCAAGCTTATTCCCAAAACACTGGCAGGTTCTTTCAGCAGTTCGGCAGCGGGTAGTATTGCCCTGCCCAACGGGTCGCAGGTGAGTTTTACCGCGGGCAGTATCGTCAACAAAAGTACGGGAGCGGCTTATACGGGTACCGTTAAAGTGTTCAGTGTGTACATTGACCCTACCAGCAGCGATATTGGAGCCAGGATACCGGGCAGCTTTGTGGGGGAAGACAACAGCCGCCGCTACGGGCTGGCCTCTGCCGGTATGATTGCCGTGGAGCTGGAGGCGCCTGATGGTACAGCACTGCAACTGGCCAATGGCAAAACGGCTGCGGTAAAACTGCTGATCCCGGCCGCGCTGCGCAACAATGCCCCTTCTTCCATCAACACCTGGAGCCTTGACGAGCGGGGGGTATGGAAAAAAGAAAGTCCGAACGCGGCTAAAAACGGTAACTTTTACGAGTGGGAAGCGCCGCATTTCTCCTACTGGAATTGTGACATCCCCAACAGCAGTATTTATCTCAGTCTGTTGGTCACCAACGCACAGGGACAGCCTATGGCCAATACCTATGTAGATATGATCCCCACATCCCCCAACCTCGGGTCGCACGCAGGTGGTTTAACCGACAGTGCGGGCAGGGCCACGGCATTTATTCCGGCCAACGAAGTGTTGCGGCTGAATGTGTACAACAACTATTTCTGCAATACGGTTCTGCATACCCAACTGATTGGTCCGTTTACCGGCAACAGCAGTATTACCATTACCGTCAACCCGCCACCACAGCAGCAACTGACCGTACAGGGTAACGTGCTCAACTGCAGCGGCGCTCCCCTCGCAGCGGGTACAGCAATTGTCTATTCCGGGCCATATAATGTCTATCATTTACCGGTTACCAATGGCAGTTTCAGTTATACCATTACACAGTGCGTAGCCACACCCACCGTTGATGTGGTGGTGATCGACAATGCCAACCTGCAGCAAAGCAATACCGCAACGGTAACGGTAAATGCGGGTGTGGCCAATGCAGGAACGCTCAGTGCCTGTGGTGTAGCCATCAATGAGTTTATGAACTATACCGTGGATGGAACCAGTTACAGTATTGTACCCATTCCGCAGAGTGCATCGCTGGTGGCCTGGGTAATACCCGGCACGAGGACAGATATTGCCGGGTATGAACAACCGGCAGGGATGCCGGTAAAAACCCTGTCGTTCTCTACAAACGGAACGGCTTCGGGCAGCTTTGCTGTGCGGAATGACAGCCTTACCATCAACAATTATAATGGTGCGCTCCCCCAGCCCGCCGCCAGTGTTAATTTTACCAGTTTTGGTCCGTCCGGACAGTTTATAGAAGGCAGTTTCAATATCCCTTTTACACACAGTTCCACCGGTGCTACGGTACACAGTTGTACCGGTACTTTCCGGGTGAGAAGAAATTAAAGGCAAAGAAGCATAAGACGGGATCAGTACAATACCAACGCCGGGCAAGCCCGGCGTTGGTTGTATGGTTGGTGCCGGATGATTGTTTGCGTTTTGTCAATGATCCGCAGCAGAAGATTAATAATAGATGATGAGGATGCCATCAGCACCACTGCCGCCGGCAATATTTGTGGCACCATACTGCACACCACTGGCGCCGCCGCCGCCCGGCACCAACCCGCCTGAGGGATTGCCGTTTCTGACCACCAGCGCACTGCCGGTGGTATTGTAGAGATAGGTTTGTCCCGTTGCGCCGGTATTGCTGTTACCCGCATCTCCGCCGCGCCCGGCCTTACCACTTTCATAATAGGTGGTGGCATTGTACTGCCAGAAGCTGCGTTCCAGCGATCCGCCGGCGGTACCCGTAGCACCAACATAGTTTATAAAACTTCCCGAGACGCTGTAGCTGCCGCCAAAGCCGGCTTGCCCGTTGGCAGCAGTCAGGTATAAGGCACCCTGCGCCCCGCCCGCCGTAATGGTAACCGGGCCAACGGTGCAGTTGGAATTGGTTCCGTTCGCGGCAGTGGCGCTTACTGCACCCGGGCCGCCATCACCCGTGGTATAACTGATAGCATCGCCGGGTGCCACGGTAAAATGCGCCTTGATATAACCACCGCCACCACCTGCAGCCAGTACATTACCACCCCCACCGGCACCCCAAAGTTCCACCACAATGCGGGTAACACCGGCGGGTACCGTCCAGATACTGGTTGTTAAAGACCGGAGCGTCACAAAATTGTTGTACTGGCAAAGATTGCCCCACGACATGGAACCATCGCCATTGCTGCGCAATACGGTACCACTGCTGCCCGCTGAACCATTAACGCGAAGTGCGCCGGTGGTATTGATGTCGCCGCTTACGTCCAGGGCATGAAGAGGTCTGGCATTAGCGATACCCACCCGTCCATTACCCTGGAAGGTAGCGATGAAACTGCTGTCGGACTTGACGTTGAGGTATTGTCCGTTGTGAAAATTATTTTCCGCATAGCCCTGGATCAACAGCCTGCGGGTATTGTTTACATTTCTGAACTCCATACTACCCGCGCTGAAGCTGGCAGAGTCGAGCAGAAGGATGCCAATGGCGCTGCTGCTCCGGTGATTGACCTGTAAGCGCCCTGCCGGTGCCGGAGTGCCAATCCCTACATTTTGCCCTGTAGCCACTTCAAGTATACACAGCATACAGCATACATAAAAAAAACGTTGCATGATCTTTCGTTTTAATGAATAGCTAAGGTAATAAAATTGCCGTAACCCCAATAACCAATAACCACGCTTGCAGATATCCGTAAAAAAACAGCCTGTTGCACAGCGCGTTAACCCTGCCCGGCAATGATATGCCCTTGTACAACGGCCGTTTTGCAGCATAAAAACGGGGGTTTGCAGATTATCCGGACTCATAAGCACCGGGGTATTGGTAACCATTTCCGTACACCCTACTTTTATTCCATAATGATACGCCGGATGAAGCAGACAATTGTACAGGGACAGTAGCAGTTTTGTTCCCGGCTAAACCGGTCTTACCAATCTCCGTACACCACCGGCGGATGGGTGCAGGCACCGGGTCACGCTGTGAAAAGCGATCATTTATATGCTTTAGCAAAAGAAGTAAACAGAACATGACAAACAACGCTGTAGAAACCCATAAGCTGTCGCACGCATTTTCCAAAAGGGAATATGTGTTGCGCAATATTCATATACAGGTACCGGTGGGTGCCATTTATGGCTTCCTCGGGCCAAACGGTGCAGGCAAAACCACAACACTACGGCTGATAACGGGGTTACTGAAAAAACAGGCGGGGGAGATCAGTATTTTCGGGATGCCATTTGACAAAAACAGGGAAACGCTGCTCAGAAAACTGGGGGTACTGATCGAAAGCCCTTCCGTTTACGGGCACCTCACCGCTGTTGAAAACCTTGCTTTGCTGCAGAAAGTTCACCAGTGCCCCGAAACACGGATACCTGAAGTGCTGCACTGGGTGGGCCTGGCCAATACCGGGCGCAAAAAAGTCAGCCAGTTTTCCTTAGGCATGAAACAGCGGCTGGGCATTGCCATCGCTTTGCTGCACAGCCCTTCGTTACTGATCCTCGACGAACCGACCAATGGCCTGGATCCGAACGGCATCATTGAAATGAGGGCATTACTGGCTGCACTCAATAAAGAACAGGGCATTACGATAATTATATCAAGCCACCTGCTGGCAGAAATAGAAAAAACAGCCACACATGCGGGCATTATCCACCAGGGGGAAATGATGTTCCAGGGAACCATGGATGAACTGAAAAGCAAACAAAAAGAAGCCATCCATATTGTTTTGGACACCAATGACCTGCCCGGAACAATGGCGGTCATACACAACAACGATATTACCTGTACAACAACTGAAGGTAAAGTAATCATACCCGCTGTTTCCAGGCAAACCATTGCAGCAATTACACAGCAACTGGTGGGCAAAGGCATAGCCGTGTATGAAGTAAGTCCTGTTAAAAACGACCTCGAAGCTATTTTCATAAGCCTTATCAACCATTAATACCATGCCCACCGGATTTATACGCAGTTTCCAAAGTGAATGGCTGAAAAAGAAGCGCAGCCTGGCATCCTGGCTGGTGATCGCCGGAGCATTTTTTACACCGCTGATCATCATCATCGCAAGGCTGATCCATGATGACCAACTGGCTGTATTGTATGCCCGGGAGGATTTCTGGCAACAACACTGGCACAGTTCATGGGAGTCTATGGCCATATTCTTATTACCCATGGGGGTTATTCTGGCCACCAGCCTGATTACGCAGCTTGAATACAAAAACAATACATGGAAACAATTACACACACTGCCCGTCAGCCTCACCACCATTTTCTTTTCCAAGCTGGCCGTTATCATCGTAATGATACTGCAGTTCTTTGTTTTATTCAACACGGGCATATATTTAGCTGCCCTTATTCCCTACCTGATCGTGAGCGGTGTTCCCTATCCCAAAGTACCCATCCCCTACGGCACCATCTTAAAAGAAGACCTGCTTTTCTTTATCGGTTGTCTGCCCATCGCAGCATTGCAATACCTCATCAGCCTCAAGGTTAAAAACTTTCTGGTGCCTGTTGGCATTGGCTTTGGCCTGTGGGTAGCATCCCTCAGTGCGCTTTCCTGGAAATTCGGGTACTGTATCCCTTATACCTATTGTATGCTTAATTTTCTGAAACACCAGGCTGGGGGCAGGGCGGCAGTACCAGGCATCAATATTCATGTTATGGCCACCGCTTATTTTATTATCATCACCGTATTAAGTTATATATTGTATCTTACTAAAAAAGAGAAGGGATAGCCATTACCGGGTGATTATGAGAAAATCTGTTATCGCACTGCTGCATACAGGATACTGGATACTTTACCTGCTGCTGGTATCCTCCTTTGTCCTGATTATTCCCCACGAGCAAAAGACGCTGTCCTGGGCGATGCTGGGGCGTATCCTGTTTTTTTCCCCCATCAGTTTTTTTGTCATTTTACCCGGCATCATAGGTTTTTACACATTTTATCTTTGCCTGTTTCCCCGGTACCTCAACCGGAAAAGATTGATGGCGCTGGCGTTGTACGGTATCGCAGCGGGATTCGCCTGCGCATCCGTACTTTTATGCCTGTCCTCCCTGCTGGATATAGTTAAGGCAGAAAAGAGCGGGGAATGGGATGCCCGGATCCCGGAACTGGTATTCCTTTCTTTCCTGGTGCTTATTCATGGCATCATTGGCCTGGTGATGAGGGGATTTGTTACCTGGTATGCAGAAATAAAACTGAAAGAAGACCTGAATAAAAAGCATTACGAAACTGAACTTGCCCTGGTTAAATCACGGCTCAATCCGCATTTCCTGTTCAATACGATTAACAATATTGATGTATTGATTCAAAAGGACGGCGAGCGGGCCTCTGCTTACCTGAATAAACTTTCTTCGATCATGCGGTTTATGCTCTATGAAACAAAGGCCGAAAAAATACCGCTTACCCGGGAGCTGGCCTGTATAGAGGAGTACATTGATCTTCAAAAGATCAGAACCAGTAATGCCGACTATGTGCAGTATTCCCGGGAGGGTGATGCGGAGCAGGTGCTGATTCCCCCGATGCTTTTCATCCCGTTTATTGAAAATGCATTCAAATATGCTTCACCTGCACAAGCAGGTCATGCGATCCGGATCAGGATCAGCATTACAAAAGAGCAGCTCAGGTTTTTCTGCGAAAATAAATGCTGCGAAGAACCACAGACCAACCAGCAGGGAGGACTCGGGTATGAACTGATACAAAAAAGACTCCTCCTGTTGTACGGCGACAGGCACCAACTGGAAACAGTCAACAGGAACGGAATATACCAGGTAACCCTTTTATTAGATCACCATGCAAATGAATTGTATCATCATTGAAGATGAACCACTGGCCATGGAACGGACAGCGGCTTATGTTCAAAAGACGTCCTTTCTTGATTTATCTGCTGCATTCAGCAATGGGGCAGCGGCACTGGCATTTCTGCGTTTGCATCAGGCAGATTTGGTGTTCCTGGATATTCATCTGGGCGAACTTTCGGGCATCCGGCTTTTGGAAGCGGGTGCCATTTCGGGTCAGGTCATTCTTACCACAGCTTACCCGGAATATGCGTTGAAGGGATTTGACCTGAAAGTGACCGATTATCTGCTTAAACCCTTCACCTATCAACGCTTTCTGCAGGCTGCTGAGCGGGCGCAAAGTCACCTGGTCAATACCACCACGGCAGAAGAAGAAACCTTTATTTTTATCAAAACGGAGCATCGCCTCGAAAAGATTTTTTTACACGAAATCCTGTATATAGAGGGCATGAGGGATTACCGGAAGATCCATACCATACGCAAAAAGATCATGACCCTGAAGACATTTACCGATCTGGAAAAGGAAATCCCCCCGAAACTCATTTGCAGGATCCACAAATCGTATATGGTTGCACTGGCCAAAATCGATGCTATAGAAAAGGATCGTGTAAAAATCAACAACATATGTATTCCCGTATCCGAAACATATAAAAAGGAGTTCTTCGCATTGGTCAATGCATCGGGAAAAGCATATCCTGGTTAAGTAATCCATCGCACCCCTGTTTCAGCCACAGCAAATTATATTAAAAAAACTTGCTACCTTAGTCCCGTTGATCGGCAGCAAGCTGATGCTACTTAAAAAGTGATTGACCAAAACAAACACAGCAGCCGGTTCAGCAAAGCAACACAAAACCATTCAGACAACCTAAAACCAAAACATGATTTTAGCGGTAATACCGACCAGCCAGAAAAATCCTTGCCCGCACGCATGCCTGTCGCCTTAAAAGTGTTACAGTAAATATTTATACAGAACGTCGCAAACAACATCCACCAAAGACATCAAAAAATGACAAAAGCATCTATAGTCAAACTGCCGGCCGAGCCACCGGGTGTTCCGGTACAAAATATTTCGCAGGTTGTTAACGAGGGGGTAATACATTTTAAGGCCGGGAACACAAACAATAGTTCCCTCTCCCCCATCAACGGAGTAACCTTTAATTACAATGAAAAAGATCCATCGCAAAGCACCATCGGCATCAGTGTATTTTTCATGGTTGATCAGGCGCTTTATGAAAAGTACATCAATAATAGCCTCGTGTTTACGGTATACCAGTACTTCTGCCTCGGTAATGAAGGGCAACCCCAGTTGCAGTTTTACATTACGTCCAATTATCAAAACGGCAATACAGACATTTACAATTACGGACAGTTGCAGTTCCTGGTAACCAACGACTCATTAAAAAGCATTGGTCTTACCGTGGCTGATATCTTTTCGATTCAGACCTTTATGTGGGACCTTGATCCCAAAACCTCACGCGGTACCATTACCACTGTGCTGCATGCGATATGACCAGCTCAAAAGAGATAAATGCCGGCATCATCGCTGCAAACCCAATCAGCGCCGAAACAGGTTTGCAGGTAAACAGCCGCCGTAACCGCCAAAGATGCACACTTAAACCATTTCACCATGTTGCCCAAAAACCGATACTTACACCATGTCTATCTGTTCAGCAGGCTCACCATACTGTGTCTGCTGAACACACCAATTTTTTCGCAATCCCTCTCCACCAATAGCTTTTTCAGAACAGAGGCCGAAAAAACGGCAGCCACATACAGCAAAGCCATTTTTTTTTCCCGGTCGCTGGCATTCTTTTTCCAGAACAATTGGGACTCCACGCTTATCTATGCGATGCGGCAACTCAGCAACAACACCGACAGTACCATTGCAGACTACTGTTATTACTTCAGGGGCGTAAGTTTTGTACACAAAAAATTGTTTACCCAGGCAAAAGCAGCATTCCGCAATATATCCCCTCATTTTCGTTTTTACTATGCCGCTATCATCAACCTTTACGAAACAGCACTGGCACAGGAAGATTATACCGGGGCACGGTATTATTTTAAAGCAGTGGAAGCCTTGCCGGACAGCAACAGCCACGGGTTTAAAAAAAGTGCTTTTTACCATAATGCGGGCATCTGGTACCTGCACCGGGATCAATTTGACACGGCGGCTGTCTACCTGTTCAAAAGTGCCCGGATGCAGGAAGCTGCAAAAGATACTACCGGCCTGGTGGCCTCATATATGGATATTGGCAATCTTTACTACGGGCAGTACAAAGACAAACTGGCCATACCCTGGTTTGAGAAGGCTTACCAACTGTCAAAAAAGATAAACGATCCGGAGATCAAAAGTAATGCGGTACAAAATATGGCCGTAGTGGAGGAAAACAGCATGCACTATGCCCTTGCGCTGCAGTACCGTAAAGAATATGAGGCATGGAACGACTCGCTGAACGACCAGAATAAAGTATGGGCGCTTGCCGAACTGGAGAAAAAATTTGCCCTGCACCAGAAGCAGGCAGAAGTGGATGGCCTGCAGGTCCAGAACCGGTTGAAAACAGCCGAAAGAAACAGCCTGGTTGTTGCCGCAGTACTCCTGGCGGCACTGCTGGCAACAGGTGCTTTTTTTTACCGGCAAAAAGCCAGGCAAAACAAAGTGATTGCCGCACAAAAGCAGCAACTGACCATCCTTAATGCAGAAAAAAACAGGTTGTTTACCATTGTAAGCCACGACCTCCGTTCCTCTGTAAACGCCTTAAAAACAAACCATACAAAACTAACGGCATCCGCAGCCGGCAACGATACCAGCCAACTGCTGAAACTGCTGAAAAACAATAGTGCCATTACCAACAGTACCTGCCATTTACTGGACAACCTGCTGCACTGGGCCCTGCTGCAAACAGACCAGGCTTTTTTTTACCGTGAGCAATTGCCGTTGTATAGTATTGCAGAACAAACGGCCGCTTATTACAAACCCCTGATGGTGGAAAAAAATATCTCTTTCAACAACAATGCCAACAGAACCAGCACCGTATATGCCGACCAGGAATGCCTGAAAATCATCCTGCGCAACCTGATCGACAATGCCATTAAGTTTTCTCCCGCCAACGGCAGCATTACAATATCTGCAGCAGAGGCAGACAGCGCTTACTGCAGTATGGTGGTGGAAGATACAGGCCCGGGCATCTCCTCTGCAACCATACAGCAACTGCAAAACGAAGCACTGCTGGTGCGGCCCGAACAGGGGAACAAACAGGCCGGAACAGGGCTGGGTTTGCGGCTCTGCCAGACACTTGCCCAAAAAAACGGCGGCGTACTGACCATCCGCAACAAAGCAAACACAGGCACCCTTATTACCATTACATTACCCACAACCGAACACAATGGATAAGATCAACGTACTGATCGTGGAAGACAATTTTACCGAAAGCGAAGCACTGGCCGGCATGCTCCGGACAAACGGCTATCACATTGCGGGTATAGCAACCACCCATGCGGAAGCCCTCACCCTGTTTTACCGGGAAAAAGTGGATGTGGTCATTATCGACATTTTCCTGGGCGGCAACCCCGATGGCATCAGTTTTGCAGAAGCCATCAGCCATATACCCGGCATCGCCAAACCCTTTGTATTTTTAACCTACTCCACCAGCAGGGAAATTTTTAACAGGGCGAGACTTACCCATCCGTTCAGTTATCTCGTCAAACCGTTTAATGAACTGGAAATATGCTATGCCATAGAAATGGCCGTGGAAAAATTTTATGCCCAGCCGGGAACGTTTTACAGCAGCGGGAGGGATACCGTGGTGAGCAGCGAAATGCTGTTTATCAAAAAAAAGGATGCCCTCAAAAAAGTATGCCTCACGGATATTGTCTATATTGAAGTGGAAGAACGATACTGCAACATCATCACAGCAACCGACAAGTTTGTAATCCTCATCTCCCTTACGCGCTTACTGGAATTGCTCCATACCCATACCTTTATACGCACCCATAGAAATTATATCATCAACACCGGTATGATTACCGAAATCTTTATGGCAGATAACCTGGTGCTGCTGAAAGGGGGTCATAAAGTACCCTTGAGCAGCAAATACCGGGAGTTTTTAAACCGGTTCCCGGTATTAAAATGATGTACCCGGTCATGCAGGTATTCCATAACTGTTGCACCAGCGGCAACCCTTACCCATACGGAAACCGTATTACCGGAACGGTGTATCCTGGTCTTATACCACCCTTTCTGCATTTGGCAACAATAAATCCCCGTCTTATGGCATTCGGCTGCTGCGCTGTCTGCGGGTAACCTATTTTCGTTGCAGCAAAACAAAGGCCGGCTTATTGATTGCTAACCCGGACTATTCAACAGGAATCGTTACGAGAGAGGGGAAATCCAATAAAGACAGGCGTTCCTGCAGGAATTTTCTTTGAAAACGTAGCCAACCTGCGATGAAAAGAAAATTTGAAGCAATGCCTGTATTTGAAGGAGTTTCGACTCGCAGCAGATATCCTGATGAACAATCCGGGTTTAACCATCCTGTTCCCACCAATCATATTCCCAAAGCATAAACCCACATGTGCTTACATGCGTTACAACAATCTGCTGAGCGGGAATGTATGGACGAAAAAAGGATAACCGTGGAGTTCAGCCACCACTTTAAAAACGGGTTCGCCTGCGGGAACATTTGCCGCAGGGGCAATCGCTGAAAAGCCTTATGAGTAAGCAAATTAAACTATCGGATTATGCCAGTATTAGCTGCCCATGCAACTGTTGCACTCGGCCCCTATCCCAAAGGCGGTACAATCACCTTTACCGCCCCTCAAACGGATCGTATTGTTGACTTTCCTACCCTGAACGGGGTTACGATTACGCTGACTTACCTGCCCAAAACGCTCACCCTGGCGCAGGGAAGTGTTTACAACCTGACGGCGGGAAATGTGGCCGTTACCTACAACGTAACGACCTGATCCCGGCAACCGGCGGCACAACGGCAGGCATAACCCGGTGTAAAGCCGCCGCCTTTCCGGATCAATGTAAATGCCATTTGGCCGCACTAACCATCGGTTAAACTGAAAAACCAAAACCAGTGGAGTTCAGTTACCACTAAAAAAACGGGCTTACCCGCGGAAGCATTCACCGCAGGGGCGTATTCCGAAAAGCCTTACGAGTAGGAAAAATTAAACACTTAACTATGTCAGACTATTTAGAAAAACCGAAACACATTCATCTCGATTTTGCCAGGGAATCCGCACTGGAAGCAGCGGGTACCGCTTATTCCCTGGAATGTTTAAACAATTCACTTGTACCCTGGTACTTTTATGTGTACCAGACAATGCCCAACCAGCCCAGGGAAATTTTTTCAACGGCCTGGTTTGCATCTCCCATCAAAGTGGATTCGGGCGCCAAGATTACCTTCCGCTGGACAATTGACTACACCTTTGTATGGGGGGTAACAGGCAACGTGCAACCCGGCGTCACCTTCGAAGCCAGCCAGGTTAAAGCCTGCGATCCCGCATCGATCAACCAAACCACATTCAGTGTACTCAACAATACGCCCTCCATTTCAAACCCTGTAACAGGTGGCCAGGCGGGCAGCCTGACCATTAATATGGATAAAAGTGTCCCCAACCTGACCTATGCTACGGGAATCGGCATGTCAGGATCAGGCACATTTGTACAACAGGCACTGGCCAATGCACCACAGGTGTACACCCCCAATCCGAGCTACTGGATAGCGGCTGCCAATCAAATGCAGATGGGTGTAGTACTCGCACAAACCATTACCGGAAGTGCAGGCGTGGTTTTCCCCACCAATGTGTATAAGATGTATGCCACGCTGAGCAACCAGAACCTCTGGGATGTAAGCCAGCAGGCGCCGGTGGTGTAAAACAATCCGCTGACAGGACAGGATGGCTTTCTATTATATGGGGCGGGTTTGGATAAACAAACCCGCCTCAATAATAACAACAGTATGACCTTAGATTTCTCGACAGCCGATGAACCGCAATACGCAGTAAAATGCATCAACCATTCGGTTACCAACTGGTACTTCTACCTGTACCAACGCATCAATAACCAGTCGGCCGGAGCGATGTATTCTTTGGTGTGGATGACCAGTCCTTACAAAATCGGGACAGACGCATTTATAAAATTTGTCTGGTCCATGCAATACGGCTTTTTCTGGTTTGATACCGGACCATTACAAGTGGGTATCGTTCCCTTAACCGGGGGCAGTGTACCGGCAAGCCTGCCATCCAACAACAGTACTATATTTAACATTCAGGGCGATACGCCCGCGTTTTCGCCACCGGTGGCCGGAGAAGATTCAGGCAAATTTTATATCATGGGGGGAAATACCATTCCCAACCTTGTCTTTTCAACCGGCACAGGTATCGCCTGTAATGCCGTCTTTATACAACAAACGCTGGCGAATACACCACAGTTGTTCAATACCGCCATGGGCAACGGGGGCGTAAGCTATGGCGTAGCGGCTACCACAATAAGAATACAGCCGGCACAGGTACTTACGCAGGGCAGTATAGCCAACAGCCTCCTGTTTACCTTCCCGGTCAATACTTATAGCCTGACAGCCGTTCTGGCAGAAAACAATACCTGGAGCGTATCCTGAGGTACTACTCCGGCGTTAATTTCATCATTCTTTAAACATGATAATATGCAAACAACCGAAGCTGTTTATAACGATGAGCTTTTATTCGCCATGCAGCAAAGAAACCTGGTGTACAATGATAACTTTTTAAACTATAGCAATAAGACGATCAATACGATTGTTACCTACAACCATCCTGATGGATGGGTATATCGGGATAGCGGTTCCGGTGGTCAGGTTGGTTATGACCCGGCCTCAAGTTCCTGCCTCATTAAAAAAAGTACCGGCACGGCGGTCATGACATTTACTCAAGCCCTCAATGAATTTCCCCGCTGGCAGCAGACGATACCCGGTAAAAAGGTAAGTGCCGCTGCAGTTATACAAGTACCGGGTTCGGCTGGCTGTACAGTAACTTTTTCCTTATTCGACGGGATGGATACCAGCAGTAAGACCTTTTTTTTTAATGGGGGTGAACAAAAGGAAATACGGGTAAGCCTTGATGTAAGTGAGGTTGCCACCACCCTTGTGGTATCCATCGAAAGCAGCACCAGCGATGCTGTGCTCTACATCAGCCGTGTGTATGCCAATATTGGCAGTATTGCGCTTGAAAACTTACCCTGTATGGTAGCGGGTACGATTGGTGAACGCAAGCAGTACATCTCCACAGAAATTCCACCGGCCACAGAACTATCGCTTTGTAATGCCAGTATCGAATTATCACCCGCTTATTCCCGGCTAAACTCCTACCTGAATGGAAAATTTGGTACCGGGGCCAACGGCTATTCGCTGCTGCCCGATATGCGGGGATATTTCAGCCGGGCCTGGAACAATGGTGCGGCCACCGATCCTGATGCGGCTAACCGGACTGCGCTGGGTAAAGGCACGGTAACCGGAGACCATACCGGTACAGTAGAAGAGGATCAGTTTAAAGAACACGACCACCAGTTGCAGTTTGACCTTACGGGGCAGATACCAGCAGGACCGGCTGCACCAATGCCCAGCATCAACAAAGCATTCGTATCCAATACCGGCAAAAGAGGAGGTGCTGAGACCCGCGGTAAAAATATTGCTGAACTTTATACGATGAAATGGGCCTGATGGCCTCAGAAAGCCTGACAACAATTATGGCGTAAGCCCCAAAATTTGCAGCAGCAATATTTGGGGCTTTAACATTTCATGCTTGTCCTTTGTGCATCAGCCAACCCTGCTGACAAAGACAAATTGGCAAATACTGCTGATAAAACAAAGCGGCCGGATGGTACTATGAATGCTGTAAAAAACCTTATCGGGATTTAATTTACCAGGTATCATCCCGAAAGCAGGAGAATATTTACCATCGCCTGCACAGCGCGGCATATCAGGTCACAACTTTTGTGAAAAAAAATCTGTGACAACGTTGTGACAAATTCAACATAAGAAAAAACTGTCCCAACTTCAACAGCTCCCACGACCTATCTGAACAATGGCACTGTTTTTCAGCCAGCCGTTTCCGGGCTACAGCCAGTTCTTACCTGCAGGTTACCGATGCTGCAGGGTCGGTTATAAAAGATACGTTGGTGGTAAACGTACTCCCCTCATTGAATAAGCCGGTGATCAGTTTATTACCGGGTGCCGTACTCGATACCCTGAAATTTGGCCTGCGCCGGACGGGTGCGGTCAGCAGCGACCGGCACAATCCGGCCAACCGGAACTGTGGGGTGGTACCCGATGGATTTACCGATGTAGTGGTAAATGCTGGTACGCCCAATCCATTGGTCATTTCCGGCAATGCGGCCTGCCATCTCATCAAAGTACAACCAGGCGCTACGGTAACGATTGCTACTGGTGTGCAACTGACGGTAACGGGGCGGTGATAAAAAAATATGACAATAACTACACCCCCCCAATTTTTCAGAGCTATACTATTGGGGTTACGGTATGAATCAACACAGTTTGTACTACATTGAAAAGGGCTTTCGCCAATTCTCCTTACGATAGCTGCCACGGTGAATACCGTTATCATTGCCACAATCAATCTCTTACCGACAAATTTTCTGTCGCTAATTCCCTCCTGTGATCCAAAAATGGAGGAAGCTAAAAACAGTACGAGGCTTTGCACTGTCGTACTTCCGGAACTTTTTGCTTTTCCACATTTCAGGCAAACGCCTTACGCTAAAACAAAAGCCCCTGGCTTTCGCCAAAGGCCTTATTTTTCAGGACGACTGGACAGACTTCGAACAATTTTATACAAGAATTACATAAACTGACAGGTGCTGTAATCGAATTGGAAGACACCCGGTAAATAGCCCGTCTTACAATGAGACAAACATATATTCGGTTTTGGCCGATTTCATAACTTTGAGACTCAACTCGTTTATTATGAAGCTATTCGCAATATTGCCCTTTACTATAGTGCCTTTCCTGCATGGCTGTGGCAACCGAAGCGATACTAAGGCTGATGTGATAAAAGCTGACACAACACACAGTTGTATGCAGGTGCCTGCTCGTTTTGTAACGGATACCGGCATTAACAGGATTGCTTTTAACGGAGATACGGCAGTAAACGGGATGGTGCTTATTCCCGGCGGCACTTTTGATATGGGTGCTGATAATAAACAAGCCGATGCAGATGAATACCCCAAACACCAGGTTAAAATATCCCCTTTTTATATGGATATCACAGAGGTAACCAATGCCCGGTTTGCAAAGTTTATAGCTGCCACGGGTTATATCACCACTGCTGAAAAAAAAACCGATTGGGAGGAAATGAAAAAAACCTTACCGGCTGGCACGCACAAACCGGCTGACAGTCTTCTACAAGCTGCATCATTGGTATTTAAAGCCACAAACGGCCCCGTTGACCTGAATGATTACAGTCAGTGGTGGATTTGGGTAAAAGGGGCTGATTGGAAACATCCGCAAGGGCCGGGCAGCAACCTGAAAGGAAAAGATAATTATCCCGTTGTACATGTTAGCTGGGATGATGCGCAGGCGTATTGCAAATGGTCGGGCAAAAGGTTACCTACCGAGGCTGAGTGGGAATTTGCAGCAAGGGGTGGTTTGCTGAACAATATATACCCATGGGGCAATGAGCATGTGCATACAGACCGCCCAAAAGCGAATAGCTGGGAAGGGAAATTTCCTTATCTCAATGAGAAAAAAGATGGCTATGTTACTGCTGCGCCAGTAAAAGCCTACGCCCCGAATGGCTATGGCCTGTATGATATGGCAGGCAATGTATGGGAATGGTGCAGCGACAGGTATCACAGTGAATATTACAAACAATTTGCTGCCTCTACGGCTATTAATCCACAAGGGCCCGATATGTCGTTCGACCCTCAGGAACCCCTGACTGAAAAAAGGGTGCTGCGTGGCGGAAGCTTTTTATGCAACGATGCGTATTGCAGTGGTTACAGAGTGGCCAGGCGTATGAAGAGCAGTCATGATACCGGC
>JAAFIK010000004.1 GCA_013298665.1 Chitinophagales bacterium
TTGCAAATGTAGGTGTTTTTTATAAATACAACAACATTGCAAATATTTTATGACAGTAAGTTGACTCCTGGAAAAACACCTCTTTTCAGGAAAAGACAGGCCAACAGATTATTGTAGCTGAAGAATGATCATATACTATTGATCGGGCAAACAGGCCTGGTTCAGACAGTATGCCTGGTAAAATAAAGTGCCGGAAAATTTTATCAGTTGATATTCTCAATAATACCGGCAATCCCTTGTCCTCCGCCTACGCAGGCCGTAACAATGCCGTATTTCTTCTGAAGCCGCTTCATATCATTGACCAACTGGATCGTAAGCTTGCAGCCGGTACAGCCCAGGGGATGCCCCAGTGCGATAGCGCCACCATTGATGTTAACTATATCCGGATTCAGTTGCAGTTCGCGGATAACGGCGAGCGATTGTGAGGCAAAAGCTTCATTGAGTTCAAAGAGTTCAATATCGCCCAATTGCATCCCTGCCTGCTTAAGCACTTTAGGTACAGCAGCTACAGGACCAATACCCATCAGGCGGGGATCAACCCCGGCGCTTGCGCAGTTAACCAGACGTGCAATGGGCTTGAGTCCGAGTTCGTTGATCATTTTCTCACCCATGACGATTACAAAAGCAGCGCCATCGCTGGTTTGTGAAGAATTACCAGCCGTAACACTGCCACCAGCGGCAAAGGCTGGTTTCAACCTTGCCAGGGCCTCAATGGTGGTGTCTGCCCGTACACCTTCATCGGTATCCATGGTAAAGCTCCGTTTTTGTTTTTTTTGCTTCGCATCAAGATAAGTTTCCTCCACAATAATGGGCAGGATACCACTTTTAAAATATCCGTTGTCAATCGCTGCTTTTGCTTTGAGGTGGCTGCCAAGGCTGAAAGCATCCTGGTCTTCCCGGCTTACTTTATAGGCTGCGGCCACCGCTTCAGCGGTAAGCCCCATACTGAGGTAATAATCAGGCTCAGTACTTGCAATCGAATATGCCGGTACCGTTTTCCAACCGGCCGTAGGCACCATACTCATGCTTTCCACGCCACCGGCAATAATACAATCCGCCATACCGGTACGTATCTTGGCGGTAGCCATGGCAATGCTTTCAAGACCACTCGCGCAATAGCGGTTAATCGTGAGCCCGGGTGCCTGGTGACCCAATGCACGGGCTGCAATAATACGACCCACCTGGAGTCCCTGCTCCGCTTCAGGAACAGCATTACCAACAATCACATCGTCAACACGACCCGCTTCCAGGGCGGGTACGCTTGCCATTAATCCTTTAATCACTTCAATCGCAAGATCATCGGGGCGCGTAAACCGGAATCCGCCTTTTTTACTCTTGGCAACCGCCGTTCTGTATCCTGCTACGATATAGGCTTCCTGCAACATGGTCGTATAATTTTTTATAATGCTATTAGTTGTTTATGCAACTTTATAGGTCAAAGGTAAGTGTTTTTATGAAATGGAAATACCCCCGATCAGTCGCCCGGGAATAGCAGCGAATCATTTTCAATTACCTTTGCCGTGATGGCATATTCATTACTCCGCAGCATACTTTTCTTATTTGATCCCGAGGCCGTGCATTACTTCTCGATGAATCTCCTGCAACTGCTCTGCAGATCAGGTTTTGTCAGAAACATACTTATCCGCTCATTCGGTACCGGCAGGTTGCCAGGTGCTTCGCAATTGCCGGTATCCCTGCTGGGATTGCAATTTCCCAACCCTGTTGGCCTGGGTGCGGGATTCGACAAAAATGCGCGCTACCTGACCGAACTCGAAACCCTGGGCTTTGGCGCCGTAGAGATCGGCACCGTAACCCCGTTGCCACAGGCGGGCAACGATAAGCCAAGACTGTTCCGGCTCCCCAAAGACAGCGCGTTGATCAACCGGATGGGTTTCAACAACGATGGAGCAGATATGGTGGCAGCGCGGCTGAAAAACTGGCGTTCAACACATAAGGGCAAGCTGATCGTTGGTGGTAATATCGGTAAAAACAAAAACACGCCCAACGAAGAAGCCTGGCAGGATTATGAGCGCTGCTTTATTGCCCTTCATCCATACGTGGATTACTTTGTGGTTAATGTAAGCAGTCCAAATACCCCGGGGCTGCGCGCCCTCCAGGAAAGACCAGCACTCCAAAAAATATTAACCCATTTACAACAGATCAACCGGCAGCAAAGCCAGTCACGACCACTGTTGCTCAAAATTGCACCAGATCTGGAACCGGAACAGGTAAATGATGTGGTGGCACTGGCCTTGGAAATCGGCCTTGACGGACTGGTTTGCAGTAATACAACCATTAGCCGGCAGGGGCTGCAGACGCCCCAGGCAGTATTAGATAAAATAGGTGCGGGCGGACTCAGCGGCCAGCCCCTCCGGCAAAGGGCAGCAGAACTTGTGTACCAGGTTCACCAGCAAACAGGCGGACGGATACCCATCATTGGCAGCGGAGGTGTTTTTACCGGGGAAGATGCCAGGGAAAGACTACAGGCTGGTGCAGCACTTGTACAGGTTTGGACTGGTTTTATTTACTGCGGACCGGGCATTGTAAAAAAGATTTGCCGGACCCTGCTGTCCCGGTAAACACAGTTACGTAGTTTTGCGCCCGGGCATCAGCCAAACAAATTATTTTTACCGCTACAGGATAAACAATACATTATGGATCAACTCTTTACACTTCACGCCATCACCAGTTTGCTGGCATTGGTTTTTATGGAAATCCTGCTCGGTATCGACAACGTGATCTTTGTATCGATCGTATTAGGGCGCCTGAAAACAGATGCCGAAAAAAAACGGGCATCAATGATCTGGATGATCATCGGTATTGCAATACGCATCCTATTGCTGTTCTCACTTGCACAACTGATCGACCGTACCGGCAAACTGTTTGCTATCTTCAATCACGAAGTAAGTCTCAAAGACATCATTACCCTTGGTGGCGGATTGTTTCTGCTCATCAGTACCACCCTTGAAATTCACAATAAACTCGAAGGCGAAGACCCTAACGAAACCGCAAACAAACAAAAAAACAATAGTTTCCGGGCCATTGTAGGGCAGATCATCATTGTCGATCTTGTCTTCAGTTTTGATGGCATCATCACGGCCATTGGCATGGTAGAAAACGACCTGTTTGTTATACGGATTATTGCCGTACTCATTGCCATGGCCTTTATGTTTATTTTCGCACCCAAAATCAGCAGCTTTATCCATAAGCATCCCACATTCAAAATGCTGGCACTTTCGTTCCTGATCCTGATTGCGGTATTACTGGTGATCGAAGGCATACATGTGGAAAAAATAAATATCCCCCATGGCTATATTTATTTTGCCATGGCCTTCTCCTTTGGCGTGGAAATCCTGAATATGCAGATCAGGAAAAAACAAAAACCCGTCCAGTTGCGCGAACCCGTACTACCCGAAAAATCACAGACTGATGAAGCAAGCTGATGGTTTACCGGGAGCCGGTCAGCAGGGTGGCCGCTACAATACCAGCCGTTTCCGTACGAAGCCGGGTATGCCCCAGGGATACAGGTATGTAATCCGCTGATATGGCCAGTTGAATTTCTTCCGGTGTAAAGTCCCCCTCCGGGCCGATGAGTATTACCCTGTCTTTTGACGGAATCAGGTGTATTGCCGATAGCGCTTGCTTGTCCGCACCATCCACACAATGTGCAATAAATTTCTGTGCTGCAACTACCCCTGGCAGCCACCCGCTCAGCTTTACCGGCTCATGCAATTCCGGCAACCAGGTCTGCTGCGATTGCAGCATGGCACTGATAAGTATACCCTGCAGACGGGCGGTCCGGAAATTATTTTTTTCTGTACGGCTGCACAATAGCGGAATGATGGTATGCACACCTATTTCGGTAGCTTTTTCTAAAAACCATTCCCAGCGTGCTGCACTCTTCACTGGCGAAATGGCAACGATGATACGGGAAGCCGGAACAGGGTGTTCTGCAGCCGAACGTACCTGTACTGTACAGCGCTTACGATGGTCATCACTGATCACCGCATCCAGCAGCAATCCGCTGCCATTGGTCAACTGCAATGATTCTCCTTTTTGCATACGCAGTACCTGCACAATGTGTTTGCTTGCTGCTTCATCCAGTACCACAACAGTGGTTGCCTTTGTGATATGGGGTTCGTAAAAAAATGGCATCCTGCAATTTAAGACATTCAGAAGAAAACAGCCTGATGTACAGGCATTCAGCCAATGGCCATCCGAGACATATCTGCTGTTGACCAAATAATGGCAGCACAGGTAAATAACGTATTAATACCCGAAGAAAAAAACAGGTAGTAGTACTTTATCATGTCAAGCAGAAAGCCTGTAATTTTACACTTATGCTGTACATTACAGCATTGCAGGTATTATGCCGCTAAAACATCAATCATTACAATATAATACACAAGACAATGGAAGGCTACACCAAATTTATCGTCACCGGAACCAATCCGCGTTTTCCCAGTTTTTTACAAGGATTTAACAGGCGCTGGTTCGCCGGTTCCTGCGAAGCCGTTTATGTATGCTATGATGCAGCAGGTACAGCAGCATCACTTGAAGAAGCCATACAACTGTATGGCAAAAATGTAAGAATCAAAAGTGGCGGACACTGTTATGAGAACTTTGTATTCAACGAAACCACAAAGGCCATTATTGATGTATCAGCCATGGATCGGTGCGGATTCGACCCAAACAAAGGATACTATCTTGAATCGGGCGGTACCAACTGGAGTGCTTTTAATACCCTTTTCAGGGATTACGGCAAGGTATTACCTGCAGGCTCCTGCTATTCTGTAGGTCTTGGCGGACATATCTGTGGCGGAGGTTATGGACTTTTATCCCGCCTCAATGGCCTTACCATTGACTGGCTCACCGGGGTTGAAGTGGCCGTTAAAGACAGTGCCCACAGCCCTGCACAACTTCGCTATGTATCGGCCGACTCAACCGGGAATGATGAACAGGATCTCTACTGGGCACACCGGGGTGGCGGGGGTGGTAATTTTGGTGTTATTACCCGTTACTATTTTAAAGAATTACCCGATAGTCCTTCCAGAGCCTTTATCACACAAATGAGTATACGCTGGACAGAAATCACGCCCGACGTGCTGGCCGGACTGCTTAACTATTTTACAGACCTGGCAACAGATAGCAACAACTGGCGCCAGTTTGGCATCTTCGCTTTACACCATATTTCACAGGGAGAAATTGTGCTGACCATACAAACCGCTGTGCTGCAAAATGAAGACCCTGCTGTAATCAAAGCACAGTATGTAGACCATTTGCCGGATAAGATTGGCAGCATAGCACCCTATCAACTTACAACCAGGGCATCCATTTCCAGCCTGGGTGGCCACATACAGCCCACTGCACACACCATTGAATATACCTTTTACGAAGCAGTACAGACCCTTAACGGATCGGGGTCGAACCAGCGGGGTAAATATAAATCTGCCTATATGCGTAAAGGCTTTCCGCAGCAGCAGGTAGATGCCATATACCAATACCTTACCGCAACAACAGGGGTTGATATGAGTCAATGCCTTCTGCAGGTGGATACGTATGGCGGCATGATCAACACTGTGGCACCCAATGCCACAGCCATTCCGCAACGGTCTTCCGTACTGAAATTACAATACCAGGCCTACTGGTCAGAAAATGCAGACGATGCTGTTTACCTTAAATGGATGAACGATTTTTACACAACAATGTATGCCGCCACGGGAGGAACGCCAAACCCCGTGCTTGACCCTGCCAATAATGTGGATGGGTGCTATTACAACTATCCCGATTCGGACCTGAACCGGTTTGGCGGGCTGGACGCTGCCCTGCAACTCTACTTTGGCAATAACCTGCCCCGGCTGAAACAGGCGAAACGGCGCTGGGATCCCAATAATTACTTTAATAGTTTCCAGTCAATACCATTGAGGTGAGCCGGGCCGGTATTTCTGCTTGAAACAGTACAAACAGCATACTGCATACCTGATCTGTAATACTGAGCATTACGGATCAGGTATGCAGTAATTTTTTCTTTACATTAACGGATAATACTTATCCTCAAGCAGTTTGATGTGATGCCGCTGGTGACCGGGTATCATAAAACCAATGGACAATACATTGTACCCGCCTTTGAACGAAACTGCTGTACGCTGCAGTTCCTCATCATTGAACGTACTGAAGAGCATGATGAAAGAACGACGGGCTACCTTATACTCCTCAATAATGTCTTCCAGCTTACGATCGTTGGCGCGGGCGAAAGAAGCATGCAGCGCTTCATCAATAAAAGGTTGTTCCGATTTGTCGTTGCGCGCAAAACACATGGAGCGGTAACTGAAAATTCTTTCCGTATCAATGAGGTGTTGAATGGTATCGCGTACCGTCCATTTGCCCGGTGCATAAACCTTATCGCCCAGTTCCAGCCATTTGGCAACAGGGAAATTTTCAATTTCTTCAAGGCTTTGGTGGAGTGCATCCATCAGTTCAATGTCTTCCATCCGGTTGATGTAACGGTCGAAGTACTCGGGCATGGGGTGAATGTCAGAACGTTTCATGTCAGTTGTTTAAATTGTTTAGAATGATAGTTTATGTGTTGTAATAGATGTTGTTGCTACCTGAAATCAGATACTGTCGATTGATGTCACTGTCCGTTCGGTAATCACATTACCCGTATGCAGTGTTGCCCGTGGCTCTACCAGCATTACCCAAACCTCCTCCCCATTGGTACGCGGCCGATGCTCCACACCTTTGGGTACCACCACAATCTCTCCTGCATTTACTGTTATGGTACGATCCCGGTAATCCATAATCAGGATACCCTTATACACGATGAACAATTCATCCTCATCGTCGTGCTGGTGCCATACAAACTCTCCTTTCAATTTAGCGAGCTTAATGTAATTCTCGTTTAAGTCACCAATTACATAAGGGTGCCAGTAGTCGGGCACCTGTGCAAATTTTTCAGCAATGTTAATACTATCCATATTACTATAATACTATGATTTTGTCCATAAGCCCGAAAAACGGTTCGGGATCGTCTGTCATATGTCTGCTCTTTTGCCTGATCGTTTGCACATCCTGTACATAACGCGCAACAGCTATCTCCTCCTGTTCATGCTGCAGCATTTGCCCGATCAATCCTGCCGTCACTTCGGGATGAAATTGTATACCCACACATTTGCCTTTCTGAAAAGCCTGGTTCACACAGGCTTCGGAATAAGCCAGGCGTACTGCGCCTTCAGGAAGATCGAAAGTATCGCCGTGCCAGTGAAATACCTCCCACGACCGGGGCAGGTGCGTCAGCAGCGGAGCAGTATGCAGTGTAACAGGAAAAAAGCCAATCTCTTTTTCTGTATGCGGATAAACAGCGGCACCCAATGCCCCTGCCAGCAATTGCGCTCCCAAACAAATACCCATAATGATCTTTTGCCTGTGGATGCAGTCCCGGATGAATGCCTTCTCCGCTGTCATCCAGGCATACGACATTTCCTCGTACACCGCCATGGGGCCGCCAAGGATAACCAGCATATCAATTACAGCAGGCGAAGGGTAAACAGGTGCTGCATCAAAAAGAAAAGTAAAACTCAGGTTATGGTTGCGCAATGCGGCCCATTCACTGATCCTTCCTGGTGTTTCAAATGATACATGTTGCAGTATATGAATATTCATGCTGTGCTTTACCTAATTTTGAGCCTGCACAAATCTACTACATGTCAGCAACAGTTTATAAGGAACGGCAAAATCAATTTGAACAAAAAACAAAACAGTTATCACGGCAACTGGCCTGTACCGGCATCAGTCGTTTCATCAGTTTTGCTGCTGCTCTGGCATTTGGTTATTTCGCCTGGATGGAAAAAGGAATTGTTTGGCCGGGTTTGTCCGGTTTATTGCTCATTTTGTTCATCCTGCTGGTAGCATACTACCGCCGCATATCAAACCAATTGGAATTTACAAAAACCATGGCTGTCATTAACCTCGAAGAAGCGGCTTTTTTAGCGCAGGATTATTTCCCCGGCAACAATGGCAGCGACTTTATCGATACCCATCATCCATACAGCTATGATATCGATCTTTTTGGCAATCATTCTCTTTACCAGTACCTCAACCGTACCACCTCAATGCCTGGCGCCAAAGCACTGGCCAAAGCACTTACGGATCCTGATACAGCAACCATAGCTGCAAGGCAGGAAGCGATTGCAACCCTGAAAACCGCATTGGATTTCAGGCAACGCCTCATGGCGTATGGCAAACAAAATTCCATCAGTGCACAGGCATTGACACAACTGTACGAATGGACAGATACGCCATGCACCCTCTATGGCAAAAAGCTATGGTACATATTACTCCTTGTGTTGCCCGCAGCCTTTCTGATTTGCCTACTGTTCAGCTCTTTTGATATTGCGCCTGTCGGGTCTCTCGCCACAGGTCTGTTTTGCCTCAACATGGTATGTACCGGATTCCTGTTTGTCCGTTTCCGTACGCAAACCAACGCTTCATCCGGCATCAGCAAATCTCTGCAGCAACTTGCCGCGCAACTCTCCGTCATTGAAAAGGAAAAATTCAGCAGCGTCCTGCTTCGTACACAACAGCAAAAATTACTCAATCAGCCCGTCTCCGCAAGCACCAGTATTGCACGATTGGCAAGGCTCTTCAACAACCTCGATTCCATCTATAACCTGCCGGTAAGTATTTTGCTCAATGGCAGCATCCTGTTTCATCCCCATACATTCTATGCAATAGAAAAATGGAAAACCGCATTCCGCTCACAGCTACCCGCCTGGCTCGATGCATTAGGCGAAATGGAAGCACTGGGTTCCTTTGGCAATTTTGCCTGTAACAATCCCGGCTACACCACCCCCATTACCAGCAGCACTGAAAACCTGAGTACTACCGGGATGGGACATCCGCTCATTCCGGCGGCAAAACGCGTAACCAACAGCATCAGCCTCAGCAAAGAAAAGTTTGTAGTACTCACAGGATCCAATATGAGCGGCAAGAGTACTTTCCTCCGTACCCTCGCCATCAACCTCGTACTCGCAAAAACCGGATCCGTGGTTTGTGCCGAAAGTTTCTGCTGCTATCCGTACGACCTCTTCCTGAGTATGCGCATCAATGATTCACTGGCCGATAATGAATCATTTTTTTATGCCGAACTGAAAAGACTGCAGCAACTCATTGGCCGCGCGCAACAGGGGCAACCCGTTTTGGTATTACTCGATGAAATATTGCGTGGCACCAACAGCAATGACAAACACAATGGCACCGTGGGATTAATACGTAAACTGGCCGCCATGCGGGTATGTGGTATCATCGCCACCCACGATGTAACAATCGGGACACTGCGTACAGCATATGAAGGATATATGACCAATAAATGTTTTGAAGCACAGATCAGCAGCGATACCATACAGTTTGATTACCTGCTCAAAGATGGCGTATGCAGTCAATTGAGTGCCTCTTTTCTGATGAAGCAACTTGGCATCATCGATTAGCGGATCAGGATAACCGAACCCTTCAGCATAATGGGTTCACCGGCAATACATTCCAGCTCAATCATATAGACAAAGGCAGTAGTGGCATTAACAATTTCCCCGCGCACACGGCCATCCCAGCCATAGCTCCTGTCGCCCGGAGGAATATTCGTACGCGCAAATACTTCTTTACCCCAACGATCGAAAATACTGAAGCGTTTTACTTTTGCAATACCATAACCACTTACAAAAAACACATCATTCCTTCCATCGCCATTGGGTGTAAAAGCATTGGGTACATATACCGCGCCCTTATTGCAGGTAACCAATATATTGATTTCATCGGTGGCCGTACAGCCAAAAGCCGTACGTACCTGCACCCGGTAAGTGGCATTCTTATCGGCCGTAAATGATGGTGCCGGGCAGTTGTTGCAACCCAGTCCCGTTGGCGGGCTCCACAGGTATTGGGTTACGCCGCCGGTTACGGTTGCCGGGAGCGTTACGGTAGTCCCTGCCAGCACCTGCCTGTCCGGGCCAAGATTAACCGCAGGAATCGGTCCCACCGTTACCAGCACATACGCCGTGTCGGAAGGACAGACATTCCCGCTTATACCCACTATCCGGTAAAGCGTGGTGGTATCAGGATTTGCACTCGTAACCGCGCTGCCCGGATTGGAAAGTCCCGCTGTTGGTGACCAGGCAAACTGCACGGCATTACCCGAAGCACTGAGCAGTACGGGTGTGCCCTGGCAGGTCGTCCGGTCCGGGCCGCGCTGCAGATTCACCTTACGATCCACCCTGATCAATACACTGTCGTACCGGACACAGCCAAAACTACTGGTCACTTTAACCTTGTACCGGGTATCCTGCAATGGCGTTGCCAGGGTAATATTACTGTCGGGTGTTTGCAGCGTGGCCGCCGGCGACCAGAGATAGCCTGCTCCGTCGTATGCCCGCAGGTAAAGACTGCTACCCGTACAGATCGTGCTATTGGGCGAAGCCTGCGGAAATGGCAACGGAAGAACAACCACCGTCTTGTTTACCACCAGCGAACAACCATGTACAGTGGTGATTGTATATGAAACTGTATAAGAACCGGCATCAGCAAACGTATGTAAAAGCACGGTGTCGGTACCCGCCGGCAAGCCATTGATACGCCATTGTTTTGTAACCAGTTGATCTTCCGACTGAACAGTTGCTGTGAAGGAAAGCGCTGACTGCATACAGGCGCTATCCAATCCGTTGATCACAACACCTGGTGTTTTGTATATTGTTGCACCAGGTTGCAAACGGAATGTATCGGTACAGCCGTGTATGCTGGCAGCAACCAGTTGAACAGCATAACTGCCAGGCTGGGCATAGGTATGTACCGGTGTTGTTTGTATGGATGTCTGCCCGTCACCAAAACTCCACGTAAACAGGTCTATCCCGAAACGGCTGCCAGAGAGATTGTTAAAGTTGAAACTGAGATCGTTACTGCCGCAGCGCTCCGGCCGCTCTGCATTAAACAATGCCCGTACAGAGTCGATGATAATATTACGAACAGCCGTATCATAGCAACCCTGATCTG
The DNA here is from genome assembly GCA_013298665.1 of Chitinophagales bacterium. Lineage (GTDB taxonomy): Bacteria > Bacteroidota > Bacteroidia > Chitinophagales > Chitinophagaceae > Ferruginibacter. Next base: position 11,035 of record JAAFIK010000004.1, read on the forward strand.
TTTTCACTATAAATGTAAGCTGGTAATTGCCCGCAGCAAATGCATAGCTGAGGTTTTGCGCAGTACTTACATTCACACCATTTACCCGCCACTCGTAACCCGCAATAATATCGGTAGTGTTGGTAGTACCTGTATATGTATAGGTTCCGGGTTTACAATGTATACTATCGCCCGCAATAGAAGCCGTTGGTTTGGGGTGGATGATTACCGCCGGAGCAATGCGCATACTGTCGCGGCATCCATGTACCGATACCACCAGCAGCGATACATCGTAACTGCCATAACCAGGATATACATGCGGGGGTGGGTTTTGCAGCGATGATCCTGTGCCGTCGCCAAATGTCCAGCCATAGCTGCTGACTCCGAAACGGCTGCCCGATGTATTATTGAAGATTACGGTAAGGTCATCCGCACAACGAACCGGGTTCACGACGGTAAAACCGGCTCTAACCGAGTCGGTAATAATACTCCGCTGTACAGAGTCATAACAACCATTAACCGTGCGCACCACCAGCTTTACCACATAATTACCAGCGGCAAAATAATGATTAAGGTTACTATCCGTCGAAACAGTAACACCATTTACACGCCAGTCAAAAAGCTGGATGCGGTCAATGCTGTTCACCTGGCTTGTATAAACATGCGTACCCGGCTTGCAATGAAGACTGTCGCCCAGGATACGGACAGCAGGCAGCGGATGAATGATTACACTTGGTGCGATACCCAAACTGTCTTTACAACCATGTACTGAGGTAGCCAGCAATTGTACCGGATAACTGCCATAACCCGGATAGGTATGGGGAGGCGGATTGGTTAGTGTGGACGTTGTCCCATCGCCAAACTGCCATACATAACCGGTAATGCCAAAAAAACTACCGGAGAAATTATTAAACACCACGCTCAGGTTATCGGCGCAGCGGTAAGGATTAACCGGAGCAAAAACTGCGCGAACCGAATCCACAATAATACTACGGCTTACAGAATCCACACAGGTATTAGATGTACGCACCACGAGTTTGACAATATGGTTGCCCGCCGCAAAATGATGTGTAAGATTACTGTCTGTGCTTACCGGAATACCATCGGCATACCACTGATAACTCTGTATCGGATCGGCAGATATGATACTGCTTGTATAGGTATAACTGCCGGGTTTGCACCGGATACTATCACCCAGGATCGATGGGATGGGCAGGGAATGAACGACAACGGCTAACGGCACCGTAAAGGTTTTTACACATCCATACCGGGAAGTAACGGTCAGGGATACATTATAGGCACCCGGTCCGTAAAAATGGGGGGGCGGATTGGCGGCATTGCTCAGGGAGCCATCACCGAAATCCCAGGAATAGGCTGTAACCGACGAATAAGCAGGCAATACCGGCAAACTGTTGAATGAGACGGATCCTGATGCGCAAAATTCTGTATACAAGGGATCAAAGGAAACCTTCGCAGAATCAACAATAACCGAATCACCCAGCCGCAAAGTAAACGGACAACCCTCGGGACTGATCAGTACCACATTCGGCAGGTACTTACCGGCGTTGACATAGGTATGCGTCACCACGGAATCTGATGCGACAGCATTAACCGGTGTGCCATCACCAAAATCCCAGGCATAGGTACTGATATTACTACCCGTAATACGTGCGTTGAAAACATAAGGTTTGCACCCAAAGGCTGGTGCTGCAACAAGACTCCCGATTGGCCCCTTAACCCGTATCCACTTAAAGACACTATCCGTACAGCCATTGGGGCCGCGTATCTTCAGCACTACTTTGTAAAAACCTGGCTGCCCGTAAATATGCGGAGCCGGATTCCGGTCTGTACTAAGGGTACCCCCGTCGCCAAAATTCCATTCCCAGGCATTGGCATAGGTGCTGCTGTCGGTAAAGGAAATGGCAGCCGGGGCACACTGTGAGGTGTCGCCCACAATAAAATCAGCTTTCGGTCTGATGAATTTGATGTAGGAAGACCTCGTGACCGAGTCCATACAACCATTCTCGTCACGCACCACCAGCTTGATATCATACAAGCCATCGGTCGTGTACGTATGCGATCCATAATAACCCGTTGAAGAGGTGCCATCGCCATAATACCAGGTATAGGCAGCATTATATGCCGATGAGAAATTGTACAGGAAAACACTGTATACCCCGCACCTGAGCGTATCATAACTGAAGAAGTCGGCCTTTGGCCGGTATCCCCGGATGTAATTGGGTTTGCTCACCGTGGCCTCACAACCAATAGCGTCGAGTATCGTAAGTGTAACCGTGCGGAAATTGACATAAGACACATTATTGTAAATATGTGTAATGGGTGTATCCACAGTCGTTACATAAGCCGGGCTGCCATCGCCAAAATTCCAGGTCCATTGTACAATCGGCGTAGCACCATTCTGCCGGGAGGTATCGGTGAAGGTTACCTGCATCGTGGGGGCACAACTCGTAAGCGGCGTGGCCGTAAAACCTGTCTGCGGACCTTTCACCGTAACCGGCACAGGATATTCCAGGGAGTCAACACAACCCAGTTTGTCGCGGATGATGAGTTTTACATAAAATATCCCATTCGTATTATACGTATGTGAAGTGTTGCCGTTCAGCCAAACACCATAAGCATTGTAGTAGTTGGTATTATTGATCACCTGCCTGGGCGTACCATCGCCAAAATCCCAGGTATAGGTGGCAATCTTGCTGGAGTCAATCCCGATTGTGGCAAAGACAACCGTTTTATTCTGGCAGATATCGGTAATAGCAGGTACAAAATTGGCTTTCTCATCAATGATGATGACATTTTTCTGTCCCGTAGTAACAACATTCGTAATCGTATCCCGGCGGGTAACCGTTACCAGGTAAACTTTTTGTGGCGGGCTGTATGAATGGGTGACCGGATTCAGCACACCGGTATTCACCACGGTGCCATCACCAAAATCCCAGCTCAGCACTTCCGTATTGGCTACCGTGTCCGTCAGTGTTATATCATATTTATTGGCACAGGTCTTCCCTACAGTAAATCCACCGCCACCGCCGCCACCGCCACCGCCGCCGCCATCATCATCACAGATATCGATAACGGTAACAAAGCGTACCGGCGAACTGTACCGGCAACCCTGCTGCGTAACAATCGTCAACTGAATGCCATATACCCCCGCATTGCCATACAGGTGAAACGCCGGCGAACCCAGCGGCGCATTGATGCTGTCATAATTACCATCACCCCAGTTCCAGATATACTTCGCAACAGGGTCGTTGAGATTGGTTATCTGCGCCGTAGCGATAACCGGCAATGGTTTACAACCCACGGGGGGCACATAGGTAAAGTTCACCACCGGTATGCGGATATTGATATAGCTCGGCACCTGTATCACCGCCCGGCAACCATCCGCTACAGTGGTATCGGTGATGGTAAGTGTAACTGTAAAACTACCCGGTACAGTATACGTATGTGATGGATTGGGCAGGGTTGAAGCGGGTGAACCATCGCCAAAATTCCAGTTGTAGGCCAGTCCCGTTGCCGGATTGGTGGTGCTTGTAAAATTGACTGTAAAAGGAACAGCACAATAAGTTGTCCGGTCGGCCAAAAAGCTACCCGTTGGCGCCGGGCGTACGTGAATCATTTTCCGCGTTGTGTCCGTACAACCGTAGTAGGTATAGGCAATGAGGATTACTTCATAATCGCCGGGTGTGCTGAACGCATGCGATACCGATCCGCCGTTTACGACGGTGTTATTATCCGTAAAAATCCATTTCAGGTTGTAAAGCAGCGATGCCGGCACAGCCGTTCCACTGAAATTAGTGCTGATTCTTTCACAAACCGTATCTACTGAAGTGATCGCCGGTGTTGGTTTGCCCACCCAGATATCGTTGTAGTAATACGTACTGTAGGTACTTACACAATTGTTACCCAGTCTTGCACGAAGGGTAACGGTATAACGGCCATAGGTTGTGTAAGTATGGGAGGGATTGGTTTGTGTGGACACCGGCGAACCGTCCCCGAAATTCCATTCATAAGTAATGGGACCGCTCCCGGTGGTGGTATTGGTAAAATTGACGGTAAATGGTGTGTCACAGGCAGAAACCGCAGAAGCAGTAAAAGCAGCATCAGGCCTCGGGTAAACCTTGATATAAGCGGGTCTGGTGGCAGCATCACTGGCGCAACCCCAACTGTTGCGTACAATCAGCGATACCTGGTAATTACCGCCATTAATATAGGTAAATACAGGGTTTTGTGTGTTGCTGCCGCCCGCCCCAAGATCCCATTGCCAACCGGCAATGGTACCCGTAGCCGTGGTGGACAGGTCCTGGAAACTGACCGTATGCGGTACACAACCAATCGTATCCGGACTATTGAAAATGGCAACAGGCTTCGGGTGTACGGTTACCGTTTTTGTTGCAGTCAGTACCGGTCCACCGGCAAAAGTTGCCGTCATCGTTACCACAAAAGTACCCGCTGTAAGGTAATTGGTACCTACAGTAGCAGCCCCATTGTTGATGATGGTGCCATTGCCGAGATTCCAGTTGCGGGAAATCACCGTACCTCCGGTGGAAACATCTGTAAAATTCACACCGCCAAGGGGTACACAACCCTGGGTTACATTTATAGAGAAATCTGCCACCTGCTGGGCAAAGATCTTTTCACCCGCCCCCATCAGCAGTATTGTCAAAAAAAGCAGTATTCCTGTAGTCCTTTTTCTCAAAGCCGTATTTTAAAGCAACAAACATACCATAAGATCACCTGATATGTCCGGTTAAGATACAGCCCGGGCAATCCTTCCCGGGCTGGTTCCTTATATAACCCAGAGACAATCAATGGGTTTACTTTTTGATGAATTTCTCTGCAGCGATCCGTTCATCTTTTTCACCAAACACCTCAATGGTGTAGATGCCAGGCAGCAGGTTAAGCAACGGCAACGTAGTTCTTGTTGTATTGACCGGCAAGTTTTGCTGGAGCAGTACCTGACCCCAGGTATTCACCACACGCAGCATCCGGGGTTTTTGCACGGTTCCGGTAAACTGTATATCAATCTTGTCATCTGCAGGATTCGGGTATATGATCAACTGCTGTTTACCATCCACCAATACCGACACAATGGTGGTATAGCTGGCGGTGCCATCAATATCTACCTGCTTTATCCTGTAGTAATTACGCCCCATGACATAATCGGGATGATCAAAACTGTAACTGCTGCCCAATGCCAGCCCCGCAGCCGCAACAGTGCCGATGGTTACAAAACCATTGCCGGTTGTGCTGTGCTGTACTTCAAAATGGTGGTTATTGATTTCCTGGGCAGTATTCCAGCTTATCTTTATTTTGTCGCCGGTATAGCGGGCACTGATACCCGTAAAACTAACCGGTATCACCACAGGTGGTGAATAAGTACGAACAGGTAATACCTCTGCAGGAATCGAATCCACTTTTCCCTGGAAACTGACCCGGAGTTCGTCAAAACCAACCACCAGCCCTTTAACACGATTGATCCCTGGTGTACTGATATTGCCATCCAGTACCGTTTTGGTAAAGGGAGTGAGGTACGTAATCTCCCTTACGATACCATCACTGTAATAGCCATTAACGCTGTAGGTAACACTGTCGCCCTGCACCACCCTGATCATACTGTCTGCCCACGGCGTTCTGTCAATCCTGATACTGTCTAATACAACTGAAGCAGGCAGGCCAATATTTACATAAATCGAATCATAAGCGGCTTCACCACCATTAAATCCGTATGCCTCAATAGCAATCTGTCCCGTAGCCTCACGTGGTATGCGAAATTTAAATACCGTATCGGTATTGAAATGTACATCACTGAACACATCGATGGTTTTGCCCGAATAGGCGAGTACCATAGTATCCAGGTTATTCTTTGAAACTTTAACCATAAGGGTATCGCCTGCATTAACTGTACTGCCATTCAGGGTGCTGTCGATACGGATGCGGATATCGGAATATGTACGGCCACCTGTTGTTCCATTATCCGAACTGCCCAGCAAAAAGAAAGGATTGGGCTTGAGAAAGGTATAGCCATTACGAAGATCGGGCGGTGCAAAACCGCTCGTGCCAAACAAACCTCCGTTCGGGTTAGCCCGCAACAGGTCGTTGATCCTGCTGTGTACTACAGGTATATCCAGTACTCCCCTGGCAACCTCGATAAGCCCAAAAGCCAGCCGCTTATTGGAGTGCGCAACGTTAACCCCGGGAAAACGGCTCACATTGCTTTCGTTGAGCCCACCCTGCTGGCTGCTTTCGGGTACAACAATGTCATTGAACTCCCCGTTATAAATCGCCTTCAGTACATCATCAGCCGTTTGCGCACCATAAGCCATCAGCCCCTGCAGGAGTCGCAGGCGCATATTCATGGCACCCTGTAAAAGCCCCCCATTCAGGATATCAGGAAAAGGAACAGCCTGCCCGAACAACTGGCGTCCTATAACAGCGTGTGAATACGTTGTATTTTTATTGAGGTTGCCCGGACCATTCAGCGTACTGAAAATGGCCGGTGCGTTCACTTTCAATTCTTCCGCACCATTGATATCATCATAATCTTCCAGTGAGAACCCGCGGAACACCTGACCCAGTGTTTTTGAAGTGTCGATGCTGAAACCAAGAATCGGGCGGTACTTCACCAGTATCAGTTTACGTTTATCCAGCGCAAGATTGGCAGTTTGCGAACCCGCATGCGGGGTATTGATCGTAATCAGTTTGTTGATGTCTTTGCGGTAGCCCACAAAGTTCTCCTGCAGGTACAGGCGGCTGAAAATACCACCACGGCTATGCGCCAGGATGTCAACCTTACCCGCCGACATCTTATTGGCCACACAACCCTCCAGCAGCCTGTCGATACCCGAAGGCACTTCATACCGGTAATCGTACTGCGAACTCAGCGGCTCCCCATGCCGGTCGTTTGCATACCATATCCTGAGGCGCATCCAGGGCTTCTTATAATTACTCAGCACATCACGTAAACTCTCGTCCATCTTTTTAAACGATTGTACACTCGACCATACGCCGTGAATCATCAGCACCGGCGGCAATACAAATTTCACCGGAATATCCAGCACAACCTTTACCGGAGACACGGTTGTATCCACCACCTGCAGACGCACATTACGCCCGCCGTCGTTGGAGACCGTATACAACTCATCAATAAATTTGGGATGCGTATATTGTAAACGGATGCTGTCGTTGGACGGTGTAAGGTAACGCAGGAAGAAAGAACCAAACTGGTCGGGGTTCTGGCCATCCGGATCCTGTGCAATCCGCAGTTTCATATTATTGGGTGTTACCCCTGCCCATTTGAAGATAGTAGCTCTGCTGCCATCAGCAGCAATCAGCAACGTGTCTTTATTCAGGATATCCTGCGGTGCCCTGGAGTCGTACCGGAGTACCGGCCTGCGGAAAGCATCGTTGTCAGTAACCGTAATCGTTAACGTTGTTGGCTTAAGATTATACACAAAGAGATCACCCCGCTGTATCCGGTTGATCCCCGCAGTAGTGGCTATCCATATACTCTGGTCGCGGCCAATGGTTACCCCGAAGATGGAGTTGGAACTAAGCCCCTGTGTAGTGGTGAATACGGTATAGGAGGTATCACTGCTGTAATCACCCTTTCCCTTGTACATCAGTAATCCGTTATTGGTACCAAAAAACACCTCGCCCGTACTCCCGCCACCAATGGCATTCGGCCGGAAAATGCTTGCCGCAGCGATATTCGGCGGTACACCTATATAATGCCAGCCGGTAGAATCAAATACCGCAATACCCTTGGTACCGTTCATAGCTACCCAAACCCTCCCCTTTGTATCCTTGTACATTGCCCAGGGACCAAAATCATTATTGGTGAGCCCGAAAGGCACTGGTGTATTATTCTGGTCGTACTTGCCAATATAAGCACCCGATAAAGTATAACGCAAAATGCCTGCGGTCATTAAGGACGCGGCACTATACCCGTCACTGCCCACCCAAACTTCCCCATTGGCCTGGATGACACTGCGGCAGGTGCGGCGCTTACCAATACTGTAATTCTCCGTCTGGTAATTATTCCCTACCCCGATACTAATACCGGTAGGATCAGGCAGATCGGCACCGGTAATAAAGCTGAAATTATCCCCGCTGAAACGCCCGACAGCTCCGGGCGCAAAATGATAGCGGGCATTGTAATTCAGAAATGCAGGATAGGTGAGTGAATCGTGATATGAACCCGCACACCAGGCCGTACCCAGCGAGTCGACACATACCCCCAGGATATTACGCGTAGGTGGCCCCGGGTTAACCATCTGACCCAGCACAGGACGACCCTTGAAATAGAACCTTTTGTAAGGCAGCGTTTTATCGATCCGGTGTACGCCCCCGTAAAAATTGTTGTTATTACCCGCTTCCCCACTACCCAGAAACAGCACATAGCCCGAAGAAGCTACCCATATATTGTTACCACTACAGGCAATCTGCCGGATATTGCATTTTTTAAAGGCCGGAAAACCAAGACCTGCACCCCAGTCTTTCCAGGAACGCTGATCATACTTCCAGATACTTTTACCATTCGTACCCGCGTATACGTTATCCTCATCATCAACAGCAATACTGGTAAAAGAAGTATCTCTTTTAAACACCTGCACAGAAACCTGAAATCCCTGTGCAGAAACAACCTGGGCAGCAAAAAAAATACCGCATACCATTACGGCTATTATCTTTCTCATGTAAATAAACAGTTTTATAAATGTAAGATCTGGTCGCTTTGCCGGAGAAGAGTAGTGTCAGGATGGATTGCCATACCTGTATGGCGAACAGGCTGCAAGATAATGTATTTTGAATATTCAAAAATGGGAAAACAGAAAACCACGCCATCTGCCATATGGATAACCATAAGATAACAATGCCGGTAACAATTAGTTATAAAAATGCAGCAATATAGGAGATCCTTAGCTGGTTACTCAGCGTTGCTGCACAAACAAACGGATCGCATTGATATATATTTTGCCTCTTTTTTCAGCAAAATAATCTGCTGCAAGCGCGGTCATGGCCATTATGGCAAGTGTAAGCCCCAGTCCCCTCCAGAATGCGCGATCCGCATTACAACTGAAGAACAGTAACAGCCCCGCCAGTGCAAGCGCGATTTCTGTATAACGGTAAATAATAAAGTTTTTCATCACGGTTTCCATCCTGGGCAGTTCTCTACCGGCAATATCGCCGGGTATCATGTCCAGGGCATACACCACGCGTACGCGGTCTGCATCACTTCTTTTATATACGGTATAACCTACTGTACCCAGCAATACACCGATGGTTATCAGGGGGATGGCCGCACCTTTGTAAAAAGGCGTTTTTAACCCCAGCAGAAAAACCAGGGCCAATACCAGGGCGGTGATGCCGATAGCCAGGAAAAGGAGACTCTCCTGCTTCTCCGCCAGAAAATATTTTTCAATATCCGTTTTTGTAAGCATAATGATGACTGGTGAGGCAATACTTTAATTGCCGTTATATAAACTTAATGTGCTTTATCCTGCATACTGCGTGCCATCTTCAGCACCAGCCACCTCGGCGCAAACCGCACACCATTGGCCAGGAGGGCATTCAACCATCCGTGTATGGCCACCACCTTCCCTTTCATCATTGCCTTATACCCGTATGCAGCCACATCCGCCGATGAAGGCAGACGCTTACCTTTGACCAATTTACTTTCTTCCATGGCCGCGGCCGACTGAAAACCGCTCTCGGTAGCACCCGGACAAAGCGCCGTCACCGTCACACCCGTACCCGTAAGTTCATTACTGATGGCTTCAGAAAAATGCAGCACATAGGCCTTGGTGGCAAAATACACTGCCATCGTTGGCCCGGGCTGAAAAGCAGCCGTAGAAGCCACATTCAGTATCCGTCCCTGCTTACGCACAATCATCCCCGGCAGAAAAAGACGCGTGAGGTGCGTCAGCGTACCAATATTCAGGTTGATCATCTGCTCCTGTTTGGCCCAATCACTTTCATGAAAAAACCCGAAATCACCGAACCCGGCATTATTCACTAAGTAATCGATCGCAATATTCCGCTCCGCGCACCAGTTAAATACTTCGGTAGCCGCAGCCGGAGCAGCCAGGTCTTTGGCCAGTACAGCCACTTCAACGTTGAATTGTTTGCGCAGTTCCCCTGCCAGTGCCAACAGGCGGTCGCCACTACGGGCTACCAATACCAGGTTCGTGCCGGCAGCAGCAAACTGCCGGGCGAGTTCAAGGCCGATACCATTAGATGCACCGGTAACCAGTGCCGCCGAAAATTGTTTTTGCATAACAGGAGTGATTGTGAAAAACAGCCATTACATACAACCGTTTCCGGCGTAAAGTTAGTCCAAATTTTTATTTATCAAATAATTATAAATAATATTTGATAAACTATACGGTCTTGCGCTCCAGCAACTGCATGATGCGCTCATCGTTTGGCGCAACACCGGGAGCAAAATACCCCAGCAACCGTCCCTCCTCATCTATCAGGTATTTACAGAAATTCCATTCCGGCACCTGCGTATTCCAGCCATTGGCATGTACAGCGCTGAGCCACCGGTACACCGGGTGCTGCTGTACGCCGCCAACCACACTTGTTTTGCGAAACAGCGGAAAACTGATGCCATAATTCAGGCTGCAGAAGCCGGCAATGGCCTCGTCGCTGCCCGTTTCCTGTGCCTTGAAATCATTGGCCGGAAAAGCCATGACCACCAGCTCCTCCCGGTATTGCTGCCAAAGCGCTTCCAATGCTTCATATTGTGCGGTAAACCCGCAATCAGAAGCGGTATTGACAATCAGCACTTTTTTACCCCGGAGGGTTTCAAAGGAAAAAACGGAGCCATCGCTGCGTACAGCACCGAGCTGATAAAAGGGCTGTGGTGGTGGTACCGGACCCGGAGCCAGTATAACCTTTTTATACTTTCCCACCCCACCCGTGAGGCGCATTATGACGGGATAAATGGTTTTGAGGATCCGTTGGCGTAGAGTCATGGTATTATTTTATTACCCACTTAAAAAGTTTCAGTTTGCCTTTAAAAGGCGGATACTTGATGGCAGGATCAAACCATACCGGTGTTTTCATCACCGCTTTACGATGACTGAAAGCCGCATAGCTGTTCTGCCCGTGATAAGCACCTGTACCACTGGCTCCCCTGCCGCCAAAAGGCAGGTTATGGTTGGTGAGGTGCCAACTGCTGTTGTTGATACAGCCCCCGCCAAAAGCAACCGCTTCCATCCATTCCTTTTCTTTACGACTATTGCTGGTATATACATAGAAGGCCAACGGGTTGGGGTTGCGGGCAATAATGGCCAGCGCTTCTTCCTGCGTATCAAAACTGATGATGGGTCGTATCGGGCCAAAAACCTCTTCCTGCATCAGCGGACTATCTAACGATACCCCATCCATCAGGGTGGGTTGTATATACCCCTGCAACCGGTCATGCATACCACCACAAATAATATTACCCTGCGAGAGGTAGCCAACCAACCGGTCAAACTGCCGGTCGTTGATGATCTTACCATAATTATAATCCACTGCCGGATTTTCAGAGAAAAAGGTCAGCAAACTCTTTTTGAGGGCAGCCACCAGTTCATCCTTTCTGTCGCGGTGTACCAGGATATAGTCAGGCGCTACGCACATCTGCCCCGCATTGGAAAAAGCTGCGATCGCAATACGGCGGGCAGCCACTTTTATATTGGCATCCTTTTCCACTACACAGGGGCTTTTACCCCCCAGTTCCAGTGTGACCGGTGTAAGCGTTTCAGCAGCCATCTTATACACCAGCTTACCTACAGCAGTACTACCGGTAAAAAACACATGGTCAAACCGGAAATGATTCATCATCGCGGGTACCACCACCCCGCCATCACCTTCTGTAAACAAAATATATTCCGGAGGGAAGCAGGAATCAATCAGCTTTTTCATCACTGCTGTGGTTGCAGGTGCAAACTCACTGCTCTTGAGTACCACACAATTGCCCGCAGCGATCGCTCCCACCAATGGCGTAAAAAGTAATTGAAGCGGATAGTTCCAGGGAGCAATGATGAGTACCACACCAAGTGGTTCGGTAAGGGTGTAGCTGCGCGATGGGAGATTGAGCAGATTGGTTCTTGCGGGTTGCGGCTGCATCCATCGGCGCAGGTCTTTCAGCGTGGCAGTTATTTCGCTGAGCACAAAACCCGTTTCGGTTACCCAGCTTTCTTCAGGATTTTTTTTCAGGTCGGCATAAAGTGCATCATGCAATGCCTGCTCGTATGTGAGGATGGCCTGCTTCAGCGCCAGCAACTGCTGTTTGCGAAAGGCAAATGTGCGCGTGGCACCACTATTAAAATATTGACGCGAACGGGCTAACCCTGCTGTTAATGCTACAGTATCCATGAGTAATCTTGACTGGTGAAATAAAGTGTGTTACCCCCAACCGGCAACACCCCGTAACAAAATTAACCGAAACCAGCCACTTTACCCTTGCCCATATTCCGTAATAAAATATTACTTTCACCCGCTGATATGACAGACGAACAATATATGCGGCAAGCCCTGCAGGAGGCGCAGCAGGCGTACGACACCGGCGAGGTCCCGGTTGGCGCAATTGTGGTGATGCAGAACAGGATCATCGGGCGCGGACACAACCAGGTAGAGTTGCTTACCGACAGTACTGCACACGCCGAGATCATCGCCCTTACAGCAGCCTTCAATTATCTCGGCGCCAAATACCTGCCCGAAGCTACCCTCTACGTAACCGTTGAACCCTGCCTCATGTGTGCAGGTGCGCTGCACTGGAGCAAAATCAGCCGTATCGTCTGGGGGACAGATGATGAAAAAAATGGCCACCGCAAACATACCGGCAGCCATAATCCCTTTCACCCCAAAACAACACTGACAAGCGGCATACTTGGTAACGAATGTGCTGCCCTGATGAAGGATTTTTTTAAAGCCAGGCGATAGGGCTACCCGCCACTTAGTACATGGTACTGAGTATTAAGTACTGCTCTCCCTCCTGATACCTGCTACTTGCAATCCTGCTATTCCAGATGTAAGAAACAAGACACAAGTATCAAGACGAAACCCTCCTAAGTACTGAGTACTTAGTACCAAGTACTGTATCAACCATTTCCGATTTTAGAAAGATTTAATCTCCTACCTCCTCATATTCGCGCCCGTATTCGTAAATTTGATCTCTGATAAATCAACATCTAAAAAAACAAATCACATTATGAGTTTTACAGTAGCCCCATTACCATACGCACACGATGCGCTGGAACCACATATTGATACCACCACCATGCAGATCCACCATGGTAAGCACCACCAGGCTTACGTGGACAACCTGAACAAAGCCATTGCAGGTACCCCCAACGAAGGCAAAACCATCGAACAACTGGTTGCCGAAGCAGGCAGCATCAGCCCCACGGTACGCAATAATGGTGGTGGTCACTGGAACCATACTTTTTTTTGGGAAAGCATGGCACCCAATGCTGGCGGCGCACCTGCCGGTGATCTCGCGGCTGCCATCGATGCAGCGTTTGGTTCTTTCGACGCGTTTAAAGAAAAGTTTGCCAATGCCGGTATTACCCGTTTCGGAAGCGGATGGGCATGGCTCATCGTAAAAGACGGTAAACTCGAAGTGTCCTCTACCCCCAACCAGGATAATCCACTTATGGATGTGGCCGATGTAAAAGGAGTCCCTATCCTGGGCGCCGATGTTTGGGAACACGCTTATTACCTCAAATACCAGAACCTCAGGGCCAAATACCTTGACGCATTCTGGAACGTAGTCAATTGGACAAAAGTAGCCGAACGTTTCGGCGCAGCAAAATAACCAGTACAGGCAATATGTACAGATCAACCCGGGCTCGTCCCGGGTCTTTTATGCAGCGTAATCACCGGCTGCATATAGATATCTGTTTTCTTTTTTGTACTTTACAACCCGTAAATACCCCTGTATGCGATCAATATTTTTCATCTGGCTCTTAATTTTTTGCACTTTTGCCTATGCTGATGTGCCGGGCAAGCCCACCAACAACCCTTCCAATATTACATTGCAAAATGTTGCAGCATTAAGCGATTATACCATTTACTGGTCCAAACACTACGACGATACCACCATCGTCATCAGCAAAGACACGACCATCAGTATTCCCGGTAGTGCAGGCGCGCCCGATGGTGCCATTTGCTGGGGCATTCATAAAAAAACCGGCCAATCCACCGATACGCTCTCTTTCTCCAACCATTACAATCCCGATAACGTTGTCGTCATCACAGGAATCACCGGTGGCAAAATACAGTATAGCCTTCAGGAGTTATCCAATGCCAACAAAGTTGTAACGACAACTGACAAAGACAGTATTGCTGATAAAAAACTGGTGAAAGCCGCAGAAGCCGTGGAGAAAAAACATACGGGCAGAGCCACCCTGCTGGCAGTATTCGCCGCTGTCGGGCTGGCGGGAATCACCGGTTTATTGCTGTACCGGCGAAAGCAGAAAGCAGCCGCAAAAGCGGCTCAGGGAACGGGATCATAACCATGTCCCCCCCAGGGATGGCAGCGCCCAAGTCTGCGGATGGTAAGCCAGAGTCCTTTTATGGGGCCATATTTTTTTATCGCTTCAATGCCATATTGTGAACAGGTGGGCGTAAACCTGCACTTCTGCCCCAGCCAGGGGGAGATGATCCATTGGTACAGCTTAATCAGTATAATAAAGGGCATACCCAGCATCCACCACAAGCCGCCCAACATCGGGTGCCGGTTACCGGTTGAAACCAGGTGGTCATTGTCGTTATGGCAGCATTGCTTTCCCATACAGGCGCTCAAGTATTTTTTGCAGTTTTTCTGCAACAAGAACATATTCAGGTATCTCTTTACCGGTGTAAATGAGAAAGACGGCCATCGATGCCGGTACACCCGTAAGCATTTCCTCCAATGGATTTTTCTGCAGCCGCCAGGCTTCCCGCATCAATCGCTTCACCCGGTTGCGGTGTACAGCCTTTTTGAAATTCCGGGTACTCACACTAAACGCTGCCCGCAACGGCGGCATTGGCGGTTGCGGTAAAGCCGGTTCTGGCGGTGGCACCGCCTGTACCATGTAGATAACACGGAATGGAAACACCGAAAAGGAAACACCGCTGCTGAACAACTGACCAATCAGTTTACGGCTCTTGAGTCTTTCCGTTTTACCCAGTGTATGTTTTACAGTATTGGCCATCGTTTGCATAAAAAAAGCCTTCAAAAAATATTGAAGGCAGTAATACAGTTATCCGCCTCCGGGCGGCGTCAGTATGATTATTTCTTGTCAACCCTTTCGCTCGAAACCGTCAGTTTGGCACGGCCCTTACGACGACGGCTTGCCAGTACCTTACGGCCATTGGCAGAAGCCATACGCTCACGGAAACCGTGTACAGATTTACGACGACGCTTATGGGGTTGATATGTCCTTTTTTTGTTTGCCATTGTCTAAAGATTTTCCTTTTACAAAAATTAATGATCAAGTTATTATTCAAACCCAGCAGGATCACCATATCCTGCTGTCTGTGAAAGGACGGCAAAGGTAGGGGGAATTATTTAATTTTTCACAGCAAAACTTAGGTTTATAACGCTAAATGTACCGATTGTACAGGTTTTCCGAAAAAAACAGCCGCATGATTGTCAAAATCTGTTACTGAATCGGTGGTGTAAAAGGCCAATTGGCCATTTTTACTACAGCGCTCTGCCATTGCCGGGTGACGCCGGAGATAATCGGTCAGGCTGCGCGCTACAATCGTTCCCTGGCTGATGACCTCAACACCGGGAGGAATAAACCGGGTCATCCGCGGCAATAAAAGGGGATAGTGCGTGCAGGCCAGCAAGAGCGTATCAATATCAGGCGACTGCATCATCAGTTCGCCCAGGTATTTGGCCACAAAATAATCGGCCCCTTCAGTATTGTATTCATTGTTTTCGATCAGGGGTACCCAAAGCGGGCAGGCCTGCTGGTAAACACGCAGCCCGGGGAAAAACTTTGCAATTTCAATAGGATAAGACATCGATTGCACGGTACCATTCGTACCGAGTATGCCTACTGCACCCGATCGGGAATAGTTTCCGATCGTTTCAGTGGTGGGACGGATCACCCCGAGTACCCGCTTGTCTGCCCCGATCGCCGCAAGGTCGTTTTGCTGGATCGTGCGCAATGCCTTGGCTGAGGCTGTATTACAGGCTAAGATCACCAACTCGCAACCCTGGCTGAAAAACCATTGTACACATTGCAGGGTATAGTGATACACCGTATCAAAACTGCGGGTACCATAGGGCGACCGCGCATTATCACCCAGATAGAGATAATCGTACTGCGGCAGTTGCTGTACAATCTCCTTAAGCACGGTGAGGCCACCATAGCCGCTGTCAAAAACACCAATGGGTTGCTGCATAGCGAAAAAACAATTCCCCCGCAAGATAAACAGAAATGTGCAGACCCTTGTATCACCCTCGTATGGTATACACTGCGTCTGCCGCCAAAAAAAAGCCACCCCGGTTGGGGTGGCGCTGTATTAAAATTATTTTGCTTAGTTCTTACCCGGCGTTTTCGGAGCGACAGGCTTGGGAGCCGGAGGTTGTCCCGCAGGAGTTTCCTTGATCATCATTTTCTTTTTTACCAATGCTATGATATCATCACCCGGGGGTGCTACGATAATAGCGTTAATATCCAGCACATATGCGTACCCATTTTCTTTGGCTACAGCTTTAATGGCTTCCATGGCCTTTTGGCGAATAGGCACCAGCAGTTGCTGCTGGCGTTGCTGAAGGTCTTCCTGTGCTTTTTGGTTGAACCCCTGTACTTTCTGGTACAATTCAATCAACTGGTTCCGCCTGAAGCTTTTCTGTGCATCAGACAATTTTGCAGAGTCTTTTACAAACAGGCTGTCCTGTTCGCTCAGTTCTTTCAGCAGGTCGTTGTTTTGCTTCTGCAGCAAAGCCTGGTATTCGTTGAGGTCCTGGCTGGCTTTTTCAGATTCGGGCATGGCCGCCATCAGCTCTTCTGTATTGATATAACCGATTTTGTTTTGTGCGGCCACATTGCCTGTAAAACCAAAGGCGCCGATCGCGATCAAGCCCAGTACTACTAACTTTTTCATTTGTTTTGTTCGTTTACTTTTCTTTATAGTTTAAAAAAACACCGTTTTAGCTGCACTCTGGCTGGTATTTGTGATTTATTTAACACCAAGGTTCCTGAGTACGTCCTCACTCTTGTCGAGTTTGGGGTCGGCAAAGATAACGGTAATTCCTTCACTTTTATCCAAAATAAAATCGTAGCTGCGCTCTACGGCCAGCCGCTGTACAGCGTTATACACTTTATCCTGTATGGGTTTGATGAGTTCCTGGCGCTTCTTAAAAAGATCGCCCTCAAAGCCAAAACGCTTTTTCTGAAGGTCACGCAATTCCTTCTCTTTGTTAAAAAGCTCATCTTCGCGCTTTTTGCGCAGGGCGTCTGTCAGCATCACCTGCTCTGCGTCATAGTCCTTATACATTTTGTCTAATGCAGCCTGTTTCTGATCCAGTTCGCGTTGCCACTGGTCGCTCACCTGGTCTAATTTCTTTTGTGCCTCTTTGTAATCAGGCATTTTTTCGAGGATGTACTTGCTGTCGATCACCGCATAGCGCTGGGCCTGGGCGGCAAAAGCCAGTACAAAAAAACAAACGGCAAGGAGGATACTTTTTTTCATGTTCCTGTGTTTGGGTTTATGTAATGTAATTAATCCGGTTCCTGGCCAAGCATAAAGGTAAACTTAGCCGCGGTTTTAAGGGCTTCACCTGGTCTCAACCTGTCAAACCCTATGCCATAATCAAAGCCGAGTAAACCAAACATAGGCAGGAAGAAGCGCATACCCACACCCGCAGAACGGCGGAGTTTAAAGGGGTTGTAATCCTTAAACTGGTACCAGCCATTGGCGGCTTCAAAAAAGGCCAGTCCATAGATGGTGCTGCTCGGATTGGTGCTGAAAGGATAACGCAGTTCCAGTGTGTATTTATTAAAGATCGTAAAGAATTCGCGTGCATTGCCATTGTCGGGGTTTACCTTAGGGTTACTGCTCTCATATACCGGGTAGCCCCTGTGGGCAATGATATCATACCCCAGCAGGGCAAAGTTGTTGCTCAAACCAGCATCACCCACCTGAAAACGCTCAAAGGGAGATATTTGCAACTTATTGTTGTAACGGCCGATAAAACCATACTTAGCCGAAGCTTTCAGGATAAATTGTTTATTCTTTTCAGGCCCCTTGGGACGACCAATCGGCACATACCAATCACCTGTAAAGCGCCATTTGTGAAACTCGGGCAGCCGGTACTGGTTATCGTCAGACGAAGTGATGCCCAACAGTGAGTACGGCAGGGTAAACTGTGCACTCAGCAAAAAGTTGGAACCACCGGTGGGGAAGATGGGGTTGGGACCGGCAGAGTTCCGGGCCAGCGTGAATTTTGCGCTGATATTGGTGGAAGTACCATTGCTCAGCCCCTGAAAAACGTTGCCATAGTTACGCAATTTATACTGCTGCACGTTGAGTGCATATACCAGGGTAAAAAAGTCGTCCGGCCATTTCAACTGCTTGCCCAGCGATATACCGAAACCAATGGTTTTGATATAGGAGGTATCCCCGCAACTGCGGCAGAATGCACCCGTATTATCATACGCATTGGCATACTTGGTGTTGAAGAAGCTTATGGTAAAGGAGTTCCTTTTTCTACCCCCCAGCCAGGGTTCTGTAAACGAGAAATTGTACGATCGGAAAGCCTTGCCATTGGATTGTACCCGCAAACTCAGTTTCTGCCCGTCGCCCGAAGGCAATGGATCCCAGCTCGATTTTTTAAGGATATTATTCAGCGAGAAGTTGTTGAAGGTAACACCGAGCGTACCGGTCAATCCGATACCCCCACCCCAGCCTGCAGACAACTCAAGCTGGTCAGCCGATTTTTCCTCTACCCCCCAATTGATGTCCACCGTACCATTTTCCTGGTTGGGTACTACATTCGGATTGATCTTTTCCGGGTTAAAATACCCCAGTTGCGAGAGCTCCCGCTGCGTCCGGATAATGTCCTGACGGCTGAATTTATCCCCCGGTACCGTACGCAGTTCCCGGCGGATCACATGATCCTTTGTTTTGTCGTTGCCGGAAATAGTGATATTGCCATAATTGGCCTGCGGCCCCTCTGCCATCCGGATTTCAAAATCGATGGTATCGTTATACACTGCGGTTTCCACAGGCTCCACCCTGAAGAAAAGGTAACCATCATCCATATACAGACTGCTGATATCACCCCCTTCCGCACTCAGTTGCTTACCCAGTCTTTTATTAAGCTGGTCAAGGTTATAGGTATCTCCCTTGCGGATACCGAGCAGGTAATTCAGGATCGAATCGGAATACTTGGTATTACCGCGCCAGGCAATATTACCAAAATAGTATTTCCTTCCTTCATTCACCTTGACGTGTATGTTGAAATTGCCTTTTTTATTGGCGATCAGTGTATCTGAAACAATGATCGCATCGCGATAGCCCAATGAGTTGTAGTATTCCAGCAACCGCTCTTTATCTTCTTCGTATTTTTTATCATTAAACTTGGCAGAACTGAACAACTTAAAACGGAACCAGGGATCGATGTATTCCTTGGTTTTACTGATCGATAGCGGTCCCGCATTTTTGAGGTACTCTTTAAAGGTGGTTGTTTTACTGCTGTCGTCATAAGGGCTTTCCACTTTCTCCGGCTTGAGGCTGAAACGTGTCATCTCTTTTGTCCCTTTCATCTGCTTCTTCAGCTTCAGGTCGCTCACCGTTTCATTGCCCGAAAAATTCACTGAGTTGTTCTTTACCTTTCGTCCCTTTACAATGTCAAAGATGAGGCTTACCCCATTATTCATGGTGAGTACCGGCGTTTCTGTAACGGCTATTTTTACATTTCTGTAGCCTTTGTCGTAGTAAAACTTGCGGATGGCTTCAATGGCACTCAGGCGCATATTTTCGGTTACCACACGATCCTTTGCCAGCCCTACTTTTCCCTCCAGGTCATCGCGTTCGCCCTTGCGTACACCCCTGAACTGGAAGCTGGCCAGTCTTGGGCGCTCCACCAGGGCAATTTCTATATAAAGGTTCCGTTCTTCCAGCTTGGTCAGGAATATTTCCACACCAGCCACCAGGTTTTGCCGCCAGAGGTTGGTAATGGCTTTGCTGAACGCATCTGTACCCGGTATTTGTATTTTATCTCCAATGGCCAGACCCGAAATAGAAATGATCAGGCTTTCGTCAAAAGATTTGGTTCCGGTTACTGAAATACCGGCAATTGTATACTCCTTAGGATATTTACCATTGAAAATTTCAAGCAGTTGAGGGTTTACCGATACGGAGGGCTTCACAGTATCCTGTGCCATACCTATATGAGAGGCCAGCAACAGAAAGGCCGGAGTAAGAATTTTTTTGTAAATACTACGCATCAATTGGTTTTTTACAGCCGCAAATTACTCCCATTATTGAAAATGATTTGTTAAATGACGGTTTATCGTTGTTCTGACTTTAATATACATACGGTTTTCAGGCGCATATGGCTTCTGTTATCCGCCATTGTTTGCCTGGTCGTTTTTTAACTGGTCGCCCGTTTTGCCAAACCTGCGTTCCCGTTGCTGAAAATCAAGAATAGCCTCATAGAGGTTATCCTTCCGGAAGTCGGGCCAGCGCGTATTGGTAAAATAGAGTTCTGCATACGCCAGTTGGTACAGCAGGAAATTGCTGATCCGGTACTCCCCGCTCGTCCTGATCATCAGTTCCGGATCAGGAAAAGCACTGGTAGACAGGTATTGCTGCAACACGTCCTGCGTCACCTGCTCAGGCTCGAGCCTGCCCGCTTTTACATCGAGGGCAATATGACGAACGGCATTGACCAACTCCCACCGGCTGCTGTAACTCAGCGCCATTACCAGATTTAACCCGCTGTTGCCCGCTGTTTCTTCCAGGGCTTCCTTCAACTCCTCCCGGGCATATTCGGGCAACATATCCATATCGCCGATCACATGCAGTTTGATATTGTTCTTGTTGAGCGTAGGTACTTCCTTCCGGATGGTATCTACCAGCAATTCCATCAAACCCGTTACTTCCTGCACCGGCCGGTCCCAGTTCTCGGTACTGAAAGCATACAGCGTCAGGTATTCAATCCCTATCTCCGCACAACCCTCTGTAATATCACGTACACTGGCCACTCCATGAAAGTGTCCGTAGAGACGGTCCTCACCTTTTTCTTTTGCCCAACGCCCGTTGCCATCCATAATAATGGCAATATGACGGGGTAAACGCTGCTTATCAATTTTTTCGAGGAGATTCATACTACCTGTAACAGGCCTTCCGGGCCTGCCATTTTCAGGGGGGCAAAAGTAGTAAAATTTAGTGGGAATAAGCATTCTACTTCAAATTTGAACGATTATACGACCGGGGTTACTGATTGGAGATGCTGGAAATACCAGACATAAAAAGACCATACCCTGCCGATTGCCACCGGCCGGGTATGGCCAGCAATGTTCGTTATTTACTTAATTACGGGGTTGTAACAGGTTTTTCCACACCAATGCACCAATAATACCGCCCAAAACGGGCGCAGCCACAAAAAGCCAAAGCTGGCTCAGCGCCTTACCGCCTGCAAAAAGCGCGGGGCCAAAACTGCGCGCCGGGTTTACAGAAGTACCGGTAACGGGAATCGCCACCAGATGAATTAACACTAAGGTAATACCGATGGCCAGCCCCGCCATCGTACTGTTGCCCTGGGCAGACGTGGTGGCAAGGATGACAATCAGGAATATCGCCGTCAGCACCGTTTCGGTAATAAAGGCAGCCAGGGTATGGTAATGACCGAGATAACCCTCGCCCCAGCCATTGGCGCCAAGTCCCCATTCACCAATACCAGTGAACCCTTCCTTACCGCTCACCACAAGGTACAGCAAACCGGCACCGGCTACAGCACCCAACAGTTGTGCCACCACATAGCCCGCAAGATCCTGAACCGTCATTTTACCCGCCACCCACATGGCAATACTGATTGCCGGGTTGATGTGGCAACCGGAAACCGGCCCGATCGCGTAGGCCATGGCCACTACAGCCAGACCAAAAGCCAGTGATATACCCAGAAGACCGATACCGGCTGGCCCGGTAGCAGCAATACCCGAAATCACCGCAGCCCCGCAGCCAAATAAAACAAGACAGCAGGTACCGATGCCCTCAGCAAAATACTTTTTCATAATAATCTTTTTGATGATTGAAGTTTTGGTTACTTATCTGAAGTCGAAGATGCCTGGCTGAACGTTGCAAGCAGACAGTTGTAGTTAAAACGCAGCGAACCGGGGATCCTTTGTCAGCACAGTATCGGTAAGCGTATTCAGAAACAGGATCAGGTTGCCGCGCTCAGTACTGGTCATGGGTATACCACCCGTCAGCAGTGGGTCAAGCGTGGGGCCCGGCGCTACAGTATTGCGGTAGTGGTCCAGCACCTGCCCCAGTGTATAGAGCCGTCCATCGTGCGT
The DNA here is from genome assembly GCA_013298665.1 of Chitinophagales bacterium. GTDB lineage: Bacteria > Bacteroidota > Bacteroidia > Chitinophagales > Chitinophagaceae > Ferruginibacter. The sequence continues at coordinate 33,543 of JAAFIK010000004.1, forward strand.
ATAGGGGAAGGTAAGTGCTGCATTACGCAGCGAAGGCACCTTAAATTTAAGCGAATCTGCCCGGTTGCCGGTGATGCGCATCCGGCCAAAGTCGTTTGTGAATGTATTCAGGGTAAGACCGGTATTCCGGTAGCTGAAGTCGGTAAACAGGGGTTCTTTGTGGCAGGTTTCGCATTTGGCCTTAAAAAAAGTATAGCCCTGCTGCTCACTCAGGGTAAAATTGGCTTCCCCGCGCTTCACCTTATCGTACTTACTGTTGTACGAGAGAATGCTGCCCATGTATTGGGCCAGCGCCTTCAGCATGTGCTGGGAGGTGATTGCCCCGTCTTCAAAGGCCAGTTTGAACATCCGCACATAGCCAGTATCGTTCTTCAGCTTCTGCAATACCTGGCTGAGCTGCTCACCCATTTCATTGGGGGCAGTAATCGGGGCCAGGGGCTGTACTTCAATATGGTTGATGCCACCGTCCCAGTGCAGTTCACGCATCCAGGCCAGGTTGAAAAGGCCGGGCGCATTGCGCGTGGTAAACTGGTTGTCGATCCCGTGACTCAGATCATGGTCGTATGTGGCAAAAGCGGCAAACTGCTGGTGGCAACTGGCACAGGGAAAATTGCCATCCCGGCTCAGTCGTCCGTCATAAAAAAGTTTGCGGCCCAACTGAAAACCCTCTTCCGTAAGCGGATTGGCGGCAAATATGCTGAATGCGGGTGCAGGCCAGCCCGCGGGCAGTTGAAGGGTAAGAAAAGTGGGGTTGTAAACGGTTCCATTACCGGGAATCCTGTCCTTTTTGCTGCAGGCATTAAAAAAAAGGATCCCCGACACCAGGCAAAGCAGCAATATGGTGGTTTTCTTTTTCAAGCTCAATTATTGATCACTTCGGTGATGGTAAACATTTTGGCATAATTGTCTGCAATCGCTTTTGCCTGCGCCCCCGGTGTGGTGCAAATGGGCAAACCGGCAATGCTGATGCTGTTGGGTTGCTGCCACCAGGCATCCAGGTCGGCAGCTATCCTGATGGCGCTGATCTGCCCCTTACGCACGTCAAGCGTTTTGCCCGGTGGTAGTGCAAGGGTTATTTTTTTCAATACCGAATGAGGACCGCTGAAACCCCCGAGGTGATACTCGATGCGATTGTTGGGCTGGTTAGACAATGGTGAATTGCCTTCCATCTTGGCCATGATATACCCCGTGGTCCAGGTCCAGAACATATCGTTGAGCGGATCAAGTGCACCGCCCTGTGCACCGCTTACATTGCGCAAACTGTCGACCCCCAGAACAAAGGACAGCGTGGTATAGCTGTTCACCTTTGGCAGCAGGTTGAAACTCAGTGAGGCAGTGCTGGCCTGGTCAACCAGGTGGTAGCTTTCCTTTTCGGCATCGGAGACCGACCCATTACCCAGTACGATATTGCTGATGTAATATTTGAATTTGCGGATGGTATAGGTTTCGCCCAGCGCATTGGTATACGCCGGGCCATTGAGTACCATGGGCACCCCTTTTACCGTGTGGCTGAAACTGAGTGTAACCACACCAACCGGTTCATCGGGAGCCGGGGTATCTTTTTTACTGCAAGCTGTACCCAGCAATATGGTTGCGGTAAACAGCAAGCCCCATCCCCTGTATCGTGTTGCCTTTTCCATGTCACCAGTCATTTATTTTTTTCCGGCCGGCCTTGATCTCCCCCGTCTTCTTTTTACCCTCCAACCGCTTTTCCTTAACGGCCCGGGGTATGCGGGTGGGTTTTCTTTTTTTGGGTATGATGAGTGCCTTTGTAACCAGCAGATTCATTTTTTCCACCACACGCTGCTTATTGGCCAGTTGGGTACGTTCGGTCTGGCTTTTTACAAGGAGCATACCACCTGCTGTAATCTTTGTGGCCAGTTTTTCCAGGAGAAGCGCTTTTTCTGCATCCGTAAACAATGCAGATGACCCGGGTGCCCAATTACCCTCCACCATCGTCTCTACTTTATTGACGTTTTGCCCGCCTTTGCCACCACTCCTGGCTGTTTTAAATTTTATTTCCGGAGAAATATCCCTCATCCTTTCAAAATTACTGATAAAATCAACGAAATTGCGCTGGTTAAGGGTTTATTTAACAGGATAATTTTATCAAGAGCAAAAAAATATACATTTTTGCAGGTAACCAAGCAATAGCAAATGGGGCACGGCATATATCATTTATTATCGGATCGTAAGCAGGAAGGCAAAAAATCCTTTGCTGTACTGATTGATCCTGATAAGGTGAACGGACAGGATATCGATACATTGGTCGGACTTTCAGTAGCGGCTGGCGTGGATTATTTTCTTGCAGGCGGCAGCCTTGTCATTTCCAATTACCTCGACGAGTGTGTGCAACGCATCAAAAAACAATGTTCCATTCCGGTGATCCTGTTTCCCGGCAGCCCATCACAGTTATCCGTATATGCAGATGCCCTGCTTTACCTTTCCCTCATCAGCGGGCGCAATCCTGAGTTGCTCATCGGCCAGCACGTCATCAGTGCACCGGTGGTAAAGCAAAGCGGCCTTGAAATTATGAGTACCGGGTATATGGTGATTGATGGTGGCGCGCCCACGACCGTATCGTATATTTCCAATGCTACGCCCATACCGGCCGATAAAAATGAAATTGCCATGTGTACCGCCATGGCCGGCGAAATGCTGGGGATGAAACTCATTTATATGGATGCCGGCAGTGGTGCAAAACGCCCCATTACCGAAAGCATGATCCAGCAGGTATCACAGGTCATCAGTGTACCGCTGATTATTGGTGGCGGCATCACCGAGCCCGAAAAAGCCTACCGCAACTGTAAGGCCGGCGCCGATGTTATTGTGGTGGGTAATGCTATCGAAAAAGACGCATCACTGATCCGTGAAATGGCGGCTGCCGTACACAGTGTACCCCTTACCCATGCGGGCTCCTGACGCCCCTTTCTACCTGATTTTTTTGAATTGCTTTTGTATGTCACGGGCGCGGTCGCGCAAAGCATCCATGTCTTCATTAAACAGGTATTTCCTTACCGCGTTGTGGATATTCATGTTCAGGTCGCCATCAAGCCTTGTGCGCCATTCCGACCGGCTTACCTGGCCGCGGCCATTTTCGCTGTAGGTAACCGTACTCACCGATTCGCTGTTGGTGATGAAGAACTTTACTTTCTGCATACATTTACCCGTGGCGATATCCACCAGTTGGCCCATATTCATCGAATAACCTGAGTTGAACGCGTCTTCCGTCACTACAGGGTCAAGCCGGTTGTATTCGGTCATGACAAAGAGGTATTTTACCGACTCCAGTTTGCGCATCTTCTTAAAGAAACTTGCCGTATCCGGGTAGCTGCCCCCCTCTGTTTCCAGCACCTCCTTTGCCTCAGTAGCAAGGGTATATTCCAGCGGGCGGTCAAAATCCCGCAGTTTCTTTTCGTAGATATAGGTATTTTCTTCCGTATAACCGGTAAGGCTGTCGCCCTGTGTAGCCAGGGCCTCCAGGTAGTACCCGATCGCTTTATTGGTATCAATCCGGCTTTTGGCCGCGGGAATATTATGGGCAAAACTATCAAGCAGTACCCCAAGCCTGCGGGCCTTTTCCAGGAGGGGAGCCGTTTTTGCCTTGTCTGCCGCAAAATCGTGGATCAGGCTTTTCTGCATGGCCGTATGCTTTTCATAGCGGCGGTTGTCGAGTTTCTGGTTGATGTTGTAGCCAAAGTAAATAAGCAGGGCGGCCAGTACACCCGACCAGGCCCATACACCGTTGCGGGTAGACACGCGTTGTGCATTGAGCACCTGCAGTAAATCGTTGGCAGGCTCATACAATTTCCCATCGCGGCGGATGGCCCAGAACTTACCCAGCGGAATGCATGGAATAAACATAAGGTGGAAATACCGCTGCCGGTATTCGATGGGGATGGACGAGATGGCGGGATCGGTGACGCCAAAATTGCCAAGGATAAAAGCTTTCAGGAGATAACTGTTCCAGCCAAAAATCATAACAAGGGTTTAAACGGGTAATAGATCATTTTTTGACAGTACAAACCTGCCATAACCGGCGCAAAATAGTAAAAAATCTGGAATAGCAGCAGGATAGGGTGTATTTCAAATTTTCGCTTTTACTGTTGTACACAGGTAATCATTATAACCATCCTCATCAGGTATTTTTTTGTCACGATGCTTCGTTCCGACGCCAAAGGCCGGGATTAATAAAATCGCGATGTAACAGTTTCGGGGCAGGTAGTGTATCAAAATAGTTGGTGCTTACAAGTTCATTGAAATACAGCAGGAAGAAGCAATTGAGCATTTTCAGCACGATGCTGCGGCATGTTAAAAATTATTGTAGCATCCAAGCGAAAATTATCCCTTTCAGCAATATCATTAGTTGAGGATTCCTGCAACCCTGAAAGGGTGGTATTATTATAGACAACGAACGATTATGCGGGTAATGAACCCTGAAGGGGCGGTACTATTGCTTTAAACCAATCGCTATCGCAATGATATTGCCCCTGGGTTAGCCCAGCAAGGCATCAGCAGTAAGGCCTTTGGGCGGATCTACCATATTGCGGGATAAAGCCGCTTTCCGATGATCAAAGACTCATCATCTCTTTAAACTTAACTGCCTGTCTGCGGCTAACCTCAATCTTTTCACCACCATGAAGATCCAGCAGCAGCCCGCCGTTGAAATAGGGTTCCACCTTATCAATCATGCGGAGGTTGACGATATGTTTACGGTTGGCCCGGAAAAAAACCCTGTCGTCGAGCCGCTCCTCAAGGGCATTGAGTGATTTAAGGATCAGCGGTTTATTGGTACCAAAGAATACTTTGGCATAGTTGCCCACGCTTTCAAAAAGGCGTACTTCCGAGAGCTTAACAAACCAGCACCGCTCACCATCTTTTACAAAAACCTGGTCGTTTTCGCTGAGCATACCCCGGTTCACCGCTCCGGCAGCGGCGGCCTGCTCTTTTTCTTCTGCCTGGTGCAGTTTCTGGAGCGCATCGGCCAGCCTTTTCGGCTCCACCGGTTTCATCAGGTAATCCAGCGCATTCACCTCAAAGGCTTTCAGGGCATATTCATCATAAGCCGTGGTAAAGATCACATGCGGTGCCCGCTCCAGGTCTGTCAGCATATCAAAACCCGTTTTGCCAGGCATCTGTATATCGAGAAAAATAAGGTCAGGGTTCAGCGTCTCTATCCTTTCAAGACCCTCTCCTGCGTTAGACGCTTCACCAATCACTTCCACATCGGGGAACTCCTGCAGCAATTTTTTCAGTTCGTTACGGGCTAAACGTTCATCGTCGATAATTACGGCCTTATGCATATGCACTTATTTATTTAGTTGTTGAATTTGTACACCTGTCCAAAACTGTGGCCCTGCGGCAAAAAGGGCATGGTGATCCTCGATTCCACCGTATCGTCGTTCATGTTGTGGATGTCGAAACTCGCCTTATCCTGGTACAGGATATTGAGCCGGTCCTGTGTGCTTTTGATCCCGAAGCCGCTGCTGTCTGCGCCGGGTGCAACCAACTGCCCTGAGTTGCGTACAATCAACTCGTGGCGGTCGTCCACAAAATCAGAAATAATCACGATGGTACCACCACCCACTTTCTTGCTGATGCCGTGTTTGATGGCATTTTCCACCAGCGTCTGCAGCATCATTGGCGGAATCGGCTGATCCAGTGTATCCTCGTCAATATCCATCTCTACCTGCAGCCTTTCCTCAAAACGCATCTGCTCCAGCGCCAGATAGTCTTTTACAATATCCAGTTCGCGGTGCAGGGGTACCGTTTCCATTTTTTCAGCCTGCATACTGCTGCGCAGGATATTGCTGAGTTCTGTAATGGCCGTACGTGCCCGTACCGGGTTTTCGTCTACCAGTGCACGGATGCTGTTGAGGGCATTAAAAATAAAATGCGGGTTGATATGCGATTTGATGGTTTTAAGCTCAAGCTCCTTTACCAGCGACTCCAGTTTGAGGGTATCCATCTGCTGGCGGCGGCTTTTCTCAACATAATGGTAGATATAATAAATACTGTTCCACATGAAGAAGAAGATAAAGAAGGTGAGGAAATTACTGAAAATAAGGCGGGAAACATCAATCTCTTTTTCGCCGGGTACAATGCGGAGCAGGTGAAAATACTTCTGGAGGAGGCTTTCCGTAATGCTGGCCGTCAGCGCAAAGCAGAACGTAATGATGAGGAAGCCCACAATCTGCTTCTGCACCTGCCAGGTGAGTACTTTGAGGTCGCGGATCACATAGCGCATCAGGTGAGAAATGAGCAGACCGATCACGAGGTACAGCAACAGGGCTTTCTGGAAAATACTGTCGAATTTTTCAAACGTGGTGGCGAAAAAGATATTGGCAATGCAGAACAGACCCCAGCCCACCAGTTGGTAACCCCAGTATTTTGATATGAATTTCAGCATATGATACAAATTTAATACAAAGCGCAAAAAGCAAAAGCAGGTTTTGATTAATGGTGAAATGTGCCTTTAAAAGGTTACCCCGGAGCGGTTAACAGGTAAGGTGAAACGAAAAAAAATTGCTTTTTCTGCATATATTTGTCATATTGTGCAACTAAATGCTAATTCCTGTTATCTTTTACTAAATTTTAAACATTTTTAAACAACCAAATTAACATGTCATTCAACCTTATTGATGCGGTCAAAGGTCTATTTACCAGTGACCTGCTCCAGAAAGCAAGTGCGTTTCTTGGCGAAAACGAGAACAGTGTAAACAAAGCAATGAGTGGTGTATTACCCGGGGTGCTGGGTGGTATCGTTGATAAAGTTTCCTCCGGTGATGGTGCCGCGGCAGTAGCACAGTTATCGCAGGAGCACCATAGTGCAGGACTGCTCGGAAACCTGGGCAACTTTTTTGGTAATGAAGCTGGTGGTGGAATGTTAAACAAAGGCGCCGGTTTGCTCAACTCCCTGCTGGGTGAGGGTAAATCGGGGATGCTCACCAACCTGATCGCAAGCTTTTCCGGTGTAAAAAACTCTTCGGCTTCCTCACTGCTGAGTATGGCTGCGCCTGCAGTAATGGGTTTTCTCGGCAAACACGCTGCAGACAATAACCTCAACGCCGGCGGCCTGGCAGGTTTGCTGAGCAGCCAGAAAGACAATATTGCCGCCGCTTTACCCGCCGGTCTGAACCTCGGCGGTATTTTCAGCGGCCTGGGGGGTACGGCTTCAAAAGCCGCGGGTGCGATTACCGGCAGTGCAGCCAGTACCGCTGCCAGCGCCACAGAAACGGCAAACGAGGCCGGTGGCGCCATGAAATGGTTGCTGCCCCTGTTGCTCCTTGCACTCCTTGCCGCAGGCGCGCTCTATTTCTGGAACAGTTGTAATAAAAAAGATGGCGACCATACGGGCGATCATGCTGCCACAGGTGGCGGCACCCACGAAGGCACCGGAAAAGATACGGGCAAAACAGCAACCATCAATGTTGCCCCGCCGGCAGGCAAACTCGATTCTACCGGCAACTTTATCTACGATGCCGGTGAGATGATCACCCTCACACTGCCCAACAACGGTGGCGAGCTGAAAGTAGGGAAAAACAGTACAGAAGCCCGTCTTATCGGTTTCCTCAACGATAAGAATGCAGCCATTGACACCGTTAAAGGCAACTGGTACGAGTTTACCAATGTACGTTTCAAAACCGGTAGTGCCGAACTTACCGACGAGTCGATGGTGCAGTTGAAAAACCTGGTTACCATCAGCAAGGCATACCCCACCGCACAGTTCAAAATTGGCGGGTATACCGACAATACCGGTTCTGCTGCAGGTAATATCGCCCTGTCGCAAAAAAGGGCAGACGCAGTAGCGGCGATGGTAAAAAAATTAGGCGCCGCAGCCAGCGCCATTGCTGGTGCAAAGGGTTATGGTCCCGAGCATCCCATTGCCTCCAACGATACGAAGGAAGGCCAGGCCATGAACCGCAGGGTTGCGGTAAATGTGAAGGCAAAATAACCGCAGAAGCATTCTTCTTATATACAGCAAGGGCCGCTCAGTTGGAGCGGCCCTTGCTGTATCAGTACAAAGCAACCCGGTTACCGCTGAAGCCAGTTGCGGAAAAGCTTCTGCAGCAGTGGCAGCACCACAAATGTCATCACCGGTACCGCAATGATTGTCAGCAGCAGGGTGCGTAAGGGTATTGGCCATGCTGCCGCAGCCATATAAGGAAAAAGCAACAGTACCAATACCGTAATAACGGGATAAATACCGAGCCAGATCAGGATGGCCATTTTCCATTTGGGTGGTGGCTTCATACTGCGGGTTTTAAAAGTTTAAACGCATGTGACCATTGATTATACAAAAAGCCCGGGATACACCAGAGTATACACAGCGGCTCAATTGCCCTGGCCGCTTCAGCGCCACCCATATCGGCTGCCTCCCAGCCAAAAGTTGATAAGATATCCGTTACCGTCTGTTTGGCGGCAGCATCATTGCCGCAGATGAACATGGTAGGCACCTGGTCGCCAAAAGCTGGTTTGTACATCAGGTGGTTGCCCACACTGTTGAAGGCTTTTACAAAATTGGCCTCCGGTACCAGCCGCTGCAAACGCTCCATCAGCGATTCGCCTGATGCGGTAAAAAAGGACAACACCCCGTTTTCCGGTGGTGCCGCCGCAAGGGGGTTGGTAGCGTCTATCACCGTTTTGCCCGTAAATCCTGCAATCCCCGTCTGCTCAATCACATCAGCCGTTATGCTTCCATGAGTGGCCAGTACAATGATGTCCCCAAAATCAGCCGTTTCCGGAAAACTACCGGTAAGCCCACCGGGGTTGTCTTCCTGCCATTTGACAACGGTCGCTTTGCTGCGGTCGCGTGTACCCAGCATTACTTCATAACCTTCTTTCAGAAAGGCAGTGGCCAGTACACGACCCACATCGCCAGAACCGATTATTCCTGCTTTCATATTATTTTCCTCCTGCCCTTTACGGGCTTTTAATGCCGGCAACAGCCAGCCAGTTATGCATGATAGGCCGCAGCAAACGCTTTGGCAAAATCTTCCAGGGTAACTTTACCCTGAACCGCCGGTTTATTTTTCCAGTAGTCTTCCTGCATAATACCGGTACGGATAGCGGCACCCAGTTCGGTATAGCCTTTGGCGATAGTGGGCGGCATCCCGCTCATCAGCATACCCTGCTCTGCCTGTTCATCGGCAACCACTACCCAGGGAATACCGGGGCGCCCGATGGCCTCCGAAAGTACGGCTGCAATCTCTTTGGGGTGGCGCTCATCGCTCGATACATACTGCACCGATATACCGGTAAAATCCAGGTGGGCAAGCGCGGTATAAGCCGCATCAGCAATATCACCGGTATCCACCAGCACCAGTTTTTCGTCGGTATCGCCATAATTACCACCCATGATACCCATACCCTTGATGAGGGGAATCATACCAAAGAGGTTGTAATAAAAAAACGACGGGCGGAGCAAAACAGCGTTCAGGCCTTCCAGTTGTCCCAGTTGTTTTTCCAGATAGGCCAGCCCGTCTACCGGGCCGGCACCCTTGCCAAGGTGTGCACCGATACTGCTCAGTTGCACCACATATTTTATACCGTTGGCTGCCAGTGCCATTACATAGTGGTCGGCCACCTCCTGCTGATAGGCCAGCCAGTCGGTTACGGCCGGGTTGGGCGGAATCATCAGGTAAACGGCATCGGCACCGGCAAAACTGGCCCCCAGAAAGGCGGCATCAGTAACCGAACCCACTGCTGCTTTGGCACCAAGTGCTTCAATAGCCGCCACCCGGTCGTTGCTGCTGGTAATAACGGTTACGGTATGCCCGTCTTTTACAAGGCGTTCTGTTAAAGGTTTGCTGATATGGCCCAGCGAGCCGGTAATAACATACTTCATTTTTTTAGTTTTTATGTTTACAGCTATGTTTTATATTTGTATATACAATTATTTAAGTAAAAAAATCAGAGGCGGTCGGCCACCGTACCCATATCCCTTACCAGCCGCGCACTTTCGTCGCTGCCAAGGATGGTGCTGTACTTCTGGTAAAAATCGAGTAAACAGTCTTTCAGCGTTGGCAGCAGCGCCTTACCCGCCGGAGCAGGATAGACGTTTGTTTGCTTACCATCGGCAATACGCACCAGCAGTTTCCGTTCCTCCAGCTTCTCCAGCAAGCGGCTGATGGTGCTGGGCGTGAGTTGCAGCTCTTCCCCAATACGACCGGGCTGTATCCCCGGGTTTTCAATTACCATCATCAGCAGGTAAGCATGGCTGGGCGACAGGCGCACTTTTTTCCAGCTTTCCTGTGCCAGCTTTTCTACCTTCCTGGCCAGCGCATTAGAGGTAAAGTAGAGGCATTGGTGATATTTACATGCTGTTGTTTTCAATCCCTGTTGCTGTTTGCCGTACAAAGATAAAAGGTTTATTTGTATATACAAATATATTTCCGGGGTACCGGGTACCCCTACGCCATTTTCATCAGCCTTGCCGCCCGGCATTACTCTTCCGCCGAAGTACGATTTTGTCTGTTCCCTTCATCCGGTAAGCGCTGAGCCCGCCGAGGGAGCCGGTGAAGCCGAAGGGCTGGTTTAATCTAGCCATAGTGGGTATATTCAGCTGTTTAAAGTTACCCCCGGATTTGGGGAAAAGGACCAGCGGGCAAGGGTATTCACAGCATTTTAACAGTCTTGCGATACTCTTCCCCCATAGATATCCCACTTCTCTTTACAGTGGCGTATCAGTGGCGCATCAGTGACGCATCAGTGGCACATCAGTGGCGCATCCTGCCTTTTGCCATGGTTTGACACTAAGATATAAGACGTGAGTATCAGGACAGAACCCGTCTCGCTACAGGATACTTCTTATCCTGCTACTGCCTGGTGGTGCGTGGGGACATGCACCACCGCGTTTTCAATTATAGGATATGGTATATAAGATTTGAGACGTGAGATGCGAGTACCCGTCTCGCTACCTGATACTTCTTCTCTTGCTACTAAGTACTGAGTACCAGGTACTAAGTACTGCCCCTTTCCTTACCTTTGCTGCCATGACCAACCCCAATCTGCATAACAACAAAGAAGCCCTTTCTGCGGCGGAAAAGGAGTATGAAAATACCATTCGCCCGAGGGAGATCGTGGATTTTACGGGTCAGGGGCAGATTGTAGACAACCTTAAAATCTTTATCAAGGCAGCCAAAATGCGGGGTGAGGCGCTGGACCATATCCTTTTTTACGGTCCTCCGGGGTTGGGCAAAACCACGCTCAGCCGCATTGTAGCCAACGAGCTGGGGGTCAATATCCGTGAAACGAGCGGCCCGGTGATTGAAAAGCCGGGCGATCTGGCGGGGTTGCTCACGAGCCTTGGCAATAACGATGTGTTGTTTATTGATGAGATCCATCGCCTGAGTACCGTGGTGGAGGAATACCTTTATTCGGCAATGGAAGACTACCGCATCGACATCATGATCGACAGCGGCCCCAATGCCCGTAGTGTGCAGATCAACCTCAACCCCTTTACCCTGGTTGGGGCTACCACCCGCAGCGGGTTGCTCACTGCGCCGCTGCTTTCTCGTTTTGGCATCAAATCGCGGCTGGAATATTACCATACCGATGTACTCCAGCAAATCATCCTCCGCTCATCGGGTATCCTGCAAACAAAGGTAACTTCGGATGCAGCAAGGGAGATCGCGGGCAGGAGCCGCGGTACGCCGCGTATTGCCAACGGGCTGCTGCGCCGGGTGCGCGACTTTGCACAGGTGCTGGGCAACGGGGTGATCGACATGGGCATCACCGAACATTCGCTGCGGGCACTGAATGTGGATACCTATGGCCTGGATGAGATGGACAACCGCATCCTCGCCACCATCATCGATAAATTCAAGGGCGGACCGGTGGGCATCACCACCATTGCCACGGCCGTGGGTGAAGAAACGGGCACACTGGAGGAAGTGTATGAGCCCTTCCTGATCCAGGAGGGTTTTATCCAGCGTACCCCAAGGGGACGTGAGGTAACCGAAAAAGCATACAAACACCTCGGCAGGGTAATGCCCCGCTTCGGGGGCAATGGCAATCTCTTCGGCGCATAATCCGGCATAAAAAAACGGGCAACCACCTGCTGCCCGTTTACCTGATCTCTTTTATTGCTGCTTATGGCGATACCAGCCGGAAGCCATTTCCATGAATATTTACGATTTCAATGCGCTCGTCTTCCCTGAGGTATTTGCGCAGTTTGGCAATGTACACATCCATACTCCGTCCATTAAAATACGTATCACTACCCCAGATTTTTTTGAGGGCGATGTCGCGGGGCAGCAGGTCGTTCTTGTATTCTGCCAGCAGTTTCAGCAATTCGTTTTCCTTGGGTGAAAGCGCCTGTAGTTTTGTAACGCCGTGCAATTCGCGTACCCGCGGTATAAAACGGTAACTGCCCAGTTCAAATTCGGCATTGGTTTCCTCGCGGTGCAGTTCTTCGTTGCGCTTGAGGAGGGCCTTGATCTTGTGCAGCAGCACTTCACTGTCGAAGGGTTTGGTGATATAATCGTCGGCCCCGAGTTTGTAGCCCTGGATAATGTCTTCCTTCATGGTTTTGGCACTCAGGAAAAACAGGGGTACATCGGGGTTGATATCGCGTATTTCGCCGGCAAGGGTAAAACCATCCATATTGGGCATCATCACATCGAGGAGGCAGATGTCGAATTTCTCCCGCTGAAAAGCAGCAAGGCCAAGACGGCCATCCCTTTCGAGCGTAACATTGTATTCATTCAGTTCGAGGTAGTTTTTTAACACCATTCCCAGGTTGGTATCATCTTCACAAAGCAGTACTTTCGGTTTTGTCGTATCCATAATTACATATTGTTTACAGCAAATAAAGGTATTCATTAGTTGTGAATGAAATGCAGGAACCTAATTTTTTGTTAAGATTGCCCGTTGGGGAGGGTCAATTTATTCAGGCTGCTACAGATAAAATCAGTATTTTCGGTTGTCCCAAAACCTAAAATACTGCGTATGTCAAAACCCGTTTCCAGGAGAACCCTGGCCATCCTTACCGGCGGCATTCTTGTACTCGCTGTACTGGCAATCCTGCTCTGGCTGCCCTGCCCTTCAGATCCGCAGTATGTGGTGTTCCGGGTGGTGCTGGCTTTTGGCATTGCCTGTTTATCGGTATTGCTGATGGGCAGTATTTCGCTCTGGCACAAACCGGTGCTGGTGGCCAGCGGGGGCTTCGCAATGTTTTTCCTCACCCTCAGGTTCCTGCCTGCCCTGATCCGGACGGATGATAAATGCAAGAGCGCTTTTGCCTATTCGGTCCGGCTGAGGGATACGGCCAACCAGAAAATCAGCAACCTGCAGGATACCCTGATCCTGCGGCTGGGCAGCGACGACAGGAAAGCACCGGTAACAGCCGATGGCATCGCCGATTTTAAGGAGATACCGGCTGCCTATGCAGGTGCAGCAGTAGTAGCCGAATTGCAATCACCCGGATGGTGGTTCCAGGCTACCCGTAGCCGGAGCATAACCATTCCCCTGAAGGGCAGCAACAGCACCCTGCTGCTGGTACCCTCCGATCTGTACTGCTGCATTTTCGGGAGTATTACCAACCAGTCGGGCCAGGCCATTCCGGGGGTGGAGATCAGCATCGGGCAATTGCGGTTTAAGACAGACAGCCTGGGCTATTTCAGCATTACCCTGCCTGTGGCGCAGCAGCAGCGGGAAGTATCGCTGCGGTTATCTGCCGGCGGGTACCGGGTAAAAGAAGTGATGATGTATCCCGGCGAGAAAAAAAGAGCCGATTTTATCATGGAAAAAAATACCACCCCATGAGCAGATGGAACAGTTGCCGGTTATTGCTTTTTATGCTGTGCAGCGAGGGGCTCTGTGCCCAGCCGTCAAAAGAAATAAACATCCGTTTGTTTCGTGACCCGGGTATGCAGCAGTTGCTGGATATTGCCGAGGTAAGGGCAGACAATGTACCCTGCCAATCGAGGCGCGCGGGTACGGGCTTGTATAAGGTGGTGCTGCCGGGGGTAGCCGGGGGACAAAAAGTGACCCTCAGCGTCATCAAACCCGGGTATGTGGTGGTGAACCCGCATGTACTCACCTTTAATGCACCCAACAACAATTCGGAGCTGATTGATGTGGTACTTTGTACCCCGGCGCAGGCCAACGATTGCAAGATTGATTTTTATGCCATCAGTATAGAAAAACTGTTGCGGCAACAGTTGCGCAAAACCAATGGGCAGATAGGGCTGGGTGGTAACAGCCCCGAGCTGCAGAAAAAAGCGGATGAACTGACGGGCTTGCTGCAGGATAAAAACCAGATCCGTACCCGCGCCAGGGAGCTGGCCCGGTTAGACAGGGAACAGGCCAGCGAGCGCATTGTACTGGCATTAGATGCTTTTGCACGCGGCGATGCTGACCGCGCACAGCAATACATCAGGAGTGCCGGTCTTTCTTCAAGGGTTGACCAGTTTGTGCATACCGAAGAGGAGCAGCAAAAGGAAAAGGCAAAACTGGTGAGCGACCTGAAAGCCGCCTCGGTGATTGCACAATATGCCCTGCAGCCGGACACGGCATTGTATTACCTGAAGCAGGCTTACCTGGTGGATAAGGACGATCTCTCCATCGGGGTGGGTATTCTCGGGATCGGCGTAGGATATAACGGGAGCCTCAGTTATCTTGATGAGTTTATGCCCATGATCGAAAAAACAATACCCAAAACGGAGACAGACCGGCTGTACCAGTATTACTGCCTTGTGCTGGGCAGCACCGGTACTACCCGGGCGGCAGCGATGGCCGACAGCTTCTTCCGGTTGTGCAACGAAGCGGGAACGGTGGCCAAAGAAGACCTCTGTCAATTTTATAACATAGCGGCTAATTTTAACCTGCAGACAAGCCCCACCCCTACCTGGTACAAACAGGCACTGGAAAAAGCAGAAGAGCTAATAGATGCCATCAGTAAAGATGAACCCCGGCTGGACAGGATGATGTCCGTTTTTAATACGTATCTGCTGGCCCGGGACCTGCAGAAAGCCGAACAGGTGCTGGCCAGGTTCAAACAACTTTTTGCCAAACAGCAATCTTCGCCGCTATACGACCTCTACGTTTTTGGCTATGCAACCATGACCGGCAATCTTGTGAATGCCCTCGAAAAACATTCCGATATGACGGATATGGCGGTAAAAGTACTGAAGGAAACTTATGCCTACTGCATCAATAACCGGCCCCTTTTGAACAAATCGATTGCCGGAACCCCGGGTTATATTTTGCCCATTGACCTGTTGCGGCGTTTGGCCAGACTGGACTTTGACCATAAGCAAACCTTTTTTACAAAGGCTATACAGGATTTTAATAAAAACAATTTCGTGAAGAATGAGCATTATTTCTTTGCAAAGTCTGCACTGGAAGTGCTTATGGGGGATATATGGGAGGACCTGGAGGAGGATACAAAAATGGTAACCTGTGTCAAAAATGCTTTGACATACCTCAAAAGCAGTATCCGTATCCATCCGAAGTATGCGGCGATATACCCGTTGTGGTTAGAAAGGGTGGTGGATGAACTGGAGGAGGACTACCAGTCAGACAGCCTTTTTCTGCAGGAAAAAAAGTTTATTGCCGGGATAAACAATAACGACACCAAAACCCTGCTGAATGGCTATTGCGCAGTAGTCTATTATGAAGAGGCCGATTTTGTATGCCATAAAAATCCGGGACGCTGTGATTCTTTGCTGCAACTTATTTACAAGGGTTACCGGCTGGCGCTGGAGAAAAAGATTGCGGAGGGTTTCAGTATCTATGACCCCGAAATCTTTATGGAGGGATACGAGCTGGTGGTGGATGGCTGGATCAACCTGCAGATGCCCGCCAAAGCCCTGTCTGCCGCCGATGCTTTATATCAACTGAGCCTTACCGCTTTTCAGCAATCGTTCACCCAGGAAAACTTTGACCTGCATTTTGATAAAGCCATCCCGAAATTGCTGTATGCCTTTATCCATACCGGGCAGTTGGACAAACCCTTTTACATCATGGATACGCTTTTTGCACATTACGCACCCTACCTCAACAGCAGGCGTAGTGAGCGGTTGGTACTGCCTTATCTTGGGGATAATATTTTTACGGGTACGCTGGGGCTTTACCGCAGTTATATGCTTGAAAAGCAGGATCATTATAAAGACACCCTTTATGCAAAACGTTGCATCACGGCTTATGAAACTGTTTTTGAGCGTTATTCACCACTTACAGACACCACAAGGGCAAAATACCTGCAGCAAGCGAAAGCCTTTTTGCAGCAGCAGTATGACAGTCTGCGGGCAGAGATACGGGAACGGGTAGAAAAGCCGAAAAAAGCCGTGCGGCGAAAGGCTGCGCCCGGGGATACAGCATCGGGCGGGGCTCAGTTTCTCTGCAAAAACCGTTTATCGGTCAAACTTTTCAGAAAGGCAACCAGGTCTTTTTTCTCCTGCCGCGTGAGGTGCAGGGGCTGGCGGAGCAACGGATCGGTATTGATGCTTCCGGTAACCGATGCAGCAGGGTCATCGTAATAATCCACTACGGCTTCAAGGGTTGTGAACATACCATTGTGCATATACGGTGCCGTTATGGCCACATTGCGTAACCCGGGGGTTTTAAACTTACCGATATCGGCGGCATTACGGGTGATGCGGTAACGGCCTGAATCGTTGAGCGTGATACCATTGAAGAGCCCGATATTACGGAACTCATCGGCGGTAAAGTCTTCCTTAAAATGGCACTCAAAACATTTGGCTTTATCGCCCGTGAATATTTTTCTGCCGCGTTCGGCTGCGGGTGGCAGCGGACGCAGGCCATTGCTCCAGTCGTCGAAGGTACTGCCCGTGGTTTCGAGGGTGCGTTCAAAAGCGGCGAAGGCTGCAGCCATATCGGTGGCATTGGGTGCACGGCCAAAAACGGCTGTAAATGCCTTCCGGTAGCGGGGGTTGGCGGTGAGCCGGGCAACGGCACCGGTAAGGGGCAGCCCCATTTCATCAGGATTTTGTATGGGCAGCAGGGCCTGTGCTTCGAGTGTGGCGGCACGGCCATCCCAGAAAAACAGGGGCCGGGATTTCATGTTGAGTACGGAGGGAGTATTGCGGCTCGCAGGCTTACCTCCGATGCCTTTGCTGAAGGCCGTGGTATCGGCAAACCCGTAAGCAGGATTGTGACAGGACGCACAACTGACCGAGGAGTCGAGCGAAAGCGTTTTTTCAAAAAAAAGCATCCTGCCCAACGCTGCTTTGCTGAGGGCCGGAGCGGCACCCCCGCCTGTGTAGGCAGCCGCCAGCAATGCCAGTACAGACAAGAGCAGGGCGACCGCCAGGTATCTTTTTTGTTGTATCCGCATGGGAGGCAAAGCTACTGGTAAAATCAGTAATAATGTGATGGCTGTGCCGGGGAGAAAGCCATATCCGGCTCCGGGATCGCACCACGCGGTGTTGCACATCAGCCATGCAGCCGTGGGCGTAAACACCGCTTCCGGACGACCGTTGCCGTGGTCGCAAACACCGTGTACACACCATTAATTTTTTGTACGGCTATTCAGGGGGTTCTTTGTATATTACTGCCTCAAAATATTACAACAACATTGACATGGCAAAGAAAGAAACATTTTTGCAGGCGGTTAAAGAGGGCTATACCTTTAAAGGAGAGTCGGTAAAGATCGGCGCAGCGGTACTGGATGGTGAAGTGCTGACGGATGCCGGGGTGTACCTCCCGCTCAAAACCATGAACCGCCACGGGCTGATTGCCGGGGCAACGGGTACGGGTAAAACCAAAACCCTGCAGGTGATGAGCGAGTTCCTGAGCGATGCCAGTGTACCCGTATTGCTGATGGACATCAAGGGCGACCTGAGTGGTATTGCTGCTGCAGGAACGCTTAACGATAAACTGGCGGAGCGCTGCCAGAAACTCAACCTGACGTACAGCCCCACGGCATTTCCAACAGAACTGATGACGCTGAGCGACCAGAAAGGCGTACGGTTGCGGGCTACAGTTAGTGAGTTCGGACCCGTGCTGCTGAGTAAGATACTGGGGCTGAACGATACCCAGGGTGGCCTGGTGGCGATGATTTTTAAATATTGTGACGATAGTAAATTACCCCTGCTGGACCTGAAAGATTTTATCAAGGTACTGCAGTTCACGGGCGATGAGGGTAAGGCGGAACTGGAGAAAGCCTATGGCAAAATTTCCACCACCAGTACGGGTACCATCCTGCGTAAGGTGGTGGAGTTGCAGCAACAGGGGGCGGATGTGTTTTTTGGAGAAAAGAGTTTTGAGGTAGACGACCTGATGCGGATCAGTGATGATGGCCGGGGCATGATCAGTGTACTGCGGGTAACCGACTTGCAGGACCGGCCCAAACTGTTCAGCACTTTTATGCTGCAGATGCTGGCGGAGTTGTATGCGACCTGTCCGGAAGAGGGCGACTTAGACAAACCCAAACTGGTTATGATCATCGATGAGGCGCACCTTGTTTTCCAGGAAGCGAGTGCTGCGCTCCTGCAACAGATTGAAACCATCATCAAGCTGATCCGTTCCAAGGGTGTAGGCATTTTTTTCTGTACCCAGAATCCCATGGATATACCATCAGGCGTGCTGGGTCAGCTTGGGCTGAAGATACAGCACGCGCTTCGCGCTTTTACGGCAGCCGACCGGAAGGTGATCAAACAAACGGCAGAGAACTATCCGGAAACGGAATTTTATACCACGGAGGATCTCATTACAGGGTTGGGCATTGGTGAGGCCCTGATCACTATGCTCAATGAAAAGGGGATCCCCACCCCACTTGTACATACCATGCTTTGTGCACCGAGGAGCAGGATGGATATACTGGCGGAGGGCGAAATCGAGAACATCATTTCCAAATCGAAACTGGCGGTAAAATACAATACGGTGGTGGACAGCGAAAGTGCCTATGAGATACTGACAGCGAAGCTGGAAGAGGCGGCTGAAAAGAGTGCCGGTGAAGCGGAAGCGAAGGCAGAGGAGAAAAAGGAAAGCAAGGGTGGTGGCTTTTTTGACAACCCTATACTGAAGCAGGTAGGGCGCACGGCTGCAACCCTCATTACCCGCGGATTGCTGGGGGCGCTGGGCCTGGGCGGCAGGAGCAGGAAGAAAAGCAGTTGGTTTTAGCGTGGGGAAGTTTTGTTCATTTATTTTTGCAGGATGCTAAGGAAACTTTTCCCGCACCGCTTTGGTCCGCTGGCGGTATTATTATCTGTCGTAATCGGCATCAGCATGATTACCCGTATCGCTTTACTGGTGAAAGCATGGTCTTCGCTTGAACTGACCCCGCTGCGTTTTGCAGGTATTTTTTTGCTGGGATTGCTGTACGATATTGTGGTATGGGGCTTTTTTGCCATACCCGTGGCCATGTATTGCTGGCTCATGAAAGATAGCTGGTACCGGAAGGGGTGGCAGCGCATTCCCCTGTTTGTGCTTTTCTTTATCCTCATCTTTATCCTGGTCGTCAATGCAGGTTCGGAGTTTGCCTTCTGGGACGAGTTTGGCGTACGATATAATTTTATTGCGGTGGATTACCTGGTGTATACCACCGAGGTGCTGGAGAACATCTGGCAATCGTATAATATTCCCCTGATACTGAGTGGGGCGTTGCTGCTGAGCGCGGGCATATTATGGCTGATCCGCCGCCCCTTGCTGCAATCGCAGCAGGTATCGATGCGGGTGGGCAGACGGAGTATTTTTTTCCTGGCGTTCCTCGTATTGCCGGCTGCCGGGTATTTCTTAGTCAGCAACCGCTTCAAAAACATCAGCAGTAATAATTTTGTAAACGAACTGGCGGGCAATGGCATCTACGAATTCGGGCATGCCTACTGGCACAACGAAATTGACTACCCGCTTTTTTACAGTACCCGTAACGATGCAGAAAACTTCAGGATCCTGCGCGGAATGCTGCAGGCGCCGGGTGTAAGGTTTACAGGTGATTCGCTCAGTGTGGAGCGGGAGATCAGTTATCCCGAGCCGGAGCAAAAAAGAAATATTGTGCTGATCAGTGTGGAAAGCCTCAGCGGCGATTACCTCAAATACTTTGGCAATACGGAGGGCATTACCCCTTTTATGGATTCGCTGATTCCGCACAGCCTTTTTTTTAAGCACTTTTATGCATCGGGTACCCGTACGGTAAGGGGTTTGGAGGCACTGTCGCTGGCCATACCACCTACCCCTGGTCAGTCGATCGTACGCCGCCCGGATAATGAGAATATGTTTACCCTCGGAAACGTACTCAAACAAAAGGGGTATGCGGTGAAATACATATACGGGGGCAACAGCTTTTTTGACAATATGGGTTATTTCTTCAGCCACAGCGGCTATCAGGTGGTGGATAAACGGGATATACCCGACTCCATTGTACACCATACCACGGCCTGGGGTGTTTGTGACGAAGACATTTTTACCCAGGCCATGCGGGAGTGTGACAGCAGTTATGCCGCCGGAAAAATGTTTTTTAACCATGTGATGACGGTGAGCAATCACCGGCCTTATACCTACCCGGAAAACAGGATTGATATTCCCCCCGCGTCGAATACAGTGCAGGGAGCCGTAAAATATACCGACTATGCCATCAATGGTTTTTTACAGGCCGCAAAGCAGAAACCCTGGTTCGGCAATACCATTTTCGTGATTGTAGCCGATCATTGCAGCAAAAGCGCCGGGAAAACCGAACTGCCGGCCAACCGGTACCATATTCCCTGCCTGGTATATGCCCCCGGGATCGTGTTACCCGCTATAGAAGAACGGTTCACCAGCCAGATCGACCTGGTACCCACCATCCTCGGATTGATGCGTATGCATTATACCAGCCGGTTTATGGGGTATGACATTTTTAATACCCCTGCGGGCAAGGAACGTGTTTTTATCAGTACTTACCAGGGACTGGGGTATATCCGCGACAGCCAATTGGTGATCCTGTCGCCGCAACAGAAAACGGGTCTTTTTGAACCCGACTTCGCTACCGGTATTAATAAACAGATCGCTATAAAGGATAGCAGCCTGCTCAGGGAGGCCATTGCCTGGTACCAGGGCGCCAGTTATTTATTTAAGCATGGAGGGTACAAAGTAAAATAATAACCCTATATAAATAGTTGGTTTTCAGTTTTTTACAAATAGTAATTCTCCACAACTTCCCTGTCTGTATCAGACAAATTAACAAAACCACAACAAATATCTTGAGAATTTCTTGCATAATAGTAAAAACCACATTATCTTTGTTTCGGTTTTTCATAGGATATTGGATTTTAAAGCGGGACTAGATTTCTATCTTGGTCCCTTTTTTTTATACCCCTGCTATCGATGGTCAAACACCAATAAAGCCCTTTTGTTTAACTGCTACCGGAAAAAACTTCAGGAAGGTGCTTCACTTTGTCTTTTAACAATTTGCTACGACTTTGTTTTCATGCTTATATTACCTGTACCGTCCACCTGTAATTTTTCCTCGGCCATTAAATAGTTCAGCACTTTCCAGTAATGCTGCCGGGTGGTGCTGCCCAGGGGTTGCAGCAAGGTATCGATGGAGACAGGGCCTGCCGCTACAGACTGGCGGATCTGTGTTTCATAGCGGGCAAAAGTTTCCGGGGAAAGTACCATGGTTTTTTCATTGATACAATTGTCGCATATCCCACAAACCGCACCGGGCTGGCTGCCGAAGTAATGATCGATCATGGTATTGCGGCAGGCATCAGTGGTACGCACATAGGTAACCATGGCTGCGGTGCGCCGGGCATATACCTGTTTCCGGTTGTAATAAGCACTGTTGCTGAAATGAAAATCATCGGCGGCAGTCCTGTTTACCAGCAGGGTCAACTGCGGGCTGTCTTTCTGAGGGGCATAGTCAACGATGCCATGCTGGTGCAGTTCGAGCAACTGCCCGCGCAGGGTGTTGAGGGGGCATTGGATAAACCCGGCAAGGGTGGTTTCCTGTATAACAGCCGGGAAGTCGAATATACCATCATAAGAGCGCAGGAGTGCTTTGATGAGTGGTTCATACCGGGGGAAACTGTTTTCAAAATCGCGCAACCCGCCTGTAGTGGTGGTAAACACGAGGGTGGCCGGTTTAAAAAATACCTCATTAAACGCAAGCAGCCCCTCCTGCTCCAGTGCCTTGATGGCGTGAACAGCAGTAAGTATATCAAGTTTGAAATGACTGGCGAAACTGCCCATATCAAAATTATAGCTGATGCCCTCACCTGTACCGGCAGGCACCTGGAGATGGTTCATCAATGCCCTGTACACCGTTTTGATGACAGCAGGATCGGGAAAACGCGTATCGGCCTCTGCGGCCAGTTCTTCCAGTTCCTGCCGGTCAAAGAGCAATACGGCATAAGCCCGTTTGCCATCACGACCGGCGCGACCGGCCTCCTGGTAATAATGTTCAATACTTCCGGGCACCTGGTAATGTACGACAATGCGTACATCGGGCTTATCGATACCCATACCAAAGGCATTGGTACAGGCCATGACACGGGTTTTGCCCTGCAACCAGTCTTCCTGCCGTGCATTGCGATCCTCATTTGGCAGCCCGGCGTGGTAAAAACCGGCACTGATGTTGTGCAATTGCAGCAATTCTGCGATGGTTTTGGTTTGCCGGCGTGTTTTACAATATACAATAGCGCTGCCTGGTACGCTGCGCAGGATGTCGAGCAGTTTACGCTGGCGGGTGGCTGTTTCAAATACGCTGTAAGAGAGGGCGGGCCGGCTGAACGATTGGGTGAATATGCGGTGATCGGGGTGAAACAGGAGTTTTTCGCAGATGTCGCGCTGTACTTCAGGCGTGGCCGATGCGGTAAGTGCAACAACGGGTATGCCGGGCAGGTGTTCGCGTAGAGCGGCAATGCGCAGGTAGGGGGGGCGGAAATCGTAGCCCCATTGGGAAATACAATGCGCCTCGTCAACTGCCACCAGGCTGATGGCGAGGGCAGGCAGGTATTCGAGGAAGAGTGCGGTTTCCAGCCGCTCGGGGGAAACATAGAGAAACTTAAAATTACCCCAGGCGGCATTTTCGAGTGTACGCCGCACTTCAGGAAAGCTCATCCCGGCGTAAATGGACAGGGCGGGTATCCCCCTGCGTTTCAACTGCTCTACCTGATCTTTCATCAGCGCAATCAGGGGGCTGATGACGAGGCAGATACCGGGTTGGGACAGGGCGGGCACCTGAAAGCAAACAGACTTGCCGCCGCCGGTGGGCAGCAGGGCAAGGGTATCCTTACCGGCCAGTACACTGTTGACAATATCTTCCTGCAGGGGCCTGAACTCTTGATGGCCCCAGTACTGCACTAAAATATGGATGGGTGATGGCGGCATGATTGCAGGACAATAATACAAAAGAGTAAGGCATAAATCCTTTTGGGTGCAAAACTATTCTCCCCGCTTACCGGTCAACCTTTTTTACAAAGAGGCGAACGGAGTTGATGGCGAGTACTACATCACTCAGTCCCATTACCAGCGCACCTACCGTTGGGGTAAGCCAGCCCATAGCGGCTACAGGTATGGCTACAATATTGTAGGCAAAGGCCCAGAAGAGATTTTGTTTGATGGTACGATAAGTATGCTTGCCAAGCCCAAGGGCTTCGGGCAGCTTTTGCAGTCCGTGGTTCATGAGTACCACATCAGCACTCTGAACGGCGATCTGTGCAGCATCGCTCAGGGAGATGCCGAGGGTGGCTTTGGCGAGGGCGGGGGCATCGTTAATGCCATCACCCACCATAGCGGTAGGCGTCTGCTGCACCAGCCGGTCGAGGTAATCGAGTTTTTGCGACGGACTTTGTGCGGCTATAGTGATATCAATACCCAGGGCTGTGGCTACGGGTGCGCATTTTTCGGCAGTATCGCCACTAAGCAGGAAGGTTTTAATGCCTTTTTGCCGCAGCCAGGCGATGACGGCCGCCGCCTCCGGGCGTATTTCATCGGCCAGGTTCAGCCAACCGATACACTGCCCGTTGCGCAGTACATATACCTGGTGGCTGCCGGCAGGGGGCTGGTCGTACAGCAGCTTCCAGGAGCCGGCTTCGTAAACATCTCCTGCGGCGTCGGTGGCCCTCATGCCCTTCCCTTTTATTTCTTCCACCTGCTTCCAGCGCAGCGGGGCATTGGTTTTCCAGGCTTGTGCTACCGCCCGGGCAATGGGGTGGCCGGAGTATTTTTCGAGGGAGAATACGGTGTTCCTGAACACGGTCTCTTCAATACCGGGAGCTTCCCAGGCGGTAATGGTAAACTGACCCGTGGTAAGGGTTCCGGTTTTGTCGAACACGACCTGCCGGATATCTTTGAACGTTTCGAGGCTGGTGGCATTTTTGTACAGGATACCTTTGCGTGCCCCCCTGCCCAGCCCAACGGCGATGGCAGCGGGTGTGGCCAGTCCCATAGCGCAGGGACAACTGATGACCAGTACGGCAATGGCACGGAGGAGGGCATCGCCGACGGGTATATGCCCGGCAAAATGGCTGATGAAAAAGGTGAGGAGGGCGATAGCTGTTACAACAGGTACAAAGATGGCACTGATGCGATCGGCGAGTTTTTGTACCGGTGGTTTTTCCCCCTGCGCCTGTTTGACCATCTGCACAATACCCGCCAGTACTGTTTCACCACCCGCAGCAGTCACCTGTGCTTTAACCATCCCGGTTTCGATGATGCTGCCACCGATAAGCATTTCCTTTTTTTGCCGGTAGAGGGGTTTGGCTTCCCCGGTAAGCAGGGCTTCGCTTACGGTACATTCACCCCATAATATTTTGCAGTCGGCAGGTACCTGCTCCCCAGTTTTGATGAGGATAAGATCGCCTGTTTTCAGTACGCTGTTCTCTACGGGAAACACCTGCTCCTGGTGCTGGTCATCATAGGCAATCATATTGGCCATAACGCTTTGTGAGCGGGCGAGGGTATCAACGGCACGCTGGGTGGAGCGGATACTGGCTTCTTCAAGATAGTTGCCAAAGAAAACAAGGGTAATAATGGAAGCCGTGGTTTCATAAAAGAGATAGCCTTCTCCCAGCCCGAGCAGGGTACCGGTAAGGCTGTAGGCAAAGGCGGCCAGCGCACCCATGGCCACAAGTACATTCATATTGGGCATACCATTGCGGAGACTATGCCAGGCACTCCTGCCAAAAAAAAGCATGCCGGTAATAAATACAGGCAGGCAGAGCAACAACTGTACCCAGGGGTTCATCAGCCAGTGGATATGCCAGGGCAGCATATGCAGCATGAGCGGCAGGGTAAAGATGAGGCAAAACAGGAAACGTTTTTTGTGGTTGCCAAGCAGGGGGGCTTTCTTTACAGTGGTGGCCGTACCGAGGCTGGCGACGCTGTAGCCCAGGTCTTCAATACCCGATACCAGTGTATCGGTGGTGGCATCCCCGGTTTTATCGAAACGCACTTCACCGCTGATGGGATTTACCCTGATGTCGTGCATTCCTTTTTTTTCGAGAAACTTCGACACAGTCAATGCACAGTTGGAGCAGGTCATTCCTTCTATCGTCCACACTACTTTTTCCATATGGCAAAGGTAGTTTGCGGATAAAGTTTCTGATTACCATTGCCGGAAAATATCTTTGCAACATGGATATGATTTTTACCCCATCAACAATCGGCGAAGCGGCGGCACAACTGCTGTCCGCTTATCCGGCTGCACGGGTCTTTGCCTTTGATGCGCCGATGGGTGCGGGCAAAACCACTTTTATCCATGCCCTCTGCGGTGTGCTGAAGGTGACGGATATGGTGAGCAGTCCTACCTTCCCGATCATCAATGTATACAATACCGTTACTGGCGAAGAAGTGTACCATATAGACCTTTACCGGCTGGCGGACACTGCGGAGGCGGTGCAGGCGGGCGTGGAAGATTGTCTTTTTTCAGGCGCTTATTGCTTTGTGGAATGGCCGGGCCGGGCACCGGGTATCCTGCCACCGGGTGCTGTTGATGTTGTAATACAGGTGGTGGACGGGCATACGCGCAGGCTCAGGGTGATGGCTGCCTGATAAGGGGTTGGGTTAATTTCCGTAACTTGTGAAAAAACAACTAATTCTTATTTCGTTTATCACTGATTAATGTATGGCTTCTACCAAACCAATTGTGGCTGCTTCTTTTTCTTATGAAACACTGGAGGAGACACTGGATGTAAAACCAAAGGGAACAGAATTGTTTATCGGTATCCCGAAGGAAACTTCTTTTAACGAAAACCGTATCGCCCTTACGCCCGAATCGGTGGGGGTATTGGTAAACAACGGGCACCGGGTGATTGTGGAAACGAATGCGGGCGTGGGTGCCAGTTACAGCGACAGGGATTACAGCGAAATGGGGGCAAAGATTGCCTACGACAAAAAGGAAGTATACGAATGTGAGATACTGGTGAAGAGTGCACCGGTAAGCGATGCAGAATGTGCATTGCTGATGCCCAACCAGTATATCATTTCGCCGATTCACCTGGCGGTGATGAAGCGCGATATCCTGGAGCGGATGATGGAGAAAAAGATTACCGCGCTGAGTTTTGAAAACCTGAAAGACGACAGCGGCCATAACCCGATTGTACGCAGTATGAGCGAGATTGCGGGCAGTGCGGTGATGCTGATTGCGGGGCAGTACCTGAGCAATGCCAACAATGGCAAGGGTGTGCTGGTGGGCGGCATCAGTGGCATACCACCCACCAAGGTGATCATCATTGGTGCGGGCATTGTGGGGGAATATGCTGCGCGTACTGCACTGGCCATGGGTGCGAGTGTAAAAATATTCGACAACAGTATTTACCGCCTGAAGCGGGTACAGAACAATATCGGGGTGCGGTTATGGACATCCGTGATTGAGCCGAAGATCCTTTCGAAACAGCTCAAGACTTGTGATGTGGCGGTGGGCGCGCTGAGCAGCAGTGGCGGGCGGACGCCGATTGTGGTGTCGGAAGAAATGGTGAGCCAGATGCGGCCGGGGAGTGTGATTGTTGATGTGAGTATCGACCGGGGAGGTTGTTTTGAAACGAGCGAGGTTACTTCGCATGAGCAGCCGGTATTTAACCGGTATGATGTAATCCATTATGGTGTACCCAATATTCCGAGTGGTTTTGCCCGTACGGCTTCACAGGCCATCAGC
The DNA here is from genome assembly GCA_013298665.1 of Chitinophagales bacterium. Classification (GTDB taxonomy): domain Bacteria; phylum Bacteroidota; class Bacteroidia; order Chitinophagales; family Chitinophagaceae; genus Ferruginibacter. The sequence continues at coordinate 60,583 of JAAFIK010000004.1, forward strand.
AATGTACTGATGCCGCTGTTGCTGGAAACGGCAGATGAGGGTGGTATTGACAACCTGATCTGGTATAAAATCAATATCCGCTCGGGTATCTATATGTTTAAAGGCACGCTGACCAATTTTTACCTGAGCCAACGGTTTAACCTGAATTATACAGACCTGAACCTGCTGATAGCGAGTAAGCGGTGAGGGAAACCAGGCGTACAACTGACAGCTATTTATAAAAAATTTGCCTGTTTAAAATAAGTACATTATCTTTATTTAGCCTTGAATACATAACCCATGGCTATGAAATATATAAACATCCCTTAACACTAAAATCTCCTTTACACCGAGTTATCCTTGCAGTACCATAGACACTTTTATTTTAACCAAAACATTTAAGATTATGAAAAAGATGCTCTCTCTCCTGACATTGGCCCTGATCACTATGCTGGGCGCTTATGCCAAAACAACCATTACCATCAACGCTAAAAACGACCCGGGCAACCTGAACAAGCAGATTGTGGCTGCCCTTAAGGAAAAAGCTCCTGCTTTAGCGGCTGATGTTTTATTTGTAAACGATCTTGTAAAACAGGCACAAAAAAAGATCAATACCGCCGACCGTTCCTCTTCCCAAACCATCAAAATCAGCAAGCAAACGCCTCAGAATGATTGTGTAGATATCTGGCTGGTATTTGAAGTTACAGATTACTATGATTGGGATGGCAATTATCTTGGATCAACATTCGAACTTGTTGAAATATGGATATTCCCCTGCTGAGTTGTAATATAACAACCAGTTAATCAATTCGGTTCTCTTACTGGTGCTGCAGGGATAACTTTTTTATAATATCAAACAATATATTATGCTGTTTTCAATCATACGTTCATGTTGCTGCTTCATCATATTGTTCACCATGGGGAATAGTGTATGGGCGCAGGAGAAGGAAGCCGCGATTGGCCAGGTGGTGTATGCACAGCAGGTTGCTAAAAAAACAGACAGTGGAGCTACGGGCAAAGACTACCTTACGCGGGAGATGACACTTTATTTCGGAAAAACCGCCTCGCTCTACCAGGCATCCGGCGGCGATATTGTGCGCCCAAAAATAAAATTCAGCGGGGCTGTTGCGGACAGCAGCAGGCTTGATATGAATAAGATTAACGACGAGATCAGGAGCCGCATGCCCGGCAATTCGCTCAAAACGGGTACGGTATTACTCAAAAATTATGTTACCGGTGGTATTATGCAGCAGCAAACCGCATTTGACGATAATTACCTGATCAGTGATAGTATCGGCACCATCAACTGGTTGATTGGCAATGAAACAAAAACGATTGCGGAAAAGGTTTGCCAAAAGGCCACCTGCCGTTTCCGCGGCAGAAACTATACGGCCTGGTTTACACAGGATATTCCGGTAGGGGCAGGGCCATGGAAATTGGGGGGGCTCCCGGGACTGATACTGGAGGCTTCGGATGACAGGGATGAGGTGCGCTTCAATTTTGTATCGCTGACGATACCGGCTCCAACGGTTGTGGAGATCGATCGTAATAACCTGTCGGGTAAACCCGTAACACGGGAAGCCTTCAGCAAAGAGGCCAGTCGTCGTTCTGAAAATATAGCCAATATGATGAAGGCCTCCGGCAATAAGGTAAGTGCCCAGCGCGTGACGCTGGTATCGATGGAGATTGCCGGTACTTATTAAGTATTACATGAAATGATTTCTGTACAATCTTCATGACAGCAGCGATCCTTACTATAGGTTTTGACTTGTATGTCTTGCCTCCCGAACAATTGTATTCATGAAGAGAACCTTTGTACTGATATGGATATTCCTTTCTTCCTGTACTGCCGCATCAGCACAGGAATATGAATTTTCCGGAAAGGTCATCAACGCCAGGGGTGATGGGGTTCCCCGGGCCTCGGTGATCCTATCCTTCCGGTTTCGGGAGCAACTGCAAAGTTTGTTTACCCTGTCAGACAGTGCGGGTAAATTCAGCATATTGATTCCTGTAGCGGCTGATCGTATGGAACTCAGCATTTCTGCGCTGGGTTTTACCGGATACAAAGCAAGCGTTACGCATCAGCAATCGGGTGAGTTGCGGGTTAAGCTTAGCCGTACAGATAAGCTCCTGCCGGAAGTAAGGGTAAAAGCCGCCCCCAAAGTGGTTGTAAAAAACGACACCACAAGTTTTAATGCAGATGCCTACAGCCGGAAGAATGAAACCAATGTCGAAGACCTTCTGAAGAAATTACCAGGTTTTGATGTTGACAATGATGGCAATATGCGCTACAACGGAAAACCCATTGAGCGTGTACTGCTTGACGGGGATGACCTTTATGGCAGGGATTTTAAGTTGCTGACCAAAAATTTGTCTGCAGATGCAGTAGAAACCGTACAGACGATTGACAATTATACGCCCAATGCCTTACTCAACGGACTTGGCAAATCGGGCAAACAGGTATTGAACCTGAAACTACGCAAAAGAAAAACCACGTTTAACGGGAATTTAACCATCGGTGGCGGTGTACCCAACGGAAGATACGAGAACAGGCTCAATTTACTATCCTTTTCAAAGACTATTAAACTGGTTGGCTTAGGCGGTATGAATAACACCGGCGTAAGCCCGTTTTCCTTTATAACCGTAGAAAGACCGGCATACCTCCAGAGAGGGAATGATGATGAAATTGAGGCACAAAATACAGCACCGCTGGCAACAATACCCGAACTGAATTACCGGGGTATTGCCCCCAGGAGGAGTAACCTCAATCGTTCGGCGATAGGCACGTTGAACTATCTTTTCCATCTGTCTGCAAAGACAAGAATAAAAGGACAGGTGTACCTCATTGGTGACAACACTTACCAATTGCAACAAAACGATATCACTTACCTTACCAGTCTGCCGGCGGTAAAAGTAAGGGAAGAAACACAGCTCCGGAAGCAACAGTTTTTCCAGGGATACCGGCTTGAGGCTACAACTGACATGAGCCGGAAATCGCAACTGATTTACCAGATGCGGTTTGACGAGGGGAATAAGCGTAATTCTGTCGCATTAGCTTTTTCGGGCATCGCCCTGTCCCCAAAATTAAAAACCATTTCCGGCAACCAGGAGTACCGGCTCCAATACATCAACCGGTTGAATAAAAATATTGCGATTGATGCACAACTGATCCATAACCGCACCCATGCCCCGCAACGGCTCCTGCTTGATAGTATTCCTTATCCTGATGCACTTGGTTTGTCCCCCATGCCTGAAGCAGTTTTGGTACAGCGTTCCGATGTTCCGCTTTACCAGACAGGGGTCAGCATCAGGTTGCCGGGCAAGAGAGGAATGGATAATTTTTTACTGTCGGTTATGGCCAACAATATTACCCGGAGATTTGACAATAACGTATATGCTCAGAAGACCAGTGGCGAAACCATTATGGCCATGAATGGGTTTGGTGGGTATTATTCAACACGGGAACAGAATGTTACAGCAGAGGCCGGGTATACCAAAAAGCTTTCTGATTGGGACATTTCCGGGAGGCTGTCATGGAATTACGTACAGTTGAGGTTTAATGAAGAAAAATCCTTCCCTATACCGCCGGATCAGTCTTTCGTATATCCTGCTTATCGCCTATCTGTAAACCGAAAGATTAATGCATTGTCAAAACTGAATATCGACTATAGTTTCAGGAACAGGCTGCCACAGTTTATGGATATCATTCCGCGGTCGTGGCTTGCTTCATACAGAAATACAGACAAGGGAAATTTGGTTTACCAGCGTCTGCCCGAACGGGGGATAAATATCAACTATTCCTTTATAGATTATTACAAAAAGCAGTTGCTCTTGTATATTGGTCTTTCCTACCGGAATAACCCTGCCAACTATATTACAGCGGTTGTACCTTCCACACTACTGGAGACCACATCACGAACGGCAAGTTCCATCAACAATAACGGATACCTGATCTATAATCGTGCTGAAAAATATATTGGTGCATTCAGAGGTAATATTTTGCTGGATCTGAATAGTTACTGGGGGAGGTACCAAAACATCATCAGTGGTGTAGCCAGCAGGAGTACATTCAATATCACTACGGCAAAACTGGGTTTTAAATCAGTGTGGAAGGGTATATTTAACCTGACGCTGAATTCGGCGCTGAAACTGAACAGGCAAAGAACGATACAGGATATCAAAATAAGGGTGGACGAGACCCGGTTTTGGGAAACCCAGTTGAATGCATTTTTTATTATTCCCGGTGAGCGGGCTTCATTAGAGATAACAGCTAATCATTATTCGATCCCGAATAATGCGAGGCAATACCAGTTGATTTTTATTGATTTTATGGCTCAGTACATTGTAAAAAAAGACAAATTAACCCTGAGTTTAACCGGGAATAATACCAGCAATAACAGAGACCTGTCATTTGACAATATCAGCGCCATTTCTGTTTCCACACAAAAATTCAGGCTCGTACCGGGCTTTGTGCTTTTGAAAATGTATTATAAGTTCTGATTACATCAACATCCGCTGCCAGACCTACTTCTTCACCGACTCCAGCAGTTGCCGGGCTTCGGGTGAAAGTGCGGTAGCATAGGTTTTGTTATTCAGCAAAAACGAAAACTGCATACACTGTACATCGCGCAGGGTAAAGTCAACATCCTGCAGTACCATGCCCCGCTTAAAATAGTGCAGGGAGCCGTCATAGCCGCATTTCAGGACATCGGGTGCGGAACTGGCTGCTATAAAACTGCTCAGTTGTGTGATGGCATTTTTGTCGCGCAGTACCCGTACCGCCACAACAGTATCCATGGATCCGTCTCCTTTAAAATAATTGATGGCGATACTGTCGGCATCTTTTACCTTTTCAAGAAAGGCCTTGTTGGGCTGTTTGCAGCTTACCGAAGCAAGACAAGCGGCAATGGCAAGTATTAAGAATCCTGATTTCATCGTAAAGAACGTTTACAGTCAATAGCCAAATATACTGCTCTTTAACTGCTTTTAGACAGGGTCTGCTTTTTGGGGGTGAAAGAGCGGGCATAAAAAAACCACCCTGGCAAGAATACCGGGTGGTACAAGCATGAGAAATTTGCTTTGCTTAAGGAAAAAGTTATGCTGCTCAGGGCAACTGTTCCATCCTTTTGCTCGCTGCGCTAAGGTAGGCGGGGAACATTACGGTAATATGATGTACTGGTTATGAAAAGGTTATGTCCTCCGGGAATCTGCAATAATGGCGGCAACGGGCAAAAAAAAGCGCAGCTTTTACGGGCTGCGCTTCTCTGTAATGTACGGTGATTAGTTATAATTAAACTTTGTCCATCCTTTCCACCAGGTGGCGTCCGGACCTGCGGGGGCGATAGCACCGCGGAAGGCAACAGCGGTAAAGAAACTGCCTGCGAGCATCGGATCGGTAAAGTTTGCACCACCAACGATGGGCTGGTAGCCATTTGAACCCGCAAAGGGAGTAGGGTCGGGTGTAATATAGTTGAACGGCTGGATCAATTTTGCTTCTGAAGCATTGGTAAGGATGGTGTTACCAAAGAAAGGATTGGTAAACCATGCCAATACACTTGCATCTGTAGCGCCGGTTGGCGCACTGACACTTGCAGTATATTTAACATTAACGGTATTGCCTGCCAGTGTGGTATAGCGGATACGGAGGGTACTGTCGTTGATGTTCAGGTCGGTGGGTGAACCGGTTCCGGCATCGATGAGTACGGCCTGGGGCCAGCCCATGATCACAGAATTGAAAATGGATATGGATGAGTTTCTCCTGATCTGTGCACCTGCACGATACAGGCTGTTCCCTGTATTACTCAGGGTAGCGCGCGGGCCGATGGCAGTGATGTTGGAGAAGATGGCCCTGGTTTTGGGTGTAGCCGTTGTACCACTGGCGTTATTATCGCTTTCAAAAGCTTCTGAGGTAGAGATGTCGGCAATGAGTGAATCGCGGATCACGAGGCCGAATTGTATTTTACCGCTAAAACCGTTGTCGGTATCAAAATCGTCGTCCTGTGTTTTGAGGGCAATGAGGTATTTGCAGTTTACAGAACCACCAAACCACTCAAACGCATCATCCTTGGCATATACGGTTTGTACGTGATCGATGGTGGTACCACTACCCACAGCCGCCATTGTCAGGCTGTTGATTTCCTTGTCGGGCTGAAAGGCATAACCGGCGTATTCGATACGCACATAGCTGAGTGTACCGGAGTTGTCGTTGTCAACCGCTGCAGGGGCCACGGCATCACCGGAACCGGCAAGACCATCACCATTGGCATTGTCAACACCTCCTTCCACCTGGAAGAGTCCGTTGGTACCGTTGAAGCTGGTATTGATGCCTGCCTTACCGCAGATTACGATACCGCCCCAGTCGCCCGATTGCGGATTAGGAGAAGCAGAAGTGAATATAATGGGTTCGGTGGGTGTGCCGATGGCATTAATTTTAGCACCACGTGTAATGATGAGGGCTGCCACATCACTGCCGCTGAACGAACCCTTGATGGTTGTACCGGCTTCGATGGTGAGGGTTTTATTGCCTGTGATATAAACCAATCCTTTGAGGATATATGTATTTTGCTTGCGCAGCACTGTATCGGCATTGATACGCCCCTGAAGGGTTATGGTCTGGCCTGTGGTCGGGTTACCGCCACCATTGATGATCACGATTTCTTTTTCGCCGTCCGTTTCAATTTTACGGCAGGAGCTGACGCTGATTGCAACGAGGGCTGTGGCGTATAAAATGTACTTTTTCATTTTTATTTCAGTCTTGATTTTATGTTTTATAATATGGAGTAGTTGAATGTGAGGCCGAATGTGGTACCAAACTGCCGGGTAAAGCGATAGGCGTCTTTATTTTTCTGGAAACTTTCTTTGCTGTCACCATTCTGATAGAAGTATTGTTTCTGGTTAAGCAGGTCAGAGATATTGAGCCTGATTTCCCCTTTATTGCGGATGATCTTTTTGGTGAGTTGGAGATCGAGCAGAGAACGGGGTGCTTCATAAATATCCGGTGATCCTGAGCCTGCGGAGATATCACCAACAAGGTAAATTCTCTCCCCGATACGGTTGAAGAGCAGGGTTGCAGAGAAGCCAGACTTTTCGTGATCGTAGAGCAGGCCCATATTGAGTACATAGGGCGATTGTCCCTGCAGGGCGCGGTTCACATTAAGACCCTGGTCTTCCACACGGCTGTAGATATAAGAGGCATTGGCCTGTACCGTAAAGTTTTTAAGCGAGGATGTAAAGTCGAGTTTCTTGCGCAGTTCCATTTCTGCACCATATACCCTGGCTTTTGCAGCATTCTGGAAGCTGAAGGTGCTTGAGCCACCGCTGCCCTCGGTAAAGATCTGTTCGATGGGTTTTTCGAAAGACTTATAGAATACGCCTATATTGAATACCTCTCCGGAACGTGGGTAGTATTCATAACGCAGGTCGAAGTTAGACACTTTGGTACGTTTGAGTCGTGGATTGCCCTGTACAGAAGCGTTGAGTTCAAAGTCGTAGATATTGAGGAAAGACAATTCGCGCAGTTCGGGGCGGATAACTGTTTGTGAACCTGAAAGGCGGAGATTGGTTTTGGCGTTGATTTTGTAATTGGCGTTTACACCAGGCAAAAAGTCGGTAACCTTGCTATTGGTATGACGCGGGTCATAGGCTTTTACACTACCCACCAGTTGATCAAAATGCTCAACCCTTACGCCCCAAACCAGGCGGAAGGCATTGGAAAACTGGTTGTCGAATTGAATAAACCCTGCGTTGAGGATGGTATTGGCGAGGTAGCGGAAAGTATTACCCTTAATGGCGTCGAAGCCCAGTGCTGTGCCGGTACCATTTCCAAAATTGGCGGGGGCAAAAACCTGGTCTGCAGGCAGGAGCCGCAATACGGGGTTATCCAGGGGCAGGTAATTGGCAAAAAGTTTGGCGTCAAACAGGCGATCTTTCACCTGGAGCATATACCCGCCTTTGAGGGTTTGTTTCAGGCCAAGCCAGTTGAAATCGTAAGCAAGGTCGCCACCGGCTGTGTATATATAGTCACTCAAATCCTGGAAGATGCGGCTGCCGCTTTGCTGTGATAATGTATTGGAAATAACGAGCGTATAAGGGTTTGTGGCACCAAGACCACGGGAATACAGTATCCGGCGCTGGTCGGGATAATGACTGTCGAGGATATTGAATGCACCATACCATTTGAGTTTTACGGGCTTGGCAATAATGTGTTCTCCGGTAAGTTGCGTGGTAAAGAATGTATTTTGTTTGAAGCTGAGTTCGGTTCCCTTTAAAGCTTCGTCCCTTACAAAGTCTGAACCTCTCCGATCCGTAACATAGTTCGCTGCATTGAGGTTGACCATAGATTTTACGGATACCTTATTGCGTGGATTCAACTGAATGGTGAGGCTGCCGATGGCACCTGTGGATACATCCTGCTGGTAGCGGTTATCATCAAAATCGAAGTTTACACTGAAGATACTGCCGGAGAGGGAGTTCTGCCGGTTGATCATACGGATGAAGCGGTTTGTTTTACTATAGGTAAGTCCGAATGTTCCACCAATCTTTTTACCGGCAATCTTTGAGGAAAACCCGCCATTGAATTGCACGGACATGTTCAGCGGGACATTGATTTCGCTGGCAGACCAGGTATTGTTCATCGTTTTACCCAGGGCTGTTTTTTCTGCCGCAGACAGGATATCGAAGTTTGATTTGGTCGTGTACCCCTGAGGTAGTCCACGGGTACCGTCATCGATACCAAGCCAGTCTGTTTTTCCGCCTGCATATTTATAGAAGGGTTTACCAATGGTTTGGGTATTGAAGCCGGTACCCAGTTGAATATTGAAGAAACTTTTAGCGGGAATGTCTTTGGTATTGACCTGGATAAGACCACCCGCCCATTCGCCCGGATATTCCGGCACAAAGGCCTTGTTGATGACGATATTATCAATCATCGACGAGGGGATCAGGTCGAATGAAAATGTTTTGCGGTCGGGTTCAGTGCTGGTGAGCAGTACGCCGTTGAGCATGGCCTGGTTGTAGCGGTCGGCGAGGCCGCGAACAATAATAAATTTGCCTTCCTGGATACTGGCGCCCGGGGTACGTTTAAGTACTTCACCGGTATTTTTATCCGGTGAACGGCGGATGGCCTCAGCGGAGATTACAGATGCCACGGTATTGGTATTCTTTTGAAAGGCGATGAGCGAGGCCGCTGTTTCCCGTTTTGCTGAAGTGGCGCGAACGACTACGCCTTCTGTCTGCTTTACTTTGGGTTCGAGGGCAATATCTAGGTAGAGGATACCGTCTTTACCGGGTATGGCTTCGTCAATCTGCTTGCCCTGGTAGTTGGTGGATGAGATCAGGATGGTGTATTTTTTACCGGGTTCAACGTTCAGTACAAACTGACCGTCAACGCTTGTGGATACGCCCTTACCTGTTTCTTTTATGATTACGGAGATTCCGCTGAGTGGAGAGCCTGTTTTAGCATCGGTGATTTTCCCTTCAATCCTTCCTTTTTGAGCAACGGCTGGTAATATACCTGCAAAAAATACCAGCAGGGTAATGAATATTCTCATGCATTCAAATTTAGCGCAAAGAAACATCCATGATATTACCTCTATGTTACCTGAATGTTTCCAAATTGTTAAGAGCATAGGCTTAACGAAAACTTATTATAGTCAGCAGGTGGCAAAAGTCATTAATTGTTTAACGAACCTTTTCGGTAAACCGGTTGTTATTCCACAAAAAAGTACATGCTTTTACCTGATTTCAGCAATCCGTCAATATGGATCAGTCTGCTTACGCTTACCTTTCTTGAAATTGTACTGGGTGTAGATAATATTATATTTATTTCTATTGTGGCGGGTAAACTGCCGCAGGAAAAGCAGCGTCGCGCCAGAAATATGGGTTTACTGCTGGCGCTCGTGTTTCGCATAGGACTGTTGTTTACCATCACCTGGATGATTAAACTGGTGGATCCTGTTTTTTCGATTTCGTTTATTCAGGAAAACGGTCAGGCACTGGGCATCAGCTGGAAGGACATTATTTTGATTGGCGGAGGGGCTTTCCTGATTGCCAAGAGTACGATTGAAATACACAGCAAACTTGAAAAAGCTGCCGCACCTGCTTCAAAAAAGGTTTTTGCCGGTTTTGTTGCTGTACTCGTACAGATTGTACTGGTGGATATGGTTTTTTCTTTTGATTCCATACTTACAGCAGTGGGTCTGGTGGATAATGTTATCATCATGATCATCGCTGTTGTCTTATCGATGGGGGTCATGCTGGCTTTTGCGGGTATCATCACCCGGTTTATCAACCGTAATCCTACCCTGCAGATGCTGGCATTGGCCTTTCTGATCGTTATCGGTATTATGCTGGTGGCGGAGGGGTTTCACCAGCATGTGAGCAAAAGTTATATTTATTGTTCGCTGGCTTTTGCGCTGCTGGTGGAGGTGTTGAATATCCGTCTGCGGAAAACGGGTACCCCTGTTCAGCTAAATTCCGGGAGTGACCCGGCAGACAAGGCGGAGAAGGATTGAGTTCCCTGTACAACTAAGATGAAGTACTACATTGTAGCCTGTTTGTAAAATACAGGTGGGCAACCATCGTTCATATGCTGGTACAAACACCTGAGCCATCCTGCAAATCATCCGTAAAAATGCCCGGGTTATTTCAGGCGGGAAATATTATATAAAAGATTTACCTTTATTACTATTGTAAAAGAATCTGATTGGCGAGCATTATGACACCTTTAGCCTGAAAGCAATTCATGAGATACTGTTGTGTGGTTTTCGCTATTGAGAATAGTGTTGCCCCAAAAAGGGTTTACCATCATTTTTATCATTACGTCGTGCATAGCCGGGCATGCTGCTGATAGGGAATTCTCTTCCGCTGCTGCCTGAATAAGCCATCTGCCATGCCTAAAAACCCGGACAAGCCCGCCAATAGTTATCCTGATCGCAATGTACAGGCAGACAATAGTATTTCTCCGTTATTAACATTACCCCGAGGGGTCGTTATTCATCCCTCAAAACTCATTTATTGTATGGCGGCAAGGCGATATACCTGGCTTTGTATTGATGGGTACCAACGGTTGATACTGGTATGCAAACACATTGGTGCGTATGAAAAAAGTCTGGCGGGTTTGTCATTTTGCCGTATTCATCACCACTGGATTGTTAATATGACTTATGTATCCGGTTATATCATCGGGCGCACCGGGCAGGTTATCCTTCGAAACGGTAAGCTGCTGCCTGTGTCGGCCCGCAGGAAAAAACAATTACTGCAAACGCTTGATTATCTGTGACAGGGGAAAGCGGTGTGCACAGTTGTTACATTTTTGAAAAAAATCAGGAAAAATTGTTTTGCTTTGAAAGGTAATCTGCAGGCTGATTATTTGGTCTGCAATATTGAACCACACTAAAATATCATTATGAAAAAGTACACAATGCGTTTAGCCATTATTATGGCTGCTGTAACCACCATGCAAGCCTGTCAAAAGCATCTCTCCTCCCCGGAAACAGAAAGGGTACCCCGGGAAAAATTACTCGCATTTGCATCAAAGGTCAGGGCACTCCATTTGGAGAAACAGGGGAAGTTTAAGTCTGTACGACCAGGCGAAGGAACCAATACAAAGGCAGCCCCCCATGGCATGGGTTGTTATTATTTTGGTACCCCTTATGATGATGGTTTTGGGAAGATCACCTGCATGACACCAAGCTCGGAATATTGTCATGATGAGGTGTATGACCACAACCAGTTTTCACTCCACGAAAACATTGCCGTTACGGTAAGTTACCTCGATGAGGAGCAGGTATTTAACCAGATGGTTTACCTGAGTGACCTTAAGCCGGAACTGATGGAAAGCATCCTGCAGAATGGTTATTTTGAGGTGAGGCAAAACGATGAGGTGAATAAAAGCCTGGTAGAATATGCTTATGAAGAGTGGGCGCTGCCTGTGCCCGAATCACCGATCGTACTCAACGCTGGCACCTACCCCTTTACTGTACCTGAGCCTTCCGGCAGTGCTGAGACGATTTATATCATGAATATCCGGTACGACCCTGTTAATGGTATATCGGCAAGTATATATTATATGTAAGGGCTACAGGTGTACAATTGCCAACGAGGCTGCCGCAAATCTATGCGACAGCCTCGTTTTATTTCGGTGCCGGTGAATAAGGCCGCTGGAATACCATCGCCCGGGTACTTTGTTCATTTTTGCCTATTCCCTTATGCGGCGCAGGCAAAACGTCATTAGCCGTTATACTTTTAGAGGGAGTGCTGCCGGTTTACAACAGCAGGTATTGGGTTAAAAAGAGGGTATTGTGATTGGAACATTACTGGTGATGAAAAAAAACGGGCATTATTTTTACTGATAATCAACACTTTATGAAGGGAGTCTATAAAAAACATGTTCATTTCTTTGGAAAATCATTTGCAAGCCTGCACCTTTGCACTCCAATTTAAAGTACGCCGGGATAGCGGCGGAGATCACCGGTTCCGGATAAAGGAGCCACAAAACAAAAAAATATGAGTAAACTGCATTTCACCACCAAACATGCCAACGAGGCTACCGTTAAACACAACTGGTATGTTGTTGATGGTACTAATCAAACCGTAGGACGCATGTGTGCCCGGATCGCGGCCATTCTGCGTGGTAAGAACAAGGCTTATTACACCCCTCACGTTGATTGCGGGGATTTTGTCATTGTTATCAATTCGGCTAAGGTACGCCTGACGGGCAACAAGATGGAGGACAAGGTATATGATACTTACAGTGGTTACCCCGGTGGCCGTAAGGAAGAGAGTGCCAAGGACCTGCTGAAGCGTCGTCCGGATGCACTTATCGAAAGAGCGATTAAGGGTATGTTGCCTAAAAATCGTCTTGGCCGTAAGATGTATAAAAAATTATTTGTGTATTCCGGTGCGGAGCATCCCCATGGTGCACAGCAACCCAAGGAACTGAAATTCTAACAATCACGTAAAAAGTACAGCGTACTAAATCATAAAAAATGGAAAAGCAAAAAAACGCAGTTGGCCGTCGTAAAGAAGCGGTGACCCGTATCTTCCTCAGCAAAGGTGAAGGGAAGATTACCATCAACGGTAAGGATTATAAACAATATTTTCCACTGGTCTACCTGCAAAACCAGGTAGAGGCTCCATTAAAAGTTGCTGAAGCTGCCGATAAGTTCGACATCGTAGTGAATGCTACAGGTGGGGGTATTAAGGGTCAGGCTGAAGCGACAAAGCTGGGTATTGCCCGTGCGTTACTTGAGGTAAGTGCAGAATACCGTCCTATACTCAAAGCTGCAGGTATGCTTAAGCGCGATCCCCGCAGTGTTGAACGTAAAAAACCAGGCCGTAAAAAAGCAAGGAGAAGCTTCCAGTTCAGCAAACGTTAATCCGATTCAAATCATTTTTGCAAAAATTTTCAACAATAAAAAATGGAAAATAACACTTCCTTACAACAACAGCTCCTTGAAGCAGGCGTACATTTTGGCCACCTGAAAAAGAAGTGGAATCCGAAGATGCTCCCCTACATTTTTGCCGAGAAAAAGGGCATCCACATCATCGACCTGAACAAGACCGTGGAAGGTTTGCAGGAAGCTGCTGCTGCGCTGAAATCCATCGCACGCAGTGGTAAAAAAATCATGTTTGTAGCAACCAAGAAGCAGGCAAAGGAAATCGTGACGGAATGTGCACAGCGGGTAAATATGCCTTATGTAACAGAGCGCTGGCTGGGTGGTATGCTCACGAATTTCAACACGGTGCGTAAGAGCGTAAAGAAAATGCAAAGCATCGAGAAAATGCTGGCAGATGGCAGTATTGAAACATTGACAAAAAAAGAGCGCCTGACCCTTCAGCGCGACAAGGATAAAATGGAAAAGGTACTGGGTGGTATCGCGCAGATCAGTCGCATCCCTGCTGCATTATTCATGGTGGATATCGGGCATGAGCACATTGCTCTTGCTGAAGCTAAGCGGCTTAACATCAGCACTTTTGGTATGGTGGATACCAACTGTGATCCGAATAAAATTGACTTTGCCATTCCTTCCAATGATGATGCAACCAAATCCATTGCCATTATCCTGAATTACCTTACGGCTGCTATTGCTGAAGGTTTGCAGGAACGCCAGGCTGAAAAGGATGATGACGATAACGATTCAGAGGAAAGTGCTGAAGCTAAGGCAGCCAGGTTTGAAGCCAATGCTGAAGGCGAAGACGGACGTGGCCGGAGGGGACGTGGACCTGGTGGTCCGGGTGCTGCTGGTGGTGGCCCAACTAAACGCCGTGTACCCAATGCTGGTGGCGGTGGCCGCAGACCAGGTGGTGGCCGGTAAGTCAGTTGCTCATTTTTGGGGCTGTGTACAAGTACACAGCAAAATGAGCAGGATATTTTCTGATTTTTTAATATAAAATAAAAAACAATCATGGCTACTATTACAGCTAAAGATATTAATGAACTGCGCCAGATAACGGGTGCAGGTATGATGGACTGCCGTAAGGCTCTGACAGAAAGCGATGGCGACCTGCAGGCTGCTATCGACTGGCTGCGCAAACAGGGCCAGAAAGTGGCTGCCAAACGCAGCGACCGTGAAGCTAAAGAAGGAGTGGTGCTGGCAAAAACAACCGATGATCACAAAACTGGTATTGTGCTTTGCATCAGTTGCGAAACTGATTTTGTGAGCAAGAATACTGATTTCGTTGCTTTTGCGCAAACTATTGCTGATGCTGCACTGGCAAATAATGCTGCTACTGCAGAAGAAGTAAAAGCGATACAGATCAATGGACAGACCGTGGCTGACCTGATCAATGATAAACTGGCAGCGATCGGTGAAAAAATTGATCTTACCCGTTTTGAAAGAATTGATGCTCCTTTTGTAGCCAGCTACATACATGGCGCCAACCGCATGGGTGTATTGGTGGCCATGAACCAGGAAGCTGCTGATGCCGGTAAAGACGTGGCGATGCAGATTGCAGCCATGAACCCATTGGCGGTTGATGAAAGCAATATTCCTGCTGAAGTGATTGCCCGTGAAAAAGACATTGCTGTTGAGCAGGTGAAAGCGGAAGGCAAACCGGCAGAAATGGCAGAGAAAATTGCTGTGGGCAAGGTAAATAAATTCCTGAAAGACAATACCCTGCTTGCTCAGGCTTTTGTAAAGGATGGCAACAAATCTGTTGGTGATTACCTCAAAAGTATCAACGCTGATCTGAAAGTGACTGCCTTTAAAAGGGTGGCGCTGGGCTGATCCCTTTTAATGATATATAAAAAAAAGCGGAACCCTGGTTTCGCTTTTTTTATAGGCTTTCATCAAAACTGCGGCAACAGTAAATTGCTGGTTTGATACCTCCAAACAATAGTGCGCATCAAACATTTGCCTTGCTACGCAAGTTTCCTTTACTTTGCACCAAACTTCATTCATGACACTTAAGTACAAGCGGATATTACTCAAACTTTCGGGCGAGGCATTAATGGGTAAAAGCAATGATGCATACGAGCCGTTGGATACCAGCATCATATCCCGGTATGCGCAGGATATTAAAGTGGTAGTGGATGCGGGTGCTGAAGTGGCGGTAGTGATTGGCGGGGGCAATATTTACCGTGGGATGAATGAGGCGGAAACCGGTATAGAACGTGCCCATGGTGATTATATGGGGATGCTCGCTACGGTTATCAATGGTATGGCCCTGCAGGCGGGTCTTGAAAAAGCGGGTGTCTATACGCGTTTACAAAGTGCCATTAAGATGGAGCAGATTGCAGAGCCCTATATCCGTCGCCGTGCAATGCGCCACCTTGAAAAACGGCGGGTGGTTATTTTTGGGGCTGGCACAGGTAACCCTTATTTTACCACAGATACCGCCGGTTCACTGAGGGCGATAGAAATTAAAGCTGATGTGATCCTGAAGGGTACGCGTGTAGATGGCATTTATACAGCCGATCCCGAAAAAGATCCTGCTGCAACCCGCTATGAAACCATCAGCTACAATGAATGTATTCAAAAAAGCCTGAAGGTGATGGATATGACGGCTTTTACACTCTGTATGGAAAATAAACTGCCCATCATAGTATTTGATATGAATAAGCCTGGCAACCTCCTCCGGGTGGTACAGGGTGAAAACGTAGGCACCATCGTAAGCTGATGCCGAAGCAGGGGTAATTCCCGGGGTTCTCCTTTGTACACCGGGTATGGTATGATGAAAATGATAAAGATACATTACTCAACGCAGCCGACTCACCCAATGATAATGGCAACAATAATTTTGGTAAGCCTGTATAAAGGGTTGCATGAGAGCCTTTCTTGCCCTGATGGCGGCGGCAACGATTACTTTACATACTTTTTCTTATAAGGCAGATAACACCTGTTTGATTTCATCAATGGTTTTCTTTACCGGCGTGATGCCAACGCTTTGCACACCTCCGGTTGCTGCAGCAGAGTTGGTTACAGCAGATTCACGCCCGAGGTAATAGTCGTCGCCCTGTTTGGAGATCACGATAATGGTTACCGGCAGACCGGCAGTAACACTATTGCTGATAAATTTCCGTTGCGCAGCATTCCCATACATAGGCAGTACTGCACGAAGGTTATTGAACACCAGGTAAGCTACGCTGTTGCCATTGGTAAACTGCGGGGGCAGGTTAGCAGCAAGCTTTACAAGACTGGCGCCGGTGGTATCATAAAAATAATCACAGTTGATCCAGCGGAGTTGCGGACTGTACAACTGGTAAAACTGGTTACCAGAGAATACACCGATCTGGCCAGCCACGCTATCCATTGCCGGTATCCAGTTGAACCGGTCAGGGTTGCTTTCATCGCCATAAAACAATTTCATCAAAGGAGAAGGCGCGGGATCGCTGTAAGTGATGCTGACACGTTTGCCTGGTGCAAGCGAGAGTTCGTCGTTGCCTTTACGAAGGCGTACAAAAATTTCACCACCAGATACCAGCATAC
Source organism: Chitinophagales bacterium (assembly GCA_013298665.1). Classification (GTDB taxonomy): domain Bacteria; phylum Bacteroidota; class Bacteroidia; order Chitinophagales; family Chitinophagaceae; genus Ferruginibacter. Next base: position 77,490 of record JAAFIK010000004.1, read on the forward strand.
GGCCATTGGATATGGTTGGTTTATCCATGCGGATCATATCTCCCTTGCGCGTGATCAGCATCGTTTCAAGATATACTTTACCGGTTACAACCTGACCATTCAGTCCATTGCAGCAATTACCGGGAAATGAATACTGTGCTGCAGGCGTGGTTATCGTTGCGGGATTGGCATTGAGTTCGAAGCTATCGAGCTTTACGTCCAGTTTAAGTTTTTCTTTGAGCAGGTTTACCGGCAGTGAACCGGTCAGGCTGTTGTACCAGGCAGTGTCCGGCCCCTGCGGTTGTACCGGGTTTGGCGTAAAGATATCAATATCTTTCTGACAGGACACCAGGCTGATGGCTGCTATTATAGTGGTGAGGAATATGTTCTTTTTCATTCTCTTTCTTTAAAGTGTGCTACCCTGAAGATTCCGGCAGACATTGTTCTGCTGCCTGATTCGTTACAAATCAAGACGGATACCCAAGCGCAATCCGATTGTATTATACTTCTGCGTAAGGTTGAGCGTTTCTTTGCTCATGGGACTGAAGTTGTACCTGAAATAGGGTTCCGCCATCAGGTGCCACCTGTTGGTAAGTCTGTAATACAAGGATACGCTGCTAAGAAATCCTGCGCCGATATTGGTTTTGAAGCCGTATGCCGATGTGCTTTTTCCCGTGGTGATGTTTACGGGTTCGCCATTGGCATCAAGTACATCGCCCTTCTGCCAACTGTACAGGTTGATGATGGCACCAATACTGATGTTGGTGTGCAACCGGCCATTACCAAATTCATACCCCATCTGCAATGGGATATCAATGCTCCGGTAGCGGTTATAGGTAATCTTTTTCCGTGTACCGGTCTGTACATAGCGAAGCGAGTCATACACGGTAATCACGGTTCCGTTGGGTTGTGTAACCTGGCGTGGGGTTATCACGATGATATAGCGTATATCGTTGGGATTGGTATAACTGAATTTTTCGTTGATCTGGCTGTAGTTAAGTCCGGAGCGCAGGCTCATGCCATTATTGAATACCCGTGTATAACGCAATCCAATACTGAATGCAGACTGGAAGCCTGCAGACTCTTTCCTTTTCCGGAGGTAGCCAATGCTGGCTGTATCGGTAAGACTGCGGAGGGTTCTTGTGCCCATATCCGGACCCGCATAAAATTCAACATACGTCTTGTTTGCGGCTGCATCGTCTTCTATTTTGGGGCAACCCGGCAGTGCAACATTGGGCATAATACGGTTGCGAAACCCGGCTGGTTCCGGGGCAATGCGTAAAGCCTTATCAACACCTCCCGTCATTTTTTCCCCGATCCAGCCGTTATTGTTACCGGTATTTTGCACCTGACCATTGTCTGTATCAGCAAGGGGTTCTTCGTTGCTGATGCTGTTATTGCTGCCCATAGCATTGATGATATCTGTATTGCTTTTAGCCCCCCTGCCCGGTTGACCCCCTTCCTGCCCGGCAACGGTACGCCGGGTATTATGCAGTAAAGGTGAATAAACCGGGGTGCCAGACCGGGCAGGAAGGATACGCGGTAATTTTGTACGGGATGGGGACACTATATCATGATCAGCGCCGGGTGACGTACTTATATCAGCAATGGTATTTGTATTGTTTGTATTGGTTGCTGCACTGGTTGAATGGTTGTCTGTATTGGCATTGGATGCCGTATTGCCCGGATGGGTCAGGGTATTTGTGCGGGGTGCTGCATTGGTTGGGCTGGAAGCGGGCGAAACAGGTGTGGCTGAAGGAGATGTCTGCTGACCGGCGGAGGGTGATTGCGGAACTGGGGTAACAGGCGCTGCAGCAACAACGGTATCCCCGTGGTGCCACCACCAGGTCAATCCCGCTGTGATAAATAAACCGCTCAGCAGCAACAGAATACCTGCACGTCCCGACCAGGTGAACCAACCGCCGCCGGGCTTTCTTTTCCTTCTTTCTGCTGCAATACGATCCCACATACCCGGAGGTACTTCGGCCTCGTAGCGGTCGAACGACTGCCTGGTATGCGTATCAAAATGTAAATCATCGCTCATACGGCAACTTTTTGTAGTTGTATAATCTGTTTCTGGAGCATTGTCCTGGCTTTAACCAATTGGCTCCGGCTCGTTCCTGGTTGGATGCCCAGCATTTCTGCAATCTCTTCATGCTGGTAACCCTCAATTACATACAGGTTAAAAATCAGCCGGTAACCGTCCGGGAGGTTGTTGATCAACTGCATCAATTCCCTTGCAGTGAGGTGGCTGTACGCTGCCGGTTCCAGTGCTTCCTCATCCCGGTCTTTGACTTCATAGCCCACCAATTCCTTGCTGTACCGGCTGACAGTGTACTTTTTAAGTGCAGTATTGACCATGATTTTCCTGATCCAACCTTCAAAACTGCCCTGTGAACGAAACTGCCTGATTTTGTCGAACACCTTGATAAAAGCGTCCTGCATAATATCTTCCGCATCGGCTGAATTACGGGCATACCGTTGACATACGCCGAGCATCCGGCCGGCATAGCGGTTGAATACCTCCCGCTGGCAGAAGGCATCCTCCCTTATACATCCTGATATCAATTGTTCGTCAGTCAAGCTTAACTGTTTTGCACGGGCAGGCACAGTAATATACAGATACCTGACCTGGTGAATACGCTGCCCCGCTGCTTATTATTGCTATAAGGTATTAAAATTCAGGTGTTTTTTCGAAAAAAATTAAAAAATACCATAATTTGGCATCACCGAAATTAATAAAGCATGATTCCAGATTTTCCTGCAGGAGAGGTTTGTACACCTGATGTGTACAGGAAACTGATCACGGAAAAAGCCTATACAGAAGCCCGGCTTGAGGAAGCCCTTTACGTGACGGGTGTACGTGAGGAAACGATTGCCTTGCTGGAGGCGAAAATCCGGGAGTTGAATGAGCTGAACAGCCGAATTGGCAGTAAAGACTATGAAATCAATACCCTTCAGCATTTGCTGGGTGAGCAACAAAACAGGGCTCATTTGTCTTTTCTGCGTGAGACCGGGCTGCTGGAAGAACTTTCAACATCGGCCAGAACTGAACAGGAAATGGGTAGTCTTCGGGAAAAATGTGCGCACCTGGAATATAAGATTACCGTGCTTACCCGGGATGCTGATGAACTGGCTGTTATCAATAAAGAGCTGATACAGGAACTGGGCAAGGTAACCGGGTTGGAAAGCGCCCTGGAAAATGCGAAAGCAGAAAATGCTTTGTTGCAACAAAAGTTGCTGCTGCTGGAAGAAAGGATAAAACAGGTACCGGTCCTTAGTCATTAAAAATAACACAAATCACTTGCATAGACGGATTGTATTAATTATTTTACACGAAAATAACTGTATATGAATCTTATAGAAAGAGCAAAAAACATTTTACTTACTCCAAAAACGGAGTGGGAGGTTATTAATGGGGAAAGCGCTACACCAATGTCGCTGCTTACCGGTTATGTGATGATCCTGGCGCTGATACCGGCAGGATGTTCGTTTGTAGCGATGGCTGTATTTACCAGCGTATGGGGTATGAAATACGCAATCGTTTCGGCCATAATTACCTACGCATTGAGTATCCTTAGTTATTTTGTTTATACGTATGCCCTTGATCTGCTGGCTACAGGATTTGGAGCAGAAAAAAATATCAATAAGTCTGCACAGGTAGCGGCATATTCAAGTACAGCATCTTATGCTGCAGGGGTTTTGTCCCTTATTCCCGTACTTGGACTGCTGGCGGGTTTGGCAGGATTTATTTATGCTGCTTATCTGATGTATCTCGGCGTAGGACCACTCAAAAAAACACAGGAAGATAAAAAAATAGTCTATGTAATCGTTACGATTATCATTGTCATTGCTGCATATTTTATTGTAAGTGCTATTCTGACGGCAATTCTTCTAACGAGTTTGAGAACGTCTATATTGGGCTACTGATTACTCATATAAACACATTTTACCAAAAAAGTACTTCCTTCATGGAAGTGCTTTTTTTATTCCGCTGATTGTCGAACCTTTGTAAAAATTAATTACCATGCAAGCTATTGCTGATATACGTAAGGATTATAAACTGAAAAGCTTTAATGAAACGGACGCTGCACCCGATGCCATGGAACAGTTTACAAGCTGGTGGAACGAGGCCCTGCACAGCGATATAGATGAAGTGAATGCCATGGTGCTGGCCACCGCAACCGCTGGCGGAATGCCGGATGCACGCGTGGTATTATTGAAAGGGTATGACGAAAGGGGGTTTGTATTTTATACCAATTATGAGAGCCATAAGGGTATAGAACTTGCTGAGAATCCAAGGGCATGCCTTGTATTTTTCTGGAAAGAACTGGAAAGACAGGTGCGTATCAGGGGAAAGGTTACCAAAAGCAGTGGAAAGGATAGTGATACGTACTTTTTTTCCCGCCCGGCCGGAAGCAGGATCGGCGCCTGGGCTTCGCCACAAAGCAGCGTTATTGCGAACAGGGAGGTACTTGAAAAAAAAGTAACTGCGTTTGAAACAGCATTTAGTGATGGGCATATTCCAAGGCCAGAACATTGGGGCGGTTATACCGTAGAGCCGGAGGTTATAGAGTTTTGGCAGGGCAGATCCAGCAGGTTACACGACCGCCTCCAATACACCCGTAAAGAAAATGGCTGGCTGGTTGTGCGTCTTGCACCATAATGACCAGGATAAACCCGGAATGGACGCTCAATCCCGGGCTCACCAGCGGTCAAACTGCATTATGCTTTTTTTGCAGCCGCTTTTTTCTTTGTTTTCGCAGGCCTTATTTTGCCAAATGATGCTTTTGCGATTTTTCCTTTCTTTGTTTTGATGTCACCACGTCCCATAATAGATGTATAATTTACGTAATAAAATAGTTTGCAAAGATGCTGTATTTTAACGGATTAACCCGTTTCTGCATCAAAAAAGCAAGGCCTTTACCGCCTTGCTTTTTACAGTGAATCTGACTGCATTATAATTTTGCAGATAATTCTTTGCCAGCTTTAAATTTAGCCACCTTTTTTGCTTTGATCTTGATGACAGCACCTGTCTGCGGATTGCGACCATTACGTGCAGCCCTTTTAGATACTGAAAAAGTACCAAATCCAACCAGTGTAACTTTACCATTACCTTTCAGGGTTTTGGTTACTGCTTCTACGAAAGAATCCAGTGCTTCGTTTGCCTGGCTTTTAGTGATACCTGCATCATCAGCAATCTTTGCGATTAATTCTGCTTTGTTCATAATAAATAGTTGTATTTTAATAACAGGAACAAATATATAGGGTTTTTGATTCCTGCGGTTTTTTTTATACATTTTTATTTATAAAAAAAATGCTGCAACCCGCTCTCCACAAGGGTTCCCGGAGATTTATCCACATTTGCGCCCGATGAAACAAGGTGGCTCAATCTGCTGAAAGCCTTACTGGCAAAGGGTTTCAGGTCGAGTCCGCTCAAATCCTTTACCAACGTGGGTTTCAGGGTAATATACAAATGATTTGAAACAGACAAAACATGTTTTTTTTGTTTTGCACATTTAGTTAACAACCTCCATCAGTGAGCGGAAAGCAATGAACTGATCGCCCCAATGGTCATATCCTGCCTGCCGCTGGGTTGCTGCAAAATGTTCCATATACCGGTTGTACTGTGCCTTGCTTTCTGTAAAATACTGTACGGCGTAGGTTGGCCCTTCGCTGTCATCCACATCAAGCAACCGCATGATGCGCGCATCAGTAAAGCAACCGGTATTCATCATCGCAGGAATGTGTTCATCCTGCAGCCATTTCAGCCAGGCTGCCGCTATTGCAGGAGCGGGTTTTACCGTAACATTGTAAATAATCATGCTGTCATTTTATTATTACTCTTCTGTTAGTGATTCGTCCTGGTTATTACCAATCTGCTTCGTCATTTTAAATGTAAAAAACAACAAGGCAAGTAATGCTGCCCCAAGCGCCAGCCATACAAGCCAGCGGTTCTCCTTCCTGGTCCCCTGCCCTCTTGCATCAGCAGCGTCTTTTACTGCTGTTAAGCGCCCGGGCGTTGCTGTGCGGATACCGGTGCCAATACTGTCGAGAAAGAAGTTGAGGTCATACTCAGGGGTTGCAGCCCTGGTATTGCCCAGGTAAAGCTGGTATTGCACCCCGCTGTCTAAGTAAGCCACAAGAAAGCGATTGGCCGTTTCGCCGGATACGGTGCTGACCTGTAGTGGTGGATTGTCGCCATTTATGATATCAATACTGAGGCTGTCTGCCACTTCACCAACGGGGTAAGCAAGGGCCTGGCCGGTTTGCAGCAACATTGGACCATGCATATGCCAGCTACCACCTGTATGCACTTTTATCATAAACTCGCGCTTATAAAACCTGGTTCCGCTCACACCAATTTTCAATTGGTCGATCAATACTTTGGTGGGAAAGTAAACCCCTACCCTGGAAATATTATCACTACTGTCCCTTTGCCGGAGTGTGGGTTCGGGCAGGCTAATAAAGCCGGGCATTGGTGCAGGCTTACTTTTCCAGGTGCCGATCTTACGGATATTAACCGGCAATTGGTTTTCGCCCTCTGTGGTTACTTTAAAAAAGCGGTACTTCACAGGCGTCATATCAATATCCTGTAAAAACTGCCCGTTTACAGATTTGAAATGACAGTTGAGCAGGATATGTTCACGTATTACGAACCACTGCCGGTTGTCATCACTTCCGCTCAGGGTGATGGATTGGCAAACTTCTGTATTCCTGATTACGAGTACCAGGTGACTGAGCAATTGGGTGTCTTTGTTTTCAACAGCAACCGAAAGACGGTTTTTGTTGTCGATGCTGCTGGCGATAAGGGGCAATGCTTCAAAATTACCGGCAGACGATACGGCCTGATCAGCCTGGAATACATAAGGCACCGGTTTGCCTTCGCCTGTACTGATGATCCGAAGATCTTTGGGTATGCCGCCATCCAATATACAGCGACCGAGCAACCCGGGCGACAGCGGGATCTTGTAAAAGCCGGTGTGGCTGATGGCATCTACAGGTGCGCGCCAGGCAAACCCGTCCTGACCATTGGCGATGCTGCCCGTCAATAAGCCCGCAAACAACAGGCAGGTGTTATACCATTTACTTCCTGTCGTCATCAATGATTATTTTTTTAAGTCGTTGATACATAAAGGAAACCAGCAGCAGGAGTACACCCAAACAAAAGAAAGCAATGATTTTACCGGCTGCGGAAATACCCCGGATATCGAATAAAAAGAGTTTGAATAATGTCAATGCAAAGAGTGCAAGGGAAATGATGCGCAGGCTGCGGTAGCGGTACTTCATACCCGTCCACATGAGTGCAAAAGAACAGAGCCCCCAGAGTACGGGCATTACGGTACGGGTAAATACCGCCTGTATAGTTGCGAGCGTGGTTTCAGCCGTGTAGAAAATTGCGTTGGCCAACAGGTGTGCTTCCGTGGTGATGAGGATAATACCGAATGCACTGAATGCCCAGGCAATACCGTCATAACTGAACCTGAACTCTCCATCTCCACTGCGCAGCAGCCTTGCAAGTTGCACGAGCAGTAAAATGAGCAGGATGGCTCCCGCCCAGTGTGCCGTAAAATGCACGCGTTGGCCATTGCCGGCCAGTAATTCAGCCTGTATGGCAAACAGCGATGAGGTGAACAGGAGATAAAAAAGAACGGCATAGAGTATGATACCGATCAGAACTCCCTTTGCCATACGAAAGATGCGCAACCGAACAGCGACAAAGAGGAGCAACTGTATAAACAGTACGGTAAAACAAAACAGGTAGAGCAGACGAATACCTGAATAAGGATAATGATGACCAAACTGGTGCAGGATTTCGAGTACGCCGGTTGCATAAAGCAGGAACAGTGCGAAAGCAAGCAGTACCGGTTGTGGTGGTACAAGCAAACCATTTGTTTTGACCGGCCATGCGTCATACCTGCTGCGCAATACCAGGAGGAAAAAAGTGGCTCCGGCGGCATAGAGTCCGGTTACGCATCCTTTATTGACAAGTATAGCTAAAGGCAATGCACTGCTCAGATAAACATGCACCCAATCCATAAATAAACTGATCAGCATGGCGCCCCATACCAATGCTGCAGCCAGTTGTACAAGATACATTTTTGAACGCATGTAGAGCCAGAACAGCAAAACGGCCTCTGATGCCCAGAAAAGTGTGATATAGTTGCCATGCAACTGCAGCGGGGCAGCAAGGGAAATGAAAGTAAGCGTGATACCGATCAGGAGGTAGAGGATATTGCTATCCTTCTTTATCCTGCGGAGCAATATGCGTGCTGCCAGCAGGTTGAACATACCCAGTGCTGCGCTGAAAAAGCCCTTACTATTCCCATTATCCATCACCTGAAGACATAAGAGTCCGAAGCCGGCATAGGCACAGGTATTGATGAGCATGATCAGGAAGTCTGACGCAATAAACTTTGTTTTATGTGTGATGTGGTGGGCAAGCGTAACTACAAAAAACTGCAGGTAAAAAATGGTGGCAAAAATAAATCCATTTCGGTAAGTGGTAAACCTCCCGGTATGCTTATAAGCACCGGTCAGGAGCCAGCCCGCAAATATAAGTGTGGTGAATATAAAGGCCAGCAGGTTCAGTATCCGCCAGTTTTTAAAATAGGCGATCACCAGCAGACCGGTGTTGAGCATCGCCATATAAGTAAACAGGCTTACATAGTGGCCACTGCCATTACTCACCATAAAGGGGGCTGCGAAACCGCCAATCATGGCAATAATGGCTAATTCTTCGCGCTTGTACAATAGTGAGATGATCGTGGCAAATGCGGTAATAACGATCATGATGAGGAATGCAGTGGTTTGCCCGAACAGATGAAACTGCTGATAAGCGAGGGTAATGGTAAAATAAAAAGCCCCCAATCCTCCGCCCACCAGTACGGAACTAAAGGCAGTATATTGTTTCCGGAGACGATGCGCAAGGGCAATGAGGATGCTTCCGCAGAGCAGGCCAACGCTGACCCTGCCTACCGGACCGATCCAGTCGTTGTCGATGGCATATTTTACAAAGAAACCTATGGCAAGTACCAGGATACCGATGCCAATTTTGCTGATGAGGTTTTCACCGATGAATTTTTCGATATCAGTGTTGCGCACCGGTGTTGTATGGGCAGCAGGCGTAACGGCAGGACGGATAGCCGCCGGTGGCATGATGGTTTCCGCGACCTCGATGATTACTGGTGCGGGTTTAACGGTATCGGGCAATGGTTCGGAGACGATGGGCGGGAGCAACTCCTCCGCTACCGGTAATGGAGCGGGGGCTGTGGCCGTTTCTGTATAAGGTGGTGCAGGCCTTGTACTTTCTCCACCCTTGGGAGCAGCAGGAGTATTGTTTTTAGCCAACTGCCGGCGCAACTGATCAAGTTCAGCCTCCAGTCTTGAAAATTGCCGGTTGGTGTTGCTACCCTGGTTCAGTAATACCACAAGAAAAATGACCAGGAATACGATAACAATAATTTCCATTAAGTTATGATTTGGTACGGGCTAAGATAACAGAGTTGTACATACGGATGCAGAAAAAACTGTTAAATTCACAAAAAATGCCCTTTTTTTTGATATATATCAAAAAACAGGGGCAGAAAAAAGGCTATTATTCGTACATCCGGGCTATCGCTTCCTTGTATTTTTCCATGACCACCTTTCTTTTCAGGGATAATTTCGGTGTCAGTTCGCCTGTTTCCACACTCCATTCATAGGGTAGTAATTCAAATTTTTTGATCTGTTCAACATGATTGAAAAATTTATTAAAGCTTTCAACCAGTTCCTTAAACATATCAATGATCCGTTCATTCCGCATGATATCTTCATTTGAAGTAAAGCTGACACCCTGCTGGCGGCACCATTCCCTGAGGTTTGGAAATGAGGGTACGATCAGTGCGCCCACAAATTTCTGTTCGGCACCCACTACCATTACCTGCTCAACGTACATTGACTCTTTAAGTTTGTTTTCAATCGGTAATGGGGCTACATATTTGCCGCCGCTGGTTTTGAATAACTCTTTTTTCCGGTCGGTAATTTTCAAAAATTGTTTATAAGGGCCGGTTTCTTTTTCTACCAGCATCCCTATATCGCCGGTATGGTACCAGCCGTCTGAAATTTCTGACGCCGTGAGATCAGGGCGTTTGTAATAGCCCATCATGACGTTGGGACCTTTACAAAGGATTTCACCGTCTTCGGCAATTTTAACGGATACGCCGTCAATAAGCGGCCCCACAGCGCCAAACATCCGTCCAGGTTCATCATATCTGTTTACACTGATCACGGGTGAGGTTTCAGTAAGTCCATAGCCTTCCATAATAGGGATGCCGGCAGCCGTAAAGATGCGGATCAGCCTTACCTGGCAGGCTGCACCACCGGTTACAATACATTTCACGCTACCGCCCAGCCCTTCCCGCCATTTATTAAAGATGAGTTTATTGGCTATGCCCAACTGCAGATTGTACCAGGTACCGGGTGTTTTATTGATCTCGAATTTTTCAGCCAGCCCATGCGCCCAGAAAAACAGCTTCTTCTTCAACCCGCTAAGTGCAGCTCCTTTCTGCATGATCCTGTCATATACTTTTTCAAGCAACCTTGGTACTGTCGTAAACATATGTGGTTTTACCTCCTTAAGGTTATCGGCTATGGTATCCAGGCTTTCTGCATAATAAATGGATACCCCGCGGAAAAGGTAGAGGTAGCTGACCATACGTTCAAAAATATGGTTAAGGGGAAGGAAACTGAGCGAACGCATATTTTCTCCGGGCGGAAAACAGGGTATACAGGCAATGACATTGCTCAATATATTTTTATGACTGAGCATAACCCCTTTGGGTGTACCGGTTGTACCGGAGGTGTAAATGATGGTCGCCAGATCTTCATAACCGATTTTTCCGGCAACTTCCTTTACAGCCTCTATCGCATCCGGCGTGGAGGCATTGAGTACCTCCTTCCAGTGCCGCGCATTGGCAACGTGTTCGAAAGTGAAAATTTCCTGCAGGGAAGGTACCCGATCGCGGATACTGACCACCTTATGATAGGTATCTTCATCATTCACAAAAACCATTTTGACCTGTGCATCATTGAGTACAAACTCCAGCTCGTTCACATTAATCGTAGGATAAATCGGGGTAAGTATGGCACCTGCCCTTTGAATAGCGAGGTCAAGCATGATCCACTCCGGTCGGTTTTTACACAGTATCGCTACTTTGTCCCGGCCTTCTGCGGTCATATCGCCGCAACTGATACCAAGTTTAACAAGCCCGGCTGCCAGCTTGTTCACCGTGTCTTTTACGTCTGCCGTACTGTAGGTGCGCCATTTTCCGTTTTCCTTAGCGGCCAGCATATCGGCTAATCCGCCATCGGCAAGCTGGTTGTCTATGCAATCAAACAGTCTTTTTCTTTCCATCTGCAATCGTTGTATGTAGTTTTATAACAGCAGGCCATCAGTGCGGCATTAATCATTGCCCCTTTTGCCTGAGTCGTTCATATTCCCTTTCTGTAAGGTCTTTTTTGGTTGAGCCATAGGCATTGATGTATTGAAAAAAAAGGCTGATACCCCAGCCCAGCATTGCCCACACAGGCCATGGCATTTCTGTATTGATCCCTTTTCTGCCAATCGTAAACCACCAGATGAACCAGAGCAACCCTATTACAACAACGTAGGTCACCAGGTTTCTTTGAAAGCTTGCTCTTTTACGGGCCAGGCGCCAGAGTGCTTCATCTCTTTCTTCCATAATTGCAGATTTATACTGTTTAGTCGTTAAAAACACCGGTATCCTCTGTCCGGTCTGGCGATCACACCCTGCTTTACAAGGGATGATCCGCAGTTATTGCTACAAATTAAGGAAAATTCAACAAATAAAAAAGCCGCCTGTTCACCAGGCGGCCTTTTTAAGATAAAAAGTGTTGTCTTATTTTTTTGTTGTGCTGATGTTCAGCTTAAGGTTTACCTCTTTGCGGATAAACCAGTCCTGGGGATTATTCGGGCCTTTGTAACTCATGCCCCAAAGCGTACGGTCGATATTAAAATCTGCCATTGCCGTTACCTGTGTTTCACTGATGGTAACTTTTGCCGGGAAGCTGATGTTTTTAGTACTGTCTTTGAGCGTAAGATTACCCTTAATGGTATGCGTAGCATCTTTCATGATCACATCTTTCATCGTTGTGCTGTCGTATTTAAACGCTTCCACACCGGTAATTTCAAACCTGGCAGTCGGGTATTTTGCTACGTCGAAGAAATCCGGGCTTTTCAGGTGTCCTTCAAGTTTGGCCTTGCCGGAAGTATCTGCGGCAAGGTCTGTATTGGAAAGAGAGGCAACATCAATGGTAAAACTACCACCAGTAAGTGTACCCTCTTTTACCGCGAGGGAGCCATCTTTCAATTTGAAAGTACCCGTGTGTGTACCGTTTACCTTGGTACCCGTCCAGGTTACTGAAGATGAGGCGTCTGCGGTATAGCTGGTACCGTCAGCGGATTTGACTTCTTGTTTGTCGCCGGTCGCGGCCTTGTCTTTCTCAGGTGCGTTGGTGCAGGCAAAAAAAGAAGCGGTTAATGCCAAAGGAAGAATAACTTTTTTCATTTTTTTTTATACATTTAGGATACAAATATAGGGTAAAATGTAACTCTCAGTGTTCAAACATCGAAAAACGCCGGATGATACATCATGTGAAAGTTTACTGGTAATACTGACCGGGCGGCAATTTGAAGATGCGCCCCCGCTGAAAACGGTTGAATTCGCTATACTCAGCCGGATGCGCCGTTGTCCAGTTCTGGTAAGCCGGCAGGTTTTGTGCAGCACCGAATATCCATTGGTTATAGGCTTCAAAAAGGCCCTCCTGCAACAGTTGTCTTTGCTGTTCGAAAAGACGGAAAGGAAAGCGGTTGCTGCCATCGTGAAACCATTCGATGACAAACCGGGTACGCAGCATTGCGAGCGATTCGGGATTGATACCCAGCGCAATGGCACCGGACTGGTGGCTGAGTGCCTGTAAGAAAGCGTCACTAAAGCTGTTTTTCTTTATCCCTTTGGTAATATCTGTTTCAGCAAAGAGTTTTTTATAGCCTTCCAGCAGCATGGTTTTTACCTCCGGGGTCCGGTTGCCAAGGGGTTCCATATTGACGAATATTTCACCGTAAAGTAATCCCCACACGCGGTCGGTACTGAAATAGTAGTACTTACAGGCATTATAATAATTACCGGAATAATTGGGGTCGGTTTCTATTCCCTTTTCCCATTGCTTAATTGCTGCGAAATCCTTCTGCGCCCACAGGAGTTCACCAAGTTCGTTGTAAAGTGCGCCACTCTGGGGAAACCGTTTGATGCCTTTACGGTACATCTTTTCGCATTCTTTGGGCAGTTCAAGTCCTTTGTAAATATTGCCGGCAATCTGGAAACACTGGTCGTCCGCATCATCCCGGTCCAGAAGCGGCTTAATGACCTCAAGTGCCTTTACATTATCATTCTGGTACGAGTAGCAGAACGCAAGATCTTTGGCAACACCAAGGTTTTCCGGTGCTTTCTGAATGGCGCGGTTGAGTACAAGTATGGCATTGGGGAAGTCGCTTTGACGGATAAATCCTTTTGCTGTTTCGTGCAACTGCGCAACATCCTGTGCATGGGCAGTGATGATCATCCCCAGCAGTAAAAACAAACAATATATACGTTTCATCGTTTGTAAAGATAAGGAAAGCCCGGTTTTCACCCGCAATCCGGTATTATTCTGTTCCAGGCAGGTGTGTGAGCAACCCGTCGCGCAGCTTTGGCTCAAACCATGTACTCTTGGGTGGCATAACATTACCACTGTCCGCAATATCGAACAGTTGTTGTATGCTTACAGGGTAAAGGCTGAAAGCCAGTGCCATTTCGCCACTGTTTACGCGCCGTTCAAGTTCACCAAGCCCCCGGATACCACCTACAAAATCAATCCGCTTGTCCGTTCGCTGATCGGCTATACCCAATAAGGGGGCGAGTACTTTTTCCTGTAGTATGGAGATGTCCAGCACCCCGATAGGATCGTTGGTGTAAGTGCCGGGAAGGGCTGTTAAACGATACCATTGTCCGGGAAGATACAACCCCATTTCATGCAGGGCAGATGGCTTTACTACCCCGCTTGCTTTTATGATGGTGAACGTGGTGGCCAGCGCTGCTAAAAAGCTGTCTTCCGTATGACCATTGAGGTCTTTAACAACACGGTTATAATCCATTATCTCCAGTTGACTGGCCGGGAAAAGGGTGGTGAGGAAGTAATCGGCTTCCGGACGTGCAGCCGAACCGAGTGCTGTACGTACCTTGGCTGCCGATGCCGCACGGTGATGCCCGTCGGCAATATAGGTACAGTTTACCCGGGTGGCAAAAATATTGGTGATCCCTGTGATCGTCTCATCATCGTTAACAATCCAGATGGTATGCTGTATGCCATCAGTTGCCTCAAAATCATACACCGGATTTTTATCTTTTTGCCAATTTTCGATAAGTGTATCCAGTTCAGCAACATTTTTATACGCCAGGAAAACATTCCCCGTCTGCGCACCCGTGATGCTGATGTGGTTAATGCGGTCGAGTTCCTTTTCCGGTCGGGTAAATTCGTGTTTCCGGATCAGCCCTTTTTCATAATCATCCACACTGCTGCCACAAACCAATCCCGTCTGGCTCCTGCCATTCATAACCAGGCGGTAGATATAATAACAGGCTTTGTTTTCATGAAACAGAATATTCCGGCTGATGAATGCAGTCAGGTTTTCCTTAGCCTTCTCATACACTTCCCGGGAATGGATGTCGGTATCTTCCGGCAGGTCAATCTCACTCTTGGTGATGTGCAGAAAAGAATTAGGATTGCCCTGCGCCTCTTCTTTTGCCTCCCTGCTGTTGAGTACGTCGTAAGGGCGCGATGCCACTGCCCGGGCATGGGTGGCTTCGGGACGAAGCGCTTTAAAAGGATGAATGGTGATCATGTGAAAATATTAAAAGTCAGTTAAGTTATACTTGTTGCAGGTAAATCATCCCCTGCGTTGTGCAAAATCTTTCATAAGACCGGTAAGTACGGTTACACTGTCCAGTGAAAGTGCGTTGTACATGGAAGCCCGGAAGCCTCCTACACTGCGGTGTCCCTTTATACCTACGATACCGGCGGCTTTACAAACATCCAGAAAGGCTGTTTCAAGTGCCGGATCGTCCATAACAAAAACAGCGTTCATTTTGCTGCGGTCTTCCTTGTTGACCGTACCCCTGAAAATGGGCAGACTGTCTAAAGTATCATAAAGCAGCGTTGCTTTTGCATTATTCAACTGCTCCATAACGGCTACCCCCCCCTGCGCTTTCAGCCAGCGCAGGGTCAGCAAACAGACATATACGGCAAATACCGGCGGGGTGTTGAGCATACTCCCTTCCCTGATATGGTTGCGGTAGTCCATAATCGTTGGGATAGGCCTTTTGATACGGCCAAGAATATTCCTGTTCACGACTACAAGGTTGACGCCCGCTGCCCCGATATTTTTCTGTGCGCCCGCATAAATGAGGTCAAACCTGTTGAAGTCGAGTACCCGGCTCAGGATATCACTGCTCATATCAGCAACCAGTACATTACTCGTATGTGGTATTGTCTGCCACTGTGTACCATAGATGGTATTATTGGTGGTGATGTGCAGGTATCGTGCGTCATTAGGCACGGCGAAATCTTTCGGAATGTACGTATAGTTGCTTTCGCGGCTGCTGCATACCACTTCTGCTTTCCCAAAAAGTTTTGCTTCCTTTATAGCTTTTGCTCCCCATACACCTGTATCGGTATAGGCAGCCGTTTCTTTATCGTCGAGCAGGTTCATGGGTACCTGCATAAACTGCGTGGTAGCACCGCCATGCAGAAACAGTACTTCATGCGCTTCATCCAGGTTCATCAACGCTTTGACCAGCGAACGGGCTTCGGCCATCACAGCTTCAAAAGCGGAGGTTCGGTGTCCCAACTCAAGTATCGACAACCCGCTGCCATTATAATCAAGTATTGCCTGTGCGGCCTGTTCAAAAACAGTATGGGGAAGTACGGATGGCCCTGCGTTAAAATTATGTATTCCTGCCGGTATGTTGGAAATGCTCATGTAAACCTGTTTGTGCAAAAATAACGATTGCGGTAAGAATTTTTTTTTGGAAGTTCCACTGGTTTACCAAAGGGAATATCCATCGCGGTATAGCGCGTTATCCGGTCGTTGTACATAAAAAACCCCGGCCGTACAGCCGGGGTAATATGAATCTGCTGCTTCGTCTATTCGATCAGCATACGTTTGCGGTAAGTATTACCACCGGCAATGATCACAACCTGGTAAGCCCCCGCGGCAAAACGTTTCAGTTGCATGTTCACGCGCATCAGACCCGGAACTGCTCCGGCATTTGTTTGATGCATCAACTGGCCAACGGCATTAAATACAGCCATGCTGTAGCTTGTTGCGCCCTCAGGTACATAGAAGTCGATGACAAACTGCCCGTTGTTGGGTACGGGATAGAGTTTATTCACGCCTTCAATCGTCAGCGCAAAAGGATCACTCATTGGCCCCGTACAATTGTTGATGGTAGATTGCACGGTATAGCTGCCATTTTTAACCGGGTGATACATTTGCGTTGTTGCCCCGGGAATGAATGCACCATTGATAAACCATTGATTGCCCTGGGTTGCAGACGAAATAAGGTCGCCTGCCAACTGGGTGATGACCGGCTTGGCGGGGGTGGGTGTAACGGTGAATGTAATGGCGTTGCTCGATGGTTGCGGATTGGTGGCACAGGCGGCATTGGATGTCAGCCTGGCGGTAATGGTATTGCCACTGGCAAGGGTATTGATGGTCAGGGTATTGCCGGTAATACCCGGAATCACAACGCTACCATTGTACCAGGTGTAGACGGGGTTTGTACCCTGGTCGGTAACAGCCGTACTGATCACTACATTTTCGCCAAGACAAATCGATGAACGTGGTGTACTGATGGCGATGGAGGGTGTAACAACGGGATTAACGGTTATGGTAATGCCCGATGAAACCACAACAGGGTTAGTGGCGCATGCTACGTTTGAGGTAAGTTCGCAGGTGATGGTTTCGCCGTTGCTGATATTTGTCAGTGTAATACTACTGGCCGTCAATGGCGCTGCCACCGGCGATCCTGCTTTAAACCAGCGGTATTGTGGTGATGTACCCGGCTGTACTGCAACAGCAGTAAAGGTGAGCGCCTCGCCGGCACAGATTGACGTCTTGGGTGCCGAGATACTGACGGCAGGTGTTACCAGTGGCCTTACCTGTATGTAATTGGCTGCAGTTTTGGTATTATTCCCTGCCGCATTTGTGGTGGTAAGGCTTACCGCATAAGTTCCTGCTGTACTGTAAGTAACAACCGGGTTGGCAAGGTTTGATGTTGCGGGTGTTCCGCCGGGGAAAGACCAGGTATACGTATTGCCGCATGAGTTGGTCAGGTTGGTGAAAGCTACCTGCTGGCCAGAGCATATGGCAAGGGCATTGGCTGAAAAATTAGACAAGGGTGCCGATGCCACACAACCGCCACCTGCAGTTGAATAAAGGTCACTGGTCCAGGCACCGCGGCCATAAGTGGCGGCTTTGATGGTACCGGAATTGTATTGTATCTCCAGTTCAGAAACTTCAACATTGGGCAGACCATCTTCAAAAGTGATCCACCCCGCAGAAAGGGTATCATTTGTATAATACACCCCGGTTTCTGTACCCACATACAACTGATTATAAGGTTTTTGCTCATCCACAGTAATACAATCCAGTGCTACGTTGGGCATGTTACCCGATACATTGATCCAGTTGACACCGCCGTTAGTGGTTTTAAATACTTTACTGCCAGCCGTGTAGCCAGACATCACCACCCATGCAGTGGCCGGATCGGTGCCGTGCACGGTAATATAGTTGATGGTATTACCAGATAGCCCGGTCGACCGGTTGGTATAGTTTTGTCCGTCTGTACTCACATACATAACAGATCCTTTTGCGGCATATACATAATTGCTGTTGGATGGTGCGGTGGCAATCGCATTTACCCTGCTGCCGGTAGTGGGGATGCCTGCAGCGGCATCAAAACCGGCGCCACTGTTGGTTGATTTATACACCGTTGTTTTACCTACATAATAAGTGGAAGGTGTTGCTTTTGAGATGACATACGGGGTAACCCAATCGCCATTTTCATTGACGGTACCCGCAGTACCGCCTGAGCCTGCAATGGTAAAGAAACTATTCCCGCCGTTGGTCGATTTCCGGATATTGCCATAATAAAGTTCACCCAGCATAATGCTCGCATCGGCAGGGTTGATGGCACATTCCATACCATCACCACCAATGATTTCTTCCCAGTCGTTGGCGGCGCTTTTGCGCAGGTTGGTACCATTATCCTGCCAGCCTGAAATGAGCAATTCGTTATTGGTTTGCGATACCCCAAGACGGTACATCTGTGCAATATGGAGCCCGCTGCTCAGATCGGTAAAGTTGGGGGCTCCGCTTACATTGGTGGCACGGAAGATACCGCCGTCTGTACTGGCATAGAGGTCGCCGGTAGGACCAAAAGTAAGGTTATGACAGTCGGCATGACAATACGGAGCCCCGCCACCGCCGTACCAATGACCAAATAATGACCAGTTGGTACCGCCATTACTGGTTCGCCATACGTTTACTCCACCCACTACTACCACTTCTGCATTGGTAGGAGAAGCAGCGATAGCGAGGTCGTACCAACTCTGCCCGCCAGCATCATTACCACCCGGGTTCCAGCCAAGCAGGTTGAGCGAGCCGGTTACACCATCAAGCATTTTAGTAAAGCTGATCCCCGCATCGGTCGATTTCCAGAATGAATGCAGACCGGAGTTATCGCTGCGTCCGCATACCATATAAATGTAATCAGCATTTGCTGCACTAACCGCTATAGCCCGTCTGTTGGTACCAGACGCAGGCAAACCGGTTCCGGCAGGTGCAGGAAAACTATTACCCCCATCGGTAGAGCGGAAATACCCCGCAGCCGTTACTGCATACACCACTGATGCATCCCCGGGTTTAAATTCCAGGTCGTATACCCTTGCGCCAGACAGCACCTGTCCCCAGCTTGTGCCGCCATTGGTGGTTAGCCAGATACCGGAATTTGTAGCTGCGAACACTTTATTGAAATTGGACGGGTCAAACAGTAGTTTATGGATGCGGCTCATGGTAGTAAGTCCGGAAGACACCCAGCTTACCCCGCCATCAGTAGATTTCAGTACTCCGATACAGGGTGCATCTCCGGCGTCAGCATCCCCCGTAGCCGCCATCATGACAGAAGGATTGGCAGGGTTGATGATAAGGTCACTGAAGCCGATATAACTCAGTTGATCGGTATTGGTACTCCAGGCACCGGCACTATTTTTCCACAAGCCCCCATTGGGTGCACCAACATAGACGTTGCCATTCAGGGGATGAAAACTGGTAAAATTGATCCTGCCCGCACCCCCGTCCTGCGACATAGTACTGGGACCGATATACGTCCAGGTACCGCTGGCTGAAGCAGGTGATGAAGTTGAGGCCGCTTCCATATTGGGCTGAGCCAGGAAATACGACAGCATTTTTTGCTTAACCAGTTTGTCATCTGCAGCTGCTCCCATACGACGCTGGTAGAAATATTCCCAGCGTTTGAATTGTTTCCAGCCCTTGGTATTTGCCAGGTCTTTATTGCTGAAGTAGCTGCTCCAGGCTGCTTGTTTCTGGGCAAAACTGGTATTGTCATCCTGCCAGACATTCACCCAGTCCTGGGCTTTCAGGTGACTGCTGAATAATAAGAAAACAGCCAGCACAGCGCATTGAAGTTGAAATTTCATGTACAGTTGGTTTTTTGAGGCGTTAAAAATACGTGAATCCGATGAAAACAAACCATTTGTGGAACGCTTTTACTCCGGCAAATGGCATCAATCACACACCCGTCCATTGGGTTTGCCCTTTTTCCAGGCCTCATTCAGCATATCCAACTCCTTTATTGCAGCGGCATCCGGTTGCCTGCCCGCCAGGCCGGCCAGATCAGGCTGACCCGCATCCACCCAGGCAGTGTACCAGAAACTGGCTACAGACAGGATGGATAAGCGCATCCGTCGCTCCACCATACCATTCAACAACTCGTTGTAGGCACGTGTGTAGGCAGCCGAATACTGCCGCACAACAACCCCGTTGCGTTCTTCAAAAGCATATTTCCGGTTGGCCGGAAACCGTGCCGTCAACTGCTGTTCGTATAGCAATACCGTATCTGCTGCCGCAGCACTTTCGAGTACCCTTTGCCAGATGTATTGTGCCGGTTGAGACAGGTATTCCGCCTTCCCGATAAAGAAGTCGAAGGTGGTTTCGGCGAGCAGCTCGGGTACACGGCTCTCCCAAAAGCCATGAATGCCAACCTGGTTGGTTTTTTGTCCGTTGTGATTACTGGAGGCATGCAGCGGTACATGGGCATCTCCGATGTAATGGCCGATTTCGGCACTGTATTTCAGGATGCCTGCCAGGTTCTTTTCGCGAAAAGCCCTGGTGAGCCTGCCCTGTATGACCTGTATATGCCAGGGAACAATGCCATGCGCGAGCAGACTGTCTTCCGTAAACTTTGCAACGGCATCGTCCCAGCGGCGGGGGAGCGAATCATAAGGCAGGGTACCATAATGATCGAGGTCAATATAGTGCCGGGGGGCTTCTGCGGGTACCGCATACCTTCGTTTATCGGGATCCACGGCATGGCTGCTCAGAAAAGCAATCTGCGACTTGTAAAACCCGATCATACCCGGTGGTAGCAGAAAAACCCCATAATAATTGATCTTTTGATGGGCGAAAAAACCCCAGGAATCAGCCTTTGCAGCATGCAGCAGCAAGAGCAGGCTCAGCAGGAAGTGCTTCATACAGTTAGTTATTTAGGGCTAAGATACTATAAAATTGATTGCGGCAGTAGCCAGGTGCAACAGGCACAGGAAAAGTATATCAGCGCGGCCGGAAATCACTACTGCCAAATATTTTATCATGGCTGATGATCTTTCCATCGGCCAATTCAATTGTACGGTCACTGGCTTGCGCAAAATCATTATCATGCGTAACCGCAATTATGGTCTGGCCGGAGTCGTGTGCAATCTGCATAAACATATCAAAGACAATCCCTGTATTTTTACTGTCCAGGTTACCCGTAGGTTCATCGCACATAATTATTGCCGGATCATTAATCAGGGCCCTGGCAATGGAAACCCGTTGCTGCTGTCCGCCACTCAGCTTTGACGTTTGCTTTAATGCCTGGTCTTTCAGACCCAGGGCCTCAAGTTTTGCATACGCCCGCTCCTCAATTTCCCGGTAATGGTATTTCCCCAGCTTTAATGCAGGAATCATCACATTTTTAAGACAGGTAAATTCGGGCAATAAATAATGAAACTGGAATACAAAGCCAATACTGCTGTTTCTCAGGGCCGCCAGGTCATCTGCCTTCTTCCCCGTAATTTTTTCGCCTGCAATAAACAGTTCTCCCTCATAGGTAGTATCCATCGTACTCAGGCAATAGAGTAATGTCGATTTTCCCGAACCGCTTTTACCCACCAGCGTGAGAAACTCGCCCCTGTATGCTTCAAAACTGATATCATCCAGTACCTTAAACGATACCGGCTGGTGAAAATATTTCCCCAGTCCCTTTGTATGCAGTATCACTTCTCCTGACGCCATCTTGTTGTTATTTTCTGAATATTTCTACCGGGTCAACAGCCGCCGCTTTTCTTGCCGGAAAAAACCCGGCACAGCAGGTGATCAATAAACCCAGCAACATGCTTCCCATAAAAAGAGGTAATTCAAAACGGATGGGGAAATAACCCACAGGGCCACCCATATACACTTTCGACATAATACCGATCAATACACCGCCAAAAAGCAACCCGGCAATAGTACCTATACATCCCATCATCACAGCTTCATACATAAATATGCGGATAACATCTTTGCCCGAAAACCCGGTTGCTTTCAATATGGCGATATCATTAATTTTCTGGGAAATGGTGGCACTGAGTATGTTGTAAATGCCAAAAGAAGCAACCAGCAGAATCGAGAAAGAGATGGCGGTCATCATCGCACCCCTTGTTTTATCGGCGGCGAGTACATCGGCATTGGTTGTTTTCCAGTCTTCCACCTTATACGGTGTGAGCTGCTGAAGCTGTGCGGCAAATTTTCCGGATTGATCGGGATCAGGGGTATTGAGAAAAATAGCACTTATGTATGAAGGACCCTGCAGAACGAACTGTTGCGCAGCAGAAACGTTTACATAGGATTTCGAGTTATCATTCAGGCTGCTCCCTGTTTTAAATATTCCCACAATCTTCATTATTTTTACTACACCATAAGAAGACGAGACGGTAATGTTATCACCCATACCCAGGCTCAGTTTATCGGCAATACCACTGCCGATAATAATGCCGTTAAGATTACCCTGAAGGGCAGCCACACTCCCCCCTACCATATATTTACCGATATAAAACATCGCGTCATATTCCACCATACTCACACCACTCCCGTTCCCCCTCAGTTGTGCTTTGCCCCGGTTATAAAAAGCATCAAAACTTACCTGAGCCAGTGCGTTGACCACAAAGGGCAATCCTTTAACGCTTGCAAGCAACGCTTCGGGGTTAATGATTTTATTGGAGCGTGTGGTTATCTGCGGGTTGATAATGATGGCAGTACAGTCGGCGGCTGATGCCATAATGGGTTCGCATATCTCGTTGTCTTTATAAATTTTTATATGCGCATTGTTCTTGAATATCTCGTCTCTTGAAAATTTTGTAAACCCCGAAGAAAGCGAATTCATAAACAGGTAAATGGCCACACCGATGGTTACACCGAGCGCCGCTACAGCCGTTTGCTTTTTCCGGGTAATAATATGTGTAACTGCAATATCAATATTTACACTCTTCTTCATATGCTCAATGCATTTGTGACCCTGCCTCGGAGGTAGTCATTTGATTCGCCGCAATATTATCGGTAACAAGTATGGTATGTTCATCTATCCCGCTCAGCACCTGCACCCAGCTATTGCTTACAAATTTTGTAACAATCTTAATGGGTGCCTTTCCCCCTTTCACCAATACATGACCACCAAAGTCGAGATAATTACGGGGGATGAGCAGCGCCGATTTCCGGACGTCAACAATAATATTCGCCTGCAACTGTGTGCCGGTTATCCTGAAATCAAGAGTGTCTGTAAAGACCAGTTTGCAGCAGAAAGATTGCGAAGACTCATCAAATGCAGGATAGATTTCTGCCACTGTTGCCCTGTATGTTTTTGCCTTACTGGTGTTGAGCTGAATCACAGCTTCCTGCCCGGGCTTCACCTTCTCAATATTGGTTTCATCAATGTTTACCTTCGCATATATATACTGTGCACTGGCGATTACGGCAAGCACATCTCCCTTTCTTACATAATCACCCGGCTGCCTGTACTTTTTATACACTTTACCGCTTACCACAGCCCTGATCTCGTTGTTGCCGGCCAGCACGCTGGTTACCCTTTTTTGTGTGTTGCTGTTAATCAGTTGCTGGGCAGATTGCTGCTGCAGCAACCGGTAGTTTTCTGCCGCGTTCAGGTAGTTTGACTTTGAAGTATGGTATTGCAGCAATACATTATCATAGTCTGCCCGGGCGATACTGTTGGCCTGCAGGAGGCGGCTGTAGCGTTGTGCCTGCAAAGAGTCCAGTTCCATTTTCTGTTTTGCAATCACGATTGCGTTGTTCGCCTGCATCAGTGCAGGGGCAAACGGCGATGTGTTGCTCATCGCAATGGTATACAGGGCTTCAGCACTTTGGGTATTGATGATATTTTCCATATTATCAATCACGGCCAGCACCTTTCCCTCATGTACAATATCGCCCTCCTTAAAGGTAATCTGGCGGATATAGCCATCTGCCCGGGCAGTAAGGTTATAGGTGCCTTCTGCCTCAAGTACACCGGAGGCAAAAACCGTTTCGGTTACATCCTTACGGATGGGTTTTGTCTCTGCTGTCTTTTTTCCGCAGGAAGCAAGCACCAGCAGCAGCGCAGTGGCGTATAAAAGGTCTTTCCGTTTCATTGGATGGTATTATGTATATCAATTTTTGCTTTTGCCAGCAACACATTTACGTTAGCGGAAATAAGGTTGTACCCGCCTGTTACCAGCGCGTTAAAACTGGCAAGCGCCTGGTCAAGCCCGATAAGTCCTTCCCTGTAGAGGGATTGGTTTTTCTGATAGGTATCTATACGCAGCGCATAAATAGCCTTGTTTGACTGTGCCTGGGATACCGACTGCTCATAATCAACCAGGAGTTGCTGCTGTTCCAGCCCGGCTTTTACTTTTTGCTGCTCAGTCTCTTTCTGTGCAAGCATATAGTCGTACCTCGCACCGGAGGCCTGCGCAAATGCCTGGGCGCCGGGTATCGGAATATGGACTTTTATGCCAACATAACTGCTGGGGATCCAGTTTACCCTGCTGTCAAACAACTTGCCCCGGGTATTGTATTGCTGCGTGGTATACGCCTGAAAAAAAGATACTGTCGGGTATAATGCATATTTCAATTGCCGGTAATTGGCAAAAGCAGCTTTTTCTTTCAGCATACTGCTGTTAACCTGCAAATGATTAAGCTGAACCGATGGCTGCTGCACGATCAGTTGCGTCTGTACTTTCTGGCCGATCACGATGTCTTCAGTTTCAGGTATATCACCGTACAACTTAAGGTTGATGTACTGCTGCCTGATCAGTAAAACGATCTGTCTGATCGATTCCTGTATGGAGAGCTGGTTCACCTGTGCATCATTTACATCCTGCTGCTTTACCAATCCCTCAAGGTACCGTTGCTGCGTAATCTGTAAAAGTGTATCCGCAGCAGCAAGGTTTTGTTTTGTTGCCGCAAGCTGCTCCTGCAGGTTTACAATCGTAAAATAAACCGTTGCGATGCTTTCCTGTAATGACTTAAGCGTAACAGTGATATCAGCAGCAGCAGCAGCAATATTCAGTTTTGCCAGTTTGAGGTTGGCCCATCCCTGAAGGTTCAGCAGCTTGACATCAATGCTTTCATTCAGGTTAGTGACATACTGTACACCGGTTTGCACTTCCTTGTAGGTGCCCGCCTGTCCGCCAAAGGCCTCTCCCGGAAAGAGGTTTACCGGAAGCTTCGTATTATTGGTATAGGTACCGGAAAGGCCACCGGTAATAGCAGGAATATTTACCATGGCCGCCAGCTTAGCTTTTTGTGCCTTCTGCAGCCGTATATGCCCCGATTGCAGGGAGATGCTTTTGGTGGCTGTATAGCGCAGCAAAGCATCAAGGCTGTTGAAAACAAGTTGTGACTTTGCCTGTACAAAAAAGATTGTCCCGGTTAAAAGCATGAGCAGGCGCTGGCCAGTTATTTTCATTGCGCGTTGTTTGATACTGAACCTGAAATAGTACTGCTGAGCAGCCGCTGACTGGCTGTAAATACGGACGACCATGTTGTACGTGCGAAAGTTTTTTTTCCGGAGGCACCTGTATCTATGGGCTGATTATCCTGTTTCATGTGAACCTGTTTGTATGCAAATGTTCTGTAAAGTGCTGATCAATACAAGAGGAAAGGCATAAAGCGGACAAACAGGGAGGTGAAAGGGTCAAAACCTAATACTGAGCAAGCCAATCAACAAAAGCGGTCGCCTTCAGTTTACCCACAAGAATCTGGTCATTAAAGGGTATGGTAAGGTTAACGATAATCTTCCGGTTAAAATGGTGGGAGGCATCTTTTACAGCTTTGCGGTTGATGAGGTATTGCCGGTTGGCCCTGAAAAAAGAGGGTGAAAAAGACAGTTCCAGGTCTTCCAGGTTCTCGCTGAGGATAAACTTCTCTTTTGAAAAGGTATAGGCAAAACTGCATCCGTTCTCCACGTATAAAAGTGCAATATCAGCAGCCTCAAGCGGGATGATTTTATCCCGTTGCCTTACAATGACGGCATTTTTCCGCGGCGCAATACCCGTTTCCAGCAATCCCAGTAAGGCCTTATAATCAGGTTTGCCCTGCGAAAATTTCTTCTCGAGGTTTGCATATTTCCCCAGGGCCTTTTCAACGGCTGTCTTTGTAAAGGGTTTCAGTAAATAGTCGATCCCGGCTACCTCAAATGCCTCGGCAAAATAAGTATTGTATGCTGTACAGAAAATAACAGGCGTGAGGTTATTGATCTTTCTGAGCACTTCAAAACTCAATCCGTCCCCCAACTGAATATCGGAGAAAATAAGATCCGTATCATCGTGTTCATTGAAATATGCCAGCGCTTCTTCCACAGAATGAAGCATCGCCGCGATATTGATATCCGGCTCCACAGCAAGTATGGTCCGTTTAAGGTCTTTTGCTGTTACCCGCTCGTCTTCTATAATGACAACTTTCATATCAGGCTGCATTTGGGATCAGTTTTACGGTTACACAATACTCATCCCTGGCATCGGTAATCGCTATACCCTGGCCGGTAATGATCCGGTAGCGGTCATCCAGATTCTTCAGACCGGTACCGGTAGTATTTTCAACTTTGCAAAGCATCTTGTTGTTACTCACCCTGATTGCGTTATCCGTATATTCAATGTTGATATACAACGGCTTTTTTACCGTAAAAGCATTGTGCTTGATGGCGTTCTCCACCAGCGTCTGCAGGGCATATGCAGGCATTTTCATGCTGTACGCTTCCTCCGGAATAACAGTTGAAGTGATCAGGGCTGTTTCAAACCTTACTTTCTGCAGTTCGATATAATCGTTTGTAAACTTCAATTCATCTTCCAGTGTTACAAGCGTACTTTTATGAACGTCAACCGTGTACCGGAGAAATTCGGAGAGTTTTACCGCATAGTTTTCCGCTTCATCAGGACTTTCCCTGATCAATGACTTTAAAACACTGAGTGTATTGAACAAAAAATGGGGCTGCAACTGCTGCATGAGTACCTGCTTTTGTGCCTCAAGATTACTGATCCGCAATTGTTCCACTTCCATTTCGGCAGATGCCTTTTTTTCTGCCAGCAACAATGAGTTGCTGATAATGATGATGATCGTATTGATCGCAAGAATAAAAAGAATGGGATAAATGACAAAGAATTTGTTTTCAATATCCTCAACCGGCGGATCGGGTGTAATGGCAGAAACCAGCACCACCAGTAATAATGACAATGTATAACTGATTACATATCGTTTCCCGGGCTTTGTATGCGCCGTTTTACTGAGTACATAAATATTAATCAGCCAGAAGAGCAATGCGAGCAGCGTGAGCAGTGAAAATACATTTAAGGCAGTCAGAAAGGGTACCGGCCTGAATAAATAAACAGGTGTAACACCATAAACAGCCAGTATTGGCGAAGAGAGCAGTGCCGTATGCAGGAGCCGTCTTTTAAATTGCCTGGTCATCATAACAATAAAGATAAGTGAATTACAACATCCGCTGTTCAGGACAGACGATGTGTACACCGGTGCAAATTACCCCGTTGGAATAAGGTTGGCATTTGTTTTATGACAGGATACCCATATTGAAATCCAAAGTGGACAAAAATGCACCTGCACAAACAGGCAAAAGCCGGATCCAATGACTGGTGAAGCTTCGCAGCGTGATTACGGTATTTACATTCGGCACCCAAATTGTCCATTTCAGGGCATTTTCTGTTTGCCCGTTTTGCCGCCTGACAGACTTTTGTACGGTAATAGAAGGTCATTGCCCGTCAACCGTATGATGGCCTTATTAAACCAACAAATGATGATACAGAAAAAAATGATGCTCCTTTGCCTGGTCCTCTCATCCTTTTTGCTGCATGCCCAGCAAAGGTTTACGGTCAGCGGCACCGTAAAAAGCAGGAAAACAGGTGAAACGATCATCAGCGCCACGGTAAAGCTGCTCAATAAACCGGGTGGCACCACCACCAATGAGTATGGCTTTTATTCCATCACACTCGCAAAAGGGGCCTACCAACTGGAAGTCAGTGCCGTTGGTAAAAAAACAGACACCCTTCAGGTTCAACTCGAAAAAGATGTTCGCATAAACGTAGCATTGGCAGAAGAAGCCAAAAATCTTGGAGAGGTGATTGTAAGGGCAAGTCCGAGGGGACGGACCATCAGCGGTACACAAACGGGTATTGAAAAGCTCAGTACCCGGGAGATCAGGAATATCCCGGTGATTCTTGGCGAGCAGGATGTGCTGAAAACCATTCAGTTGCTGCCGGGTATCAAATCAGCAGGTGATGGCAATGCCGGTTTTTATGTAAGGGGCGGCACATCCGACCAGAACCAGATCCTGCTTGATGAAGCAAACGTATATAATGCTTCACACCTGCTTGGGTTTTTCTCAACCTTTAACTCAGATGCCATAAAAGACGTTACCGTTTACAAAGGTGGGATGCCGGCACAATATGGCGGCAGATTGTCGTCGGTACTGGATATCAAGATGAACGATGGTAATAACCAGGATTATAATGTAAGCGGGGGCATTGGACTTATTTCAGCAAAAATCAATGCTGAAGGCCCCATTCAAAAGGACAAATCGTCTTTTCTCCTTACCGGAAGAAGAACCTATGCAGACGTATTCTTAAAAGCTTCAAAAGACAGCAGCATCAGTAAAAGTAAACTTTACTTTTACGACCTCAACGCCAAAATGAACTATGAACTTGGTCCCAGAGATAAGTTGTACATCAGTGGCTATTTTGGCAAGGATAAACTTGGTTTTGGCGATCAGTTTACCATCAATTGGGGAAATGCTACAGGAACCCTGCGCTGGAACCATATTTTCAGTAAAAAGCTGTTTTCAAATACCTCACTTATTTACAGCAATTATGATTACGAACTGCAGATCAGGAGCGGCGCCAATGATTTCAATATTTTTTCACAAATCCGCGACTGGAACATCAAGCAGGATTATCAGCTCAATGCAAGTGCCAAACACAATATACGGTTTGGCTGGAGCAGTACCTACCACACGGTACGGCCGGGCGAAATTACGGCATCACAAACGTCAAGTGTCAATACCAAAATCCAGCAGAAGCGGTATTCCCTTGAGAACGGGTTGTACCTGAGCGACACCTGGAAAGTATCTGAAAAACTGAACCTCACCTTTGGCGCAAGGCTCACCGCATTCAGCATACTGGGCAAGGGTGATTATTATACCCTGAATGATAATGGCGAAATTATTGACACGACTACTTACAAACAGGGCCAGGTGGTTAAAACTTACTGGAATCCGGAGCCAAGGCTTGCCCTCGGCTACCAATTCAACGCACAGGCATCAGTAAAGGCATCCTATGTAAGGAATGTACAAAATATGCACCTGATCAGCAACAGCACCAGCAGCACCCCAACAGACAAGTGGGTGAGCAGCAGCAATATCATCCGGCCTGAAATTGCCGACCAGGTATCTTTGGGCTATTACCGGAATCTGGCACAAAACAGGTACGAATTAACCGTTGAAGCCTATTATAAAAAAATGCAGCACCAGATAGACTATCGCGATGGGGCAGACGTGTTTTCCAATGATGCGGTAGAAACACAACTGCTCTATGGAAAAGGCCGGGCTTATGGCCTGGAATCAATGCTTCGCAAAAAAACGGGCAAACTCACCGGCTGGATCAGTTATACCCTTTCAAAAACCGAGCGCAAAATCAATGGCATCAACAACAATAACTGGTACAATGCAAGGCAGGACCGTACCCATGATATTGCCCTGGTAGGGATGTACCAGTTGAATCCCAAATGGGTTCTCTCAGCCAACTGGGTTTATTACACGGGTGATGCGGTAACCTTTCCCAATGGCAAATACACTTCGGGCGGACAAACGGTGTATTATTATACCAACAGGAATGGGTATCGTATGCCGGCATATCATCGCCTGGATCTTGGCGCAACCCTTCAGTTGAAGCAGGGTAAAAAAAGAAGCAGTGAGCTGGCCTTCAGTTTGTATAATGCGTATGGCCGGAGAAATGCTTACACGATCACTTTCAGAGACAATGAAGCCGATCCCACAAAAACGGAAGCCGTAAAAACATCGCTCTTCAGGTGGGTTCCTTCTATTTCATACAATTTTAAATTCTAAAACAGCATGGATATGCTTACAACAAGTTTAATACAGCGCCGTACGGCTACCCGTAAGCCGGTACGGCAATATAACCACTATTGGTTAGTAAGTTCCGCAATTAAAACACTATTGGCTTTTTCCTGTGTTTTGCTGGTGCTTACCCTGTCTTCCTGCGAAAAAGTGATTACGATTGATATTGATGAAGCAGAAAAGAGATATGTGGTGGAGGGAAATATCAGCAATATTGCAGGCACGGTTGCAGAAGTAAAGCTTTCTCAAACCAAAAGATTTGAAGACAACAACGACTTTGCGGGCATAAGCGGAGCCACGGTAACCATACAGGTCAACAACGGCAACACTTTCAGTTTACCCGAAACCACAAGAGGTGTTTACCAAACAACAGCATTCACCGGTGTTCCCGGGAATACTTACAAACTCACGATTACCATTAACGGCAATACCTTTACCTCAACCAGTACTATGCCGGCAAGACTGGTAAACCTCGATACCCTCACCGTGGGAGACCTTGCTTTTGGCGGCAGCACAACCAGGGTCATCTATCCTGATTATCTTGATCCGGTTGGCCCGGGTAACAGCTACCGGTTTGTTCAGTATGTTAATGGTGTACAGGTCAAAAAAGTATTTGTACAGGATGATGCCATCAGTGATGGATTAAGGATTACCCGGCCATTGATTAACCAGGATGGGGATATCAAAAGGGGGGATATTGTGAAAGTCAGTATGCAATGTATCGACAAAAATGTGTACAAGTACTGGTATAGTTTAGACCAGGCATCAACAGGAGCCAATCAAAGCGCTACACCTGCAAACCCGGTAAGCAATATCAGCGGTGGCGCACTTGGCTATTTCAGTGCACATAGCGTAACCAGTAAAACGATCGTTATTCCATAGCTTTTAGTATTGCTTTGCAGTACGCACGACACGCCTGTCATCCGCAGGTGTGTCTTTTTATGGTTGTTCCTCCTCCATATCCGTTACGCCACCGCTGACCGCAAATTTCATCGCCTGTGCAGGAGTAATGGTGGTGATTTTACGGATGCGTGATCGGGGAATGATGTACACATTGCCCGCCACCGAGTACGCCATGGGTACATATACGGCTACATAGCCGGTCAGTTCAAAATGACTCATGTCTTCCTGGGTAACAAAGCCTACCCGCCACACATCATTATCGTCGATATTCGCCAGTACACTGATGGTAAACTTTTTCTTGTCTCCCGCAAAAGCCTCAAAGAAGTCTTTGATAAAGCCATAAATCAGTTTAATACCCGGTGTTTTCTCCATCAACCCATCAAAGATCGACAGTACACGCCCCATCACAAAGAAGGAACTGACCCAACCTACAAAGATCACCGCCGCAATAATAATGATGAAGCCGATGCCCGGAATGTGTACCACCGGACGGAGGATGCTGTCCACCTTATCATATACCCAATACAGCGCATAAAGGGTGATGGCAACCGGGGCAAGCACAAGTACCCCTTGTAAAAAATACTGCAGGAATTTCCTGTAAGTAAATGGCTTATGCATGCCCGACGCGTTTGTTAAGCTGCAAAGGTAAGCTTTAGTATTGCAGGCATCATGGGTAAGGCTGTGCCTGATTTTACAAAATATCCCCTGTACTCACCATCGCCCGCCCAAACATTCCCGAGGTGATCCTTTAAGCCCGGATTTTGCAGCCGACAGCAAAAACCGGGTTCAATATCGTGCCCAACCCCGTCTTATTGGCCGCTGCATGCAACTTGTACATCTTTTCGATGTTCGCCGTCTTGTTGCCAAAAGTTTTGGGATTGTTGGTACCATTGTCATTGGTATAAGCAGGAGGGGTCAACCTATGAAAAGTTCAGTTTCACCTGTAGGGCGGTGTAGGACGACCTATGAATTGTTTGCCCTGACCCTTGTATTTACCCCCTTGGGAAGCCTAAGCAGGAGCCTTGAGATATGTGTGGCAAGTCATCCCCCCGACTAAGTACTGAGTACTGCCTCTCTTCCGTACCCCTCAATTAACTACCTTTGCATCACTATTGACCACTATGCTATTTGATAAAAAGACGTTGACCACCGATACTTTGGTATCCCTCTACAAAAATCTCCTCTATCCCCGGATGATAGAAGAGAAAATGCTTGTATTACTCCGGCAGGGCAGGATCAGCAAATGGTTCAGTGGTATTGGCCAGGAAGCCATTGCGGTTGGTGCCACGATGGCCATGGCCAAGGATGAATGGATCATGCCCCTGCACCGCAACCTCGGGGTATTTACCGGTCGGGATATGCCCCTGCACAAACTGTTTATGCAGTGGCAGGGCAATAAAGAGGGCTACAGCAAGGGCAGGGAACGCAGTTTTCATTTTGGTACCCGCGACCACCACATCTGTGGCATGATCTCGCACCTCGGCCCCCAATTGGCCATCGCCGATGGGGTAGCCCTGGCCTATAAACTGCGGAACGAGCAGAAAGTATCCCTCGCTTTTACGGGCGATGGGGGTACCAGCGAGGGCGATTTTCACGAAGCGCTTAATGTGGCGGCGGTATGGGATCTGCCGGTCATCTTTATCATCGAGAATAACGGGTACGGACTATCCACCCCCGTCAACGAACAATACCGCTGTGAAGCCCTGGTGGACAAGGCAAAGGGATATGGGATACAGGGGGTACGGATTGATGGCAATAATATACTCACGGTCTATGATACGATTAAGGGCATCCGCGACTACTGCATTACCCACCAGAAACCCTTCCTGGTGGAATGTATGACTTTCAGGATGCGCGGGCATGAGGAGGCCAGCGGTACAAAATATGTACCACCACACCTGTTTGAGGCCTGGCAGCAAAAAGACCCGGTGAGCAATTATGAGCAATACCTGCAGGAAACGGGTGTACTCAGCGCGGCCAGTATTGCTGCCATACGCGATGGGTTTAAAGCAACCATTGAAACCGAACTGCAAAAGGCGGAGACCGCCGCTGCTGTTGTACCCGATACCCATGAGGAGTTTGCGGATGTATATGCCCCGGTTAAGCAGGATACGGTTGCAGACAATAGCGATGGTGAAATGACCGGCCCGGAAAAGCGCTTTATCGACGGCATTAAAGAAGGCCTGGAGCAAAGTATGGAACAGCATCCCAACCTTATTCTGATGGGACAGGATATTGCTGAATATGGTGGTGCTTTTAAAATTACCGAGGGTTTTGCGGCTAAATTTGGTAAGGCAAGGGTACGCAATACCCCACTCTGCGAAAGCGCCATTGTGGGTAGTGCACTCGGCCTCAGCCTGGAGGGCTATAAAGCCATGATGGAAATGCAGTTTGCTGATTTTGTAACCGTGGGGTTCAACCAGATCATCAATAATCTTGCTAAGATCCATTACCGCTGGGGACAAAATGCCGATGTAGTTATCCGTATGCCAACGGGTGGCGGCGTGGGTGCAGGCCCCTTCCACAGCCAGAGCAATGAAGCCTGGTTTGTACATACCCCCGGTCTCAAAGTGGTATATCCCTCCACACCCGCCGATGCAAAGGGCCTGCTCATCGCGGCCATCAACGACCCGAATCCCGTTATCTATTTTGAACATAAGGCACTTTACCGCAGCATCAGCGGCCCCGTACCCGAAGCCTGTTATACAGTTGAGATCGGTAAGGCCCGGCGCGTACGGGCGGGCAGCGACCTTACCATCATCACTTATGGCGCTGGTGTACACTGGGCGCTCGATTATGCAGGCAAACACCCTGAACTGAGTCTATACCTGCTCGATCTGCGTACCCTGCTCCCGCTTGATTATGATGCGCTTTACGATGCGGTAGCCGCAACAGGCAAAGTCTTGCTGCTGCACGAGGATACGCTTATCGGCGGGTTGGGTGGCGAAATTGCCGCCTGGATTGCAGAGCATTGTTTTGAGTTGCTCGATGCACCTGTCATGCGTTGTGCTTCTTTAGACACCCCGATCCCTTTTAACCCCATTCTCGAAAAGAATTTTATGGCTTACAGCCGTCTGGGTGAAGTGGTTGCCAGGCTTATGGCCTATTGATTGTTTCCGATACCATCCCGTATATATCCTTTATAAAACTGTTCGTCCGTATTGCCGTGTACCGGCTAAGGATGGCAGGGCAGGCATTGTTTGCGGGTTCCGGTGGAATCCACTCAGCGGTTGGGGTTGGTGGCATTGGGTTTTTGCTCCAGCCAATCTGTATAGGCCACACTACCCAGCCGGAAGCGGAAGGGAATCTTTATCATTTTTTCTATTTTCAACTCCTGCCGGCAAAAAAAGGCCAGGTTGCTGCAATAAAAAGCGGGGTGAATAACCGTTGTGCTGCCCGGCAACGGAGGCGTGTACAGTATGCGGCTGTACTTCAGTGAGAGCAGGCTGTTAAAGGATTTTCCGGTCAAAGCGGGTGCCTGCAACCGGGATATTACCGGCGGGGTGATTTGCGCAAAAGCACTGCTCACTACAAAAACCGTGCAAAAAATTAAAAAAATGTGCCTTTTACTCACTTTACATGTGCTTTGTATGTAAATTTACGCTAAATAATCGGATGGGGTTTGTGTGACCGCGGCCGGCGCTACCGGGCTGCTGCACAATCTCTTCTTTACGCAGCAACAAAAGGAATAACAGGAACACATGGCACTGAGTCAGGGCTTACAGCAACGTTTACTGCAAAAATTATCGCCGCAGCAGATTCAACTGATGAAACTGCTGCAGGTGCCTACGGCCAATCTTGAAGAACGCATACAGGAGGAGCTGGAAGAGAACCCTGCGCTTGAGCAGGGCGAAGTGGATCCGGCAGATGAATTTGAAAACGACGATACGGATGAAAACAGCCTGAAGGAAGAGGATTATGAACCGGATGGCAGCCAGGATGAATACGACAGCATTGATGTGAGTGAATATGTGCAGGAGGGGGATGATGAAGTGGGCGATTACCGCCTGCGGGATGACAACTATCCTGAGCAGGACGAAGGGAAAGTAATTCCCCAGCGGATGGAAACCAGTTTTAACGCGCTCTTGCTGGAGCAGTTGGGTTTGCTCAACCTCGATGAGCACCGGCACCAGGTGGCCGAGCAGATTGTGGGCAGCCTTGATGATGATGGTTACCTGCGCCGCGAGATACCGGCCATTGTGGATGACCTGGCTTTCCGGCAGAACATCAGCACTACGGAGGAAGAAGTGGCACAACTGATCCTGCAGATCCAGCAGTTTGACCCCGCAGGTATTGCCGCACGCAACCTGCAGGAATGTCTCCTGCTCCAACTGGAAAGAAAGCCGGACGGAGGCATACCCATCGAAATGGCCATTGCCGTACTGGAAAAATACTTTGACGAGTTTACCAAAAAGCACTACGAAAAGATCCAGCGCGGGCTGGGACTCAATGATGAGCAACTCAAAGAAGTGATCCGGCAGATTGTGCGGCTGAACCCCAAGCCGGGTGGTACCTACAGCGAACTGAACCGGGCTGAAAGCTATATCATCCCCGACTTTTTTATCCTCAATAACAACGGTAAACTTGAGCTCACCCTCAACAGCAAAAATGCCCCGGAACTCCGGGTAAGTGAGGGCTACCGCGATATGCTGAAGGACTATGACCGGGGTAGTAAAAAAGACAAACGTCAAAAAGAGGCGGTACTCTTCATCAAGCAGAAAATTGATTCGGCCAAATGGTTTATTGATGCCATCAAACAACGGCAGCATACCCTGCTGAGTACCATGGGGGCCATCATGAATTACCAGTACGAGTTTTTTCTGACGGGTGATGAAACGGAGATGCGCCCGATGATCCTGAAAGATATTGCTGAAAAAACACACCTCGATATCAGCACGGTGAGCCGTGTGGCCAACAGTAAGTTTGTACAGACGGAGTTTGGCACTTACCGCCTTAAATTCTTTTTCAGCGAAAGCCTGCAAACGGATTCAGGGGAGGAGGTCAGCACGCGTGAGGTGAAGAAGATCCTGAGCGACCTGATTGGAGAGGAAAGCAAACGCCATCCCCTAAGTGATGAACGCCTTACCGAATTACTTACCGAAAAAGGATACAATATTGCCCGCCGTACGGTAGCCAAATACCGGGAGCAACTCAATATTCCCGTAGCCCGCCTCCGCAAAGAATTATAAACATGACAACGACTTCCAACCCAACGGCCACAATGCCCTTACCTGCCGCTCAATCCCTGTACCTCCGGATGCCGGCACAACTACTGTCGTATGTCTTTCACCCCCTCTTTATACCCCTGTATACAGCCCTTTTTATCGTCTATATACATCCGGGTTATTTTACAGGCATACCGGCTCTTTACAAAACCCGCACCATCCTGTCCATCGGTGTAAATACGGTTGTATTCCCCCTTATTACGGTACTCCTGCTCAAAGGGCTTGGGTTTATCCAGTCCATCTTCCTGCGTACGCAAAAAGACCGCATTATTCCCTATATCGCTTCCGGCATATTTTACTTCTGGATTTATTTTGTGCTGCGCGGGCAATCCACCTACCCGCCGGTACTGGTTGGCTTTATGCTGGGGGTTTTCCTCGCAGCCTCCGTTTCACTGATCATCAATATTTACCAGAAACTGAGTATGCACGCTGCGGGTATGGGTGGTATAACAGGTGTCTTCATCGTCATCATGCAGAGCAATACGATGCTGATGACCTGGC
The DNA here is from genome assembly GCA_013298665.1 of Chitinophagales bacterium. Taxonomy (GTDB): domain Bacteria; phylum Bacteroidota; class Bacteroidia; order Chitinophagales; family Chitinophagaceae; genus Ferruginibacter. Next base: position 114,151 of record JAAFIK010000004.1, read on the forward strand.
CGCTGGCATTGGTTTTTATCATTGCCGGTATGGTTTGCACCGCCCGTATGCTCGTAAGCGATCATACCCCCAAACAGATCTATCTTGGGTTCTTTACCGGACTGGTTACGCAGTTTGTAGCAGCGGCAACGGTTTAGGCTACTAAGTACTTAGTCGGGAGCCATATTATGTCTTGCTTCTTACGTCTCATATCTCATTTCCGGAACAGTAGCAGGAGGAGTTCTGTCCTGATACTTGTGTCTTGCTTCTTATGTCTCATATCTCAAATCTTGCTTCTTGTTCAGTCCGGTTACTACCTATGGAGAGACCCCGCTTGTGGCGGGGCCTTCTTCCTGTCGTGCCTAACAATAAACTGTTTAGTCTGATCCGGCCTGTCAGAACCCGATCGTTGTCCAATATCCAATCAGTATTACCCGTTAAGTATTTTTGATGATCCTGTGTAAGTATTTGAGGGGTGGTAAACAAAAAAGCAAGCCCCGTTTTTAATCAGGTTAATCAGTGTGGTGCTAACCGTTTCGGGTACTGCCGGGCAACCATGGCTGCGGCCTGCATATCCTTTGCTGCGGATATAATCCGCATTCATGTATGGAGCTCCGTGTATAACAATATTCCTGCTGTATGCCTGGTCGTTGATGCCCTTCTCGCAACCCATGAGCTTAAGCGAATACCCATGCTGGCCTGTATAAGTACCGAGAGTCACATAAAAGCCAAGGCTGCTTTGGTATGATTCGGGACTGTTGGAAAACCGGCTGGCATAAACATCACCCGAAAGCTGGCCATGTGCCACTACCGTCCTGAGCAGAAGCCTGCCCGTTTGCATATTGAATACAAACAACCTTTTCTCTGCTGAAGACTTTGAAAAATCAGCAATCACCAATACGCCTTTTTTCCGGAGCATACCCTTCTCAGCGAGGTGGTGATAACCTTTAAGTCCGGCAGCAAACGCATCAGCGCTAAGTCCGGTGGCAGCAATATTCCACGATGTATACAGTGAATAACCGCCAGACCCTGCGGCTGCAGCCGGTGCTGCGGTTGCCGGTACCAGCCCCGGAGTGTGTATCCCCTGCGGATTGGCCGGCGGGTACAGTCTGTTTGTTGTCAGCAGGACTGGTAATAGCCCCACTGTAAATAATAGTTTCAGCATACTTGTGGTCTTTCAGCTAATGCCTGAAAGGGATATTGAGGTTTCGTATATAAATCGCTTCCGGCCGGATTTTATTGTCTATCCGGGATAAATTCTTTCATACAATATTATTTTGCCATATGTAAAAAAAAGGTTGCAGACAGGGCTGCCTGGTGGTGTACAGTTCGTTTTTTTGACAAAATGCACGGGCCGGAAAACGGACGCGCAAAGGGTTTGAACAGTTTGTGATCGCTCCCGACCGGATGTATGGCAGGATGGTGGACAGATCGTATTAATCACCAGGATTGCGTTAGTACCGCATATACGCAGAATGAGTTATTTTTATCCCATGGAATTTGGAAGAGTACCTGCCGCAGACCTTGGTCGTATTGACTTTACACTCCCGCCTGGCGGCGTGATGCACACCACTATCGGGCAACCGACTGATCGGTCAGTTAAAATATACATTGGCTGTACACAATGGGGCAGAAAGGAATGGATCGGAAAAATTTATCCCCGTGGCATGAAAGACACGGCTGCGCTCGACCACTATGTCAGTAATTTTAATGCCATAGAACTCAATGCCACACATTACCAGGTATATGGCCCGGAAGTGATTGGCAGGTGGGCTGCCAAAGCAAGGGCAGATGATTTCAGGTTTTGTCCCAAAGTACCCCAGGCCATCAGTCACTACAGTGGCTTTCGCAATGCAGATGCACTGACCACAGCTTTCCTTGCGGGCATACTGGCTTTTGAAGATAAACTTGGTCCGGTGTTTATGCAGCTCAGTGAACAATACAGTCCGCAGGCCAGCGATCATCTCTTCCGCTACCTGCGCGCATGGCCGGCAGACCTCCCTTTTTTTCTGGAAGTACGTCACCGGGATTGGTTTGCCGATCCCGGCGCAAATACAGCACTTTTTGACACACTACGTAACCTGAATATGGGGGCGGTTATCACCGATACTGCGGGCAGACGTGATTGCGCGCATATGACCCTGACGGTTCCCAAAGCATTTATCCGCTATGTGGGCAACAGTATGCATGCTTCCGATGATAGCCGTATGAAGGCCTGGGCATTACGGATCAGGGAATGGATAGCAGAAGGATTACAGGAGTTGTATTTTTTTGTGCATACGCCCGATGAGGCCTATGCGCCGGAAATGGTGAACGAAATGATAAAACTGCTGAACACGACCTGCGGTCTGCAACTTCGCCCGCCCCGGTTGATACAGACCAGCCTTTTTTGACTGTCTCCGGTTGCGTTTCAGCAAATACCCGACTATTGTCTATTGTTTCACGATCTTACCGGTTGACCATTGACCATCAACCAGACAACGGTAGCTGTATAACCCTGATGCGAGGCGGCTGATGTCGATACGCCCTGTCTTGCTGAACTGCAGCAGTATTTTACCCGTCATATCGCTGATGATGATTGATGAAGCACGCACAAAAGCATGGTCTGCCATACAGTTCAGTACCCCGGTAGTCGGGTTGGGATAGAGTGCAATCCCGGTCTTATCCGGCAGCGGAGCACCCGAAGCGCAGGCTTCTTTGCGGCGCAGGTACAGTGTATCATCACCAAGGCGTTTGGAAAGGATACAGTTGCTGCCCGTTTTCAGGCTTACGATGGCATTGGGCGAAATATAGTTGGGCAGATCAACCGTGGCTGTGGCATTGTAGGTAAACTGTCTGGCTGCATCGGTAACCGTCCATTGCAGATCGGGCTGGTCGTTGACCGCAGACAGCCGGGTGATGCAGTCGCCGTTTTTAACCACAATTGCTGCGTAAAAATCGGCTTCGTAGCAGGCCTTTCTTTCCGCATACCAGAGCGTATTGCTGATGTTGGCAAAACAGGCATTGTACTGCTCCATCCTCGCGGCATGAAAGAAAGTGCCATTGGTATTACCGGTTACAGGCAGGTAAAACAAAGCACCATTGGTTGTGTTGGCGAGCCGGGGCTGAACACTATTGCCATTTGCATCCGTAAAGCCAAAAGATTGTCCGATCTGTGCTGCTGTGGCAAAACCTGTACCCCCGGGATTGCCATTGTTTACACTGAAATAGACCTTATCGATACCGGCGGGTATATAGAAATAGCCGGGCAAGTGCCTGAGGTTGCTGCGGTAGTTTTCCATTTTATTGCCCAGGAAGGCGGTGGGCTTATAAAAATAATTGCCATTGGTCGTGATGCCGATTTCTGCGTAAGTTTTCTGTTTGGATACAATACTGAATTTATAGGTACCTGCTTCGGGCAGATTGACATTGATGGTACCTGTATTATCTCCTCTCTGGAGGGTAAAATCTTTTACAACACCCAATCCTTTGGCCGTGTTTTCTACGGTAAAATTGATAGCACCTTTTCCGGGTTCGTCGAACCTGGGCTTACAGGTAACGATAAAGCTGCCCGCTGTGGGGGCATAGATATAAAACTCACTCCGGTTGGGCGATTCATAACCGTTTGTATACCCTATACGGACATCAATGCGGGGTAATGGGCTGAGCTGGCTGGCGCTCATCTTAGCGATGATGGCATCAGGGTTGTCAAACTGGTACTGGTCTATAATGGACAGTTGCGCTGCAAGATCGGCAGTATAATCGGACTCGATGGTTGCGGGCGTGATGAGTGCAAGATTACCGTTTTCATAAGCCGTGCCATTGACGGGGTTGTACCGCTGGTAAACGATATCGGTTGTGGCATAACGGCTTACAATATCTGTAATGATGAAATAACTGTTGACCAGTTGCAGTTTATTGATGCGGGCCAGGTAGAGACAAAGGGCTTCCGCCTTAGCCGATTTGGCAGCATGGGTGCGCTGGTCTGAAAGCCAGTCGTAGTACAACACCAGGTAATGGAGATAGGCTTTAAATTCGCTGAGCCGTTGTTTAATCACCGGTGCGGCATTGGCTGTTTGCTGAACGGCCTTATTGAATAAACGGAACCAGTAAGGGATCTTGTATTGATTATCGGGTATAAAATCGCTGTGGGTAATGAGTTGTTCATTGCCCCATGCCTTTAGTAACTGGTGGATGGCATTGGCACCTTCGCCAAACATTTCGGTGCAGAAATACCGGAGGGTTGTATCGAAGGGGGTGTCCAGTTCAAGCATATCAGTGGCGGCCAGCAGGATGGGCAGGCTTGCAAACTTGGCGGGAGAGGCTTCCCAGGAAATGCCCTGCCTGTTTTTTTCTTTGATGCGCCGGAGTGTTTGTTTAACAGTGGCAAGGTGTGCCAGCGGCGTTTCGCCACCCCACTGTGCTATATTGAGGTATTGGTATTCAGAAATATAATTGTGCCGGTTGTACCAGCGGTTGAGCAAGCCAACGGGGCTCGACAGGTTCTGGAAAGCCGTGGGAATAACCTGTACATCTATATTGGGGTTGATGTCAACATTGGAAGAAGGAATATCGGCATGGGTGCTGTAGGCATAGCACTGGAACCTTTTTCCGGGGTAAGTACTGTTTATTTTTTGCGCGGTTTTTCCCGCGAGAATAAACTGCTGATCGCTTTCTTTAGGGTAAGCCATATTGCCGCAGCCACTGTTGTCCTGCGAATTGCCCCATTGTGCACCATCGGCAACTTCGATACCAATATGATGATGAGCATAATTAAAGTTGCGATAAAGATCAGCATATAGATTTGTGTTTCCATAAACTGCACTTTTGTATTGTGTGAATTGTTGTTCTAAACTGTTTGCCCAGAGCTGCACGGCTGCCGCATTGCCGATATCGGGTACGGAGCGTGTGCCTGCCTGTCTTGAACCATTATAACAGGCAACATAACAGGGGTTGTTTTGTAAAATGGATTGATAGCCGGCAGAAAGTATATCGCCACGGTGCCCGGAAAAGCGGTAGGCTCCTGTCATCCGGTTGCGGCGCTGATAAAGCGCCCAGGCATGCCCGTTATCACCAAAATTGGTATCCCAGCCATAGGCAGTATTTTTATCCATGACCCAGGTGTTGTGTCCGCCGCTGATAAAAAAGGTATTGTATTTATATTTGTGTGTCACGGTTATGCTTATACTTTTATAGGGCGAAGATAAGGAAGGTATGGTTTCCCAGATAGATCCGGGCTGCCAGAAGCGGTAGCCGAGCTGCCGCAGGTATTCATAAACACCGAGTACCAGCCCGTTGTCCTGCGCAGCCGAAAACCGCAGGTAGGTTTGACCGTTGCTTTCAACGCGGCAATCCTGGCCGCTTACCGTGGTATCATATACAAATATGATACCGGTTGCGGGCGGCGTACCGGTAAACTGGAGTTGGGTTAATGCCAGGCCCGGGATAGCCCTTGCAAAAAGTGACCCCAGGTCTGCAATGGTACTTTTCAGCATGGCAGAAGCCTGTGCCGGGTAACGGAGTGACTGAGCATTGCTCCTGCCCGGGTATAAAAATAGTAGTACTGCAAGAATAGTGCAGCGTAACGTAGCCATAGTTTCAGTTTTTTCTGATAAACACTATGGTTCTGTCACAGAATTTGCTGGATTCGAATGTTGTTATTCTTTGTTGGGAATGGGATACGGATTGCTATTGCATCAATGGGGGAAGCGTAAAAATAGCGGTTTTTATTGAATGAACAAATTTATTATTACAAATTTGTTGCGGTAAGGGCTTCGGTCATATATAAGCGTCTGCCTAAAGCAATCCGGGGGAAACACATCCGGGTATCCGTAATATTGTGCAGGATGCTTAGTTACCGGTGGGGCACCTGTAACTGCTCAGGTTAAATGAAATGCCCAGTTCTGCAAAGATATACTGGTCTTTCTGCTTGCTCCAGCCCCGCTGGCGACCCTGTACCCCGAGGAGGTTAGAAGGGTCAATCTCGTAAGAACGATCCTGCAGTAAACCTGCGGTAGACAGGTTGCCATTTGGCAGCAGGTCGAAATTGGTGGCTCCGGCATAGGTGCTGCTCACATCGTCTAAGTAATCGGTTGTGGTGAGGCGGTGACTGATCTCAAAGGAGATATTAATCTTTTCGGAGATATTATACTTTACACCGGCACCAATGGGTATACAGAAGGCCATGGTATTGTATGGTTTACGCCCCAGGTACCCTTTGTTCTGGCCTTCGGTACCCAAAGGCCGGAGAAACTCTTTCTTACCATTGAGAAAGGCATAGGGATCGTAGCTGAAAACGCCCACGCCGAGGGTGATATAAGGGGTAAACAGGTAATCGGGGTTACCCGGGAGGAATTTGAAGAAGTTAAAGTCGCCCTGCACGGCCAGCTCCCATATATTGGTATTGAAACTCAGGTTTCTTTTCTGCTGGTAAGTATTTTTGCTGTAAACATCGCTGTAGCCCAATTGTGCATAGTGGGCGCTCACACGCATGCCAACATAGTTGCCGAATTGTTTGCGAAAAAAAATGCCGAGTGCAGGTTTGGGCCGGTTGAGTGCTGCACGGGTATTGAGGTCACCAAAATAGTGGGCGGCGCCAAGGGTAATCCCAAACTCTCCCTGCTGAACGTATTCGTATTGCGCATGAACTGTACAAAAGATTACAGTTGACATCAGCACGGTAAAAAACTTCTTCATCGCTTTCTTTTTATGATTCCGGATGACTGCTGCCATCCATTTGTTGCCAGGAAGATCCTGCTTGTTAACAGATGAGCCCTGAAAATGCACCTTAAAGCCATTACGGCTTATTTTTCCATGGTGCAAAATAAACAATTGTTTGATACAAACGCGCGGAACGGCCTTTTCTGGTGTATGGAATTGTTAAAGTTTTACCCCGGGTTTAACGGGTCAGGGTGCTTTTTCAATCCGCAGCCCTGCGCTCATGATATGGGGCAGGGGATTATCGCGCATCAGGTGACTGATCGAAAAATTCCAGACGCCCTTCCTCTTGAATATCCTGGCGTTGGCATCCAGCAGTTTACGTACTTCCCAGATGTCGTTCATCCCGGTACCCTCCCAGCCATGCTGGTCATCGGCCAGTTGTATATTATACCGGCCGGTCTGCATAGTATCGCCGGGCGCCTGCAGGCCTATATTGAGCCAAATGTTTTCGTACTTGTAAGCATCGGTATGCCGGAGAACCAGGTACACCCGGTAAGGTAATGCAGTATCAGTAATGCCAAGTGAGCCTTTGACCGCAAAATCGCTACTCCACGACAAGGCGGGTATCGGCGTGTTCTTTTCGTAAACATCGGGTTGTTTACAGGAGAACAGGGATGCTGCCACAAGGAAAAGGGATGCGAGACTGCGTTTCATAACTGCAAAACTACCGTATGATTGTTTATATTTGATCAGAGAATATTTAAAACCTGCTCTTTGGCTTTTTCGAGTTCATCTTTCATAACCACCACCGATTGCTGAATGGCAGCATCGTATGCCTTGCTGCCGGTTGTATTGATTTCCCTCCCGATTTCCTGCAGCACAAAAGAGAGTTTCTTTCCCTTGCTTTCATCTGTACCGGAGAGAAGGGTCAAAAAATATTCGCAGTGCTGTTTGAGGCGAACCTGTTCTTCATGGATATCAATTTTTTCCATGTAGTAGATCAGTTCCTGCTCCAGCCTGTTACCGTCGTAGTTGTCTTTACCGGCATGCTCATCCAGCAACTGTACGATTTCATTCCTGATGCGTTTCATGCGTTCGGGCTCCAGCTCAAGGATGACCTTTTCCTGTTCATGAATATTGTTGATGCGTTTGATGAGGTCCTGCTCCATAACCGCACCTTCTTCGAGCCTGTGCCGGTTGATTTCATCAAGTGCTCCGGCGAGTACTTTGGTAAATTCTTCAAACTCTTCCTTGCTGAGGATATCGTTGGCGGGGGTAACCACTTCCGGCAGGCGAAGCAGGGCGCTCAATACAGAATTGGTATCTATATCCAGTTCGCCGGCCAGTTCCCTGATCTGTATATAATAAGCCCTGATAAGATCGGTATTGATATTAACCGGCCGGGAAGTGCCGTTTTGTTTAATGGTGATCATGCAGTCTATACTGCCCCGGAGGAGCTGTTCCTGGAGCATGTTGCGGATATCAAATTCATAGGGTTTGAGGAGTGGCGGAATTTTCAACTGCATTTCGAGTTGTTTGCCATTCAGCGACTTGATTTCCACGAGAAAAGTTTTATCGTTCACCGTCTGCTCCGCCCGTCCGAAACCGGTCATTGATTTTAGCATATTATCTGTTTATCCTACAAGATACAAGTGATGGGCAATATAAAAAAATCAATAGTGCTGAACCGGTCTTTTCTGCATGAGGCTTTCAGGCTTATCGGGCGGGGTAAAGCCAAACTGCTGGTAAAGGCCATGCGCATCCCTGGTCGCCAGCATCCAACGGCGGAAGCCCTGTAAGTCGGGGTGTGCAAGGATACAGGTCATCAGCCATCTGGCTAAACCATGGCCACGGTATGCAGGCAGTATAAACACATCAGCCAGATAACCAAACGTAGCGCAATCGGTAACGACACGTGCAAAGCCAATCTGTTCGTCATGGATATATACACCAAAGCAAACTGAATGTTCAATTGCGCGGCTTACAAGCTCAACCGGAATATTGGCTGCCCAGTAAGAGGATACAGAAAGGTATTCGTGTATAACAGCAAGCTGCAGTTTTGTTTTATCGGAGCTGATTAAAAAATCGCCGTTTGTTTCTTCTGAAATGTGCATATGCAAAAATAAAAAAACCCGGCGTTTGAACACCGGGTCTTTATATGGATGGGTTAGTAAGTACCTGGGAACATATTTCCCAATACAATATTAAAGAGAAATTTTGCTATTGTGAAAAAATAACCAAAATTTTTTATTCACACTTTCCGGTTGTTTGTGGATAATCGCCGCAATAAAACAAATCCTATTTGCATGCAACGGGATGCACAGGTTTGTCATTGACACAAACGGATACAATAACCTTTGTTACAGTAGCATGCTGAAACACTGATGAATACTGCTTGTTATGCGTTGTTGCTTTTTTATTGCGTTGCATAGTGCATTTTTTTATGGCGCATAAATTTTTTGTATATGCCTGTGCTGCGCCGTATAGTGTGCCTGTTTTCAGGGATGAATCATGCATTTATTTTTTTGCACATCGATGACTTTTCATCCTTTTTTTTCCATGAAATACATTTGAATCCCTGTTACCTTTGCAAAAAATCATCTTATGCAGTTCCCTTCACCTGTGCCGGTATCCTGGATTGCAACATTGATCCGGGCTGAATTGATTGGCGATACAACAGGTCATGCAACAGGCATCAACGAAATTCATAAAGTAGAAACGGGCGATCTTGTTTTTGTGGATCATCCGAAGTATTACGACAAGTGTATCAACAGTGCAGCGAGTTATATCATCATCAATAAGAAAGCGGATTGTCCTGCGGGGAAGGCATTGCTGGTGGTTGACAATCCCTTTGAAGCCTATTGCACCATTGTTAATCACTTCCGTCCTTTTGAGCCGGCGGTAAAATCGATCAGTGATACGGCAACTGTTGGAGCGGGTACTGTGGTATATCCGAATGTATTTATCGGTCATCATGTAAGTATTGGTACCCACTGTATCATTTATCCCAATGTCACCATCATGGATCATTGCATCATCGGAAATAATGTGGTGATACAGGCAGGAACAGTTATTGGCAGCAACGCTTTTTATTACAATACAAAAAAGGACAGGGAAGTATGGTATAAAAAGATGCCTGACTGCGGGCGTGTGGTTATTGAGGATGATGTGGAGATCGGCGCGGGTTGTACCATTGATCGTGGTGTGAGCCATGATACCCGCATTGGCAGGGGTACGCGCATGGATAATATGATCCATGTGGGACACGATACGGTTGTTGGCAACAATTGCCTGTTTGCTGCACAGGTGGGTATTGCCGGTGCCACAACCATTGGTAACGGGGTTACGCTATGGGGGCAGGTGGGTGTGAGCAAGACATTGCATATCGGCGACAATGCCACCATATTAGCACAAAGCGGTGTGGGCAAGGATACTGAGGGCGGCAAAGCCTATTTCGGCAGCCCTATTGAAGACGCGCGTGAAAAAATGAAAGAGCTGGTCTGGATCAAACGCATACCCGAATTATGGCAGAAGGTGATGGGCAGCGAATAGTGTATGGATTGCCAAAAGCAGTATCACCGGTTTGCATAGCGCATTTTTTATTTCCGCCCGGCTGCTGTTTCTTTTTCAAAATCTTTACAAATGTTGCTGATACTGTCGTTGAGCGGCGTGTAAGCAAAGCCGGGTAGTTGGGTCAGCAGTTTGGTATTATCGAATTGTACATTAGCCATAGCAGTTTGAGCCGTTTCCCGGGTAACCAAGGGTTCTTTACCGGTAAAGCGGCTTTTCAATGCTTCCCAGCGCCACACGATGGCGGCTATAACAGGCGTAACTTTTTTATGCGGTGCTTTTTTTCCAAAGCTGGCAGCAATCTGTCTGAACACATCACTATACTTACGGTTTTCGGCACTCAGGATAAAGCGTTCAGCATTGATGGACGATTGCATCAGCATAATCATTGCCCTGGCCACATCGTCCACATCTACAAAGCCTGTTGTGCCGTCGGTGTACCAGGGAAACTCATCATACACGGATTTGAATATTTTCGATGAACCACTTTCCCAATCACCCGGACCGAGTATGATGGATGGGTTAACTACAACGGCCTGCAACCCTTCGGCAATCCCGCGCCATACTTCCATTTCGCCAAGGTATTTGCTTTGCCCATATACACTGTTGCTGGTTTCTTCTGTCCAGTTCATTTTTTCAGTAACGACCTGACCGTTGCGTATGCGCCCAAGTGCAGCTACTGAACTGACGTGGACAAACTTGCGTACACCGGCATCAATAGCCGCATTTACAATATTGGCGGTTCCTTCTATATTGACCTTGAACAGTTCTTTTTTAGCCTTTGGATTGAAGGATACCTTTGCTGCGCAATGATAGACTTCCGTAACATCCTGCATTGCTTCTTCCAGCCCTGCAACATCAAGTATATTACAATGCATGGTTTCCAGATTGTGCATTGCTGCTATCGGGGTGTGGTTGAAAATGGCCCTTACGGGGTTTCCTGCTGCGCGTAACTGGCGGATGAGTGATTTTCCAACGAGACCCGCGCCTCCTGTGACTAGTATCATATCCCGTAATATTTTTGCTGGCAATGATGATCTGCTGATTTGTACATCAGCGCTTTATGGTTATATATCAGTATGTATAAAATCCTTCCCCGGTTTTGCGTCCCAACCGGCCGGCTGCAACATGCTGCTGCTGCAATGCTGATGGCTGCAGTCTTGCGGGCTTACCCATCTGCTCATAAACCGAACAGCTAACAGCATAGTTGATATCAAGACCAATCAGGTCCATCAGGCTGAACGGCCCCATTTTAAAACCGGTGGCCTGCATGATGGCATCAAGTTCCTTTGGTGAGGCTGCATTTCTTTCTGCCAGCCGCATCGCTTCAAGGTAGTAGGGTCTTGCCACACGGTTTACAATAAAGCCGGGAGCGTCTTTACACAGTACAGGGGTTTTACCCATTTTACGAACCAGGTCAACAATGGCTGTTGTAGTTGCTGTACTGGTTTGTTCACCCTGTACTACTTCCACCAGGCGCATCAATGGTGCCGGATTGAAAAAGTGCATGCCCACGACGCGCTCCGGATGCAGTATCCTTTTCTGCAGCTCCGATACAGAGAGAGAGGATGTATTGGTGGCGAAAATGGTTGATTCACTGTTGTGTATGGCTAGTTGACTAAAGAGGGAAGTCTTGGCCTCCATGTTTTCTGCAATAGCTTCTATGACCACATCGGCCATACACTGCTGAATATCGCGGGTATAACGGATGCGGTTGGTAATAGCAGCCCGGGTTGCGGCATCAATTTTTTGTTTATCCACCAGTTGCTGCAGGTTTTTACCGATCTGCTGTTCGGCCCTGCCGAGGGCTTCCTGCTGCACATCAAACAGGATGGTATCAAAACCGCTTTGGGCGGCTACCTGGGCAATACCACTTCCCATGGTACCGGCACCGAGCACACAGATGACCATATATATTTTTTAACGTGAGGAATGTTTGCAAATATACTATCAATCGGGCAGTTAACGGAAACGGAAGATCAGGTTTGCGGATGTATCCTCCAACGGGATCCTTCCTGCAGCGGCTGATTGCCGGTGCATCAGTGCATGAAGCGGTCGAAAAACTCTTCCTTTTTCCGTGCAGATACTTCGATGGTTGAGCCATCGTCCATCTCTACATAACCACCTCGTCCCTTGAAATACTTTTTGACATAGTTGAGGTTGATGATATAGGAATGGTGTACACGACAAAAAATAGCCGTTGGCAGGATATCTTCATACTCTTTAAGATTTTTCGACACGAGTATGTTTTTCTGTCCCTTGATAAAGACCCTGGTATAACTGCCTTCGGCTTCAAGGTGAGTGATATTGCTGACGTTTTCGAAATACAACCCTTCAGTTGTGGGCAGACCGATTTTTTGAAGGTTGGTATTTTCGGGCCGGATATTTTCCAGCAGGGAGCTCAACCGGTGGTTGATGTTTTTTTGTTGTAAGCGATCGGCTACTTTTTCCACAGCAGCCTTCAGTTCGGTGATGTTAACGGGTTTCAGCAAATAGTCCATTGCTGTATATTTAAATGCTTTAATGGCATACTCGTTGAACGCAGTGATGAAAACAATCTCAAAACTTACGGGCATGAGTTTGTCGAGCAGGTCAAACGCATTGCCATATGGCATTTCAATATCGAGGAAAACGACATCTGGTTCTGTACGCATGATCAGTTCCAGTCCTTCCACCGGGTTGAGGGCAGTACCGGTAATGGTTACTTCCGGGCAGTACTCTTTCAGCAGTTCCGTAAGCGTGATGATGTTTCCGGGTTCGTCGTCGATAATGATACTTTTCATGTTGTATATTTTATAAGGGGATGCGTACCACCACTTCAGTGCCGGCAGCATGCCCTTGCTGATCTTTGAGGTCAATAACTGCTGTGGTGATGACTTCATCTGTCATCCGGTTGAGCAGCTCTACTCTTTTTTGTGTCAGGCTCATGCCTTTTGACTGGTATTCGATATGTTGTAAACTCTTGAGTGCAGCGGTTTTCTCCCGTCCCACGCCATTGTCTTTTATGCTGCAGCAGAGGTACCCGTTTTCCGTATAGAAATTAATGTCAAGCCTGCCGGTACCATCTGTTTTATAGCGGATGCCGTGCCGCAGAGCATTTTCAACATAGGGCTGGAGTAACATAGCGGGCATTTCGGTATAATCCTGCCGCAGGTTATCGTCTACGCTGATTTTGTAGGTGAAGGTATCGCCAAAGCGCATACGTTCCATTTCAATATATTGACGCAGGTAGCGCACTTCATCGGCCACGGTAATGGCTTTCTTGCCCGAGTTGTCGAGGGTTTGCCGCATGAGTGAGGCAAATCCTGTCAGGTATTTATTGGCTTTCTCTTTGTCGTTGGTAAGGATGTATTGCTGGATGGAGTTGAGGCAGTTGAAAATAAAGTGCGGGTTCATCTGCGATTGCAGGGCTTGTTGCTCAAGTGCGGCAAATTGTTTCTGCAGTATATTTTTTTCCTCAAGTTTGCGGCGGAGGTTTTTGTTCCTGAGGTTGAACAGGAAGATGGTAAGGAGTAAAACAAAGAGCGCGAGGACTGCATAAAACCACCAGGTACGCCAGAATGGGGTTACAATGGAGAAGGGTACCTGTACGGTTTCGCTCCGCACCCCGAATTTATTGATGGCATAGAGCTCAAGTGTATAATCGCCGGGGGGCAGCGATTGGTAGGTAAGACTGGTTTGGGTTGTGGTTATCCAGTCTGCATTGAATCCCCTGAGGCGGTAATAGTAAGTGATATCGCCACCCGATTTCAGGGAGATGGCGATATAATCAAAACTGATATTGTTATCGGCATAAGGAATGCGGCAGGGAGAATTGATGTTCTGTATCTGACCAGAACTGTTGACGCCGAGTAGTTTTAAGCGGCAGAGGGAGGTTCCGGAGACTTCTCTTTCATTGAAAAAAGTCAAACCCGCTGGCGACCCCACCCATACAATGCTGTCTTCGATGCAGAGGGAGTTGATCACATCGGAGGGTAAACCGTCTGATGTGCTGTAGCGGGTAACCGTATATCCCGGCGTGGTGATATTGATTTTGTTGATGCCTTTATTGGTACCCACCCAGAGAAAATCTTTACCAGTAAAAAGCGTCTTGCATATATTGCTGCTGAGTCCGTTGGTGTCTTTTAAGGCGGCGATTACCCTGCCATCCCTGTAGCCCACCACACCTTCATCACCAGTGGCTACCCAAAGTACACCGCCCGCGTCTGTCTGCAAGTCAGTGATGCGGCGGGTAAGGGCATGATGGATATTACCAAGGTAAACCGCTTGTTTCAGCCTGTTTACCTCGTAGAGCCCATTGAGGGTACCGATGTAATAGTGGTTGTTGTGGAAAACGGCTTTTGTACCCCGCTCATACCAGATGGTATCAGTGACCCTGAAATCGCCCACACTTACAGTGGTTACATTGCGGCCACAGGCTACCAGTATGGTATCGGCATTTATCTCGCTGATGGACTTTACCGGGCTTAATGTATTGACCTGCACCTGATTACCGGTTTCTTTCAGCAGAAACATATCACAGCCATAAAAAGTAACCCCTGAGGGCAATGTTTTTATGGATATGATCCTGTTGTAGACGTTGGTATAGCCCGTAACCTTTCTTTGACGGGAGAAGTCTTTAGAAGTGAGTTTACCATTCCTGTCTGTCATAAACAGGGTACTCAGTCCGGATCCAGCCAGTAACTGGCTGCCCCTTTTTGCGATGCTGAATATTTCTGTATCGAGGGTATTATTTTTTTTACCCGGGAGCAGTGTTTTAACAGCTTTAGAGGGTAGTTTGTAGGCGCCATTTCCGAAGGTGGAAAACCAGGTATTGTTTTCTGAATCGGTTATGAGACCGGTAACCTGGATGCCAGGGAGGAAGTGGTCGGCAAGGCGTTTGTTGGCCGTATCAACCGTCCAGCAACCATCTGTGGTGGTGAAATAATCAATGGTGGCAAATCTTGTACCATCCGATTCAAGCCTGTAGAAGCCCATGAGGGTGTTGGGAGGCATATCTATCGGAACGACGGTTCCATCATAGTTTTGCTGCATAAAGCATTGCCCCTCTTTCAGTACATCTCTTCTAACCGAGAAAAGGCGTGTGATTTGACCTTTGCCGTATTTGTACACGCTATGCATTTCGCCGATAAAACAACCGGAATCTTTTGTGCTGGTATGGGATACCATAAAACTTTTCTGCCATTGCCTGAATATGGGCAGGTCTGAAATGACAAAAACACTGTTATCAGCCCTGAGTTCCAGTATCGTGTGCGAATCGTTGAAGATAACAGCACCTTCTGCATTTTCGGCAATACTCTGGATGCTGTTGGATAGTTTTATTCTTTGAACAGTGGAGTCGTTTGTAGTGTTGTATATCTTTCCGTTGTAATAATAACTCAATGCTTTGTTGAAAGTGGCGATCCAGACCCTTCCCCTGCTGTCGGCAAATACCTTGAGTACTTCATTGTCGGGCAGACCATCTTTTACGGTAAAGTTTTTAAAATTGGTACCATCATACCGGCTCAATCCGTTTTCTGTAGCCAGCCAGATAAACCCTTCCTTGTCCTGCGCCATGCTGTATACGGTAGAACCCGCAAGGCCATCCTTGGTGTCGTAGTGTACATAGTTGAATGTGGCCTGTGATTGTCCGGCCAGTGGCAACAGTATGCAGCAGAAGCTATATATAAGAATCTTGTACAATTGTGCGCAATACTTAAAAAACGTTTAGCATAACAAAAAACCCCCCGGCCAACGGGCCAGGGGTAAAGTTGATAGTGTACGGATCTACTTTAATGATTACAGTAAAGTAAGTATGAATTTTCTGTATTGAAAACCGGCAATTCATATCCGTGCAGTTTTGTGGTATAAGTGTGCGCTCTCCGAATTAAAGTGCACCTGTAAATTGCCTGAGGAAACGCAGGTCATTTTCACTGAACAGGCGCAGGTCTTTTACCTGGTAGCGCAGCATGGCGATACGCTCAATGCCCATACCAAAAGCAAAGCCGGTGTACTTATTGCTGTCGATACCACATTTATCGAGTACGGCGGGATGCACCATACCGCAACCCAGTATTTCTACCCAACCGGTTTGTTTGCACACATTGCAGCCACTGCCTCCGCAAATGAGACAACTGATATCCATCTCTGCGCTGGGTTCTGTAAAAGGAAAATAGGATGGCCGGAAGCGGACTTTTACCGTTTTACCAAACATCTCCTGTACAAAGAAATAAAGGGTTTGTTTGAGGTCGGCAAAACTTACATTTTCGGCGATATACAGTCCTTCCACCTGGTGAAAAAAACAGTGTGCGCGGGCGCTGATGGTTTCGTTGCGGTAAACCCTGCCGGGGCAGATGATGCGAATGGGAAGTTTGCCCTTTTCCATTTCCCTTACCTGCACGCTGCTGGTATGCGTACGGAGCAGCCAGTCGGGGTTTTGGGCGATGTAAAAAGTATCCTGCATATCCCGCGCCGGGTGATCTCCGGGCATATTGAGCGCTGTAAAGTTGTGCCAGTCGTCTTCAAGTTCGGCGCCTTCGGCAATGGCAAAGCCGAGCCGTTGAAAAATACCAATGATGTTGTTGCGTACAAGGCTGATGGGATGGCGGCTGCCGGGAGTGATAGGTGTACCGGGCAGGCTGAAGTCGCCCAACCCATGATCTTCGTTCTGCGCGGGTGTCAGGCTGTTGAGGATAGCTTCATAACGCGCTTCTGCAAAGATTTTAAATTCATTGAGTACCTGTCCGAAAGCCCTTTTCTGATCGGCAGGTACATTTTTCATTTCCCCCATGATGCTCTTTACAACACCTTTGGTGCCGAGGTACCTGATGCGGAACTGCTCTGCCAATTCGGGGGTATCGGGTGTTGTTGCTTCCATTTCTGCCTTGCAGGCGGCGATCTGCTGTACTAACGATTCCATATGTGCAAAGATAATCAGCCCTTTGCAGGGGGGGAAATGAAATTTTGTACGGGCAGGAAACGTTTTTTTATATCTTTATAAAAAATTTGCTATGTCTATTTTAAAGTCCGGTAATCCCGCTTTATCAGAAAAGAAGTTCAGGGATACCATATTAGAAGATACGGTTGCTGCCAGTGGCCGGATGACGGTAAGGGGAACCCTGAATAAATTCGGTATCCTTTTTTTGCTGATGCTTACGACTACTTTCTATGCGTGGAAAGAATTCAGTAACGGGGGGAATGTACAAACCCTGATACTTATTGGCGCTTTCGGGGGTATTGCTATTGCAGTTGCCCTTTATTTTAAACAGGAATGGTCGCCATTCCTTGCGCCGGTATACGCATTGGTGAAGGGGTTGCTTGTGGGCGGTATTTCGGCCTATTATAATGAAGTTTTTGATAAGTACGCCCCAAGTATTGTTATGGTGGCTGTAACGCTTACCATCGGCGTAGCGGTGGCCATGTACCTGCTTTACAGTTTCCGTATCATTAAGGCTACACAACGCTTCAAGGCCATTGTCATGACGGCTACACTGGGTATTGCTATTTTTTACCTCATCGCATTCACCCTTTCCTTTTTTGATATCCGGATACCTTTCCTGCATGAGGGCAGTACTATCGGTATTATTTTCTCTTTCCTGGTGGTAGGTCTGGCTGCGCTGAACCTTATCCTCGATTTTGATATGATTGAGACGGGCAGCCAGATGGGTGCCCCCAAATATATGGAGTGGTATGGTGCTTTCGGCCTCCTGGTAACCATTATCTGGCTTTACCTTGAGATGCTGCGGCTTCTATCAAAACTCAACAGGCGTTAATCACCTGTTCAACTATTTTGGCACCGGGGCAATAAGCATTGTCCCGGTTTTTTATGCGCGGGATCCATGTTCACCAGAAAGATTACTGCTGTACCAGCAGTTGTTAAAATTTAATATCATCCCCAATCTGGTTGATATCATCTTCAATGGCGTCTGGTTTTTTGGTCAGTGTATTTCTGACAATAAAGTAGCCGGTAGCTGCACCACCGATGGCCAGCAGTAATATGGGGAAAAGTTCACCCTCGTTAAAGAGGGTTATGGCCAGTACAATACCGATTATTTCACCGCCTATCCAGGCCAGTACGGTATAAAATTTCCACCATCCGGCTTTGAGGCCTTTCCGTTCGGCGAGTACCCCGATACGTCTGGTAAGAAAAATAAGCAGGATGATTTCAAGCATGCCTTTTGGATAAGTGAAAGAAACTAATGCACCCGGTTATACGAGGTCAATGTCAAAATTCACCAACTGTACAAAGGCTTCCAGCCGGGCATCAATATCTTCTTTGGTAATTTCCTTCATGCGGTTGGCGCCAAATTTCTCCACGCAGAAACTTGCCATGGCGCTGCCGACGATGATGGCTGTTTTCATGTTTTCAAAACTGATGTCTTTTGTTTTGGCGATGTGCCCGATAAAGCCACCGGCAAAGGTATCGCCGGCGCCGGTAGGGTCAAACACGTCTTCAAGCGGCAGGGCAGGCGCAAAGAATACATGATTTTCGTGAAACAGCAATGCGCCGTGTTCGCCCTTTTTGATGATGAGGAAACGGGGACCCATATTCATAATGGCACGGGCTGCTTTGACGAGTGAAAATTCGCCGCTCAACTGACGGGCTTCGCCATCATTAACCAGTAATACATCCACCTTTTTGAGTACGGCGAGCAGGTCTTCCATGGCCGTTTCCATCCAGAAATTCATGGTATCCATCACAATCAGCTTTGGCCTTTTGGTCAACTGGTCAATCACACTCATCTGTAGTTTGGGCATCAGGTTGCCGAGCATCAGGAATTCGGCACCCTGGTAGCTTTCGGGTACTTTGGGGTTGAAGTCGGCCAGTACGTTGAGGTCGGTTACCAGTGTATCGCGGGTATTCATGTCGATATGGTACCGGCCGCTCCAGAAAAAGGATTTCTTGTCCGGCACAATTTCCACACCTTCAAGCTGTACCCCCCTTTTTTTCAGCTCGTCCATTTCTTCCTGCGGAAAGTCGTAGCCTACAATGGATATTTGCTGAATGGGCTGTACAAAATTACTGGCTGCATAAGCCACATAGGTGGCAGAGCCCCCGATGATTTTATCCGTTTTTCCAAATGGGGTTTCAATGGCATCAAAGGCCATGGTGCCTACAGTAATGAGCGACATAATGATATTTTATTAAAGTGTGATGGTTTTTTGCCGTACAACGGGTTTTGGCCTGTTATCCTTTATGGGGTATGCAAAAAACCCTGCAAAAGTAGGGTTTAGCATTTGTTTTTGCCTATGTTGCGTCCAAATTGTTTTTCAATTATGTTAATAACGGTACATCCTGAAGACCCTCAACCCCGGCTGATCAAACAGGTGGTGGAGTGTTTGCGCGATGGCGGGGTTATTGTTTACCCCACAGACACCATCTATGGGCTTGGCTGCGATATTGCCCGCCAGAAAGCTGTGGAGCGCATCTGTGCCATCAAGCAGGTAGATCCGCAGAAAGCACAGTTGTCGTTTATCTGCAGCGACCTCAGCCACCTGAGCGACTATACGAAAAGCATCAGCACTCCGCTTTACCGCACGTTGAAACACCATTTACCTGGTCCTTTTACGTTTATCCTTCCTGCGAGCAAGCAGGTACCCAAAATACTGCAAAGCCGCAAATCAACGATTGGTTTGCGTATTCCGGATAATATCATTTCGATGGCGATTGTAACTGCGTTGGGCAATCCCATTCTCAGTGCATCGTTGCCAGGCGATATGGTTGAGGAATATACCGACCCTGAAATTATTGCCGACCGCCTCGGTAAACAGGTGGATATGGTGATTAATGGTGGTGCGGGTGGTATGGAACCTTCCACGATTGTAGATTGTACTACGGATGAGTGGACGGTAACCCGGCAGGGATTGGGGGTATGGGAGGGATAGGGAATGCTTTTGCATCCATAGGTTTAACCCCGGGGTAATTACCGGGTTAGCCCTGCTGTAGGATGATCATCTGGTAAAAGTCTCGTGAAAGTCCCGTAAAGGTCTGGTGCGGAATGAGCTGTATCGGGACTGTACTGCCTGGTTTATGTACTGCTAACGGAAGGATGCGTAATGCTGGACCGGGGTTATGGTTATATACAAAAGTCCGTGCCGGCTGATGAACCGGCACAGACTTTTGTGTTGTCTGATTGTGGATCAGTTCCTGTCGCGGTTATTGTGTTTTTTGCGATAAATTTTACGACTGGCCTGGCGTTGGTCCTGCCTGATTTCCTTTCTTTCTACAGGGGTGATCACACCATCGTTGGTTTTGGCCGTTCTGATTTCCCTGCGGATTTCACGCTGGTCTTTTACGAGGTTTACTGTTTCTGCCTTAGTGAGTTCTCCACTTCTTACACCTTGTTTGATGCGTTGCCTTTCCTGGTGTGCCCTGGCCCTGATTTGTGCGTTTGTGTTGGTAGTGAGCGCCAGCAGGATGGCGGTAACCATAATCAATTTCGTTTTCATGTTGTTTCTTTTTAAAATTTTAATGTATTGCTTTCTTCTGCTTACTCAGACTGCGGCATTTGTACAGGGTTTAACCCGGATGTTTTTTTAGAGGAATGATCAGTACAGTGGCAATTGGGCAGGGAGGATATTGAAACTTTTCCGGTGGTATTCGCAAAGGCCGAATCTGGCTATGGCATTGCGGTGTGTGGCTGTGCCGTAGCCTTTATTGCTGTTCCACCCATACCAGGGGTAGGCTTTGTGCAGGTGCAGCATATACTCATCGCGGTAGGTTTTAGCCAGTATGCTGGCAGCAGCAATATTGCTGTATATGCCATCTCCTTTGATGATGCAATGGTGTGGGATGCCATGGAAGGGCCTGAAGCGGTTGCCATCAACCAGTAAGCAGCCGGGGCGGAGGGCAAGTGCACTTACGGCCTGGTGCATGGCCTGGTAGGTGGCTTGCAGAATATTAATGCGGTCGATGTCTTTTTCGTCAACTGAGGCTACTGCAAAAGCGAGGCTTTCTTTCTCAATGACCAGCCTTAGGGCATCACGTTGCGGAGCCTTGAGTTGTTTGGAATCGTTGAGCAGGGGGTGCTGAAAGCCTTTGGGCAGGATAACGGCTGCGGCAAATACAGGGCCTGCATAGCAACCCCTGCCGGCTTCGTCGATACCTGCTTCAATATGCAAATCCTGAAAAGAAGAAAGCAGCACGTCTTTTTTTTCAAAAATAGTTTTTTTGATTGGTGTAGTAAAACTGATACATTTTTATATTTTGCGGGATGATCAAGCAATCCCCTTCACTGTTGTTTTGCCTGCTGCTGGACCTGATCGGGTGTTTTACCTATATCATACCGGTGCTTGGCGAATTTGGCGACATCATTTGGGCGCCGCTCTCGGCGTTTATTTTTTATAAAACCTTTGGTGTTTCCCGGGGTGTACTGGGTGGTATCATCAATTTTATCGAGGAGGCGCTGCCATATACGGACTTTATTCCTTCTTTTACGATCATGTGGTTCCTGCAGAAAAAATAACTGCTGACTGCTATAAATTCTTTGGGTGACAGCCGTTGCGGGGGTTAACTTTGCAGCAATTTTTAAGCTATGCAGGCTATCAGGCGCTGGATTCTCGCTACGTTAATACTTTCTTTCCTGGTCATCATTGCGGGTGGTGTGGTACGTACCACACAAAGTGGCATGGGCTGCCCCGACTGGCCCAAATGTTTTGGCCGCTGGATACCGCCTGTCAATGCAGATCAACTGCCTCCGGATTTTGAGAAGTACCTGCGTAAGCAGGATATTGATCATAAGTTTAATGTATGGCATACCTGGATTGAATACATCAACCGTTTGCTGGGTGCCTTGCTGGGTTTATTTGCCGTTGTACAGGTTGCGCTGCTCTTTCGCAAACGCCGCCAGTTGCGCCGCTCCTGGCAACTGGCGCTGGGTTTCCTGGGGGTGGTGGTGGCCACCGGACTGTTTGGCGCGATCGTGGTCAAACTCAATCTTGCACACGTTAGTATTTCTGTACACCTTTTCTTTGCGCTCCTGCTGCTTTGGGTACAAACTGCGCTTTGGTTGTCTTTCCGCGGACGGCTGTTTATGCTGGCTGTTCCGCAGCAGATGCGCCGCTGGCTGCTGCTGCTTACACTTGTATTACTGGCACAGGGCATACTGGGTACTTTGGTGCGGATGTATGTGGACGAGGTCTCGAAAACGCTGCAATACGGCCAACGCGAAAAATGGCTGGCTGATATCCCGCTGGCATTTATCATCCATCGCAGCTTTTCGTGGTTTGTGTTGGGGGCGACCATTTTTACGGCCTGGAAGGCATCAGCATATCCTGCACTACGCGGGGGTATATACCGTCTTTGCGTATGGACAGGGCTTAATATGGCAGCCGGTATCGTGCTGTTTTATGCCGGTATGCCGGCTTTTGCACAACCGGTTCACCTTTTGCTGGCCACGGCAGCATTGGCACAGGCTGCTGCTGCCTGGCTGCAAACCAGGCAACCGGCAACTGATATCCCTGAATAGCGGTTCACTTTGCTTTTTGTCGTAATTTTAAAAAAACCGATTGGGTATGAAGCAAAGGCTGAAGGATATTTTTTATGCTTTTCCGATTCAATTATTCATTCTCCATTTCCGCAAATACCAGGTGCTGCTGATCTCATGGGCCGTGTTGACGAGTACGATCAGCAGTGGCTTTATGCACAATTTTGGCGCAGATGCGCTGTTTTTTTCTCCCGATTATATGGGCAGGGTCAATGCACTTGGTTCTGCCATCGTGGGCGTAGCCATGGGGGTGTTCATGATGAGCTGGAACATCACCACTTTTATCCTGCACAGCAAACGGTGTAAGTTTTTAGCCACCACGGCAAAGCCATTCCTGAAATACTGTATTAATAATGCTGTACTGCCCCTGCTTTTTTTACTGTATTACATTGTGCAACTGGTACGGTTCGACAGTAATAAGGAGCTTATGGATGGCTGGGAAATTGCAGGACTGCTTTTCGGATTGCTGGGTGGATTTGCCGTTTCTACGGCATTTGCGCTGGCTTATTTTTTTGGTGCAGAAAAGACCATCCAGTACAGTATGGCGCAGGTGATCGGTAACCCGGGTGCATTCCGTCAGGCATATGATCCGCAGGTAAACCGCCAGCAGCAGGGTTTCGGGCTGCGGGTGAGTTATTATTTCAGTACCCGCTTCCGTTTACGGAAGGCGAGGAATGTTGAGCATTACAGCGAGGGTTACCTGGATGCCATTTTTAAACGTCACCATGTTGCGGCCATCATCAGTGTGATACTGGCTTTTGTCTTTTTGGTGATTGTGGGGTTCTTCCTGGATAATAAATGGTGTGAAGTGCCTGCTGCGGCAAGTATTTTAATCTTTTTCGCGGTTGCTACGGCGGTTATCGGTGCGCTCACTTATTTTCTGCAAAGCTGGAGTTTGCTGTTTATCATTATTCTTTTTTACAGCATCAACCAATTGTACCGCAACGAGATCATCGATCCGCGCAACAAGGCTTACGGGATCAACTATACCGACAAAATGACGCGGCCGAAATACAACAAGGCCGCTCTGCAGCAACTCTGCACCCCTGCTATGATGGCTCGTGATAAGGCAGCCATGGAAAAGATACTGGACAAATGGAAACAGCGACAGGATTCGGTCCGCCCGTTGATGGTATTGATCAATGTAAGCGGGGGTGGGCTGCGCAGTGCTGCCTTTGTGATGCACAGTCTCCAGCAGTTGGACAGTATAACGGGCGGGAGGCTGATGCGACAAACAGTGCTGATCAGCGGAGCCAGCGGAGGGATGCTTTCGGCTGCGTTTTACCGTGAGCTTTACCGGCAAAAGGGGAAGGGGGCAGCGATTAACCTGCACGACCCGGTTTACACGAACCGGATTGCCGGGGATCTGCTCAACCCTGTATTCTCTTCCATGATTGCCCGGGATATTTTTGCACCGGCGCAAAAATTTTCGGTTGGCGCATACCGGTACATCAAAGACAGGGGATATGCTTTTGAAAAAAAATTAGACGATAATACCGGTGGTGTGCTGCGTCTGCAATTGAAGGATATGGCGGCAGATGAAGCACAGGCGCTGGTACCCATGATCTTTTTCAACAGTGTGGTTACGCGGGATGGCCGGAAAATGCTGATGAGTACACAACCGATCAGTTTTATGATGAAACCGGCCATGCAGCAGTATGACACCACTGCCAGTCCGGATGCGATTGACTTCGGTGCCATGTTTGCCCGCCAGGACCCTATGGGTATCCGGCTGCTGACAGCGTTGCGTATGAACGCGACTTTCCCCTATGTGCTGCCCAATGTATGGCTGCCTTCGGAGCCGGTTATTGATGTAATGGATGCGGGTTTGCGCGACAATTTCGGGCAGGAAACCAGTTTGCGGTTTATCGATCATTTTAAGGACTGGATAAGGGTGAATACAAGCGGTATACTGATGGTTCAGTTGCGCGACCGGCCCGGTGATAACTGGCAGCAGCCTATGGAGACGGGTTCTATAACCGATATCCTGCTCAAACCGGCCACGATGCTGCAAACGAACTGGTACAAGCTGCAGGACTTTTTTCAAACAGACCAATATGCTTACCTGCACAACGACAGTTGTATCAACCGCCTCAGTTTTATGTATGTACCGGCCAGGGAAGACAGCAGGGCAGCCCTTAATTTTCACCTCACCAACCGGGAGAAAAAAGATGTTATCGCTGCTTTTGGCAATACGCAGAACCAGGCTGCTGCGCGTAAGCTGGCGTTGCTGCTTCGTTAGCACCCGAACTGCACACCAGAGGTAACCACGTAGTCTCCAAGGTCTGCAATAGAAGCGTCGCAGGCCACTTTTGCCTGTATCTGGCATTTAGTGCAGAACAATAAGAATTTTATGTTAATCCAGTATTAAGTTAGTGTTAACAAAAGTGAATGCGCTGGTGCTGGGTGGATAAATCATATTTTTGCCACAAACTCAAACTACATGGGACTGAACTCATTTTTTAAGATTTTTTTACCCAAAGACAAGATTTTTTACCAGTTGTTCGAAAACGTATCCTCTACACTGGTTATCATGGGGGAAAAGCTCAAAGAGGTTGTAAATGAACCGGATTTTGATAAGCGTGGACAATCGATCAAGGAAATAGAGGATATGGAACATACCTGTGATGATTATACACACGAAATTTTTACCCAGTTGGGCAAAAACTTCATCACCCCTTTCGACCGGGAAGATATCCACTACCTTGCTACTGCGCTTGATGATATTGCAGATTATATACAGGCTTCTGCCAAGAAGATCAATTTTTACAAGGTAAACCCGAACGATATCGGTATCCAGAAAATGGCCGATGTGATTGCCCAGGGTTGCGAAGCTGTACACCGGGCGGTTACAGAATTGCGGGATATGAAGAATATGCGGAAGATCACTGATGCACTGGTGGCCATCAACAGCATTGAAAACCAGGGTGATGATATTTTTGACATGAGTATCGAGAAATTATTTGATACAGAACCTGATGCTAAAGAAGTGATCAAGAAAAGAGAAATCTATCAGGTAATGGAAATTGTCACCGATAAATGCGAGGATGCTGCCAATGTTATTGAAAGTATCATCGTTAAATACGCATAACCCAAGTCCCGATTCAATCACAACCAACTGCGTATGACCACTCTATTAGTCACCATTATAGTACTGGCGATCATTTTTGATTATATCAATGGTTTTCATGATGCTGCCAATTCGATAGCCACCATTGTTTCCACAAAGGTACTGACGCCCTTCCAGGCGGTGATCTGGGCGGCATTTTTCAACTTTGTGGCTTTTTTTATTTTCAATGATCATAAGGTAGCCAATACCGTCGCCAAAACGGTAAATAAGGAATCCATAACGCTGGTGGTTATCCTTGCAGGCGTTATTTCTGCCATCATCTGGAACCTGGTTACCTGGTGGTATGGCATTCCTTCTTCTTCATCGCATACGCTTATTGGTGGCTTTGCAGGAGCCGCAATTGCCCACGCAGGATTCTCAAGTATAGATGCCAGTAATATTTATACCACACTTATTTTTATTGTGCTTGCGCCGTTGATCGGTATGCTCATATCGGTTTTCATTACTTTAGTGACCATGCAGCGGAATTTCTGGCTCAAAATCAGCATCATTGCTGTATTGGTAGCTGTATGTGTGCTGTTTATCCCTTTTAAAAAGCCATTTGAAAGATGGGCACTGCTTATACTGGGTGTGGTGTTTATCCTTACTTATTTT
The DNA here is from genome assembly GCA_013298665.1 of Chitinophagales bacterium. Lineage (GTDB taxonomy): Bacteria > Bacteroidota > Bacteroidia > Chitinophagales > Chitinophagaceae > Ferruginibacter. The sequence continues at coordinate 140,527 of JAAFIK010000004.1, forward strand.
TATAATTATCTGCGCGGAGAAAATGCTTACCGGACGGCCAATATGTATAAAAAATTACAGTTGGTTTCTTCTGCAGCTTTTAGTGTGGGACATGGGGGCAGCGATGCCCAGAAAGCCATGGGTATTATTGCTGCTGCACTGGTGGCCAATGGTAATTATGCCAGTGTGGATGTGGCTTTAAAAAATGCCAACTGGGTGCCATTGGTTTGCTATGCGGCTATTGGTTTGGGTACGATGAGTGGTGGCTGGAAAATTGTAAAAACCATGGGGACAAAGATCACCAAGGTAACACCGCTTGAGGGTGTTTGTGCGGAAACAGCCGGTGCTATCACGCTGTTTACCGCTGCCAATCTGGGTGCACCGGCCAGTACCACACATACGATTACCGGATCCATTATTGGTGTGGGTGCTACCAAAAGGTTGAGTGCTGTGCGCTGGGGTGTAACGGTAAACCTGATCTGGGCCTGGATACTTACGATACCTGTTAGTGGTTTGCTGGCCATGGGTATCTATAAAGTACTGTCTATTTTTATCAATTAGGGGGTGCTTTTGCAATGTTATCCATACCTTCCCGCGCGGAAGGTTTTTTATTGGAGGCAGACCGACTGTTCCGCTTTTGATTGTTCCTTTATATTTGCAGCATGAAAAAAATATTGGTTACCGGTGGTTGCGGGTATATCGGTTCGCATACGATTGCCGATCTTATCGAAAACGGTTATGCCGTGATCTCAATAGACAATAACTCGCGCAGTCATGCGGGCATACTTGATGGGGTGAAAAAGATTACCGGGCAGCGTGTTAAAAATTACCCGATAGATTTGTGTAATTATGCTGATACTTATGCTGTTTTTCAGGAGAATACTGATATTGCGGGGATCATTCACTTTGCTGCCTATAAGGCTGTGGGAGAATCGGTGGCCAATCCGCTTTTGTATTTTGAGAACAATATTGTTTCATTGGTGAATATCCTGAAGTGTGCAAAGGCTTTTGGGGTCGCGCATTTTGTTTTTTCCTCTTCCTGCACAGTATATGGCAACCCGGCTCATATACCCGTTACGGAAACAACACCGCTGCAACCTGCTGCATCGCCATACGGCAGTACCAAACAGATGGGCGAGCGGATGGTTGATGAGACCGTAAAGGGGGGTGGTTTGCAGGCCATATTACTGCGGTATTTCAACCCGGTTGGTGCCCATCCTTCCAATGAGATCGGTGAGATGCCGGTTGGGAAGCCAGCCAATCTTGTACCGGCCATTACCCAAACGGCCATCGGCAAACTTGGTACCCTGGAGGTACATGGCAACGATTATGCTACCCGCGACGGGAGTTGTCTGCGCGATTATATCCATGTTTGCGATATAGCGCATGCACATACGCTATCGCTCAACTACCTGATGGCGCAAAAAAACCAGTATGCCTGTGAAGTATTTAACCTTGGCTCAGGCAACGGGTATACTGTACTGGAGGTCATTGCTGCTTTTGAGAAAGAAAGTGGTGCTTCACTCAACTACCGGACAGGCCCAAGACGTGCCGGTGATGTAGAAGCAATCTATGCCAATAATGATAAGGCGGTGCAGGCATTGGGCTGGACGATCCGTTACGGGCTGAGTGATATGATGCGTACGGCCTGGCAATGGGAATGCAGGCTGAAGACGGATGAAAACCTTTTTAACCGGCAGGATGCGGGATTAAACTGAGTGTAATACTGTTTCCTGCTCTATCCATAATATAGCCATTACAAAAAATGCCACCCCTTTGCAGGAGCGGCATTTATATTTAAAAACCAACCTGACTTATGCACTTTTTTTAACCTTCCGGGGCAACCCATTCCATACCGGTTTGCGCATGATTACCCGTTTTACAAAATACATCAGCCCAACAAAGATGAAGAAGAGCGGTCCGGTAAAGCCAAACAGGGCTACGAACCTGGTGCCATAAAAGCGCTCCATCGGGCGGCGCAGGCGTTCGGCAATGATGTACATACTGGGTACCATTACCAGCGTAAGGAAGAAGGCAAAGATGAGCCCAAAGATGATCGTCCAGCTCAGCGGCCCCCAGAATACCACGCTATCGCCGCCAAAGAAGATGTGCGGGTTGAGGTGCTGGAAGAAAGAAACAAAGTCGATATTGAACCCTACCGCCAGTGGCAGCAGACCGAGAATGGTGGCAACTGCCGTGAGCAGTACCGGAATGATCCTGATGCGGCCGGCCTGTATGGCTGCTTCACGGGTACGCATACCCCTGCTGCGCAATTCATCGGTAAATTCAATCAGCAGGATACCGTTTTTAATCACAATGCCCGCAAGACCGACGACACCCACGCCCAGCATAATAGTAGCCACGGTCATGCCTGTGAGGGCATAGCCCAGGAGTACCCCTATTACGGAGAAGAATATCTCTGTGAGTACGATAAAGGGCTTACTCATTGAGTTGAACTGGAGTACGAGTATGAGGAAGATCAGCCCCAGTGCAATGGCGAGCGCTGTACCGAGGAAGCTTTGTGTTTCGGCTTCCTGTTCGCCCTGCCCGGTTTGCTTAATGGTTACATCGGGCGGAATATTGTTTTTTGCTCTGAAATCGGCAATCTTAACCGCCAGTTCTTTATTGGCTGGCGCCGTCATTGAGGGGTCAAGTACATTGCTCTGCAACTGTATGGTGCGCTTGACATTTTTCCGGCGGATACCTCCTGAGGTACTGGTGAAATCGGCTTTGGCAATAGCACCAAGGGGTATCTGTTTAACAGAGTTGGTATTCATGTCCATAAAGGTGATGCGCATATTCATCAGGTCGGTAATATTATTGCGTTGCAGGTCCGTATAGCGCAATTGAATTTTGTACTCATCTTCACCGTCTTTGAGTTTGCTTACTTCTTTACCAAATACGGCGGTACGTATTTCCATACCTACCTGGCCGGTGGATACCCCTTCCATCATGGCGCGTTCCCTGTCTACCACGATTGTGATTTCGGGATTATTGAGATCCACATCCATTTTGAGTCCTTCGATACCTTTTACCTGGTTGGTATCCATGTAATTCTCAAGATCGCTGGCCACTTTGGCAATGGCTTCAAACTGGTCGCCGGATATTTCAATATTAATGGGTGGGTCTGTTGGCGGTCCGGCGTCTTCCTGTGCTACTTCAATACTGGCACCGGGTATGCCCTTCATCTCTGCGCGGATGGCATCCATGATGGGGCCTGTTTTTTTACCATGTCTTTTTTCAAACTCCACAAATGATACCTGTATCCGGCCAAGGTTGGGTTGTACGCTACGGTTATTATCACGCGGGTTGTTGGCGCTCACCGCTACGTTGGCAATGACGCTTTCCACGATGCTGCTGGCCTCACCGGGTCGTTCATTACCCAGCACCTTATACACTTTCTGTTCGAGTACGCGGGTAACGCTATCTGTGTAGGCCACCCCGGTGCCTGCGGGCAGCTTGAGGTAAACATAAATAAAGTTGGGGTCGCCGCTCGGGAAGAAGGTGGTTTTGTTGCCACGCAGCATCAGCAGGCCTACCGATAAGGGAAACAGCAGGAACAGTAACACGAGCATCCATACGGGCCGGGTACCTTTGAGTACCCAGCGGAGCAGGTTTTCGTAATGGTTCATCAGCCAGGGCAATGCTTTTTTCTGGAAGGCATGGATCAGGCCGTTGAGTACAAAGCGGTTGAGTACAGCGAGCAATGCCATAAAGAGCAGGAAATTGGCAAAGCCATGCCAGCCAGCCAGGTGGAGGGGTATGGCCATGACGATGGCTGCCCAGAACCACCACTTTTTGAAGATTGCCATTTTGGGTTCCTCGTGTTCTTTACCTTCGGGCTTCATAAAGCTTACGGCAAATACGGGGTTGAAGATAAAAGCCACAATGAGTGATGCTGCGAGGGTAAGGATGAGCATGGTTGGCAGGTATATCATAAACTTGCCAATAAGCCCCTTCCACATCAGCAGCGGGAAAAATGGCGCCAGTGTGGTAGCTGTGCCTGCCAGTACGGGTATAAATACTTCTCCTGCGGCCTCCTTTGCACTCCGGACAATCGGCACCTTTCCGTTGTTGTAAATACGGTGGGTATTCTCAATCACCACAATGGCATCGTCTACAATAATACCGAGGCCGAACAGGAGTGCAAACAGTACAATAAAGTTGAGGGTTACGCTGCTGCCCACAATGGCATCTGCCACGGGCAGAAAGAGAAAGGCGACAAATACACTCAGCGGTACGCTCAGTGCCACAAAGAAGGCGTTGGTAACACCCATAAAAAACATCAGGATCAGCAGTACAAGTATAAACCCGATGATGATGGTATTAACAAGTTCGTTGAAGGATGTGGCTGTTTGCTTACTCTGGTCGCCGGTGATGACAACTTTAAGGTTTTTGGGCAGCTCCTCCGTTTTCTTCATTTCGGTAACAATATTCTTGATCTTATCTGCTGCATTGATGAGGTTTTCACCCGCACGTTTTACGATATTGAGTGTTACTACGTTTTTGCCATCGAGGCGGGCATAGCTTTCCTTTTCTTTCACGGTATCTTTCAGTTGTGCAATATCGCGGAGGTAAACCGAACCACCCCTGGCGCTGCTCCTGACCACGATGTTCTGCAGGTCGAGCGCGCTCAGAAACTGTCCCTTTACCCTTAGTGTACGTTTCATATCGCCAACGGCTACCTGTCCGCCGGTGATGTCGCGGTTTTCATAATTCACGGCGTTTTCAATATCGCGGAAAGTGATGCGGGAGGCTTCCATCTTGTACCTGTCTACGTTGATCTGGATTTCCCTTTCCGGGGCACCTACAATTTCAGCGCGGGTAATCTCCGTGAGTTCTTCAAATTTATCCTGCATCTTATCGGCGAACTGCTTCAGCTTGATGCCATCATAATCACCGCTCACGTTTACAAACATGATCGGCATTTCGCTGAAGGCAAATTCCTGTACATTGGGTTGTTGTGTAAGATCGTTGGGCAGGTCTGTCTTGGCTTTGTCAATGGCGTCTTTTACCTTTTGTTTGGCGAGATCGGTTTTGATATCCGTATCAAACTCCACCACGATGAGGCTGAAATCGGTTTGCGAAGTACTGGTGATTTTTTTCACCTTGGCACCGCTGATGCCCTTGAGTTGTTTTTCGATGGGGCGGGTAACGAGGTTTTCGATATCTTTCGGAGAATTGCCCACATACACGGTGCTTACGCTGATGGTGGGTACCACGATGTCGGGGAACTGTTCCTTCGGCATCGTGTTAAACTTGGTCAGTCCATACAGGGTGATGAGTATGGCAATGATATAGATGGCCGTCCGGTTGTCTACCGCCCAGCTTGTGGGTTTAAACTGCCGGAAGGTTTCCTTTATTTTTTCCTTTAGATTCATAACAATAGTTTTGTTGTTGCCTGGTAAGCATGGCTGTACTTACCCTTGTGCATATACTTTAAGTCCTTCGTTTATTTGGCATCAAGTGTGAGCAATTGGCCCTCATAGAGGTTCTGGTAGCCCCCTGTAATGAGTTGCTCACCTGCGGTGAGGCCTGCCCTGATTTCCACCAGGTCTCCATAGCTTTCACCCGTGATCACTGTTTTTTTAGCAGCGGTGAGCTTGCCATTACCCTGTTTGGTCAATACATAAACGTATTTCCCCTTTTCGTCTGACTGTACAACGTTTACCGGTATCACCACGGCATTAGCGGCTGAATAGTCTTTGATGCGCATGATGGCCAGTTGATTGGGCTTGATACCTGTACCGGAGGGTATTTTTGCCTCGGCCATAAAGCCGCGCTGGTTTACGTCGATCGACTGGCTGATGAGGCTGATGGAAGTATTGAACTTCTGGTTGGCGTCGGGTATTTCTGCCACTACGGGCGAACCGGTGCGTACCCGGCTGATGTAATTCTCGGGTACATTGGTGATGATCTTCATACTGCTGCCGTTAACAATCTTGATCTGGGCACCATTTGCACCTGCACCACTGAAGATTTCGCCAACGCGGATGTTGACCACATCTGCGATACCGCTTACATCGCTATAGACATTACTTGTCTTTTGTTGTTCCTGTGCTACTTTCACATTTTCCTCGCCTGCTTTAAGCTGGTTTTCAAGGCTTTCCACATTATTTTTCGCAGAGATGAGCTGCACTTCTGTACCAATGCCCTGATCCCACAGGTTTTTCTGGCGCTGATAGATATTTTTGGCAAAGGACAGTTGTGTTTTAAGGGTCTCAAGTCCTTTTCTTGCGGCCAGTATGCTCTGCTGCATAATGGCATCGTCAAGCTTCAGGAGGAGCTGTCCTTTTTTTACGTATTGTCCTTCGCGTACATATACTGCTTTTACCTGTGCAGGACCCATACGGGGAGAAATGTAAGAAATGTTATCGGCATCAATCCTGCCCTGGAGATCAATATAGTGTTCGAAATTCTGCGTGGTTACGGGTGCTACGCTCACGAGTTTTACCTTGGCGGCGTTTGCGGCACTGCTGTCCGTTTTCTGTAGTTCTTCCTGTAGTTTGCGGATATCGGCTTCCGCTTTACTTTTGTCGTTCTGCAGCTTTTCGAGTTGGGCTTTCTTGTCGTTTACCCCGGCCATGTCATCCTTTCTGCTGTTGCCGCATGAGGTGGCGGTGAGAAGCAGAACCGCGGCCATTGCGGTAAAAAATCCATTTTTCATAATTGTATGATTTACTTTTCTCATAATCTTTTTTGTTGCGCGGGTTATAGTTTGCCAATGGCTTTGAGGAAATCAATCTTTGCATTAATCGCATCGTAGAGTGCACTGTAGTAGTTGTTCTGGGCTACTTTCAGGTCTGCATTTGCATTATAGATTTCCGCATTACTGCCCAGGCCCTGTTCATATTTGAGCTTACTGGTTTTATATACTTTTTCAGAGAGTTCTATATTTTTTTTCTGGTTGTCGAGGGTTATCAGTGCATTGGTCATATTCCTGCGGGATGTTTCTACGTCTTTATCAATCATTTGTTTCACCATATCGAGTGTATTGGTCACGCGCTGCACATCAAGCTTAGCTTTATCCACGCGTGCCCGTCTGGCAAAGCCATCGAAGATGGGCATGGATACTTTCAGGCCGATGAGCGAAATGGTAAACCAGTCGCCTCTTCCAAAGAAATCGAAGGTTTTGCGCTGGGCATTCTTGGTATAATTGGCGAAGGCGGCTACGGTGGGGAGATAAGTTAGCTTATACCTTCTTACATTATACTCGTTCAGGCGTTTGGCGAGGTTGAGTACCTGTACCTGTGCATTGTCATTATAGTTGACCACCCCATCATCCAGTACACCCGCTTTGATATCGGCATAGCTGAGGGTATCTGAAAGTACAAGTGTTTCCTTCAATGGCATCCCGATTAAGAATTTGAGTCCGTCGTTGCCGTTGGCGAGGGAGTTTTCGATCTTTAGTTTTTCAGTCTTGAGGTTGTTCAACTGTACGTTTGTTTTATCAATATCAAGCCGTTCTGCAAAACCATTTTTGAACAGCTCCGTTACATCATGGAGTAGTTTTTCGAGCCTGACGATATTGGCATCTACGCTTTCCAATTGTTTTTTGCCTACCACGAGCTGGTAATAAATCTTATACACATTGGCTTTGATTTGCTCCTGTGTAAGGGTTACGTTTTTGCGGGCATACTGCATGGCTACATCGCGTGCCAGCAGGCCCACAAATACCTGTCCGTCAAAAAGTAACTGGTTAAGGTCGAGTGAACCTGATGAGTTGAATTTTGTTCCAAACTTTACGGGTGCAAAAGTACCTGCCGGTTGCCCGACAATTTCGCCGGGTAATAATGAGGTGGGTATATTCAGGTAATCATTGAGCGAAACACTGCCGGATACCTGGGGATAGGCCGCCGCGGTTATTTCTTTATTGGTTTGCCGTTGTGTTTCCACATCGAGCAAAGCGTTTTTTACCTGTACGGCATTCTGTGCACCATATTCAACACATTGTTTAACTGAAAACTCGTTTACTTTCTGGGCCATTCCAGGTATGGCAGCCAGGACAAAAGCGGGAATCATGATGGTCTTACTTAACCAGTTTTTTTTCATCTGCTGTTAAATTTTTTAATCTTACTTGTTGATATTTCTGAATGAGTTTATATCCTTTTGGTGTGGCGATACCGTAAAGAAAATGCAGGAGTATTTCGCTTTCCAAATCGGCAATATTGTACCGTGCTTTCGACTGGAATTCGGGGCTGAAGGGCACCATCATGCTTTCGACCCTGAATTTGGAGAGGATGGCAATATTGATTTCCGGGCGGTACAGGCCTTCTGCGATACCCTTGTGCAGGTTATCCCTGATCATCTGATACACAAACTCGCTTTTGTGCTTTTCGATATGCCGGTAAGCACGCGGGTGGTATTTCTGGAGGTCGTATACCAGTGAGGGATTCATATTACGGAACATCTCTTCGAGTTGCTCCATAGCTTTAAACACTTCATCTACAGCATTTACCGCAGTGGCTTTATCGGCATTGCAGGATTGCTCACTTTCTTCCACTTCAGCCTGTAAAACGGCTTCAATCAGTTCATCCTTATCGACAAAAAACTGGTAAATGGTTTTTTTGGAAACACCGCTTTGCTCGGCAATATCATCCATTGTAACCGACCGTACGCCATAGCGCAGGTAGAGTTCGTTGGCCTTCCGCAGTATTCTTTCTTTTGTTTCCATGCAATGGTATAAAATCGGATGCAAAACTATGGAAACTTTAAACGTAACCAAAGTTTCCATCACATTTATTTACCATTGGTCACAAAAAATTAATATGGCAGTAGCACCCTGTCATCAGCGCTGATGCAAGTTGTGCTATCTGAGATTAAGGACAAGTCCTCTTGCTTCTCCTATCTCAATGCCCGGGTCTGGTGGTATATTTTTTTTCTGCTTAGTTGTCCGCAAACGGTTGCGCAATCAGCTTACCCTGCAGTATTGCTGCTGGTACTTTACACCGGAGTACGCCTGCTAAGCAGGTTTTTCTCCCGGAAACGCGCGGCGGTGTACAAAGGAGTTGAAAAATGACAGGAGTATACTGAAGAGCAGCGCATTCCAGAAGCCATCAACCTTGAAGCCTCCCACAAAATGGGCGTCAAGAAGGATGATACCTGCATTAATGACGAGCAGGAAGAGCCCGAGGGTAAGCAAGGTGGCAGGCAGGGTAAGCAATACCAGCAGCGGCTTTACAAAAGCGTCCAGCAGCGCAAGTACAAGGGCTACAAGTATGGCCGTAAAATAATCCTTAATCTCCACACCATCAAGGATCCAGGCCAGTACAAATGCATTGACCGAAGTAACGAGTACCTTAAGTAAAAATGTCTTCATACCAAAAGTATTATGCGTCAGATCACCACAAGATCGTAAAAATCAGCGGGATTAAGGTAGCGCTGCGCCATCTCCTGTATTTCTTCTGCCGTGATGGTTTTGATGGTATTGATGCTGTTGTAAAAATAACGCTCGTCCACCCCGCTCAGGATGATGTTCTTCCAGCGCGACATGATCTGGAAAGGCCCGTCAAGATCGCCCAGGATGGTACCCATCATATAATTCTGTACCAGCAGCAGTTCTTCCTCATCCACCAGTTCTTCCTGCAACAAACGCATTTCTTTCCAGATCTCTTCCACAGCTGCCTCGCATACATCTTTACCCGCTTCCGCACTGATGATCCAGGCCGTATTCTGGATATGGTTTTGCAGATAACTGTAGATCCCATAGGTGTACCCTTTGTCCTCCCGGATATTGCTCATCAGTCTGGAACCAAAAAAACCTCCGAAGATATTATTGAGTACCATGGCTTTACCAAAATCGGGGTGGTGGCGGTTGGGAAATGGCCGCCCCATGCGTATCGCTCCCTGCACACCATCCGGGTCGTTGCTGATCCTGTATTTTTTAGTGGCGGCGGGTACAGGCGTATCCTGTTGCTGGTTGATGCGCGGCGGTTGCAAGGGCAGGTGACCGAAACTGCGGTTGAGTTGTTCACCGATATCGGCAGGCAGTTTGCCGGATACAAAAATGATACAATGGCCGTTGGCATAATACTGCTTATGGTAAGCCCGCAACTGGGCGGTAGTGAGCGCCTCAATATGCTCGGTACGCGAATACCTGCCATAAGGATGCAACTCTCCATAGAGATAAGCGTCAATCAAACGGTTGCCCACAAAATCGCATTTGCGCAGGTTGACCAGCAAGCGCTGGCTGCTGTTCTGCTTATAAATATCCAGCTCTGTTTCCGGGTAGTTTGCATCCGTAATCATTTCCTGCAGCACCGGTAATAGGTGCGGCAGGTGCTTACTCAGGGTATGAAGCGTGAGTACAGCGGTTTCGTTGTAGCAGGACCGGTTGCAATGCGCACCATAATATTCAAAACATTCATTGATCTCAAAAGCAGTTTTGGCAGTTGTGCCATTGCGCATCAGCGAATTGGTGGCTGCTGCCACAAGCCCCGCGGGTTCATAGCAGTTCCCGGCATAGAAAACCATTTCGAGCTGCAGTACATCTTCCATGCCGGCATTGATGGCGTAAACGGTTACCCCATTGTCTAAGGTAAATGTATCGTATGGCCGTAATTTCAGGTCGAAGTGTACGGCGTCTTTTATGGGCGGGGCAATGGTTCTGTTGAGCATATCTGTTCGGTGATGGTTGATTGATATTATTGAAACATTTTTTCTGGTCAGCTCTTGCTGTAGTAATAGAGGGTACTGCAGTTATTGTCGTCAAAAATGATCCTGCTTTCCGCCAGGATTTCATCGGCTGTTACGGCCTGGTAATAGTCCAGTTCTTTATTGATAAGACCCGCATCGCCCAGGAGTTCGTAATTTGCCAGGCTGCTGGCCCGGTTCATCACACTCATGTCTTCAAATGCGAGCATACTTTCTACCTTGTTCTTTACCTTTTCGAGTTCCCGGTTGCTGATGCCATCCCGTTGCAGCAGTTGCAGTTCTTCCATTATGGCCGCCTCGGCAGTTTCCATACGCACACCCTTTACCAATTTACCTTCAATGGTAAGCAAACCGGCATCAGTACTACCTGAATGGTAACATTCAATATTGCTGAATAACTGCTTCTCTTTAACCAACTGCTGAAAGAGGCGTGAAGATCCTCCCCCACTCAGCACTTCCGTGATCAGGTCGGCAGTATAATACCGCTTATCTGTACGTGGATAGATATGCCAGTTTTTATAAAGTGCGTCTAAAGGCACGTCTGCATGTGCTTCCAGTTTACGCGCAGCTGTTTGCCGGGGTTCCGCAGGAAGGTTGCGTACATACCTGACTCCGGCAGGGATATCACCAAACCATTTTTCTGCGAGGGTCTTTACCTGTACAAGGCTGGTATTACCAGCCACCACAAGCGTAGCATTGGATGGGGTATAATGTTTGAAAAAAAAGGCTTTCACATCGTCAAGTGTGGCATCTTCCACATGCTTCAGCTCCTTACCAATGGTCATCCACCGGTAAGGATGTGTGGTATAAGCCAGTTCCCGTACTTTATGCCACACATCACCATAGGGCTTGTTGATATAGTGTTCCTTAAATTCCTCACAAACCACTTTTCGCTGTACCTCCAGGCTTTTTTCGGAAAAGGCGAGGCTGAGCATACGGTCGCTTTCGAGCCAAAAGGCCGTTTCGATATTTTCTGCCGGAAGCTGGCAGTAATAATTGGTCAGATCGGATGTGGTATAGGCATTATTTTCACCACCTGCCACCTGTAAAGGGTCGTCGTACTGCGGAATATTGATGCTCCCTCCAAACATCAGGTGCTCAAAAAGGTGGGCAAACCCCGTTTTATCGGGGTCTTCATCCCTTGATCCCACATCATACATTACGTTTACCACCGCCATGGGCGTGCTTTTATCTTCATGTACGATCACCTTAAGGCCATTGCTGAGTACAAACCGGTCAAACTGTATCATACCGGCAAAGTTAAGTAACAATAATCCCGGAAAAGAACCGGTGTCATATCGAAAGCGGGAATTTGTTGTAAAGGAGCCCTCAAAGTATACTGGCCGTTTTGAGTGTCACCACCATCAACTCATTATTGCGCATAACCACGAGCCGGAGTTTTTCGTTAGCTACCTGGAGCGCGTTTTTATAAGACATTATGTTGTTGCTGAGGTTATTGCCCACGCTTACGATAATATCCCCCACTTTTATGCCCGCTTTATCGGCGGGGGAACCGGCAATAACATCTTCAACCACGATCCTGCCTTCCTCATAATATATACCAAGTCCGGTGTAGGCATAATCAAAGGGTTCGTTGAAGCGGCTGTTGGGCAAAAGGTGTATCTCCCGTCTGGGGTAATTGAGGGTAATGTTGAACCGCCGCAGGAGATCGTTACCGATAAGTCCGCCCACAAAGGGGTAAGAAGTGATGTTGAAGGAATCGGTATAAAGATAGGTAGGCACCCGGTAAAAGGTATAAGGGCCGATTTTAACGTGTTTGATGACGGTAAGCCGCATCTGGAGTTTGCCCCCCATACCCTCGGCCTGCGTAATAACAGGCCGGCGGCGGCTGAGCAGGATACTGCTGTCCTGTGCAAACTGTTCGCTTATAAGAAAACAGATGCCCGCGCCGGTATCGAAATAAAAATTAAATCCCAGCCGACGGGCGTCTTTAATACGCGCCCACTGTATGGGAATGGAAGTAAATGCCGGGTGCAGCAGGGTTCCGCCATTAGGATATTTGATACTGCCGGGGGTGTATACTTCTATCTCTGTACTGTCGAAATTGATTTTAACCACATAGCGGTTGAGAAAACTGTACCCGATGATTCCGTCAATTTTTTCGCCGTACACGCTGCTCAGTATTTCATAGTCGTTGATGTGGAAGTTAAGGTTTTCCACGTCAAGCCCCGGTAAGTGAAGGGTTTGGTTAAAGATAAAGGGTACTTTCCGTACGCCTGCAATACCGCTGATGATGGTATCGGTGGGGGTGGTGGGCATGTTCAATTGACTACAGGTGGCGGAGTCGAGCGATATACCCCCGCTACCCGTATCCAGGATAAAGTTGAGGGTGTCAGGCCGGTCGGCTACTCTTGCCTGTATTACCATTACACCACCACTGAACATCTTAAAAGGAAAACTCGTAAGCAAACGTATACCTGGCTCAGGCAGCGATTCCTGTGCAGTGAGCGGTTGAGCGGCCAAAAATAATATCAGCAGGCAATACAGCTTTCTCATGTATGTTGTTTCCGTGTTGGTCTTTATCCTCCTTTCGTTGATTCCCCTATAAATGTACTGCATTATTGGCAACGGCTGTCTGCTTTTAATGATGGAGAAATATTGGGGGATAAGTGATACATCGGCAGACCGCAACACCACAGCTTGCCACGCATGAGACAACAAAAGGGCATGAAATGCTGCATGGACAGAATTTGCACCTCCCCTGCACCTCTTCAAAACATCAGGTTTCCTTCACTGTATATAAGCCGTTTTTTATGGCATAAATGACCAATCCCACAGAGTTTTTCACGTTCATTTTTTCAAGGATCTTAAGCCGGTAGCCTTCTACGGTACGGGCGCTGAGGAACAGTTTATCGCCGATCTCTTTATTGGTACATTCCTGGCAGATGAGGGCGATGATTTCCTTTTCCCGGTCATTAAACTCCACCCTGGGTTTGTCTTTATAGGGGTTAAATTTACTCCTGGCAATCATCGCCGTAAGCTTGGTGGTGGTATGGCGGCAGTAATACTGTTCACCCCGGTAAACGGTTTTGACAGCTTCAATGATTTCACCCTTATCAGCGTTTTTCAACAGGTATCCCTTTGCCCCCGCTTCAAGCATATCGATAATGAGGTTGTCCTCGTCAAACATTGAAAGCCCGATAACGGCCATCTCCTTATGGGTAACCATCAGGCTGCGGGCCACTTCAATACCATCCATAACGGGCATGGTAATATCTGTAATCACAACATCGGGATGCACGTCTTCTACCAATGCCAGCAATTGCTGTCCGTTTGCAGCCTGGCCTACCAATTGTATCCCCTGCTCCTTGCCGAGCATAAGGCTGATACCATCCCTGAATATTTCATGGTCATCGGCAATCACTACTTTTATCACTGCTTCATTATGCATACACAAAATATTTTTATACAGGTATTTCAAATACGTATTGCGTACCCTTTCCGGGATCTGACTGAAAATGCAGGTGTGCACCCAGCACTTCAGAGCGGCTTTCGAGGTTACGCAGGCCAAGCCCTTTGTTTTTACGCGCCACTTCATCATACACAAAGCCTACCCCATCATCGTAAATGGTCAGCAACAGCTTATCCGGCCGCTGGCTGATATCGATCACCATCCGCCGCGCATGCGCATGCTTCAGCACATTATTGACACATTCCTGAACAATGCGATAGATATTGATCTGCTTTTCCTGGGAAAGGGTAAACCCGGCAGGGCAATTGAATTGAATCTGTAGTTGATGCAACTGGCCGATCCGTTCCACAAACTCGGCAACAGCAGGTTTCAGCCCTTTCCGGATCAATGTATTGGGTAGTAAGTTATAGGATATATCACGGATTTTCTGAATAATTTCATCGATATGTCCGCCTGCTTTTTCAACAATACGCCTGTCTTCCTCACCAACCACCTCAACGCTGTTGATCTGGAGCTTTACCGCCGATAGAAACGGACCCAGTTCGTCGTGCAGATCGGCAGAAATTCGGCTCCGTTCATTTTCGAGGGTATTGATCTCCGCAGAAATCTTTGCCTTATGCAGCAGCAACACCCTGCGCTGGTGCCTGATCAGCGTATAGATGAAATAAGTGATAATAACGCCCAGGATAATAGCCGCCATTACTACCGAAAGGTAAATATCTTTTTCCGCGGTATCCATATGATTGCTACAGCATAAACCAGGTTGATGACAAAATTACACCATGCTTTTATATCAAAAAGACTTCTTGAAAACTGTGGTGAAATAGACAACGGGTAAATATAAAAGGATTCTACCAGAATATTATAGGCATACAGGATAATAAAGGCACAACAGATGAGAAAACGATACCGGTAAGCAGAACGCTTGTTTTCTGAAAAAACAAGCCGGTTCAGTACTTCAACAGCGGAAAGCACCACAACGAGCGAATAAAAAACCCGGTAATAAGAATTGATACTTTTCGAAGGTGGTACGAAAAAAGAGGAAGCGATCCATATGGCCGGCAGCAGGATGAGTAACAGGGTATAGCGGTAGCGGGTAACGGCCCATAAACCCCACCGGCGAAATTGCCAGAGCAGTAAAAGGCTTTCCACCAGCACATAGCAATTGGCTACAAGGGTATTATTGCCTACCCGGTTGATCACAAAATAGGTAAGTAGTTCGGTGAAAAGCCCCAGCCAGATAAAATACAGAAAGGGCCGGTTTTCATTGGCGATACTGCGAAAGCGTATGGCACCTGTAATTGCAGGCACCATAACGCTGAGGCTCATTAAAAAGAGTTGTTTATCATTCATTCGATTATCCTCCTGTAAGGGCTGAAGGCGGAGGACAGGCCTGCGGGCAGCGCTGGCCATCTTCAAGGATAATGCCGCCACCGGGATCTGCAAGCGGTTGGGTGTTTGCCCCCTTGCGCTTTGTTCCGGCAGCAGATACCGTAATATCCTTCCCGGTCTTATCAACACCCACCAAAATCATCCGGATCAGTTTCTGCTTATCCAGCCCCAGGTGAATCCTGAAGCCCTCACAGCCAGGCTGGCTGAGCAGTTTTTTTACGGCAACGGCATTAAATGTTTCACAATTGGGTAAGCAGTCAGCAACGGCCACAACAGGATTCAGCAGGGCAGGTTTGTACTGTTTAAAATATTTGATATAGGTCTGGGCTGTTTTAAGGCTGATGTTGTGGGCATTAGGCCCCGGAAGAGCATTTGTAGTTGTCGTTTGAACCGGTAAAGTTTTCGTTTTAGTCTTGGCAGCAATTGCTCCCTTTACCGTGTTTGCAGCGGGGGCTGACTTTTGCTTTGCGGGTGTGGCAACTGCCTTCTTTGCCGGGCTGGATACCGGCTTCGCAACGGATTTTTTTGTGGCCATGTTTGTTGGTTTGAGTGATTATTAAATGAAATACAAAGCTAACCCTCCGGCAAAAGCCACTGGTAAGTAGAACTACGTAATTTTTTACGTAGTAGTATGGGTTTTTCCGGGATTTCGGCAGCACAGGTTAACTCCACTAACGGAAAGCCCTGCCTGTAATACCCATCAGTGACTTTACGGGCAAAGCAGGATACATGAAACAAAGCATGGCGAAACCGGTGAATCGCTGTACTTTTGCATACTTAATATCCTATTATGACAACAGCAGATTTGTTACAAAAAGCATTAGATTCCGCATTTCTCTCGGTAGAAGAGGGCGTATGGCTTTTTGAACATGCACCACTTGCAGCACTCAGCTTTGCGGCAGACGAGTTGCGCAAAAAGAAAGTGCCCCATGGCAAGGTTACCTGGATTATAGACCGCAACCTCAACACAACCAACATTTGTACCGCCAACTGTAAATTCTGCAACTTTTACCGCGTACCGGGGCACCCTGAAGGGTACATCACGGATATTGAGACCTACAAGAAGAAAATTGATGAAACCATCCGCTTTGGCGGGGAGCAATTGCTGCTGCAGGGCGGCCACCACCCCGATCTCGGACTGGCTTATTATACCGATCTCTTTCGTACACTGAAGCAACTTTATCCCAATGTAAAACTGCATTCCCTTGGTCCCCCGGAGGTTGCACACATCTGCAAACTCGAAAAGAAAAGTCATCGTGAAGTACTGACGGCGCTTAAAGAAGCGGGGCTCGACAGCCTGCCTGGCCCGGGTGCTGAAATACTGGTGGATCGTGTACGCCGCCTCATCAGCAAAGGCAAGTGTGGCAGCGAGGAATGGCTGGCCATTATGCACGAAGCACACCTGCTCGACCTCACCACTTCTGCCACCATGATGTTCGGACATGTGGAAACCATTACCGAACGCTTTGAACACCTCGTCAAACTGCGCGATGTACAGGCACGCAAACCCGAACACGCAAAAGGGTTTATTGCTTTTATCCCCTGGACATTCCAGGATGCAGATACCCTGCTCGCCCGTATCCGTGGTGTACACAACCTCGTTACCGCCGAAGAGTACATCCGCATGATTGCCCTCAGCCGTATCATGCTGCCAAACGTAACAAATATACAGGCCAGTTGGCTCACCGTGGGTAAGTCTGTGGCGCAACTCTGCCTGAATGCAGGAGCAAACGATTTTGGTTCAATCATGATTGAGGAAAATGTGGTGAGTGCCGCCGGGGCGCCACACCGGTTTACAAGCAGAACAATACAGGAAGCGATCCGGGAAGCGGGCTTCGAACCCCGGCTGCGCAACCAGCAATACGAGTTCAGACCCATGCCCGAAGTAATGGAAGAGCAGGTGATTGACTATTGACAGTAAAAGGCTTTTACAAAATTTTAACACCCCGCCTGGCATTTCCGGAAGGTTTTTTGTACAATAAAGTTTAATATTGTTCGTTTTCTACAACCAGATAAACCTTTTGAAATGGAAAAATCAATGACCAATGGCGGAGGACTGAACCCCTTGCTATACCTGATCAGGAATATGATCAGCAAGTTGAAGCAGAACCCGGATGTTTATCCCATACGGTATTATAAAAAAAGTAAACGCTTCCGCCGCAACTGGCAGGCACCCCTCGTAAAATAAGGCGCCTTGCTAAAAGACAAAAATATCAACTCCGGACTGGCCTCCGGGGTATTTTTTTGCCCCCTGCCGGTAATGATATGCATACATACCTGATAAAATTGAACCGGATATTACAGCACGCCGGCCGGTGCCAGTATTGTTCTTTCGGGAGGCACCCCGCACCTGTCAACAAAGATTTACTTATTTACGCCCCTCACCTGCCGCGACGCCTGGCTGTTCCGGCACCAGCAACCTGGCCATCACCGGCCGGAACCGGAGATTGCCGCTGGCAAATTTTTCATAATTGTGGTAAATCACATTGAGTGCAATAAAATTCATGACATAATTACGGGTTTCGGCAGGCAGCAGGTCTTTGATATCCCAGAAACCAGGATTGACCTTACCACAACGCTCCATAGCATTCCATACATTGCCGATGCCCCAATTATAGCTGGCAACAATCAGCAGCCAGTTGTTGCCAAGGTTACGGGTGCGGTCTTTCAGGTACCGGGCGGCGGCAAAAGTGGATTTATTAAAATTACGGCGCTCGTCTTTAAGGGCAGCTTTCCGGAGTTTGGCAAGGCTGTCGGGACTGAGTTTGAGCATCTGTTTCCTGGTTTCAGCATCAGGCTGGGGTACGATCTTCAGGCCATATTCCTTAGCCACATCATCCATAAACTGCCAGTAGCCTACAGCTCCGGCAGAAGATACCGCATTAGCGTTGAACCCGCTCTCCAGCGCCAGCAATACCCTCAACTCGGCGGGCAGGTTGCAACGTTTCAGCACTTTGGTAACCTTATCAAAAAAACGCTTTCCCCGTTTATACGTGCGTACAAGGTAATCGTGGCGTTTTTCCGCAAACTTTTCGATATAGGCAATCGCGGTCTCACTATTATCCGAAAGATCAATCACTTCAGGGAAAACCACATTCGGCGCAAGCGACATATAACCATCAACCGGATCCGTGGCGGCTGCCATTACAGTCTTTTTTGAGGTGTCGGTGAAAGCTGTGGCCTGAAGGGCCATACCCAATGTAAGTATTGCCAATGCAACGATCGATTTCAGCATATTGGATTATGTTTGTTTATATGCTCCGCTGCACACAGCGCATTGCCGTTGCGGGAGCAAACCTCCCTAACGAAAATCGTACCAGAATATTGCCTCGCTGATGGATCGAAAATGCCCGTCAGGGTGTAGATTGCGGTCATTATTACAAAAAACCATGTGCAAATCCACTCTAGCTGAATCTCAGACCCATAAACCAGTAGTCATGAAGTATTTTATCCTCACCCTTTTGCTGTATGCCGCCATTTATTGCCGGGCACAATCCACCTATGGTCTTACTGATGGCAGATCCAGCGGGTATGTATGTGGTGAATATACCAGGTTACTGGCGCAAAAACCAAGGGAAGTGTTGTTTGGCATCCACATCAATAACCTGCATGAAGTGTTTTTCTCGATCACCAGCAGGGAATGGTTTGACAAACTCTTTACGGGCAGCGAGGATGGTGTAGCGGTGGATCTGGTGGCAAAAGATCAGTATAGTTGTGGCAAACAACCACCCAAAAACAATATCCCCAAAGGCCATTTGCTCAAACCCGTATATCGCAACGCGCTGCTGGCAGGGCTGCCCGAAACAAAAGCAAGCCCGATATATATAAAGGTGGGCGTATTGCCCGAAAAACTGTACAACAAAGAACTGGAAGGTAACCTTATACTCGTTAAAAATGGGGTGATCTGTTTTTATACCTGGTTTACCGATATCGACCGCAGTCTCTGGGATATACTGGATATGGGACTTTTTACTGATACCCTCGTAAACAATACCCGCTTTACTACGGAAGATAAAACAACCATCTATACCAATACCTTTACCCAAAAATTCCGCTTCCTTATCCCCTTCCGGGCAGCAGATGCCATTTATGATGCCGACAGCGTGGCCGCGATGAACAGGATACTGCTGCAACCGGGGCAAAAGATCAAGAAAATAGATATCCGTGCCTATTCATCGGTGGATGGTTCCGAAGAAGTCAATATTGCCCTGCAGCAGAAGCGTGCAGCAGTAATGGTAAAACTGATGCAGCGCATGGCCGGCAACAAGGTCGTCACCACTGTAAATGCTCATGCAAACTGGCTGGACTTTGATGATGACCTCCGCAACGGCCCCTATCATTACCTCACTAAGCTGCCGCATGCAGAGGTTCGTAAGGCATTAAAAGACAGAAATCTCCTGACCCGGCTTGAAAAATACCTTACCCGTCACCGGAAAGCTGTGATTACCGTGTATGTAGATCAGAAAAAAACAACAGCACTAACCGATAGTACGGTCATCCTGCGTTCCTTCAGGGATGCCATTGCCCGGAAAGATACCGGCAGCGCACAATCACTGCTGCAGGAAGTATATGAGCGGATCGCAGACAACAGTCTGCCCGCTGTTTTCCTCAACCAGCTTGAAATTCCGGGGGAGCGGTCTTACAGCGGTTTACTGGCAGATGAAGCTGTATATAAATACCTGCTTCGCCTGACCAATGCAGAAGAGGCACTTGATGAACTCCGTAAACTGCGCGCACGCGACAGCATAAATGGTAAGATCAACTACAACATCTGCGCCCTCAGCCTCCGCCAGTGGAAACTTGATACAGGCTACCTCAAACCCGCTATACTGCTCAGCAACATCCGTAAACTGGAACAGCAGGGCATACATCCTTCCTTAGTAAGGCGTATGCTTGTCAATTTCCATATCCTGCTTTGTGAGTACTATACGGCCAAATCACTTTACGCAGCAAAAGACAGCGCGCTCACCTTTATCCGCAACAATTATGCGGGTTTGCAACTGGACGATGAGGGACTGGTGTCCCTGGCCAAATATTTTGAATATTATTCAAAAGACGAATGGGCAGAACAAGCCCTCGTCAACCGCGCAGGCAGTATTGATGCCGCAGAAAACCTTTTGTTTTATTTTGTTACCCTCCGCATGATCCATACGGAAAAACCCATTACCGATATGGTATTACGAGCCATTCACAATGCCATGAACATTAATCCTCAACGGTTTTGTACCCTGTTCAACAGTGTAAACAATGGCGGCTCAAGCTTCCAGTTACTCAACTTCGACCAGCTCCGGGCTTTTTATTGTGAGCGTTGCCAGTAATAAGTACTGAGTACCGGGTACCCAGTACTTCTCAATGCGCCTCCAGCCAGTTGTTGCCGAAACCCAGCTCAGCCTCTACCGGTACCCCGTTGGGAAGCTCAAGTGCAGCCCGCATATTGTCCAGGATAACCGGTTTTACCAGTTCCAGCTCAGCCTTCCATACATCAAAAACCAATTCATCATGTACCTGGAGGATCATGCGTGAACGGAATCCCTTTTCACGGAAAGCAGCATAAATACGGATCATCGCTAATTTGATCATATCGGCAGCCGTACCCTGTATAGGGCTGTTGATGGCATTGCGCTCGGCAAAACCCCGTACTGTAAAATTGGCACTACTGATATCCGGCAGCCAGCGTTTGCGACCCATCAAGGTTTCCACATACCCGTTGGCCCTGGCCAGTGCTACCGTATCATCCATATAGCGGGTAATGCCGCTGAATTCCTTCTTGTAATTGTCAATAATTTCCTTCGCCTCCGTACGGCTGATGCCAAGGTTATCTGCCAGCCCGAAAGCACCCTGGCCATAAATGATCCCGAAGTTGACGCTCTTCGCCTTATAACGCATTTCCTTGGTTACGTCTGCCTCATCCACCCCATATACCTTTGCAGCGGTAGCTGTATGGATGTCTTTATGGTGTTTAAACGCATCGCACATATTCGGGTCGCCGCTGATGGCCGCAACGATACGCAACTCGATCTGTGAATAATCGGCGCTTACCAGTACATGCTCATTGTCGCGCGGGATAAATGCCTTGCGGATTTCCCGGCCCCGCGCAGTACGTACCGGTATATTCTGCAGGTTGGGGTTGTTGCTCGACAAACGACCCGTAACCGCCACTGCCTGTGCATAGGAAGTATGTACACGCCCTGTTTTGGAATTGACCAGCAGCGGCAGTGCATCCACATAGGTCGATTTCAGTTTGGTCAGTTCACGGAAGGCAAGGATATCCGCTACAATGGGGTTGGCCGCGGCCAGTTTTGCCAGTACATCTTCGCCGGTGGCATATTGTCCTGTCTTCGTTTTTTTTGCTTTGGGATCCAGTTGCAATTTGTCAAAAAGTACTTCCCCGAGTTGTTTGGGCGAAGCGAGGTTGAAACGTACACCCGCCTGGCGGTAAACGCTTTCCTCAGCCGCTTTGGCTTCTCCGTCCAGTACCTTACTGTACTCCTGCAGAAATACTTCGTCAATCCTGATGCCCTCAAACTCCATCCCCGCCAGTACCTTAACCAATGGGTTTTCCACTTCAAAAAATACCCGTTCCACATCTTTCTCTTTCAATTGCGGCAGCAGTACCTGCTTGAGCTGAAGGGTGATGTCGGCATCTTCTGCGGCATATTCTTTTATCTTTTCAAGCTCCACATCCCGCATACTACCCTGCTGTTTTCCCTTCTTACCAATCAGTTCTTCAATATGTACAGGCTCGTAACCGAGGTATTTTGCACTCAGCAAATCCATCCCCCGTTTACCATCCGGCTCCACTACATAATGGTTGAGCATCGTATCAAAAAGGTTACCCGCCAGTTCATACCCATACCATTTAAGCATCAGCAGGTCGTACTTGATGTTTTGCCCGATCCATGTTTTGGTTGTATCTGCAAAAAGCGGTGCAAATTGTTCCAGGATCAGCAGTACCCCCTCCCGGTCTGGCGGGCAGGGTATATACCAGGCCTTGCCGGGTGTTACCGCCAGGCTAAGTCCTACCAACTCTGCCTCATTTGCATCAATACCCGTTGTTTCCGTATCAAAGCAGATTTCGGTGTGGGCAAACAACTCCGCAACCAATGCTGTAATAGCCGCAGCATCCTTTACCAGCAGGTACTCGTGCGGCGTATTCGAAATATTTTTACCCGCCGAAAAAGATGGTGCTTCTGCCGGTTCCGCTACAACATCTGCGGAAGCCACAGCAACGGGCTCACCAAAAAGATTAGTCTGTACCCCTGCTCCTGGTTGCTGAACAGTCGCAGCATCACTTATCACCTCCTCACCAAGCAGGCGCTTACCCAGGCTTTTAAATTCGAGCGCAACAAAAATCTCTTTGAGTTTCTCCTTATCCCACTCCTTGAGCCGGAAGTCTTCTTCATGAAACGCAACCGGTACATCGGTGATGATCGTGGCCAGTTTTTTGCTCATGATTGCAGCCGCTTTACCCGCCTGTACTTTTTGCCCGAGCGCGCCTTTGATCTGGTCGGCGTGGTCAAGTATGGCCTCAAGCGTATGGTATTCCCTGAGCAGTTTAGCTGCCGTTTTTTCACCCACCCCCGCTATACCGGGAATATTGTCTACCGCATCTCCCATCAGCCCGAGGATATCGATCACCTGGCTCACGTTGCTGATGTCCCATTTTTCACAAACCTCCCGGGGGCCGAGGATTTCGAAGTTTCCCCCCTGGTAAGGTGGTTTATAGATTTTGATCTGCTCAGAAACGAGCTGGCCATAGTCTTTATCCGGGGTCACCATAAAAACTTCATACCCTTCTTTTTCAGCCTGTTTACTAAGTGTGCCGATCACATCGTCGGCCTCATAACCGTCGATGGCGATGACGGGAATATTAAACCCTTCGATGATTTTTTTAATGTCAGGCAGGGCCGCGCGAAGGTCTTCCGGCGTTTCCTGCCGGTTGGCCTTATAATCGGCAAAATCGGTATGCCTTTCTGTAGGTGCAGACGTATCAAAACAGACCGCCATATGCGTAGGCTTCTGGTTATTGATGAGGTCTATCAGTGTATTGGTAAAACCAAACTGGGCATTGGTATTGCGACCTGCGCTGGTGAGGCGTGGGTTGCGGATGAGTGCATAATAAGCCCTGAACACGAGCGCCAGTGCATCCAGCAGAAACAGTTTTTTTTGCATGGTGTAAATGTAGTACAAATTTTCAGTAGGCACATAATGGCGGCAGACAGAAAATAAGAGGAGCCGCCCTTTACAGACGGCTCCCCGTTTTGGCCATAATTTAACCTGGCTTACAGTATTGTAATGGTAAGTACTTCGCTGCTCGCATTACCTTCTCCCTGCAAATTGATGGTGGTATTATCCACTGCATTGATGCGCCAGGAATCGTTGATGTTGTTCAATACAGGATCGGCGCTGCCGAAATTGATCGATACCCGTTTGGTGATGTTGTCTTCATACCAGTTTCCGGTGGTCACGACACCATTTTTCGTGGCTTTGATTTCGCCATTGCCGTTGAAAGAAAACGTGTAGCCTGCAAAATCATTTGTTTTGTCATTGGCGGCATCCATATAAAGGTTAACGCGCCAGCTCCCTTTGGTTACCACGGGCGTTACTGTCCGGCTGGCGGTATAATCTTCAACATTGGCACAAGCCGCAAAATAAAGGATGATGGTTGCTTTTAATGCAACAAGGAGTAATGGTTTTCTCATAACAGAGGATTTTAGAGTTTAACAATTCAGCTATTATAACTGAAAAAATGGCAGATTATTGTGGTACCGGCAGAAAGAAAATAATAGCCTTGTTCCGGATATGAGGTACAAGATTTGAGATTCAAGATGCAGGTATCAGGACAGAACCCCTCCTGATACCTGCATCTTATTATCCTGCTACTGTTTAATATAACAACCCCCCACAGGTACACTGCGGGGGGTTGTTATATTAAGATAAGGTAAATATTACAGCTTCTGGAACTTGGCATAGCAGGTTTTGCTGCCATACACCAGTTTGATCGTGTAAAAACCCGGCACAAGGTCACCCACATTCAGGCTCACCACATTGCCGCCCGCTACACCCTGCTGCTGCTTCTGCTTCACCAGCACATTCTGCGCATTATACACATACGCATTAATCAACTGTGGCTGTGTAAGCTGCACATTTACATTCACCACATTCTGCGTTGGGTTGGGGTAGGCACTCAGGATACACTGCTGCGGTGGCACCTGCGTAATCGAAATGTTCTGGCAGTACTCCTTGATACAGCCACCGAGCGTAACCGCCCGCAGACATACCCGGTAAGTACCTGTATCTGAAAACACATATACAGGATTGTTCTGGTAAAGCACCACTGAAGGCGTACCCGCACCCGAAGGCACCCGTGTAATTGTCCATTTCTGCTGCATAATCGGGAAATTCGAAATGGCGTAGAAATAAACCTTATTGGGCATAAACGGATCGCGCTGCGATACATAGCTCACCCGTACACTGTCGCAGATCAACTGTGGTAATACCGTGATCAGTTTACAGCTTGTAGCCACACAATTCGTGTTGCGGAACACTGTCAGGCAAACCGAATACGTACCCGGCTGTACAAACTGGTGTACTGGTGTCATTGCCTGGCTGCCCGTGCCATCACCAAAAGTCCAGGTATATGTATAGGCGGGGTTCTGATAGGCCGGGAAAAACTGGTAAGCCGTACCCCCATTGTTCAGCCGTACAAAGCTGTAGTTGGCCAACTGGTTGCAGGCTGGCGGCGGCGTGGCTACCACAATCGTATCGCACTTGCTGCGCACACAGGTATTGTTCACCTGTATCGTCAGGCACACAATATAGCGACCCGTCTGTGCATATTCATGGGTGGCATTCCAGGTAGTGGCAGAGGAGCCATCCCCAAAAGTCCACTTCGCCGTAGCACCCGCAGGAGCCGTTGTGGTATTGGTGAAATAGATCTTGCGCGCGTTGGCAGTATCTGAGCGCCAGGTAAACCTTGGCTCAATTGTACAGGGGGGTGCCTGTACCACGACTACTTTACAGATTTCACGTACACAGGGACTGCTGTTTGGCGCATTACTGTTTTTCCTGATGCGCAGACAAACGGTATAAACACCAGGCTGGCTGTAA
This sequence comes from Chitinophagales bacterium, assembly GCA_013298665.1. Lineage (GTDB taxonomy): Bacteria > Bacteroidota > Bacteroidia > Chitinophagales > Chitinophagaceae > Ferruginibacter. The sequence goes on from JAAFIK010000004.1 coordinate 166,094, forward strand.
ACATGCACAGGGTTAAGATCAGCCGAGGTAGTACCATCGCCGAAAGTCCAGCGGATCGAATCTCCGGCCGCTACCGGTGTACTCAGGTTCGTAAACCTGATCTTGTTTACCTGACCGGAATCCGGCGTCCAACTGAAGTTTACATTCAGGTTACAGGGCGGCGTAACCACAATGCTCTGGCAGTACTCACGTACGCAGGGTGTGGTTGAGCCCGGTACCACACGCTTGATGCGCAGACACACGGTATATACACCGGGTTGTCCGTAAATATGGGTAGGGTTGAGATCGGCTGAGGTATTACCATCACCAAAGGTCCAGCGGATCGAATCACCGGGTTGTATATTAACCGAGCCATTGGTAAAGTAAATTTTATTGTACAACACGGTGTCTGGACGCGAAGTAAAGAAAGCCTGTACATTACAACCCGGATTCGCAATAATCACCACCTTACAGATCTCGCTTACGCAGGGTGGTGTACCTGGCGTCGTGTACCGCGATATGCGCAGGCAAACCGTATAGCTGCCCGGTTGTGCATAAGTATGCGTGGGATTGGCAATACCCGAGCTGGCGGTGCCGTCACCAAAAGTCCAGCGGATCGAATCACCTGCCTGATAATTTACACTGTTGTTGACAAACTGAATCGTATTCGATTGTTGTGTTGTGCTGTCGGCATGCCAGGTAAAATACGCCTGCAGGTTGCATGGATTCGTATTCACCACCGTTACAGGCATACACACTTCACTTACACAGGGTACCCCACCCGCAGGTGTTGGTTTTTTAACCCGCAGGCAAACAGTATAATTGCCCGGCTGGCTGTATACATGATCAGGATTGACACTGGTGGAGCTGCTGCCGTCGCCAAATGTCCAGCGGATCGAATCACCCGGCTGGTAGTTTACCGTGGTATTACTGAAATAAAGCTTATTCTGCTGGAGACTGTCTGCATGCCATATAAAGGCAGCCTGCAGGTTGCAGCCCGAAGGCAATTGTACCTGCACCATTTTACAGGTATCATCTGCACAGTTGTTCACGGTATCCATCGCCGTCAGGCATACCGTATAAGCACCCGAAACAACATAAATGTGTGTGGGGTTGCGCTCGTTGGAGAAACTGCCATCGCCAAAATTCCATTGTACCTTGTTGACATTGGCCGTTGGAGTCGATAAATTGGTAAAATACACTTTCCCGGTCTGAACCGAATCCCGCACAAAGCTGAAATTGGCGTGGATATTACAGGCCGTGGTGGTTACTATTTTAGTTACCGTATCACTACAGGTAACCGCACCATTCGGACTGAGCCGCTGAAAAATATGCTTTACTGTGTAAGTGGCCGATACATTCGGGTACTGGTGCACCGGAGCCGGGAGGTTAGATACTGTACTGCCATCGCCAAAATTCCATTGGTGGCGGCTGATCAGGGAATCACCAACCAGGGCTGGTGAAAAGTAAACCACGGTACCCGATACCTGGAAACCAAACCCTGCATTGCAGGTGGTTCCGGTTTGGGCCAGCGTGGTCTGCGTGAGTGTTGCCCAGAAGACAAGCAACAGTGTAAATAATTTTTTCATCGTTCTGAATTTTTAATAAAGGTGAAAACTGGTTTTTAATAGTATATATGGAAAGAGATACCGGCATGTTTCATTTCGTTGCCCGGCAAACTATTTTTTTTACCCCGCAGTATATTTCTGTATCGATCCGGGCATCAGTCCATTGCAGAAAGCCGGGTCAGGAAGCGCTCAACAGCACGCCGTACCGGTGTAGCCCCGGAAGGGTAATGATTGGCCAGGATAGAGAAAATCAGCCATTTTCCTTTATTGGTACGGATAAACCCACTCAATGCGCAATTGTTGCTCAATGTGCCTGTCTTTACAAATATACGCCCCTGCAGCGCCTGATAATAACTGCTGATTGTACCTTCCCCTCCCGTTGGCAGGATGGCCTGCAACCTTTCCATGCCAAACTCACGCTGCATTTTAGCCAGGATGAAAACAAAATCCTGCGGTGTAAAAAGATTGTACCGGCTAAGACCACAGCCATCCACCCACCTTGGGCGCCGGGGCAAGCCGGCAAGATCGGTTTTGAGCAGGGTATCAATGATACTGCCTGTTTTCATCATGCCCAGGCGCAGGTAAGCCGTCATCAGCAACAATTGCTCGGCATAAAGATTGTCACTGCGGTGCATCATGTATTTCAATACGGTATCCGTGCGCTGGCTTTTAACCGTGTGTATAATGGCTGCAGCAGGCAACCCCGGGCGCAGAGGCTCATCCGCTCCTGATGCAGATTCACGGATCGTTACCCCTTGTTCTGCTGCCAGCAAGGCAAGGGCGGTCTGGTTGATCCCGGTTACAAAGGGGAGTTCATCCCGCGTAAAGACAGCACCACCCCAGTTCCTGTCAAGTGTATTTGCTTCACGGTGCCGGCTCAGGCTGAACCGCTTCAATGCCGAATGCCACCGGGCCGTATCACCCACCGGCAGTTTTGCCCGCAGCACAGCCGGAAGTACGATCGCCGAATCGGTAAATTGGGTAAACCAACGGGGTGTGCTGCGCCAGTAAGCCTTCGCCATATACGACCCGGTAAAATACAGGCTGTCCAGATGATAGGTAACCGTATTGCCATAGATGGGCAACGGGTTACGCTCGGCCATATAACTGCTGTTGTAATCGTCCCAGGCCCAGCCAAAACCAAGCGCCTCCTCTTTCCAGTAGGTGGGGGGATCTGCATAAAGTTTTCTTTTTTCAGCCTTCAGAAAGTCGAGCACCGGGTGGCTGTTGAAATCAGGGTGCAGCAGTGTGGGGTCGCCGGTAAAACGCAGGGCAATCGCTGTATCAAAATCCCGGTATTCCAGCCCGGTAAGACTGTCACCCAGGTATTTCATCGCGGCATAACAGGTAAAAAGCTTAGTATTACTGGCGGGAATAAAATACCGGTCGCCCTGGTAATTATACAGGTACTTACCCGCAGCAGGATCGTAAATACTGATGCCAGTATGGGCATTCAGCAGCACGGTGTCGCCCAGCAGGAGGGCATCGGCCGCCTTACTGATACGCCGGTTCAGCGAACAGGATGCAAGTGCCGCGATACAGACCAATAAGGTAGTTAGTTTAGTGCCGATGTACATGCCGTTTTTTTTATCAGCGTTAAAGTTATAATTTTCATCCCGAAACCCGGTGTGCAAAGCAAACGCTGCTGCCCGGGCCATATTTCAACCATGATCTTATCCGGCAGACTGTCTTTATTTGCAAAAATCCTCCTGCCCATCGGGCTGATGGGTGTCGTGGTACTCATCGGCATCGGCGGGTATATGCTGCTGGAGGGCTATACTTTTCTTGAAGCAATCTATATGACGGTCATTACCGTTGGAGGCGTGGGCTATGGCGAAGTAAAGACCCTGGGTACTGCGGGCAGGATTTTCACCATCTTTCTCATCGGGATCAACCTCGGGCTGTTTACCTACTTCATCACCCTGCTCACCCGCTTTTTTACCGACGGGCAGTTTCAGAGTCTGTATAAAAAACAAAAAATGGAAAAAGCAATTGCCAGCCTCAGGGGGCATGTCATCATTTGTGGTTTTGGCCGCAACGGCAAAGAAAGCGCCAATGTGCTGTTTCGCAATGGCATCTCCTTTGTAGTCATCGATGACAAACTCGACGCCAACGACCACGATGAGTTTGCAGTAGATCATTTCATCAGGGGCGATGCCACGCAGGATGAAGTACTCCTTGACGCAGGCATCAAAAATGCACAGTCTCTCATCTGCTGTATGCCATCCGATGCCAGTAACCTGTTTGTTGTACTCACCGCCAAACAACTCAATCCGGGTATCGTTGTGGTGAGCAGGGCATCGCAGGACAGCAGTGTAAGCAAACTCAAACTCGCAGGTGCCGCCAACGTCATCATGCCCGAGAAAGTAGGGGGTGCACAGATGGCCACATTGGTTATGCTGCCTGATACTGTAGAACTTTTGTCTGTCATGAGTACGCGCAACAATGAGCACTTCCGCGTAAGTGAAATCGCCATCACCCGGCAGGTGCAATTGGGTGCGCTCGACCTTTGGAACCAGACAGGCTGTACCGTACTCGGTATAAGGAATGCGGATAAAACCTATACCCTCAACCCCTCCCCTGTCGAAATCATCGACCCCGGCGAATACCTCATCATCATGGGCAGTGATGTACAACTGGCCGATGCAAAAAGATTACTCCTGTAATCCCGGAGAATATTGTTTGATACAATGGGCAACAGGTTTCAGTCCCGTTCCTGCGCCCGCAGCCAGCGCTCGGGTATCTCGTTCCGGCTTGCCAGCAGGTAGTCGGCATAGCTGCAGGGAATCATTTTTTTGCCCGGAAGCTGCATCCACCAGCGACCTGTTTTTTTACTCTGCAGAAAAGTGGTGTCAACTTCGGCAAACACCGTATGAAATTCGTTAAAATGTGCCGGCTCGTTGAGGCGGGCTTCCTGTTTGCTGCGGCTCTTCCCGTCCACAAAGTACCAGATCATCTGCGATACCTGCATAGCCGTTTGTTCATTAACATCCTTTTCAGGTTGGTAGCCATAAATACCGAGGCTGCTCAAAGCACTACTCAGCCCTGCATAGCGGCTAAGCACACAGGCTTCTTCACCGGTAAGGCCGTTGGGACAGTCCTGATTGGCCGGGGCATCGCTGTGTTTGATGGCGCTGATGTCAAAACTCAGCAAATCCGTATTGCGGATCACGGGTTCCATCTCCTCTATTTTATCTTTAACCACCCCAACGCGGTAACAGTCAAACCGGAGTTTGTCCATCGTCTCAAGCATACGCGGATGTACAAAATAGCTCTGGAAAGCAATATGGTTGTAATGCTTTACAAGATTGGGTTCTGCGGTGAGCATTTCCATCAGGAAGTTTTCCGCACGCACCGGGCTCTCGCTGCGGAGGTCTATGCGGGCATCAATACAGGTTGCCTCCACCACTTTACCCAGTTCCTTATAAGCCATATACTGGGCAAGCGTAAGATCGTGACTGCCACCCAGCAGGATCACCGTCTTACCCATTCGCAGCAATTCCGCCAGTACGGTTTTAACAGCCGCATAACTGTCGGTTACCGATGCCCCCGGTTTTACATTACCCAGGTCGGCAATATGCACATCGTGGTGCCAGTAATGCAATTGGTAAAGATGTTTGCGGATAATATCCGGGGCACCGGAGGCAACAGCCATGATGTCCTGTCCGCGTCTTTCTGCAACACCCAGTAAAACGATGTCTGCCGCCTCTATATCCGGCACTGTTGTCTGGTGAATCGTCATATACCGGGCTAATTGCCCGTCATTATATCCTTCATCTTCGTTCAGTGCATACATATTTACCGGTTCCAGAAAGTCTTGCAGGTCGTACATCAGTCTTGTTTTGCGCAAACCTAATTATAAACCGGGGTTCAGCAAAATAGTAGTAAGAGAAGAAGTAGCAGGCAGCAAGACGGGTTCTGTCTTGATACTTATGTCTTGCCATCTCATATCTGGAATAGCAGCAAGAGAAGAAGTAGCAGGCAGCAAGACGGGGACAGTCTTGTATCTTGCTGCGTACCGCTTGCATCCCATTCATTGTACCCCAGGATAATGACTGATCACATCCAGCGTATAGTCCTGCCGCTGGCGCAGTTGCCGGATCAGTTGACACAACGCCGCCGAGTCTTTCGGGTCTTCAAAAGTCTGGTCATGCGCGAGCAATACAAGATGGTCCTTATGCCGGGTATGCCCCGATGTCAGCAAGCTGTCAATCTGCCTGAGCATTTCGTCTGCCGACTCGCGGAGCAGGAGATTGGGCGGGGTATAATGCCATTCCAGATCCCAGCCCACCAGGGTAAACCCCGCCTGCTGTACGCCATCGGCAGCAGGTTTTGTTTTGTCGATATCTGTTATGCTGAGCGGCCCGATGCGCCAGGTATTGCGCCCGGGGGTACGCGCAATAGCATTACCCAGGTGCAGGCTGTCGCGGCAACGGCTGAAATCGGCCACCACACCTGCGGAATCGGCATAATACGCCGTAAAGTGATTGTGGGCATGGGTGTAACTGTGGTTGGCCAGTTCAATCGTGCTGCACTGCTGCAGCCGGCTCCAGGTTGCAGCCTGTGCCCGGCTGCCATACACCTGCTCACCAATCAGGAAGAGCGTTGCAGGAACCTGCTCCGCTTCAAGAATGTTGAGCAGCACCGGTGTACCCTTATTGGGGCCATCGTCAAAACTCAGGTAAATCTTTTGTTTGGGTTTTGCTGCCACACTTACAGCAGGGCGTGCAGCCACAGTATCTTTCTTTGCAGCAATGGCCTTCACCACACGCTCATCGGGCGCGGTATGGCAGGCAAAAAGCAATAAGGAACAACTGATGGTACTGGCAAAAAACTGTTGGGGAAGCGGATTGAAAAGGGGAAACGCCTTATTGGCAGCGTCTCCTTCAGCGTCGGGGTCCATAAATGTTGGTTTGTAAATTTTTATGAAGGTAAGCAGTGAAAGTACCGGTTTGCAAATGCAAAAAGTTAAAGATTTATTAAATCCGGTACTTTTTATCCCGCCGGAAAGATGGGTAACGGTAATGGATAACCAAACAGCCTAAAACACCTGTATCCAGTCGGTAGTATTACCGAATGCCTTACCCACAAGTCCGATGACTTTTCCTGCCCCAAGCGTACTGCAGGCGGTTCCGGTACAAATCAGTGCGCCCGAACCGGTTGACAGGCTTACGCTGGCCGCACCACTGTTTTTAATGATGATGAAATGGCCGTCAAAATCCGGAGTGGAAGGCAGGGCAATGGCGGAAGGGCCAATACCCAGGCTTACATATACCATCAGATCGGTACTGGTAACGGTATATACACTGGTATTCGTGGGTACGGCTACCCTGAAACGTACACTGCCCTGTATATCGGCGGTGGCTTGCGCAGATACTGTACTGTTGCCGATGGTAAGCCAGCCCTTGTCGTTCAGCAGCATCCCCTGGGCACCCGAGGTACGGAACGACATAGTACTCAGTACTGTAGTGCCATCACCGGTATAGTTCGCGATAATACTGCTCAGGCCCGTGGTATTGCCATTAACCCGGCCGGCAAAATTGAGTATGCCCAGGAAATCATTCGTCTGCAGGTTAACCGGGCTATTGCCGGTACCCCTTGCACGAGCCAGCAGCAATGCCGGGCCACCGGTATTGTTAAAACTGCGGATGTTGATGTCATCAAACCCATCGCCGGCACCATTGTTTACAATATCCAAAGCACTAATGGGGTCTGCAGTACCCAATCCGGCATAACCATTGGCTTTTACGGTAAAACGCCGCAGGTTGTTGGTGCGGAACACCAGGTCAACAGAGTCGGTGGTGCCTACAAAATGATTGCCGGCATTACTGCCGCTGTTGCCGGTGAGCAGCCAGTGACTGTTGACGCCTCCGTACTGCATGGGCCGCCAGTTGCCGCCATCAAAAAGGTAAAGCCGGTCACTGTCGGTATTGTAAATCAGTAACCCCCGGCTCAGGCCATCTGTAGCCACTCCAAGCATCTCAGCCTGGCTCAGCCTCGGCAGCAGCAACCCCCGGTTACCGGCTTCCAGCTCCAGGATGGCCGCGGGGTGGGAAGTACCCGGGGTAAGCCCGATCTTCACCTGGGCATGGGTAATGGCATGGGTGAATACGCAAACCAACAGCAAAGAAACCTGTTTCATAAAAACGTTTAAAAGATTAAGTAAATGGGTATAATCAACCGGGCAGCTATAGCAGCGGGTACCGGATGTACAAAACTATAACATCAGCGCTGAAAACGGTAAAGGAAATCTTTTACAAATTTCGGCTTGCCCTTTTAGCGGCAGCCTTTATATTTGTAGAAACGAATTGCAGTGAACACTAAAGAAGAACTTTTACAGGACGTAGTCATCAAATTTGCAGGCGATAGCGGCGATGGTATGCAGCTTACCGGCAGCCAGTTTACCAACAATACGGCTTTAATGGGGATCGATCTTGCCACTTTCCCCGACTTTCCCGCCGAGATCCGCGCACCACAGGGTACCCTGCCGGGTGTAAGTGGTTACCAGTTGCGCTTCAGCAGCGACAGGGTATTTACCCCGGGCGATCTTTGTGATGTACTGGTAGCCATGAATGCGGCAGCCCTGAAAGTTAACCTGTCACAATTGAAAAAAGGGGGGAAAATCATTGTCAATACCGACGGCTTCGACAGTAAGAACCTGCGTTTAGCCAATTATCCCGATGGGGTAAACCCGCTGGAAAATGACAGCCTGACCAACTATGAAGTCATCAGGATGGATGTAACCAAAATGACGCGTGAGGCATTAAAGCCCTACGAAATGGGGGTAAAAGAAAAAGACAGGGCTAAGAATATGTTTGTACTCGGTTTCCTCTACTGGATGTACAACCGGGATATGGACAATACCATCAGCTTTCTCCGGGAGAAATTTGGTAAGAAACCAAACATACTCGACAGTAATGTGGCCGCATTAAAAGCCGGTTATCATTATGGCGATACAACAGAAACCTTTACCACCCGCTTCAGGGTAGAGAAGGCAAAAATGAAACCCGGCGTCTATCGCAGCATTATGGGCAACCAGGCCGTTGCCTACGGTCTGATTGCAGCAGCGCAAAAAAGCGGGCTGGAACTTTTTCTGGGCAGTTACCCCATTACCCCGGCAAGCGATATCCTGCATGAACTGAGCCGCCACAAGGCTTTTGGCGTAAAGACTTTCCAGGCAGAAGATGAAATCGCCGCTATTACTTCAGCGATTGGTGCCAGTTATGGTGGTGCATTTGGCATTACCACCAGCAGCGGCCCCGGTATCGCCCTCAAGGGTGAAGCGATGGGTCTGGCTGTGATGCTCGAAATTCCTTTGCTCATCTGCAATATCCAGCGGGGTGGCCCATCCACCGGCTTACCCACCAAAACAGAGCAGAGCGATCTCATGCAGGCCTACTATGGCCGCAACGGGGAGTGTCCGATGCCCATCATCAGTGCCAGCACACCCAGCGATTGTTTCAGTGCGGTATATGAGGCTTTCCGCATCAGTGTACAGCACATGACACCGGTTATGTTCCTCAGCGATGGATATATTGCCAACGGTGCAGAACCCTGGCAGTTTCCCAAAGCCGATGAACTTCCCGCCATACCCGTTACCTTTAAAACAGAACTGGCGGAAGGTGAAGAAAAATTGCTGCCCTACAAACGCGATGAGAAATTGGTACGCCCCTGGGCCATACCCGGTGCTGCCGGACTGGAACACCGCATCGGTGGGCTGGAAAAGCAGGATATTACCGGCAACGTAAGTTATGACGCCGAAAACCATGAGCATATGGTGAAGACACGTCAGGCCAAAGTAGATAAGATTGCCGACTATATTCCCGAACAGGTCATCGATAATGGCCCGGCCAGCGGAAAAGTACTGGTACTCGGCTGGGGCAGTACCTATGGCGCTATTAAAAGCGCAGTTGCCGAACTGGTTGGCGAAGGGCACGCCATTGCGCATGCACACCTGCGGTACATCCGCCCCTTTCCCCGCAACCTTGGCAGCATCCTTAAAAATTATGATACCGTGGTGATTCCTGAGATCAACAACGGACAGTTGATCAGGATCATCCGTGATTTGTATTTTGTCGATGCAAAGGGCTACAATAAGATCATGGGTGTACCCATTACCAAAACAGAATTGGTAGAAGCCCTGCGGCAGTACCTGTAAGTCATTCAGACAATCCCTGTACAATTTGATTGAATATTAACCGGGCTTATTTGCCCGGTTTCTTTATTTTTATACCATGAGAAAAGGTTTTATCCTGTTCAGCATGGTAAGTCTGCTGACACTAACTGCACTTGCCTGGTTCTGGTGGACGGGCTTCTGGTACATCCTCGCCGCATTTGCCATACCCGTGGTGATTGGTTGTTACGATATGGTGCAAACCAAACATTCGCTCATGCGCAACTTTCCTTTCCTGGGTCGTATGCGCTGGCTGATGGAATCGCTGCGGCCCAAACTTTACCAGTATTTTATCGAAAGTGATCTTGATGGCCGCCCCATCAACCGGTTAGACAGGAGTACCATTTACCAGCGGGCAAAACAGGAAACAGATACCATGCCTTTTGGGACGCAGTTAGACGTATATGCTGAAGGCTACGAATGGATGAGCCACAGCATAGCACCCAAAGATTTTCATCGCCTCAATCACCATCCCAAAATAAAGGTGGGTAATGCTGCCTGCCGGCAGCCGTACGACCTTAGTGTGCTCAATGTAAGTGCCATGAGCTTTGGCTCGCTGAGTCCGAATGCCATCATGGCCTTAAACGGGGGTGCTAAACTGGGTGGGTTTGCACACAATACCGGCGAAGGGGGCATCAGTCCGTACCACCTGAAAATGGGTGGCGACATCATCTGGCAGATCGGCACCGGGTATTTTGGTGCCAGGGATAAAGCGGGCAATTTTAATACTGCCGCATTCCGGCAGAATGCACTGCGGCCTGAAGTGAAAATGATTGAATTGAAACTGTCGCAAGGTGCCAAACCGGGGCATGGCGGGATACTCCCCGGCAAAAAGAATACCCCCGAAATTGCAGCCATCCGTTTGGTAGAACCTGGTACCACGGTCTATTCTCCTCCTTACCACAGCGCATTCAGCACCCCCACGGAGCTGGTACAGTTTATAGGCGTGCTGCGCAAAGAAAGTGATGGTAAGCCCGTAGGGTTTAAACTATGTGTGGGGCGTAAAAATGAGTTTATCGCCATTTGCAAGGCCATGACAGCACTGGATGTTTATCCCGATTTTATTACCGTTGATGGCGGTGAAGGAGGAACGGGTGCTGCCCCGCAGGAGTTCAGCAATTATGTGGGCGCTCCCCTGATGGATGGGTTGGCTTTTGTACAGAACATATTGGTGGGCTTTGGCATCCGCCAGCACATCAGGATCATTGCCTCGGGTAAAGTATTGAGCGGTTTTCACCTCGTACGCGCCCTTGCGCTGGGTGCCGATGCCTGCAACAGTGCCCGTGCCATGATGATGGCACTCGGTTGTATCCAGGCACTGGTTTGCAATACCAACCAATGCCCCACCGGTGTAGCCACACAGGATCCTGCACTGTCACAAGGGCTGGTGGTGGAAGACAAAGCAAAACGGGTATTCAATTACCATGAGGACACCGTAAAGACCTTTGTAGAACTGATGGGCGCTGCGGGTATTGACGACCCCGCACAACTCACCCGGAGCCATATTTACCGTCGCGTATTTATGAATGAGGTCCGCACTTTTGAAGACATCTTCCCCAGTTGTACCCATGGCTGTATGGTGAATGGAAATATTCCCGAACGTTACCGGGATGATTTTGAAAAAGCATTTGCCGACCGGTGGAATTGAGTATTGCTCATCGCTTACCGATACCCTTAAAACTGCCCCGATCAACGGATGATACAAACTTTATCAATCCCGGGAAGTAATGCGCCTGGTCGTCCCACATACTGCAATGGCTGCCGTTGGGACAAACGAGGCTATCGCCCTGCTGTACCTGCGTAGCCATCCATTTCATGTGTGCAGGATCCATTGTATCGAATGTTCCCCCGATGGTTAGTACGGGTACGGTAATTTGTGGCAGGTCTTTGCTGCGGTCCCATTTTTCCAGTCGCCCGCTGACGCCAAATTCGCTCGGCCCCTGCATTAAGGTATATACCGTTGCATTGATGTGCGGGAAGGCACGATTGATGGGTTCGGGCCATGGCACCACCCGGCAGAAGTGCTGGTTGTAAAAATTCGGGATAAGCAATTCCATATACCGGGGATTGTTGAAATCTTTGCGCGCCTCAATGCTTTTAATGGTATCGAGTACTCCGGGATCCATTTGCTTTGCCAGTACTTCATTGGCGTATTTACCATACTGCGGACAACTGCTCATCATATTGCTGATGATTAACCCCTTGAGGTTGCGCTGGTACCTGAACGCATATTCGAGTGCCAGGATACCACCCCAACTATGCCCGAGCAGGTAAAAATTGTTGCTGTTGAGGCCAAGTGCAAGACGCACCTGCTCCACTTCCTCCACAAACCTTTCAGTCGTCCACAGGCTGCTGTCGGTTGGCTGGTCGGAATAATGCGATCCAAGCTGGTCGTAATAAATAAACTCAATACCTGCTGCCGGCAGGAAACTTTCAAAACACTCAAAAAATTCATGTGTTCCGCCCGGCCCCCCGTGCAGCAATAATATTTTGATGCCGGGGTTGTTTCCAAACCGTTTTGTCCATACATTGAATTTACCGCGGGGCGTTTCTATGGTGATCATCCGGCTACCACCGGTTTGTACACCCGTACCGGCAGACAGGAAGTAATTATCCCGGATACGGGCAGATTGCTGACGCGTAGTGGAACAACCTGCAATGGTATTGATGAAGAAGAAGAGAAGCAGATATTTCATCGCTGTGTTTGTTTAGACGCAATATAAATAGGTTTATACATTGCCGGCCGGTAATGTCAATAAACAGACCCGCAGCGTCTATAAATATGCAATAAGGCTGCCCGGAACCTGGTACAGCCTTATCATTTTTCGATGGTGAAGCAGCATCAGCTATCGCTGGTACCGGGATCAATATACACACCGCAGTGCCCGCCAGGGCCAAAACCGCCAAATGGACCCAGGCAGGGCAGGTCTTTGCAGCAGGTATCGGTACAGGCGCATGGTGCACCATAAGCCAGACATCCGGAGCCGGCCGATACGTCTGAGATTCCGCCATTCAGTTTTTTGAGTTCTTCCCGGGATAATGGTGTACCCGGTTGTTTATTGTTCATCATAATCGTACGGCAGTTTTATGCTTCAAAAGCTGCCAAAAACTTTAGGTTACCTGTTTTGCCTACTCTTATGAAGGGTTTTCGGCTTCTCCCTGTATTGCGTTATTGTACATTGCCAGTTTGGCTGGCTGTTCGTACAGGATAAAATACATGGCCAGGTTGCGGGTAAATGGTTGCGATGGCTGGAGTAGCCTGTAAAGGGATAGTAATATTAAACATTTATGGCAACAAATACAAGTATTTTCGGGGTGAACCTGGTACCCGGTACCGGGTACTAAGTACTGGCTGCCCAAAAGGCAGGCAAAAGGCAGGATATCCCACTGATGCGCCACTGATGCGCCACTGATATACCACTGTAAAGGGGAGTGGGATATCTATGGGTGAACGCTGGCTGAGGAGGGAGCAGTACTCAGTACCTGGTACTCGGTACTTAGTACTTGGTACTGGAAAAGACGG
>JAAFIK010000040.1 GCA_013298665.1 Chitinophagales bacterium
ATGGTGTTACCCAGACCGGCTTTGCTTCCAATATTCCTTTTACTGCCTGCAGCACAAGAATAAGTGTGCGGGTATGGTCTCCGCACGCAGGTATCCCGGTAAGGCTTAAGGTAGAGGACAAGAATGATCCTGCAAAATCCTGCGAAACTGAAGCAACGGTAACGGTAGCGAGTGGCTGGCAGACATTGGAGTTTAACTTCGCCAACCAGGCAGCCGGTACCGCAGCGCTGAACTTTGGCTACAACTATAATAAGCTATCGATCTTCTTCAACTTTGGTACTACGGGTGCTGTTGCTGGTGAGCGCACCTATTATTTTGACGATGTACAGATGGGGGGAAGCAATGCGCCCGCTTTACCTTCCGTAAGCAGTCCGGTTGTGTATTGCCAGAATAGCCCTGCTGCTGCACTTACCGCTGTGGGTACCAATCTTAAATGGTATACATCAGCAACTGGCGGAACAGGTGTTGCCGCAGCACCAACACCATCAACAGCAACCGCCGGCGCCGTACTCTATTATGTAAGCCAGTCGACAGCGTTGGGTTGTGAAGGTGGAAGGGCTGCCATTACAGTACAAGTGAATGCTGCTCCGGCCGCACCGGCCACTACCCCGGTTACCTATTGCCAGAATGTTGCTGCAGTAGCCTTAGTGGCTACACCTGCAACGGGTAATACATTAAAATGGTATACTGCAGCCACAGGTGGCACCGGTGTTACCGCAGCACCGGTACCGGCTACAACCACTGCTGGCGTGGTTACCTATTATGTCAGCCAAACCACTGCGCAGGGTTGTGAGGGTCCCAGAGCAGCATTAGCTGTTACCACCAACGCAGCACCCGCAGCACCGGCTGTTATTACGCCGGTTGTCTATTGTCAAAACTCGGTATCCACCATTTTAAGTGCAACTGCTGCTACGGGTAATACCTTAAACTGGTACAATGTGCCAACGGGCGGCTCTGCTACAGCCATTCCCCCCACACCAGTTACGGCAGCAGCCGGTAACCAGGCGTTTTATGTAAGCCAGACCAATAATTTTGGTTGCGAAAGCCAAAGGGCGGCAGTAGCAGTTACCATCAATGCACTTCCTGCAATACCGTCCATTTCAGCAGCGCCTTATACACGGTTGTTCCCCGGACTTACCACTACTGTTACAGCAGCAGGTACACCAGGATCAACGTATAACTGGTTCAGGAATGACGTGCCGGTAGCAGGGCAATCCGGTAATTCAGTAAATGTAGATATTGATGGCCTGGGTAAGTACACGGTGATGGTTACCAATGGCGCCGGATGCAGCAGGGTATCAAATCCGCTTTCAATAAGCGACTCGGTTATGGGCAAGTTGTTTGTATACCCGAACCCTTCTGCCGGAAACTTTGAAGTGCGGTACCACAGTGCCATAAACAGCCTTCAGCCGAGATCAGTGTCGGTTTATGACAGTAAGGGTGCCCTTGTGTTCAGTGCACGGCAGGTGATATTCAGTCCTTATACATCAATACCTGTTGACCTGAGTGCAATGAATTCGGGTATCTATAATATTTACCTTACGGACAACGACGGTAAGAAACTGGCTTCGGGCCAGGTGGTTATTGCACGGCGATAATGATATACATGAATGGCGCTGTTGTTCTGCGACAGCGCCATCTTTTAAAAGAAATCAGCGTTTACACCATTAACGAAAGATTATTATGACGAGGGTATCACTTGTATTCTTTTTTGCCATGGCCACTTTTATGGCCGCAGCACAAAATGCCAAACAGGTAAAGATGGAGGCTTTTATAGACTCCCTGCTGCAGAAAATGACGCTGGAAGAAAAAGTAGGGCAGATGAACCAGTACAATGGTTTTTGGGATGTCACCGGCCCTGTGCCGGCCAATGGCGATGCCAAAATGAAATATGAGAACCTGCGCAAAGGATTGGTGGGTTCGGTACTGAATGTAAAAGGCACGGCCAATGTACGTAAACTGCAGGAAATGGTGGTGAAAGAATCAAGGCTGGGTATACCATTGATCTTTGGTTTCGATGTGATACATGGTCAAAAAACCCTTGCCCCGATACCCTTGGGTGAAGCAGCAAGCTGGGACTTACAGGCCATTGAACGATCCTCAAGGGTAGCTGCTACAGAAGCCGCTGCCATGGGCATCAACTGGACTTTTGCACCCATGGTGGACATCAGTCGGGATGCACGCTGGGGTCGGGTGATGGAAGGTGCCGGTGAGGATACTTACCTTGGCGCGAAGATTGGCGTGGCCAGGGTGAAGGGCTTTCAGGGGAATGACCTGTCTGCACCCAATACCATTGCTGCTACGGCCAAGCATTTTGCCGGTTATGGTTTTGCCGAAGCCGGAAGGGATTACAATACGGTTGATGTAGGCACCGCCACACTGTACAACGTTATCTTCCCTCCCTTTAAAGCGTTGGTGGAAAATGATGTAAAAACGGTGATGAATTCCTTTAATATACTCAACGGTGTACCCGGTACGGGCAATAAATTTCTGCAGCGGGATATCCTGAAAGACAAATGGCATTTTAATGGCTTTGTCATTTCTGACTGGGGTTCCGGCATGGAAATGATTGCCCACGGTTTTGCAAAAGACCTGGAGCAGGTGGCTGAACTTTCGGCCAATGCCGGCAGCGATATGGATATGGAGTCCTATGCCTATGTTACCCACCTGGCGCAATTGGTGCAAAAAGGGAAGGTAAGTATGGCCGTGGTTGATGATGCGGTGAAGCGGATACTGCGGGTAAAATACGAACTGGGTTTGTTTGATGACCCATACCGCTACTGCGATGCACAAAGGGAGAAGGATATGATTGGTAACGCCGATCAAATGGCTGCTGTACTGGATGTGGCCAAAAAGTCGATCGTGTTGCTGCGCAATGAAACCCTGGCCGGGGGAAAAAAACTACTCCCCCTCAGTAAAACACAGCAAAAAATTGTGGTGATTGGTGCACTCGCGAATGACCGCAACAGTCCGCTGGGAAGCTGGCGTATTGGCTCCGACGACAGCAGCGGGGTATCTGTTCTGGATGGCCTGAAGAAATACAGTGGTGCAATTACTTATGCCAAGGGTGCTGATCTCGTCATCGGGAAAACAGATTTTATCAATGAGGTAAAGATCAACGAAACGGATAAAAGCGGTTTTAAGCAGGCTGTTCAGTTGGCTAAGACTGCTGAAGTGGTAATCATGGTATTGGGAGAGCATGGCTTTCAGAGCGGGGAGGGGAGGAGCAGATCGAAGCTTGACCTGCCCGGTGTACAGCAGGAACTGCTGGAAGCTGTTTACAAAGTGAATAAGAATATTGTATTGGTGCTGATGAATGGTCGTCCGCTGGCTATTCCCTGGGCAGACGAACATATTCCCGCCATACTTGAGACCTGGCAGTTGGGTACACAATCGGGTAATGCCATTGCTGATGTATTGTTTGGGGCATACAACCCTTCTGGCAAACTGCCCATGACCTTCCCCCGTAGTGTAGGACAGGTGCCCATCTATTACAATCATATGAGTACCGGCAGACCTAACCCAATCGACCTCGTATTCTGGTCGCATTACGGTGATGTCAGCAATAAGCCATTGTATCCCTTTGGTTATGGCCTCAGCTATACCAGTTTCCGGTATTCCGGTCTGAAAATAGATGACAGCAATCCTGCCGCCATTAAAGTAGCGGTAACAGTTACCAATACTGGTAAATACGCCGGCGAAGAAGTGGCACAATTGTATATCCGCGATAAGGTAGCGAGTGTTGTGCGCCCGGTAAAAGAACTCAAAGGGTTCAGTAAGTTCAGCCTTAATCCCGGTGAATCGAAGGAAGTGGTATTCACGCTCACCGATCAGGAGCTGGGTTTTTATACCGCCGAAGGGGTGTTTATTACAGAGCCTGGTGAGTTTGGGGTGATGGTGGGTGGCAGTTCGGATAGCGGGGTTACCGGGGTGTTTGTACGGAAGTAAGTGCAGTAGCTGATGGGATAACTGCCAGTATTGATTGATGATATTTGGTTGATTTCAGCAATAAGTGCCCGCCGCGACAACCCTTATGCTTTAGCATATAAAAACCGGTCAGGAATATTAAGCTCATTTGAAATGAGCTGCCACGAATTGCCGGCAGTAATCCTTGATCATTTGCCTGACGTTGCGAAACTGCGCTGCTATTTCTTCCGGCGTTCCGGTGGCCTTTGCCGGATCAGGGAAGTTGTGGTGGAACTTTTTTGCCCGGGTGGGAAAGACAGGACAGCGCTCCTGCGCATGGTCACAAACCGTAATCACCATATCAAAATCAATAGCACGGTATTCGTCAACATGATTGGAACTGTGTGTTGAAATGTCGATACCATCTTCCAGCATCGTTGCAACGGCCCGCGGGTTAACGCCATGTGTTTCAATGCCTGCACTGTAGATGGTGGCTCTGCCGTTGGAAAAATACCTGAGGTAGCCTTCTGCAATCTGGCTCCGGCAACTGTTGCCGGTACAAAGTACCAATATGTTTGTATTGCTCATAATAGATGATGTTAAACGCCAATAATTTTACTCCTGCGTTCCATGATAATATTGTCTTTCCAGACACCGTTTTTCCGGCCAATCTTTTCCCGGTACCCCACCTGCCGGAACCCGCATTTTTCATGGAGCCTGATGCTGCCGGTATTGGTGGAAAAAATTCCCGACTGCAGGGTCCACAGCCCTGCGGCTTCGCTTTGGGCAATGAGGCTGTTGAGCAATAATTCGCCAACACCCCGACCCCGGAACTTTTCAGCCACATAAACACTTACCTCTGCCACACCAGCATATACACACCTGCCCGATACAGGCGTAAGTGCTGCCCAGCCCGTCATCTCCTCTCCTTCAAAAGCGGCGATACGGCAATGGGGTAAATGACTTTTGTCCCAGCTTTCCCAATCCGGTATATCCTCCTGAAAAGTTGCTATGCCGGTAGCAATACCTTGCCTGTATATTCCGGTAACCTCACTGTAATTGTCCTGTGTAATAGTCCTGATATCCATAACGATTGATTAACAACAGCCTCCGCCGGGAGTGCAGGAAGCAGCCTGTGTTTGTAATGCCTGTAAGGGTTTCTGCTGTTTGGCAGGCGGAACACCACAGCGGTCTGACGCGAGGCAAGCCGTTTGTTTGGGTACCAGTATAAAATCTTTTCCGTTAAAATGCAGCCCGTACTTACCAATGGTCTCCATTTGGTATTCAACCTCAATCTCCAGGTCATCCATGCCCAGTACTTTTTCGGAAAGGGCAATAATGCTCAGTAACTTCTGTGGCTTCAGCAGGTGGTCATAATCGTTTGCGTCCCAAAGCTGGAAGTTGGCCACCCGTTCAAAACGCTCTGTGCCGCCGCAATCAATAAAATGTTTGCTGACTACCCCAACCTCTGTAACGTGGAAGTGCGGCGGAACACAGGCACCGGACGTCAGTTTAAAGCTGACCGTTTCGGCACTGGCTAAATGCTTTTTGATTTCTGAGAGTTTCATATACATTGATGTTTGAATGGTGATCAACACTTTGATTTTTTACGTGCTAACCGGTCTGACACTTTGGCGAAATACTGCTGCATTTTCTGTAAGGCTTTTTCGTCGATACAGTAACAGATGGCATTCCCTTCAATACTGCCTTTGATCAGGCCGGCGTTTTTCAGTTCCTTCAGGTGTTGCGAAACTGTAGCCTGTGCCAGGGGCAGCTCGTTTACAATATCCCCACATATGCAGGCATCTACCGAAAGCAGGTAGTCTATAATCGCTACCCTTGCCGGATGCCCGAGCGCTTTCGACAGCGTGGCGATATCATTTTGTTTGTCTGTAAAATGTTCGGTCTTTGTTGCCCCCATTGTTTAGTTTAATATTGCAATATTACGATAGTATTTTAATATAGCAAATTATTTTTCCCGTAACCTTTCATCAGCATGACGGGAGGAAATGATTCAGGGAGGGGGCATCCGGTACAGGCTACGGCTGCAAGTATATGGTGAGGCGTTACCGGAGGGAAGAACATCCTGTTTGTTCACTTCAGCCGGATCACCAGTGCCTGGTAGGGCTGTAGCTGGATGGTACCGCCATTTTGATGCAGAGGTTGCAGGTTATTCAGTAGTTCTTCACCCAGTTGGTATCCGGCGGGGATGGGTGTATTGCCTTGTCCGCTGGTGAAGTTGAGCAGTACCAGGAATGTATGCTGCCCATCCGAACGGGTATAGGCATATATGGCTTTGTTTTCCGCGTCGTGTAACTGGTATTTGCCATATACCAATACATCTTTGTATGCACGGCGCAGGGCAATCAGGCGGCGTACATATTGAAGAATAGCATTTTTGTCCTTTTCGGATGCGGCTACATTTACCGTTGCCTTGTTGTTATTTACCGGCAGCCAGGGTGTGCCGGTGGTAAAGCCTGCGGTAGCCGTACTGTCCCACTGCATAGGTGTACGGCTGTTGTCACGGCTTAATTCGGCCTGACTAAGCAGGTATGCTGCGGCTTTTTCCTTACTCTCTTTCAATGCCATATAATACCGGTTGCGTGTTTGAAGATCGTTGTATTCTTCTACGCGGGTAAAACGGATATTGGTCATGCCGATTTCGTCGCCATTATAAATATATGGCGTAGCGCGTTGTGTAAGCAGGAAAGTGTAGAGCATTTTGGCACTCGCTTCACGATAAGCGGGGCTATCATTGCCGAAACGGCTCACGGCCCTGCTCTGGTCGTGGTTGGTGAAGAATACGGTATTCCAGCCCTTTGTACTGAACTTGTCGTCCCATTTGGAGACAATCTTTTTGATGCCGGTCACATTGCGCCGGTCGATTTTATATTCACCCACATCAAAGCTGTCGCGCCCCCAGGCATTGGCAATTTCGTCATGGTAAAGCGTATTGATTTCTTTGCGGTCTTCATTAACATAATCCATCACGTCTTTAAATGCAATAACACCCCCTTCGCCTACTGTATAGGCATCGTATTTACTTAATACTTCGGTGTACATTTCGTTGAGGTATTGGTGTACTTTGGGGTCTTTGCCATAGTAACGTACGTATTGCTCATTCGTCCAGTCTTTGGGCATTACCGGCCAACTGGTATCCTTCGCCATAAATGGAAAGGCATCAAGCCGGAAGCCGCTTACACCTTTGTCTAACCAGAATTTCATGATGGTGTACATCTCCTGGCGCAGCTTTGGGTTTTCCCAATTGAGGTCGGGCTGTTTGCGGCTGAAATAATGGAGGTAATAGCTGTTGGTGAGGCTGTCGTAGCGCCAGGCATTTCCCTCTTCATCAAAAATACTGTAGCGGTAAGGGGGCTTGCCCTTTTCTGCGGGCCACCAGTGGTAATAGTCGCGGTAGGGGTTGTTACGGCTGCTGCGGCTCTCCCTGAACCATCGGTGTTCATCACTGCTGTGGTTGATTACGAGATCCATAATAAGCCGGATACCCCTTTTTTTCATACCAGCCAGCATGGTATCAAAATCGGCCATGGTACCCATTTCTTTCATGATGGCCGTATAATCGCTGATGTCGTAGCCATTATCGTCGTTGGGGGAGGCGCAGATGGGGTTGAGCCAGATGGCATCAATACCAAGCGCTTTGAGGTAGTCTAACCGCCGGGTGATGCCCCTGAGGTCGCCAACACCATCGCCATCACTGTCCTGGAAACTGCGGGGGTACAACTGGTAGATCACGGCCTCTTTCCACCATTGTTTAGCATTGTTGCCGACAGGAACTGCGGGTGCAGTACAGGCGAATATACAAGCTGAAAGGCCAGCGAGGACTGGCAATACATATTTGCGCATGAAACAGTAATTTTTTGGGTTTTAGTCCGGCTTTTACCCTTAAAAGTACGATATCTTCAATAGCGATACCGGCTATTTTCTTAACCGCAACCGTTTGCCGGAAAGCATGATACAGCGATGGTTTTATCCCTTGTCATTTGCAAGCAGCCGGTACCTCATGGTATAAACCGTTCCGGCACCGCAGCCGCCGGAACGGTTTATGTTTGGTTACAAATCGCGGCTCACTTTCTTAAAGCCTTTCCACCACTTCGATTTTTTTACGAGTTCCTCGGAATTGACATCTTTCTGTTTGGCCTGTGCATCAATCACGGCAATAAGTACCATATTGATGATGCTCCTTACGCTGCTGCCCAACTGGAGTACATGCACCGGCTTTTTCAGACCCAGCAATACCGGGCCAATCGCGTCTGCACCGCCCACTTCCTGCAACAGCCCGTAAGCCACGTTGCCGGCGGCAAGGTTGGGGAAGATAAGGGTATTGACATCGCCCTGGCTGAGGTCGCTGAAAGGATAGTTTTCCTTAAGGATATCTTTATTGAAGGCAATATTGGCCTGTACTTCACCGTCAACAATAAGGCTGGGGTCCTTCTGTTTTACAAGCGCCCTCGCCTTTGCCACAAGTTCGGCTTCGGGGGATTTGTTGCTGCCAAAATTGGAGTAGGAGAGCATGGCTATACGGGGCTTGATATTGAAATGCTGTACCTCTTTGGCTACAAGCAGGGTAATATCAGCCAGTTCTTCGGCGGTAGGGTTGAAATTGACGGTGGTGTCGGCCAGGAATAGCGGCCCCCGCTTGGTGAGCAGGATATACATCCCGGCTATTTTTTTAACGCCTTCTTCGGTACCGATGATCTGTATGGCCGGACGTATGGTGTCGGGGTAGTTTTTGCTCAGTCCGCTGATGAGTGCATCGGCTTCTCCCGTTTCTACCATCATACACCCGAAATTGATCCGGTCTTTCATCATTTTAGCCGCTTCGTACTGGTTGACGCCCTTGCGTTGCCTTTTGGCAAAATACAGTTCGCCAAACTTCCTGCGGACATCCTCGTGCTTATCGTCTTTCGGGTTAACCAGGGGTATGCCTTCCAGGCTGATGCCATTGTCTGCCGCAATCTGCATCACCCGGGCTTCTTCACCGAGCAGGATGGGGTAACCAATCCCTTCATCCAGTATAATCTGTGCGGCTTTGAGTACTTTGATGTTTTCTGCATCGGCAAAAATAACGCGTTTGGGATCCTTGCGTGCCTTGCTGCCGATTACGCGCATCAGTTGGTTGTCGAGTCCAAGCCGCTTGTTGAGCTGCAGGGTATAGGCCTCCCAGTCGGTGATGGGTTGCCTGGCCACCCCGCTTTCTATGGCAGCTTTGGCTACGGCAGGCGCCACAGTAGCCAGCAAACGGGGGTCGAGGGGTTTGGGAATGATATACTCTGCACCAAAAGAAATACTTTTCTCATTGTAGGCCATATTGACAATATCCGGTACCGGCGTCCTTGCCAGTTCTGCCAATGCCTTTACCGCCGCCAGTTTCATTTCTTCATTGATACCCGATGCGCGTACATCAAGTGCACCGCGGAAGATATAGGGGAAGCCCAATACATTATTGACCTGGTTGGGGTAATCGCTGCGCCCCGTAGCCATGATGAGATCGTTGCGGGAGGCGATGGCTTCCTCGTAGGGTATTTCCGGATCGGGATTGGCCATGGCGAATACGATAGGATTTTTGGCCATGCGTTTGATCATCTCTCCCGTAAGCACATTCCCCACACTCAGCCCTACAAATACATCTGCATTTTTGAGGGCATCCGCCAGGCTCATCTCTCCTTTGGCATTGGCAAATTTGTGTTTGAAATCCTCCAGATCCGTACGACCCCGGTGGAGTACACCCGCCTTGTCGAAAAGAATGAAATTTTCGTGCCTGGCGCCGAGGGATACATACAGCCGTATACAGGCCATGGCAGCAGCACCTGCACCATTGACCACAAATTTTGCCTTCTCAATTTTCTTTTTCTGGATGTCGAGTGCGTTGAGGAGTGCGGCAGATGAGATGATGGCTGTGCCATGCTGGTCGTCATGCATCACCGGAATGGTGAGTTGCTTTTTCAACTCCTGCTCAATATAAAAACATTCGGGCGCTTTGATGTCTTCGAGGTTGATGCCGCCAAAAGTGGGTTCCAGCGATTTGACGATCTGTACAAATTTCTCCGGATCCTTTTCATTGATCTCTATATCGAATACGTCAATGTCGGCAAATATCTTGAACAGTACACCCTTGCCCTCCATAACGGGCTTGCTCGCTTCGGGTCCGATATCGCCCAGACCCAATACCGCAGTACCGTTGCTGATGACGGCTACAAGATTGCCTTTGGCCGTATATTTATAAACGTTCTCTGCATCTGCGGCGATCTCTTTGCAGGGTTCTGCCACACCGGGACTGTACGCCAGCGAAAGATCGCGTTGTGTCTTGGCTTCTTTGGTAGGGATGACTTCTATCTTGCCAGGCCGCCCCTTGGCATGGTACTCAAGCGCCTGTTGTTTTCTTAATTCTTTTTGCATAACCGTTGTTTACACTGTATGGCACCATTCCCGCAATTGCCAAACGGCTGATGCTGGTGTGCAGACAGGGGCTGCAAATTACGTAAAATACGGGGAAGTACCGGGAGGGGCACTGTTGTTGAGGAAGTGGTTCAATTGCTTACAGGTCATTGTGCCTATGCCCTTGTTGCGGTAGCCGTATCATAATAGCCAAAAGGAGTTAACACGAAGACGCAGTTGTTCGGCGATTTTGTCCAACCCGGCAAAAGCCGGATTGATCTGCAAATGCTTATGATTGTTTTACAAGGTTGATTTGCCCCAAAAACGATACCAGTGGAGGATAGTTAATTGTCGTAATGATACCTGCATTGAAGAACATAACATTTTTGATTTTGTCCTTTCGTCCCTTCGATTTTATAAACCAATCTATGCGCTCCGGTAATCCTCCTTGACCAATAGCCCTTTAAATCATACTTAAGTGGCTAAGGTTTGCCGAGACCCTGAAAAGGGTTTCGGCTGATATCCTTAAGAAGTCCTCTGATTTTAATAATTATTTCCTGGTCATGTTCTAACCAGTATTCGAAATCTTCCCATGCGTTTAAAGTAAATTCAAAATTCACCCCAACCTGTTTTAAGATTAAATTTCTTTTAAATTTATCTTTCGGGTTTTTTTCTGCTGAACCTGATTGATTGACTCCTGCAATCTTGCCCGATTTATGGGAGACGACAGCAGATGACCGGTCTCACTTAAGGAATTGTATTCTTTAAGTGACATGATAACTACTGCATCATCTTCTGTCGTACGTGGCACTATAATAACATCATCAGACTTACTGACATCGTCGAGGTATTTTTTGATATTACCCCTAAGCTGAGTTATGGTAACTGCTTGTATAAAAATTATTTTGTACATTCAAATGCACGTTATTTTGTACTGGTAAAATGCGTTTCCTAAGGGTGTTCTCAGCGAACACTGATCTGAATATATGCTCCTGATTCTTAGGGGAACAATAAGTTATGATTGTTTTATCAGGTTGATTTGCTCCAAAACGATACCAGCAGAGGGCTTAATTTTTCAGTCTTTCAAGAATCAGCGATAAAAAACTTCTGACCCCTGTTCTTATGCACGCTTCATCAACCATAAAATCGGGCGCATGGTTCATTGCGATAATGCCTTTTGCAAAGTCAGAACCCCCAAGCAGGAAGTAGACACCGGGGATTTTTTGCTGGAAATAGGCAAAGTCATCATTAAAAAAAGGAGCCTGGCCATAATCATTAGCGATGAACCCTTTTCCATAAATATGATCAAGTGTTTTTACGGCAATATCCGTTAGTCTCTTGTCGTTCATAACGGTTGGATTTTCCTGTATACATGAAATGGAAAGCAACTGCTTTTTATAATTGCCGGCTGTTATGATTTGCCTGATCCGGGGAATGATTTTTTTCAGATTAACCGGATTCGTTTCATACAAATATGCTTCGAGGAAGCGTTTCCCGTTTTCATGGTAAGCGGTGAAATTCTCATCCATGATCAAATAATCTTTAAAAATGGTATTGGAGTTGGTAAGTCCTGTTTTGGGGTCTGCTATATTTTGTATTTCCCAGGGCTTGCTGCCGGTTTTGGCACGGGATAACTGGCTGCGGATTTTTTTTGTCAGTTCATTTACCTGCGCATTGGTCAGTTCATCTTTAAGGGTAATCCTTATTTTTCTTTGATAGGCAAATATTTCATTTGACTTAACCATTATTTGTCCAACAGGTAATGCGGTTACATGTAATCCATAGATTTCATCCGGTTTTATTCTGGAAAGCAAACCACTGTCAAGCATACCTTTTGCGCCAATAAAAGTCTCCTCCTCCGGCTGGAAAATAAAATATACCGTTCCATGTAAGGATGCTTTATTTTTTGCTAATACTTCAGCGATTCCGAGAGCAATGGCCATATGTACGTCGTGACCGCAACCATGCTGAACGCCTTTTACCTTAGATGCAAATTCAACTTTATCCGGAAAGTCGTTTGGAAGTGCATCCATATCAGCCCGCCAGGCTATCTTTTTGCCTTTTTTCCCACCCTTTAGAATCCCTGTAATACCGTGGCCATAAATATTTGTTTCAACTTCAAGCCCCAAAGCAAGTAAATATTGCCTGATGACCTGTTGTGTACGTATTTCATGACCAGCCAATTCGGGGTTTTCATGAAAGTTCCGCCTGATTTGAACCAGCTTATTAAAAATACTGTCGGTCTCGGGTATAATAGATTCATGCGTCAGGGCTGCCCCGGTGTTTTGCTGACCAATGGCTTGTTGCCGGCAGGTGATCATGATTACCAGTGATAAGGATAAAAAGAGTTTTGTTTTCATCATAATGGTTCTGTTTATCGGGTTGTCAAAAATGCCGGATAGCCGCAGTTGCTGAAAGAACTGCTGCTATACCTGTACATGCCTCATGACAAAACTTGCATTTATGTACGGTTTTTATTGTTGTAAGGTATGCAATTAACACGAGTACACCACCCTTATTGAACGGTTTTCAGCAAATCAGGTTACCTGTATAAAACCTATGCCGGCATGACAGGTAAGCGCCTTTGTTGATGAACCAAACCTTTCAAAATGGGATTAGATAAAACAGTAAATGTGTGTGGGATATATAGTGCCTGTCTGCCGCAAATCTACCCAAAGGCCTGATGTTGCTGAACAGCGTATAGAGAACACCACGCTTTGCGGAGCCGAAAAGTTATATGCAATATCAGTTGGAGAGCAAAACCGGCCGTTCGCCAAATATATATACAACAGGAGTGAGGAAATCCTCACATGGGTTCCCTTACCCCTTTGCCTTAAATGACCAGGTAATATAAAAAACCGCAACCACCTCACCATCGCTGTTGGTGCCGGTAGACTTTGTCCTGACGCTGCGGCTTTCTCCGGTAGCAATGCTTTCTTCCACCAACTGCCGGATAAGGGCGCCATCTTCACATACAAAAATGGTTTTGCCCGTTGCCTTTTTCATAAACTCGCCTTCAATATTCCGCACCAGCATACTCACACCCGGCTGCCGCTTGTAAATCTGTGCCATACCCAGCAGTCCCGTACTCATTTCTGCGGCCATGGCGAGGCAGGCAAAATAGGTGCTGCGGAAGGGGTTCTGGCTCATCCATTTGTAAGGAACAGTTACCGTGCAGCGCTCTTCACCGGCGGAAGCTACCCGAACGCCACAGAAAAATGCAGCCGGCAGTTTGGCCAGCAGGAACAGGCGAAACTTCAGGGGATGCCTGGTCAGGGCTAAGAACTGATCCGTTTTTTTACCAGTCATCTGATGCGTTTAGTTTTTATTGACCTCCACCACACAGCCCACCACATTATTCTGCTCTCCGGCGTCGGCCTTAAAATAGATGCTGCCATTATTTGTCGTAGAAAATTTTACATTGCGGATGGCTGTGCTGCCGATGGCCTCGCTCAGTTTGGCGGCATAGCCCGACTGGCTGCTTTTGTTGATGGCCTGGTTAAGCGCATTGTAATCCAATGGCTTTTTACTCACCACAATGGCCATCTGGTCTTTGGTACCCACACTGTCTGCCATCAGCGACTGCTTTCTGGGGAAGAGGCGGTAACCGGTAATGCCAAAATAAGGGGAATGGCTGGCATTATATGGAAAGAGGGTATAGCTGCTGTTGTTGGTGTCTTCTCCAAAAATATACACATAACATTCAATGCCATTCTTTACTTCTACCTTAAACCGGGTGCCTTTGCGCAGGGGGCTGGCGGTGGTAAAAAGGTTGCTGCCGGTGGTACGGAGGGGAATGTATTGTTTGTTGTCGTTGTTGACAAGCCCGATATTGACTTCAAAATCAACATTGAGGGCGGCACCCTGTTTGGGCAGCGGGTCAACACCATAGGCCTCGCGTACAAACTTACGGAAGTCGCCATACCGAACCCAGCCGATACCGTTTTCACCCCATTCCGGTCCCCAACTGTTCATGATCTGGAAAGCACCACCCTCAAGACCGTCATCATAACCGATCACACACATCGCATGACCGCCAAAACCCATTTGTGCATAATCGTTATTATCGGGGTGCCATACTTTCCGGCCCATCATCTCCTGCATAAAGGAACCACCCACCATCATACCAATCACCACAGGCGCGTCTTTGGCTAAGTGTTCTTTAACCGCACGCAGGTTGAGGTTGGTTACAGCATCATCGTCGGTAAGGCGGTTGAAACCGTGTATTTTGAAGTTGGCGGCCTGGTTGTACAAACTGCCACCGGGCTGCCTGCTGCAATCGTTCTCATCATAAGGAAAAGCGTTGTAGGGCACCGCACCTTTCTGCTGCATAAACTCCATGGCACGGATGATGTAAGAACCCTGGCAACCATCAAGTCCGATATTGTTGTACATAAAAGAAGGACTGAATGCGATGCTGTTGGGGTCGGTGCGGGTACTGCTGCTTTGCAGGATGGTGCGCGCGGCATAACCACTGCTCCAGGCCACACAACTGCCCTGTTTGCCCTGGTTTTTACGGTCGGGAGCAAAGCTGAGCAGCGATACCCGTTCCGGTAATGGGTTCTTACCCTTATCATCGGCAAGTCCCTCGTACACCCCTGCTTTTTTAAATTGTTCGGGATCAAGTTTGCCCCCGGTCTGGAATGTAGAGATGGCACTGGAAAGATTGCAGCCCCCTTTGCGGAAAAAGAAAAAATAAGCGGCTGCGGCGGCAATCAGCAAAAAGAAGAGCTTGCCCTTGCCACCACCACGGAAAAGGGTGAAGATCAGCGGCAGAAAGTTGAGCAGACCACCACCACCGGTAAATCCACCACCGCCACCGCGACCACCGCCGCCACTGTTGTCGTTACTGTTTTCGTTGTAGTCGTTTTGATTTCCGGGGTCATCAACCATTCTAATGGGCATAACAAAAATATTTTGCGCTTACCCGCCAGCGGTTTACCCGCGGCGGGCTGCTTTATGAGCAATAAAAATACAGAATCTGGCGGGATGGCGGGAAATTTATTTACACGATTCAACCCGTTGGCCAGTCCATTGTTTACAGAATCCTGTACCCGGTTGATCCTGCCCGCAACCCCTGACCGGCCGGCCACCAGCAGGAGCGGAAACCCCGGTTACGCGCGGGTGTAGTGAATGGATGGCTGCTATTGCTGAACCCTGAAATACGCCTTATCCTGTAAAGGGCAGGCGGTATCTTCAGACGGGTACAGGCTATAAAACTGGAAAGCTTCCATACTTGTAAACGGGAAGGGGTTAGTAAGTTCGGAAGGCTCCGTAGGCTTTAATGGGTATAGTGTATCCTTATACCGGAAGGGGTTAGTAAGTTCGGAAGGTTCCGTACTTGTAAACGGGTAGGGGTTAGTAAGCTGGAAAGGTTCCGTACTTGTAAACGGGTAGGGGTTAGTAAGTTTGGAAGGTTCCGTACTTGTAAACGGGTAGGGGTTAGTAAGTTTGGAAGGTTCCGTACTTGTAAACGGGTAGCGGTTAGTAAGTTGGAAAGGTTCCGTACTTGTAAACGGGTAGGGGTTAGTAAGTTTGGAAGGTTCCTTACTTGTTAACGGGTAAGGATTATTCCGTTGGGGGATCCTTATACCTGTAAACCACCCGGGCGTATTCCAATTGTTTTTTTTCGTACAGAGTAGTGGATGCTCATGGCAAGTCAAGGCCAGGGTTTGCCGTACAATGGCCACGGTTTGGGTTTGACCAACCTGCTGATCCGGCACTCTCATTTATGTAATATTTTCCAGAAACTGGAAATTTGTATGGAATGTTTTATTTGTAAGCAGTTGATTGTCATTGATTTAATATTTGGCCTGCTATTGGCGTGTCTTCGGGAAAAACAAATAAACATGAAAGCACAAAACATTAAAAAAACCTTTATTGTAGATGATGATCCTTTCTGGACAGCAATGCTTAGTCAAATGCTCAGCGATCTGGGTTATACAAGTATTATAACCTTTGATAATGGAAACGATTGTATTGACCAGCTTCACCAGAACCCCAGTCTTGTTTTCCTGGATTACCAGATGGAAGAAATGGATGGACTGGAAGTGTTGCAGAAAATCAAAGCATATCATACTGGTATTGGGGTGGTATTTTGTACGGCGCATGAAGACCTGAGTGTGGCGGTTAATGCCATGAAATACGGTTCTTTTGATTACCTGCTCAAAGAAAATGCTACCAAAAAGGAACTGGCTTCCATCATCAGTAACATTGACGAAAATGCCGTTTTTACCGGTAAAATCTATTAATCATAGCCGATAAATGCCTTTTACATTATCACATCCGGCTATTGTGCTTCCGCTGGGCAAATCCAGGTTCGGGTTCTCCCTGACAGCA
Organism: Chitinophagales bacterium; assembly: GCA_013298665.1. Classification (GTDB taxonomy): domain Bacteria; phylum Bacteroidota; class Bacteroidia; order Chitinophagales; family Chitinophagaceae; genus Ferruginibacter. Next base: position 16,642 of record JAAFIK010000040.1, read on the forward strand.
CTTGTTGCGGGCAGTATTGCGCCCGATCTTGAATTTTTTCTGCAATTGCGTGAGGTGGAGAATATTGGCCACCACTGGTATGGCATCATTCTGTTTGATCTGCCGGTAGCCTTGCTGTGCTGTTTTTTGTTTCACAACCTGCTCAAAGCCGGGTGTATCGCCAATTTGCCGGGCTGGTACAGGAACCGCTTTTCCCCTGTTCTAAGCTTCAACTGGAACCGTTACGCTGCAGCCAACAAAGGTAAAGTCCTTATTTCCCTGGTGACAGGCGTGCTATCCCATTTATTCCTCGATGCGTTTACCCATGCTGATGGTATGTTTGTATTGCTGTTGCCGGTGTTGCATGCAGAAGCCGGCACAGGGCAGGTGCATTTGCCGGTCTATTTCCTGCTGCAGGTACTGTTCAGTATCGCCGGTTTGTTGGTGGTGCATCAAGTGATTGCAGCCTTACCGGTCAACCAGCGCAGCGATGACCAGCCCAAACAAACCGCCATGTACTGGCCGCTGTTGCTGGGCATACTCCTGGTCATTCTCACCATCCGTTTACTGATGTGGCCGGTGTTTAATTCTTTTTGGGGAATATTTATGGCCTTTATGGGCAGCAGTATATACAGTTGGCTGCTGACCGCAATTATCTTGAAAAAAAACAATCCATCATGAGTATTACATGTTCCTCTTTCGTGATCAGCGGTCACCAAAAACCGTCAATAAGCATAAAGTGTACCGGTGATTTAAACAGTGTCACTGCTGCGGACATACGAAAAGCCGTCGGCGAATATATCCACAGCGGGGTTGAATTGATTTATATTGATGCTAAAGCGGCCAAAGATGCTGACTTGCCGGGCATTAATGAAATCATTCACAGTCATTACACGCTTTCCGCAGCTTCAATAAGACTTATCTTTTTATACCAGCAGGGTTCTGCTGTTGATAAATGGGTCAATACAACCGGGATCAATAAATTTTTGCATACCGCAATTGTACCGGCAAGTTAAACCTGAAACTTATCCCTTTATGACCAACACCCTGCGTATATCCATGCTGCTGCTGTTGTGGCTGGGCACCGCACACGAAAAAGTACACGCCCAGGTATTAAGCGGCGAAAAACGTGAACAATATATACAGAAGGCTTTACAGTTGCGTAAGGCCGAACAGTATACGGCTGCCATTCAGCAACTGGATAGCATCCTGCTGTATCAGCCAAAAGATGCCGGTGTTCTCTTGTTTAAGGGCGACCTCAAACTCCAAAGTAAATTATATGGCCAGGCGGTGCAAATCTATAAAGTGCTGCTGCCGCTGCAGTATGAAACCACCATCACCCGGGTCAATCTTTCATACGCCTTGTTTATGGCCCATCATCCGCAACAGGCGCTGCAATATGCTGCTGCCGCCTGGATACACGATAGCCTCAATACCAATGCTGTAATCAACCATTTCAACGCCATGCTCTGGAACCTCCAAACCAAAAAAGCGGCTGCGTTTTTACAACAGCAGGAGCGGTTACTTAGCCCTGCACAAAAACTCGTGTTAAAGGCAAGGCTTTATACTACGGCGGGTGATTATCCTAACGGGCTGCGTTACTACGACAGTCTTGCAGGAGCTTACCCGGATAAATATTATGTACTGGAATACGCCGAAGTGCTGCTGGGCAAAAAGGAAATGGCGCGCTCGGTGGAAACGATCAAACAACACCGGCAACTTTTTTCAGCAAGTGATTATGATGGCTTCCGGCAGAAGGTATCGGCCGCACTGGTGCAGCAGGCAGGTACGGAGTTGATCTTCTTTAAAGATGTGGCTGAAAACATGCGTATTGAAAGCTCGGCCTGGTGGCAGCAAAGGGATGGGGTACGCTATCGTTTCAGGATCAGTGCGGGTCTGTCGGAACTGACCTCGGCACAAAGCGAGAAGACCTCAGTGCAGTTTGGGCATATAACGGTTAATGAACGCTGGAACAGAGCCTGGAGCGGACAGACGGATATACACCTGCAAACCATTAAGCCGAATACGGGTGAGACGTTTACGGGTGTTACCGGCAGGCAAACCATACAATACCAGCCGAACGACCGCAGGATGATCGGTCTGTTTTACAACAGCGATATCCTCAATTATACCGCATCCCTCCTGGGCAGGAATATACGCAGTCATAATATTGGTTATGTAACGCATATACTTGTTACCGGAAAAACGGGTATCTATTCGCAGGGTAGCCTTGGTGATATCAATGATGGCAATCAACAGTTTCAATGTTTTGCTTCGCTGTATCATTTGTTCAGAACCGAACCTGCATTTAAGACCGGGCTGAATTTCGCTGTACTGCATTTTAAAGACAGCAGTATTAAAACCTATTTTTCACCCAACCGTTACCTCAGTGCTGAAGTTTTTACCGATTACAGCACGGCCTTGCCCCATCTTTCAAAGCTGTACCTTCAACTGCAAGCGGCTGCGGGTATGCAGCAGATCGAAAACCAGCAATGGGAGCCTGCACTCCGTTTTCAATCTGAAATGGGACTGCGTTTAGCGCATTTCGAAACCGCGCTGAAATACCAAACCAGTAATGTAGCCTCCGCAACGGGTACAGGTTATTCCTTCAACTGGCTGGTGTTCAGGCTGCTCTGGAAATGGTAATCCCTGTTGCATCAGCGGGGTTTCTGCGCTTTGAATGTATAATACTTCTGCAGCATAAAATTAATGACCAGCATGATTACTGTTGAAATGCAGTACGCAATGGCAGGCTCAATCCGAAGAAATATGATCAGCCCTTTGGTGATCAGGTAATCGCTGAACTGCCCCTGCAGCGACACCAGAAAATACCTGCCGAATTGCTTTTTTTGTTCCTCTTTTTCATTGGGTGCATCTGTAAATGCGAAGTTTTTACTGAGCCAGAAACCGGTAATAACCGAGACTAAGAAAGACAGCACCGTAGCTATTTCTACAGCGAAGCCCTTTAGTCCCGTTATACCGGGCAGCCATCCGCCGGATGAGGAGAGCATGCTATAGCCTAATGTAAACAATCCTATATTGAGCAGGGTATTGGCTGCACCAACAGCGAGGTAAGCGTACAACTGGTAGGGAAAGGCTTTTTTAAATACCGGGTACCAGAGCCGGAGCAAATAGTGGATTATTTTTTTCAGCATATATGGTTACAGTTTGGTGGGTTACTTTCGGGAAACTGACAGGAGCTGGTGAATATGCGATAAATACCATTCTGCCAGTTCGTTCATCGGCAAACCTTTGGCGGCAGCATAGTTCATGTCTTCGATCTTTTTTCTTTCTTCGGGATGCTCCATTAAGTACGCTACCGCATCAGCCATGCTGCCGGCATTGTCTGTATCAAAATAAGCGCCGCCATAACCTTCTTCTTCCACCACCCTTTCAAGGTCATCGATTTTGGGAAGGATACATGCCCTCGCATAACTGCCGGCCTGGTGCAGGATGCCCGAGCTGCCGGTTGTGGTGGTATACGGAAAAATGACAAATGTACTGTCGTGAAAAATATCGGCAACCTTTTCTTCGGGAATGTACCCGGTAAAGACAAGGTTTGTCATGCTGCTGTATGCTTTTTTAACGCCATCCAGGTAGCCTTTTACATTGGGGTTGTCTGTACCCGCAACCACCGCTTTGAACTTTTGTCCGGGGTATCTTTTTTCCAAAATCTTCGTGGCGTCAAGCATAACCTCTACTTTTTTGTAGGTGCCGAATTTGCCAAAAGCCATCAGGTTGATTTCGGATAGCGGCTCCGGCAGGTATTTGCGTTCGGGCAACTCAAAATTACCATGCGGAAGGAGGATGATATTGTCGCGCTTGTATTCCGTTTTGAGGATATCTGCATACTGCGAAATGGTTACACCCACCAGGTCTGCTTTCAGGATAAACCTGGTCAGTTGTTTGCCGATCCGCAAATACAGTTTCCCCTTCCATTTGCTCTCCGCCATTCCGATGGTATCGAGTTTAACGGTTTCGACAATATTGTGCAGGATGATGATGGCCGGGATATGCAGCAACCGGCAGGCCCAGGGGGTTAACAAGCCAAGGGCAGCCGCAATTTTACCTTCACCAAAAGTCATGAACTGCAGGTTCATGATGACGATGTCGGGCCTCAGTTTTTTTAACTGTTTGCGGATGCTGAATACGCTGAACCAACTGTTAAACGTCCAGCAGGGAATCAGCTCAATGCCTTCCATCGCATAACGGCTGTATGCACTATTGTCTTCAAGGTGGTTGGTGAGCACATATATTTTTTCAACATCATGCTTACCGGCAAAGCTCCTGATCAGGTGATAGCCGTACTCATTGAGGGTGACCTGGCTGGGTGGATAGGGTGATACAAATGCGATTGTCATGTTTTTTTCAGTTGATGGTTTCGTTAATGATATGTATGGCATCAATCCGCCAGTGATCGCCCTGGTAAAGCAGAACTACTGCAATATTGGCTTTTGTCGTTTTGATGGATTGGTCGGGATAGTGGTACCGGAAAACGACATTGCTGTCGATCGCTGTGCATACCAGTCCGTCATCAGCCCATTGCTGAATGTGTAATTCATGCTGTACGTCCTCCCTGGTAACAACCGGTTTTTGAATACCGGGGTATTGGTTACAGCATTGCCTGAACCAGGCTTCGGTATAATACTCTTTTCCGGCGGTTACATCATTGGTGGCATACAGGTGATTGAGGTGTGCCCATATGCCGGTATAATCTTTTTCAAGTCCTTCGAGTGCTGTTGCTGCTGGTGTATGCTTTGTATGTACCTTGATGCTTGTTCTGGTGCGGTGCTCACCGGCGATGGCATCTGTTCGCTGGAAAGCGGGTAGTACATCATCCTTCCGGAGCAGCCTGCCCCGGAGGATCAGCAGACTTGTAAGTAAAACGAGCAGTGATATGAAAGCAATGCGTGGCATTCAGGGGATAAGGTTGAGTGTTTTTGAAACAGTTTGGTTAATCATTGCTTTTATGCTGCAGCGGGTATTGCCGGTTGATGGAATGCTGATGGTTGAATAACCATTCCACACTGCTGCTTCCATCCTGCTGCTGGTTTGTCCGTCTGTAAAGCTGAATGCGACGCGTGTACCATTGGCTGCTGTATTGCCGTATTTGTCCTGCAGGGGACCTGCGGTGATGGAAAAACTTTTGGTTGCAGCGATATATACTGCGCTGATGGGTATGGCGGTACAGGAGCCGGGCTGTACATAGAATGAGGATAAGGGCTCGGCCTTGATGGCCCGGCTGGTACCTGCCTGTGGCGGCAGTAAAATTTCTTCCTCTGCAAAATAGCCCGGATAATTCTTAAGGGGTGCCAGGTTGCGGTATTCATCAATGTCGTGAATGATCTTTTGCTGATACAGACTGCTGTCGGGATTGACCGTTTTGGGCGACCGGTAATCTTTTTTTGAAACAAGAACGGGCTTACTGTTGCGCAGGTGTACCGGGTAAAAGAAATAATGGTCACCGGTTGACAGGCAAAGCTGTGCGGGTCCTTCTGTTACGCCTTTTTTATGTACTGCACTTATGGTGATACCGGTATCGTTGTGCCGGACGGACAAGGGAACCGGCTGGGTAAAGTTCAGGAGTACAGCCTTCCAGTTTTTTCCGCTGCACCTGAACTGCAATTGCAGGTCTGTAACTGCCAGCTCCGGAGCAGGATTCAGCCACACCGGCTTTTCCGGTGTAACCTCCCTGCAGGAAACCAGCAGGGTCAGCAGAATGATATGCGGCAGTCCTTTTTTCACTGAAGATAAATTTCCTGCGACATGAAACAATGCGGGAGTATGGCAATGCCTTTATTGGCAAGGGCCGTCTGGTCTTGCTGCAAGGGCAGTATCTGCCTGGTCTGCCCGTTGATAAATGTCGTTATCGGGAATGTCCTGAGCATTTGCGCCTTATCCTGTATCTTTTTAAACTTTTTTTGAAAGCTGATGTTCAGCCCGCTCCTCAGCGCAGTATTGTGGATGAGCAATTGTGTCTGCCAGATCTGACCTGCCGGATCTTTCTCGGCCACGAGTATGCCCGGGATATTGATTTCTGTGGTCAGTTCATTGTACATTTTTACATCAATCAATACCCCGTTGTCCTTACCGGTCTGTACCGAATAACCCGGGGTGCCACCATGGATATAGCCCCTTTCGCTCACATCGGTTTCTGCATAAACATCCACTGACTTTATTTGTAAATGATCCATGCGTTGCGTACTGTCCAGTTGTACCTGGAAAAAACTGCTTGCTTTTGGAGAAAGGTTGTATTGCATAGCCGTACCGGGATAGTATGTTTGATCAATACCTTTCCGGTAATGTACAACAACCCTTATGGCAATGTTTACCGGAACATCATCTGCATTGAGTATTTCGCCGGTAATAAAATTTTCCTGCTCATGGCGTATAAAATTGACCTGCCCGAAAGCGGCAAAGGGCTTTTTTACCCGGTCGTCTTTGACCGTGGGAAAGCTGCTGATGACACGTTTCCCCTGCTTTTTAAACAATACATAGCTGTAACTCCTCATCTGCTCGTCAGGAATTTCAGGCGTAAATGACGGGGGCAGGATATACCACCTGTGATCCTGCTGAACCAGTTGCAGGGAATCGGTTTTCTCCATTTGCCCCAGCGAGGTTCTCCACCGGGTATATACCTCAACCCATGCAGTGTCGGTACTTTTGGGTATCGGGTTGACGGCGATGCTGTCCAGTTTTGCATAGGATGGTAACAGACCGCCATCCGAAACCGATTTCTCAAGCAGGTACTGGTCGAGTGTGTAAACGGGATCCGGTTTGAAGAACTGGTGGGCGCGTTCAAACCTTTGAAAATCGAGGTGGTTGTAATAATTGAGTACGGCTGTTTCGGGGTTCTTTTGTTCTTTTACCAGCAGTAATTCATATACCTGCTTCAGGATAAACCCGGAAGAGAGGAGCAGCGGCAGCAGCGCCGAGGAGTACACAACAGCTTTGGGATAGTAATGACTGGTTTGCGGTACTGTTTCAAAATAATCTTTTTGTTTGTACCGCATCAGGTAAAACAGGGTGAGTATAACTGCCAGGCATAAACTGCTTACCGGTATAATGCCCCATGCTTTTTTCAGCAACGGGGACAGTTTTTTGGGTTCTACGGGTTTGATGGTGGATATATTGCCTTTTTCCCAAACCATAATACCGTTTTCCAGCAGGATGGTACGGTTCCAGCCATTGTAATACAACAATGGATCGTAGTAGCGGTCGTTGCTGAAAACATATTTTAAACTGTATTTTTCTGCGCCTGACAGAAAGTTGTTGAGTGAAGCCAGTCCCTCATCTCCTGAGAATTTGGCGTTTTCGAGTCTTTCAACAGGTCTTGTGGTCAGCTCCGGAAGCCTTCTTGCAGAGTGGTAGTTGCCATCAACAGATGCAGCCAGTGAGTTGGCGCTGAGCCAGGCCATCTGGTCGCCAAACCCAAGGGTAAGAAAGCGCCAGCGCATGTGGTCGTCGCGGTTTAAAAAATTGGTGATGGGTTGTATCTCTATTTCTTTGGGCTGGAGTGGGCGAAAGCTGCCCAGGTGAAAAATAAAAACAATAAAGAGTAAATAAGAAAAGCCTGTCAGCGCCGATAAAATAAAGTGACTGGATGCACCAAAATTGTCGTGCCAGAACCTTTTTACAGGACCACTCAGGAATGAATGGATAAATTTGGCCATGAATGGAATGGCAATGATGGATGCCCAGAAGCCAAAGCGGTCCAGGGTCAGGATGTTGAACGCATTTGCGCCCAGCATCATTTTCGGAAGGGGTGTAGTACCGCCGCTGCCGAGTAGTAAACAAAGGGCAAAAGAAACTGCCCAGCCGATGAATCTTTTTTGCCGGGTAATGGCGTAGGTGATGGCCGGCAGTAATGCAAAAATGAGGGTAAGCGGGATGATGTAAAAAATGAGTCCTGATGATGGCTTTCGGAAAAAGTTGTCCCTTGATCCATGGGGGATCGATACCTGTGTGATGGGATCGGTCTTGCTCCAGTACCAATAAGGAAAGATCAGGCCAATGGCGAGTATCAGTACAAGGATGCCGAGCAGAAAAAATTGCCTGTACTTTTTAAAAACCCTCTTGATGAGGAGAAGGCCGAACTGTACAATATTTTTCGGTGCAGGTGCCCGGGGCAACCCATCTGTGAGTGCCATGAATACGACGGGCGCAATAAAAAAGATCATACCGAAGATAGCAGTGACATGGTGCGAACAGATCACGACGGCAAGAAATACCAGGGTCATGACCAGGTAAATCGTTTTGTTTTTTACCAGGTACTGGTATAGAAATGGCAATGCATTCAGTAAAAATGCCAGGCCGGTAAGGGTTGGCATCTGTCCATACACATGCAAGGTTTCTGCAATGGAGGATAAGATGACGGTCAGCACTGCAGCTACACCGGCTGTTGATTTGTCGAAGAATATTTTTGTAAAGCGGTAAACCCCGATAACGAGTACCTGCAGTATGGATATGGCATAGATGCAAAAGGCTATTTTCAGTGGAAATACTTTGCTGATCAGCGCAATGGCCTGGTGAACCAACGGGGGGTAGCTGGTACTCAGAAACCCGGTGTACCAGCGGTATTCCCACGGCTCAAACCAGAATCTGGAGTAGTGATCCGCAAAGAAGATATGCACAAAAGCATCGTAGGTGCCGGGTAATGTAAAATACAGGATAACCCCATGCGTCAGAAATACCAGCGACATGGCCAGGAGCAATAGATTTTTGCCCGGGTAATCGTTCCAGATGCCATTGCTGTGTTTATTCATGTACGTTCGGTCAGTCATATTTAAAGGTACATTTTACCTTTTACTTGTTTGACTGTTGTTACATATTCTTTTATCTGTTGCTCATTTTCCTTTTTACAGATGAGTAATGCATCGGGAGTGTTGATCACGATGAGATTGTCTACGCCGCCCACCAATACCAGTTTCTGATCGTTCGAATGGACGATACATCCCTTTGATTCGATCAGTAAAGTATTGTCGCCGGAGATAGCGTTTTGGGAGGGATCTTTGTCTGCATTTTCCCATGCGCTGTTCCAGGTACCCAGATCGCTCCACCTGAAATCGGAGGGTATTACGAATACATTTTTTGCTTTCTCCATGATGGCATAGTCGATAGATACCGACTCGCAATGGTCATAAATATGCTTTACCGCAGCCTTCTCGTTTTCTGTATTAAATTCTGCAGTGCCGGCATCAAAGATTTCAAACATTTCAGGTTTGTAAAGCCTGAACGCTTCAAGGATATCGCTTGCCTTCCAGATAAAGATACCCGCATTCCACAGGTAGGCCGAACTTTTAAAAAAGGCGGTGGCTGAAGCAATATCCGGTTTTTCTGTAAACCGCTTTACGCGCGACAGACCTCTCCGGGAGATGTCTTCTTCTATTTGGATATACCCATAGCCGGTATTGGCATATGTAGGTTTGATGCCGAGGGTAACAAAGGCGCTGTTCTTTTCGGTATAGGCCAGTGCTTGTTTACAAATGTGCTGAAACTGTTCTGTGTCTTCGATCATATGATCGCTGGGCGCAATAACGAGGTTTGCATCAGGATTCATTTTTTTGAGCTTCAGCGATATATAAGCGATGCAGGGGGCCGTATTTTTCCGCTCCGGCTCGCCAATAATATTTGCTGCCGGAAGCAAAGGCAATTGTCTCTCTACGATCGGGATGTATTCTTCCGAAGTGACCACATAGATATTCTCGTTGGGAATAAAAGCGAGGTAACGCTCGTAGGTGGATTGTAAGAGGGTTTTCCCGGTATTCAGGATATCCAGGAATTGTTTGGGGTAGGTAGCCCTGCTCATGGGCCAGAAGCGACTGCCGATACCGCCTGCCATAATGGCTACATAATTATTCTTGTTCATAGTATGATGATTATCGGGGGGTGTAAATATTGTTTTGATGGATTATTTTTTTGCTGCGGACATGCTGTTTTGGGGATCAAATAAGGAATACCCGGATCTGGTATGGAAGGTTTTGGCAATGTGATAGCGGTAGTACAGCCGCATCAATTGCGCAGGTATTTTTATGGAGTGTTTCAGTTTAAGTCTCGAATCTCCTACTTCGGTCCAGTGCATCAATGGAAACTCCAGTACCCCTTTCTGCAATGAAGATTTACCAAACTTCCGCTGCAGACGGAGAAATATTTCAACGTCAAACAACCAGGGGGTCATAAATGCCTGGTTAAACAGGAATGGAACAAGGCTGCGGTGAAAAATTTTTGCACCGCACTGGGTATCCTGGAAAGAGGTCTTCAAAATAACCCGGATGAATTTTTTGACGATGCTGCTGAAAACAGACCGGTTGTCATCGCGTTTGATATTGGCACCCAGGCGCTGAATACGGCTGCCGACAATAGCGCCAAACTGGGGATACTGTTCCTTGTATTTTGCCATCTGCAGCCATTCTTCAGGAGTTGTTGCCAGGTCTGCATCTAAAAAACCCAGCAATTCAACATCAAAATGCTGGTGCATGTAGAGCATGCCTTGCCTGACTGCTTCCGATTTGCCCCCATTTTGTGGCATCGAATAAACGCTGATGTTTTCCGGACTTTCGCTTTGGATACCCCTTAGTACGGCCAATGTCCGGTCTTTACTGCCATCATTTACAAAACAGAGCAGGGTTTCAGGATTCTTTAACGCGAAAGCCAGAAACCGGACATATGGAAAACGCTGCTCTTCATTGTAACAGGGCACAATGATGGCGTATTTTGCAGCAGGACGTGCGAGGCGATCTTCCGCTCCGGGAGCTGCTGTCGCATTTGTGCGGTTTAACAGATCGACATTCAGATCTGTCTTTTGGGTGCTGTTGTGCTGAAGCATTGGTTCTTTTTTCATTGTATTATTTTTAAACGGGTTATTGCTGTTTGGTTATTTTAATCGTTCCTGCATTGCTGTGCCAACCTGTTTTCAAAGCATATGCCAATACCTAATTGCTTAATAATCAAGCATGTAAACAATAGGCATTCTTATATGCATTCTATTATCTGGAAATTTTCCATTATTTGTATTAATTTCATCCCCTGTCAGTATGTTGACCAGATACTATGTAATAAAACCTTTGGTGTTTAACTTATAAAAACTATGCAACCAGTAGTCTATAGTATATTTATCGTGGAAGACGATCCATGGTATGGTGAAATACTCCAATACCACCTTGGTTTAAACCCCGATTATAAGGTTACCCGTTTTGAGACTGCGAAAGACTGCCTGGCCAGTCTTCACCTGCAGCCAGACCTGATTACCATTGATTTCTCCCTGCCTGATATGACCGGTGATAAGTTGTACGAAAAGATAAGACTGGTGAACGCGAGTGTTCCGGTGATCATCGTCAGTTCGCAGGAGGATATTGCGGTTGCGGTACGCCTGCTTAAAATGGGGGTTAACGATTATCTTGTCAAAGATGAGGCCACCAGGGATTTACTCTGGAACAGTATTATCCGGATACGTGAGAACCAGGATCTGAAGAAGGAGGTGGAATATTTGCGGGAAGAACTTGGCGGAAAGTTTTCTTTCAGCAAGACCATCATCGGCCAGAGTGATACACTGAAAAAGGTTTTTGCTATGATGGAAAAGGCCGGTAAGACCAATATTAATGTGTCGATTAGCGGTGAAACGGGAACAGGAAAGGAAGTGGTGGCCAAAGCCATTCACTATAACAGTGACCGGAAACGAAAAAATTTCATAGCCGTTAATATGGCAGCCATCCCGAAGGATCTTATCGAAAGTGTTTTGTTCGGACATGAAAAGGGGGCATTTACCGGGGCGGTGACGCGTAATACCGGAAAGTTTGAAGAAGCCAGCGGAGGCACCATTTTTCTGGATGAGATTGCGGAAATGGACCTGAACCTCCAGAGTAAACTGCTCAGGGTACTACAGGAAAGGGAAGTGGTAAGGGTAGGGGGCAATGAAACGGTGAAACTTGATATACGCCTGATGGTAGCCACACACAAAAACCTTGCGGAAGAAGTAAAGAAGGGTAATTTCCGTGAGGATCTTTATTTCCGTATTATGGGTTTGCCGATATTACTCCCCCCTTTGCGCGAGCGGGGGAATGATATTTTACTCCTGGCCAGGCATTTTCTGGACGCATTTACAAAGGAAAACAAGCTGGGAGTGATTCAATTTACCCGGGAAGCAAAAGATAAATTGCTGAAGTATACTTTTCCCGGTAATGTAAGGGAGTTAAAAGCCATCATCGATCTTGCGGCAGTGATGTGTGAAAACAATGAGATAGATGCAACGGATATCAATTATATGTCAACCAGAAAGGATGATGAGCGTTTCGTGGGCGGCAGGAAGACCCTAAGGCAACACACTTGTGAAATCGTTAAATATTACCTGCATAAAAACAATGGAGATGTTATCGCCACCGCGGATGAACTGGACATTGGGAAAAGCACTATCTATAAGATGATACAGGCGGGTGAATTGTAGCCCAACTGTTCCATAAAGTGGAAAAATTCCATAAAGTAGATTATATGAAATGAATATTCAATCTGTAAAACGCTTGAAGTCAGCTCCCGATGATGCATATTTGTTTTGGCATGTTTTTGACAGTATTCATACCTATTAACAGTGCATTATTAAACTATTGTATGAATACTTCTCTTTTTCAATTGAACGGGAATACCTGGTCGGTACATCCGGTGAGTCAATCCATGGCAGCAAAGGAAGCCACACTTGTACTCTGTTTTGCCTCCAAAGCCATACTGCAGGCTGACGATATTTATGAAACGGTTAAAACGAAATTTCCGAATGCGAGTATCGCGATGTGCAGTACAGCAGGAGAGATTTTTTACAATAGTGTTCAGGATGATACGCTGGTAGCTGTTGCACTTAGTTTTGCTGCTACCCGTATCAAAACGGCTGCTGTAAACATCAATACATTCAGCAACAGTTATGCCGCTGCAGAAGCATTGTCCGGGTTGCTTTATGCAGACGATCTTACCTATATGATGGTATTGTCTGACGGTAGTTTGGTGAATGGTAGTGAGCTTGTTAAGGGATTGAGTGCGGGGGCCAAAAAGATATTGGTAACCGGGGGGCTGGCGGGCGATGCCGCAGATTTTGTATCCACCCTTGTGGGGCTTGATGCACCACCTGCGGAGGGCAATATTGTGGCGATTGGCTTTTATGGGGAGAAATTGGTGGTTACCCACGGTTCGCAAGGTGGGTGGGACAGGTTTGGTCTTGAGAAGGAGATTACCAGATCGGAAGGCAATGTATTGTTCGAGATAGAAAATGAGAATGCACTGGATTTGTATAAGAAATACCTGGGGGCAGATGCGGAGAACCTGCCCGCTTCTGCTTTACTGTTCCCCCTTTCGCTGACCATTCCCGGCGCTGAGATGCCGGTGGTACGTACCATATTGTCTATCGATGAACAAAATAAGACAATGACTTTTGCCGGTGATGTGCCTGAAGCTTCCCAGGTAAGGTTTATGAAAGCCAATTTTGATAAGCTTACTGCAGCAGCGGCAACGGCTGCCCAGCAAACTTTTTTGCCTGCAGACCGGAAACCGGACTTTGCCTTGCTGGTGAGTTGCGTTGGCCGGAAACTCATACTGGGGCCGCGTATTGATGAAGAGGTGGAAGCGGTAAGCGAAACCCTGGGTACCGGGGTACCACTGGCCGGCTTTTATTCGTATGGAGAGATCTCGCCATTTAACGAAGGCGGCAGTTGCCAACTGCACAACCAAACCATGACAATCACCTCGTTTTATGAACTACCATAAACTTCTTTCCAAACAAATTGCGAAACACTTACCCGAACACCTGCAGGGGCATCCGGATACGGCAAAGTTTTTAGCAGTGATCAGTGACGCTTACAAGGCCTGGGAGCGCGACAAAGAGTTGGCTGAACGCGCATTTACGATCAGTGAGGAGGAGTATGTTGCCCTCAATAATAAGCTCAAGCATGAAGTGGAGATCAAACGGCTGTCTGTTGAAAAGCTGAAGGAAGCGGTTGGCGTTATTGCAGGGATGGACAGACAAAATGATTCAGACGACCTGTTGGTCATTACGCGCTACCTCAAGCAGGAAATCAGTAAAAGAAAAAGTGCAGAAGAGGTATTTACTTCTTTGATTGCCAATATGGAGAGCGGTGTCCTGCTTGAAGACGAGAGCCGGAAAATTGTATTTGCGAACCAGTTGTTTTGTGATTTATTCCATATACCCGTATCGCCGGATGCCTTGCGGGGGCTTGATTGTACCCAAAGTGCGGAACAAAACAAGCATTTTTTCAGGAACCCTGATTTGTTTATCAACGGCGTTGAAACTCTGCTGAAACAAAGGCGATTGGTAACCGGTGAAATCCTTGCATTGGCGAATGGAGGTATGCTGCAACGTGATTACATTCCGATTTTTATCGACAGTAAATACAAGGGACATCTTTGGAGTTATACCGATATTACTGAAAAGAAAAAAAGCCAGGATGCACTGATACAAAGTGAGTTGAATAACCGGCTGATCATGAATGCGGCATTGGATGCCATTATTACTATTGATAAGGCCGGGTTGATTACTTTCTGGAACCCCCAGGCAGAAAAAGTCTTTGGCTGGAAGGCGAATGAAGTACTGGGCCGGAAATTATCGGAGACGATTATTCCGGCTGCGTACAGGGCTGCACATGAACATGGACTTAAGCACTATAATAAAACCGGTATTGGCCCTGCCCTGGGTAAGCCCATGGAGTTGCCCGCCATGCGCCGGGGGGGCACGGAGTTTCTGATTGAACTGTATATCATTCCGGTAAAGCAGGGGAACGGTGAATTTTTCTGTTCATTTATGCGGGATATTTCTGAAAGAAAAAAGAATGAACAGGAACTGGAACGCTTATCCAGACTGGCGAGTGCAAATGAGAATGGGGTGTTGTTTACCCGGCCGGATGGTAAAATCAGTTGGGCAAATGATGGATTTTACAAGCTTACCGGGTTTACTGCTGATGAAGTGATTGGTAAAACACCCATTGAACGCTGCAAAGGTCCCTTAACGGATTACAATACTTTACTGGAAGTGGTTGCTGCTTTTGCAAAAGGAGTTGCATTTAATTGTGAAATCATCTATTACCGCAAAGATGGTACATGGTTCTGGGGACGCTCAACAAGCCAGCCCATCAAAAATACCAACGGAGAGATTACGGAGTATTTCGGAATTATAGAAGACATCTCTGCAGAAAAGGCTGTACAGCGGAAACTGCGGGAGTATGAACAACGGCTCAAGATTGCATTGACCAATGTAGGGGATAATTACTGGGAGCATAATTTCCGGACGGGCAAGACCTATTTTTCCAATCCATCCAATAATTTACTTGGCTTTGAAGTTGATGATGCCACCAATGCGGCAGCATTATGGTGGGAAAGGATCCATCCTGACGACAGGGCAATGCTGCAGCATAATGACGACAACTATAAAGCAGGGTTAATCAATCACCATACCAGCGAATACCGGATGATACATAAAGACGGCACCATTCGCTGGGTGCTCGACAGGGCGGTGGTGACTGAGCTGGATGATGATAAGAAGCCGCTGCGGGTTATCGGCACGCATATCGATATCACGAAGCAAAAAACACTTGAGGCAGAATTGATCAAAGCGAAAAATGCTGCAGAAGATTCCACGCGTGCCAAAGAGATGTTCCTGGCCAACATGAGTCATGAAATAAGGACGCCGATGAATGCCATTATGGGTATGGCCAACCAACTGAATAAGACTCCGCTTAATGCTGATCAGCAGTTTTACCTGAGCACCATTCAATCGGCAACAGACAACCTGCTGATTATTATTAATGATATCCTGGATCTTTCAAAAATAGAAGCAGGTCACCTCACACTTGAGAAAATCGGGTTTGAACCAAGGGTGGTTATCGACCGGGCGATGCAGGTAATGATGCACAAAGCAGAAGAAAAGGGATTGGTGTTTACCAATTCATTCTACGATAGTAAAGTGTCGCCTGTTTTGATTGGTGATCCTTACCGTCTTAATCAGATCTTACTCAATTTTATTTCTAATGCCATCAAGTTTACCGAGAAAGGGAGTGTTGATATCCGCTGCCGCGTAATGATGGATGAGGATACCCGCCAATCGGTTGAAGTGACCATCAGTGATACCGGTGTTGGTATGGAGCAGGCATTTGTCAGGAATCTTTTTAAAAAGTTTCAGCAGGAGGACGAATCGGTGACCAGGCGATTTGGTGGTACGGGGTTGGGGATGAGTATTTGTAAAGACCTGGTGGAGTTGATGGAGGGAACGATTGCGGTAAGCAGCGAAAAAGGAACAGGTACATCCTTCTCATTTGCGATTCCGTTTAAAAAGGGTACGGAAGCAGACCTGCCGGTAAAAATTTCCGGTGAGGTCAACACCAGTATACTTGCGGGAAAATCTGTACTGATTGCTGATGACAATGAAATGAACCGGTTGGTGGCTTCAACCATACTAAAGCATTTTGGCGCAACTATAGAAGAAGCGCAGAACGGATTGGAGGCCATTGATCTGCTCCGGAAGCTGTCTGTTGATATAGTGCTGATGGATGTGCAGATGCCGGTTATGGATGGGCTGCGGGCAACAAAAGAAATAAGGTCAACATTGAAAAGCCTTGTGCCGGTGATTGCGCTTACGGCCTTCGCAGTTAAGGGAGATAGTGAAAAATTTATCGGAGCGGGTATGAACGATTACCTGTCGAAACCCTTTGAGGAAAACCAGTTGCTTACCGTGGTGACCAAATGGCTGGAGAAGGGTGTGCAGGTATCATCAACTGAAAAAACAACAGCAGGGGATACGCCATTATTTGATTTGTCGAAACTGGAACAAATCGCAAAGGGGAATGAAGGGTTTATGCATAAAATGATTACCTTGTTTCTGGATCAGGGGCCTGCGTCTGTAAGCGAAATAAAAGCAGCGTATGAGGCGGGTGATTTTGAAAAAATAGCGAAGGTTGCACACCGGATGAAACCGACTATTGACAACCTTGGCATTCTGTTGCTGAAAGAGGATATACGGGATATGGAAAAGCATGCAG
Source organism: Chitinophagales bacterium (assembly GCA_013298665.1). Classification (GTDB taxonomy): domain Bacteria; phylum Bacteroidota; class Bacteroidia; order Chitinophagales; family Chitinophagaceae; genus Ferruginibacter. Next base: position 33,642 of record JAAFIK010000040.1, read on the forward strand.
CAGTATATGGCAGGTCTGCATTACTGGAAACCCTGGTTACTAAACTGGAAACGGTAATCGGGGCAGTAGCAACAGCATTAAAAGAACGGATAAAATAATATTATGGAACAGTACATAACGGCGTTTGAACAATCAGCAGCCTTGATGAAGGAATTGCAACTGGATATTGTTAAGGAGGACCGGTCGAGGCCATGGGGTGGTTTTTTTGTGATTGATGAAAGCCAGGCCGACAGGTTTGCCCGGCACTTCTTTCCTGAAGAAGATTTTGAACAACTGAAAATTTCAGAGCGGTTGAGTCCTAAAATACTGATGGTGGCACCGGGAAAGCGCCTGAGCTGGCAGTATCACCATCGCCGTGCAGAAATCTGGCGGTGTATCGGTGGTGAGGTGGCTGTGACCACCAGTGAAACCGATGAAGAAACGCAACAGCATGTGCTGAAAAATGGCGACAAAATAAAACTCCGGAAAGGGGAACGGCACCGCCTGATTGGTTTGCAGGATTGGGGTATTGTGGCCGAAATCTGGCAACATACAGATGCTGCAGATCCTTCGGATGAGGACGATATTGTACGGCTGCAGGACGATTTCGGAAGATAAATTTATTTGCCGCTGTTTGTGGTGCGCGCTGTTTTACCGCTCCTTCTCCAATACCTCAAACTCCCGGCTGATGCTCACTCCGTTTTCATCCACCAGTGTAAGGATGTGTTTGCCCGGTTTCGGGTTGACACCGGCCTGGTGAAAATATTGCGTGGTGGTGATGAACTCGTCATCGATACTCCAGAAAATTTTGGCATCATTGCGCCGGTGAGCGGCAGTGAATATGGTATTGCCTTTCTGTCCCGTAATCTCAAGTGGGACATAGATCCGCGAACCTGCCTGCGGATAAATGATCTCCATGAGCTTACCCGTTTCGGCAAAGCTGCATCCCGGTTTAAAACCGGGCAGTGGCTGGTAATCGTAATGGTGTTGCTTGTAATAAAACTCCATGGCCGGTGTCAGGATAAACCAGCTCCGGTGCTGCATGGCTGCGGGTGATTCGCAGGCTTCGGTAACGCGGTAGGTAGCCGTAGCGTCTAAGTGAATGATTTTGTGGTAGGGACAGGTGGCACAGCGGTTGCCCTGCGGAGGGGAAAACAAGGTGTCCACCTCAGGGCAATCCATCCCCGCCCGGAACCCGCTCTCCCGGCAAACGGGAACATAGCTGAAATTGTACCGGGGTTTTTCAAACCAGTTGGATACGGGCAGGCTGCGGAAGATATCAAAGAGTATCGGCGCTGCGGTCTGTATGCCAATCAGCCCGGGCCGGCCTTCGCCATCGGTATTGCCGCACCAGACTGCTACTACATACTTTGGGGTTACGCCAACGGACCAGCCATCGCGGAAGCCAAAACTGGTACCCGTTTTCCAGGCAATCTTCTGTGCCGAACTGAACTGTTGCCACAAACCTTCTTCACCCGGGCGCATCACTTCCTGCATGGCCTGGAAGGTAAAATACATAGCCGTGGGGTCGATCGGGGGGAGGGTAGTGGCGGGCTTTGCGCGCAGGGCTTGTGCTTTGGTATAACAGGGCGGATGAAAATCTGCGGCTCTGGCTATGCCCCGGTTGGCAGCCTGGTGGTTTACAGCGCGTGCCATAGAGGCATACATGCCGGCCATATCCCACATAGTTACTTCGCATCCACCCAGGATCAGGCTGAGCCCGTAATGGTCTGCGGGTTGTTTGAGTGTGGTGATGCCGCACTGCTGCAGCGTTTCATAAAAGCGCTGGTATTTGTATTGCTGCAGCAGTTTTACCGCGGGTACATTCAGGCTCCGGGCAAGCGCCATACTGGCGGGTACGGCGCCGTCATAACCGAGGTCAAAGTTTTGCGGGTTGTAACTGCCGATCTGTGTTGGGATATCGGGGATGAGGGTATTGGGTAAGAGTAAGCCATCACTGAGCGCGGCCGCATACAATATGGGTTTGAGTGTGCTGCCGGGGCTGCGCATGGCTGTAATCACATCCACATGGCTTTCGAGATCGGCGTTGCCGGTTTGGTAGATGTTACCCGCATAAGCGAGTACGTTACCCGTTTCCACTTCCAGTACCAGGGCGCAGGTATTGTTGATACCATTGCCTTTGAGTACCGATTGGTGCTGCTCCAGCAGGCGGGTTACGTTGCGCTGCAGGTTGCCGTTGATGGTGGTGGTAACGCGGGTGCTGCCGGAGGATTGTTCCTTTTTAAATCGCTGGAGCAGGTGCGGGGCGTATTGCGGCAGTGCAACGGGTGCACCCGGCAGTGGTTCTGATTTTGCCAATTGGCAGGTACCGGCATCAATCTTACCCTTTTCGGCAAGACGGTCGAGCAGGCGGTTGCGCTTGGCAAGTAACACTTCCCTGTTTTTACCCGGGTGTACCAGTGCCGGTGCATTGGGTAATACCGCCAATGCCGCCATTTCGCCCCAACTCAGTTTTTCGGCACTACGGCCATAGTAGCGCCAGGCTGCGGCATCCAGTCCCACCACATTGCTGCCAAATGGTGCATTGCTGGCATAGAGTGCCATCACCTGGCTTTTGGAATACGATAGTTCGAGCCGTATGGCGAGTATGCTTTCTTTGAGTTTGTTCCAGATGCTGCGTTCATCATTTCTTTTGCTGAGCCTGATCACCTGCATGGTGAGTGTACTACCCCCCTGTACCACGCCCTGGTGCCGTATATTCTTAAGCATGGCACGGCCAATGGCTGCAGGATCCACGCCGGGGTGCCTGAAAAAATGCTGGTCTTCAAATACGGTGATGCAATCAATAAATTTACGGGGTACATCGGGGTTGTATGGGAAACGCCATTGCCCATCCGCCGCAATAGTGGCATCCAGCAGGTTGCCGTCTGCGTCTTCAATAACATAGCTGGTGGGCGCGGTGAACAATTTGCCGGGTAGGGATAGCCAGAACCAGGCAAACAATCCTGCGCAGACGAATAGCAGTAGTTTTGCGCGGAGCCTGAGCGCCTGCCACCAGGCACGTATGGATAAGAAAAATGTATTCAATGTATAAGCAGTGGTTGCTTTGCGGCTTGTCAAAATAAAAATATCCCCCCACCGTCATCGCTACCGTGGGGGGATATGGGTATTTACGGTTGGGTTACTTCCACCCATTTACCATTCACACCAGCACTGATGCTGTTGTCGTACATTGCTTCGCAGAAGGTACCGGGCAGGAAGTACCGGCCGGTATAAGACGCGTTGAGTTGTACATAGTAGGTAAGGCTTTCGTTTTCCCTGATGTTGAAGTAGGTATATACGCGGTCATCGCGGATGTCCTGGTAAGTGGAGGCTGCAGATTTAAAACTGCCTTCGCCCCCCGTCATCCTGGCATTGAGTATTTCCCAGCCGCTTGGAAACAACTGGTTGAGCGCCATCTCGCTGTAGTAGCCGCGTTTACCGGGATTGGTAATGGTTACTTTTGCTACAAAGTCGCTGCCCTGGGATAGTTTACTGATGTCGATGGTCTTGCCATCTCTACTCAGGTAGGCCGTTGTCATGATCAGTGCCGCCGGGTTATTGTTGACCTTCAGGCTATCACCGGCAAGGGGCTGTCCTTTGGTAATCAGCCGTACATAGAGCGTATTGCTGCCCTTATTGGTAATGACAACGTTGCTGCCACTGTTCTTAAACACGATGGGCAACTGGCGCAGGTAGGTAGCGGTATTGATGTCGGTTGATTTACCGTCAATATTACCGGTAGCGATGATTTTGGCACCGGATGGGTTTTTACCACAATACCCGGCAATGGCCATCAGACTGTAAGCAGTGGTTTGTGTACTGTACCAGCTGTCCTGCGACAGTTTGGCTGCGATGGTGGGTACCAGCTCGGCAGCCTTGCTGCGTTTGCCCAGGAGCGTGAGGGTTTCCAGTACCATGGCCTGGTCGCGGAGGTCGGAACCAAAACTGATGCCCGGCATGGGTCTGGGGTCGAAGCTGGTGGCGAGGCCGCTGCTGATGTCGAGGGCGGTATTGTCCTGCCCGGCCAGTTTATACGCCGCTGCGAGTCTCCATTTTGCTTCGGGCGAAAGAAACTTAAATTCCTTCAACCGGTTCATGGCACCCAGTTCGGGCGCTTTGGCCAGGGCTAAGGTATACAGCCGGTAAGCCTGCACCAGGTCGCCACCATAGAAATTGGTGGTGGAGGGTACCCAGTTGTTGGCCTTGCCGCGCTGGAAGTTTTTCCACTGCTGCAGCAGGCTTTCACTTACAAAATAACCACCCGAGGCGGCCATGGTGAGGAAGTGGCCGGCATAGCTGCTGCCCCATTCATCGCTTTCGCCGGAGCCGGGCCAGTAGCTGAAGCCACCATCTGAGCGCTGGAAGTTCTGGATGCGGCCAATACCTGCTTTTATGTTCTTGTCTACCTGTGCCTTTTGATAATCACTCAGATCAGTGAGTTGGTTGAGTACCAATTGCGGGAACACGGAAGATGTGGTTTGCTCAATACAACCGTGCGGGTATTCAATCAGGTAATCAAGCCGTTTCTGCAGGTTCATCGCCGGTATGGATGAGATTTCAACCGTTGCCGTACTGGTGGTGGGGTTGCCAATGGCGCTGGCGGTGGTTGTCCACTGCTGGCCGGGTGCCAGTACGACTTCACTCACACTTGTTACGGGTGGGTTGGGGTTGCGGATATCAAGCTCTGCTTCATAGGTGGCTTTTTCGCTACCCGAGCTGGCCGTGAGTTTAACCTTGCCAATGCCTGTATTGGGTTTGACAGTTACATCAAAGTAGGCAAGCTGTTCACCTGTTTGCGTAAAGCTGAGCGTTTGTGTACTGCTGCCGGTAATGTCAAAATAGGGGTTGGCCTGTAGTGATACCGATACATTTTTGATGTTGTTCTCCATGGCAAAAACGGTTACCGGCAGCCTGATGCTTTCGCCGGGTCCCAATACCCTTGGCATGGTGGCCAGCAGCATCAATGGCTTTTTAACGGGCACGGCTTTTTCGGCAAACCCATAAGCGCCCTCGTGGGCAGCCACCACCATGGCCCTTACTGAACCGATATAGTTGGGCAGGGTAATGGTATGTGTTTTGGTTTGCCCGCTGCTGAGCCTGAAGGGGCCGATAAACTGCACCACCGGTTTAAAGCGGTTGGCCGTTTTCTGTTTTACGGGACCGCCTTCGGCGTCCCCGCCAATGGTAAGGATGCGTTCCAGATCGCCTCCCCAGGCACCAATGACATAGTCGTAGAGGTCAAAGCTTTTAACACCGAGTGCCTCTCTTGCATAAAAAGCACTGTGGGGATCGGGCGTTTTGAAACGCGTGAGGTCGAGCAGACCCTCGTCCACCAGTGCCACCGTGTACGTCATGGCTTTGCCTTGTTGCTCGCTAACGGAAAAGCTCACCTGTTGTTCGGGCCGCATACTGGCGGGCATATTCAGTACCGGTTTGAGGACGGTATTTTTATCCTCCACCATAATGGGAATGGAGCCATACATCCTTATGGGCAGGTCGTTGATGGTTTGTGCGTGTGGTTGCAACAGGCTTACGGTGGCGTAGATATTGGGTGCCATTTCCGCATCGGCTTTGAACTTCACCACTGTTTGGCCGGGTGTGGTTTGTTGCCAGAGCGATTTGATGACCTTGCTGCCGTTTTCGAGACTGACCAGTATGCGTCCGCCTTTACTGCTCGGGATGGTGAGCGATACTTCCTCACCCACATTGTATTTGGTTTTGTTTGATGTAAAGGATAACATGGATGCAGCACTCTGGTCATCATCTCCGCTGCGGGTTTGCCAGTAGGCGTCCTCCACATAAAAAGTGCTGCCGGTAGTATGTCCGCTCTTCAGGTCTTTGACCAGTACCAGGTAACGCCCCCACTCATTTTCGCCCGTGCCAAATGTCCACTGTCCCTTGCCATTATTGAGTTTTACTGTTTCTTTTTTGATGAGTTTGTTGTACTCGTCCTGGGTAAAATTGCTCAGGTTGTCGCCATTATCGTCCCACCACCAGCGCCATTGGATGCGGTAGAACTGTACCTCCACCTCACCGGCACCGGGCAGTACATTACCGCGGTTGTCTACATCCACAATCTGTACGGTATGGGTTTTACCCGCCATCAGGTAGTTGAAGGGCTTTTCACCTTCGGGCAGTTTAATGCCGGCATAGCTGTTGTATGGACTGTAAGGCACCACTACATTGTCAATGCTGAAGTTGCCACCCGGTTCAAATACTTTCACCAGCATATTCGCACTCAGCATACCCGGAGCCTGGCCATCAATCTCAAAGTTAGTTTTGAGACCAGCTTTGCCCTCTGCATCAAGCGTGCCGTCAAAGATGGTTTTGCTCAGTGTACTGTAGTTGCCGGTGGGGTTGTCGAAGGTATAGTTTTCAAATTGTTTGAAGATTGTTTTGCGGGCATAGAGCGAGGCATCGATCTTCGCTTTGAGGTTCTTGCCCGTTGCACCAAAGAGCCAGTTTGCTTTGAGCGTACCCTGCGTGTTGCTGTTTTTGCCGAGAATGGCATCCTGCCCGAAATCGACATTGATTTTGAGCCGGTTGGGCATTACGGTTTCCACTTTAATTCTTTTTTCAAAAGTGGCGCCACCTGCTTTTACTTTCACCAGCCAGTTGCCGGTAGGTGCTGCGGGGTCTGTGGCTGTTTTAAAGGTGAAGTACCCATCATCTGCATTGCTTTGTACCAGGTGTTTGTAAAGTTGTCCCTGCGGGGTAAAGAGGTTGAGCTCAACCGGGTGGTCTTCAGGCAGTTTGCCCTGTTTGTCTTCTATGATACAGTTGAGGTACATCGAATCGCCCGGGCGCCATACCCCCCTTTCACCGAAGATAAAACCCTTGATGCCATTCTTTACCTCTTCGCCACCCACGTCAAAGCGGCTGAGCGGCAGGCTGCTGCCGTCATCGAGTTTGAGGTAACCACGCTCGCCCCCTTTTTTGGCCACCAGCAGGTATGGTTTCTTTTTCAGGACAATGTCTGCAAAACCGTCACTGCCGCTTTTGGCGGTGGTGATCACCTGTTGCTGGTAGTCGAGTACCTGTAGTTCCACTCCCTCCATGGGGTCGGTGGTGAGGATATTACTCACGGCAACGGTGAGGCTGTTGTCGTTGCCCCTTTTAGCGGTGAGGCCGATATTGCTGGCCAGGATATTGCGGGTAGCCCAGCGGTCTTTGTTGTAATAGGATTTGCTGCAGGGATTGTCACGGCCTTCCCAATTGTAACCATAGGGGTAGTAGGTATCATACCTGTCCCAGAAAGCGTCATCGTCATCAACACCATTACCACTGTTGTCTGCATAGCCTTCATCATAGCCATCCTCTTCCTCCTGCACCTTATTGGCGGCAGAATCTGCGGCCGAGCACGCAAATAATGAGTATTCGGGTCTGAAGCCGATGGTGACCCGGTAAATAGCACCCTGCTCGGTTTTCAGAAACTTGTCGATGTCTAAAGAGAAGCGTTGTTTCTTACGGAGGTCTAATGTTTTGTCGTCGTCGAGGCGAAGCGTTTTTTGTACAATGGGTCTCGCCACACGTCTTATTTCGTCGTTACCACCGAGGTTGTTCTGCTGGAGGAACTGGGGGACATTGTTTTCAAAAATTTTGATGATGCTGATGTCCACCGCATTGAGGTTGATGGCTTCAAAGGGGAGGACGAGGCGCCCTGAATTTGGCAGTATATTACCCTTGCCGTGTATTTTAACCGAGGGCAGGCGGTTTTCAAAATAGATATTGGCGGTAAAGGCTTTGGTGAGTGCATCGCCCCAGGTGTTTTTGATGCCGGGGTTGATGTTTACCGTATGGTTGCCATCAAGTTTTGCGCCGGTAAAGACTTTGATTTCGCTGCCGTTGATGCTGTATGAAATATCCTGCTGGTTGCTGATGGAGATAAGGCCTTCGAGTTCCTGCCCTATGGCTACGGGATCGCTGAGTTGTACGGAAGCATATTGCTGTTCCTCATTTACGGCGGCCACATTGAGTACCTTGAAGTCGCCCGCAGCAGGTACAGCCAGCGTTTGCTGATCTTTGGGATCCATGTTCAGCGGTGCGCCATCCCAGGCGAGGTTAAGCTCACCCGCGCTGCCGGTGCGGATAATATCGCCGATGGTAAAGAGATGGCTTTTTACAGCATCGTTGTGCTGCCATTTGATGGGCAATGCCTGGTTGTTGTACCGGGCTTTGAGCAATTCTTCCAGTGTTTTACCCGTTTCCACATCCGCAGTCAGGAGTTCGCCCGAAAGGGTCATCTTGTTTTTTTCGCCGGTACTGCGCAGGCCATACTGGTTTACTTTGAACGAAGGTTTGATGGTTTGCAGACTGAACCGGAATTTGCTGTATTTATCCGGCACCTTTGTTACTTTACCGAGTTTAAAAGTAACATCGTACTTCTTGTTGGGCTGGAGCCAGGCATCCGGTTTAAATTCAATGGTGCGGGCGTCGATCCAGACAGCCTTTCCTTTGATGGTCGGGGAACATTCAAAAAGGGTTTCGGTAACGGCTTCACCAACGGTGTGGGTGGTGGAGGCGTCCTGTGCCAGTTGGATACGGATCGGGCTGGTCTTGGAGATGATACCGGTGGTGTAAGCATCGATGTACTGGCTGTAAGCGGGATCTACATCGATCCATTTGTCGTTTTTGGAACAAGCGGGCATAATGATGACTGCTGCTGTAAGCAGGAGACACAAGGCAACCGCTACGGGGTTCTTGCGCCGTTTAAAACTGTCGGGATCCATAAAGTGGTTTTGATTTGAAAAGAAATAGTTTTAGAAATGTACTGTAAATATGGATAGATTTTTTCAACTGTGCAATAGGGGGTAAGGGATTTATTTGTTAAAAGAAAGGTAAAGTGGGAGGAGGGGTGGCAAGATGTAAGTAGCAAGACAGAACCCCGGCTAAGTACTGAGTATGACCGGACAGGGCTGCGGGGGTACCCCGATGTGTAACCCCGCAGTTTAGTACCCCCTCCTGATACCTGTGTCTTCTTCTCCTGCTACTGTTACGGATATGAGACGTATGACATAAGTATCAAGACATAACCCCGGTACGCGCAAACCACCAACTCATTTGATACACTTGTATTAAAACCTGCATCAGCGGGACTT
>JAAFIK010000041.1 GCA_013298665.1 Chitinophagales bacterium
CATTATAAAGAAGTCGCTTCGGGTTGCTTCAGAACCCGCCGGGTTGCAAAGGAATGGGTATCCGTTACAAAGGAAGCGTGCCGGGTTATAAAGGAACGTGTACCCATTATAAAGAAGTCGCTTCGGGTTGCTTCAGAACCCGCAGGGTTGCAAAGGAACGGGTACATATTATAAAGAAAAATGCTCCTGGGGATAATGAAAAACGGGATTACAAAAGAAGCCTGTTTTTTATTACCTTCAATATCAATTTCAATCATCAGTGAAGATGGGCTTGCTGATCATGTATCACAGTGCTTTGGTGAGCCCGGTTTCCTGAATGGGTTTAACTGACCTTAACTTTAAAACGTTGGACAGCACATTCTCCTCCCAGCTTAAGACATTGATTGCAGCGTCAAGGAAAATCGCCATTGATTTGGGATATGATTATATCTCAACCATTCATTTTTTTCTTGCAGGTTGTGAAAGTAAAGAAGATGACTCTATACTGAAATTTGGGTTTGATGATGAAGCAGCGTATGAGAACTTCAGGAAGCAGTATATATTGGAAAGGCAAGATTATCCTGACCTCAGTAATCAAAGTTTGCCGTTGACCATCGAAGCAGAAACTACGGTAAGGTGTAGCGAAAAAGAAAGGGGGTTACAAGGCCATGATTTGGTATTCCCCGGCCATCTGTTTGTCGCTGCATTAAAAAACAAGGAATCGTATCTGGCTCAATGTTTTGCGCACGATGAGTATGCCCTTGAAAAGCTACTGAGATTTTACGGATATGCTGGTCAGGAGTGTAATACGAAAATGCCGGACGGGCTCGTTCCTGAGAAAATGACCATTCAAAAAGGGAAAAATGATCCCGGTATTTGGGAAAAAATAAAAAGATTATTCCGGTTTAAAGGCTAAGTAACCTGCAATTTTGCAATGATAAGGCATCAATCACCTGTGCCACTTAAAACATTCCTCACTATGCCCAACCATTTCGGTTCCTTCACCCTCCGCCGCATTACCCCAAACTGCCTTTCCGGTAGCTATCTGGATTCGGCGTACGAGGAAACCTATCCCGAAACAGCCATCCGTATCAAAGATGACCCAAAATGCCCCGGTGATGAGTACTGCGGTACCTGGGAAACCATGTGGCTCGAAAAAGGGAAGAAGATGGTGTATGCCGGGCTTACCATTAAGTTACATCATGCAAAAACCGGACTTTATTCCCTTACCTGGCGCACGGAAGAGGGCAAAGGAAAAAACAATTACGAGGGCAAAGGTACAAACGAGGGCGGCTGTCTGACCGGATATTACACTATCTCCTGAATGAATCAACAAGCTGCCCATGCTGCCATAACCAATACCGGAATACCCCGAAGATGCTCAAATAGTTGATTGCCGGTGGTCTGTATGACCCGGTCTGCCTCTCCGGGCCAACATCCTGCCTGCGGCTGACAGATATTTCTTTGCAGTGCCGGGTCATATAACAGACCGGTCAGAGCGGTATCAGCAATGCCCCATCCGGTACTTTCTCCCGGAGTATTCCCCATAATCGGGGGATCCCGCCCGCTACCTGGCGATTCCTCCCCAAATTCCCCGTTTTGCATTGAAAAATTCCCTACCTTTGCCCACTATTTTAAAATATCCCTCATAATATGGCATTCAAAAAAGAAAATCGTCAGCGGTTTACGTTTTCTCAAATTACCATCGGTTTGGCCTCTCCGGACTCGATCCTGGAGAAGAGCTATGGCGAGGTGCTAAAGCCTGAAACCATCAACTACCGTACCTACAAGCCCGAGCGTGATGGCTTGTTCTGCGAAAGGATCTTTGGACCGGTGAAGGATTATGAGTGTGCCTGCGGCAAGTACAAGCGTATCCGCTACAAGGGCATCGTGTGCGACCGTTGCGGTGTGGAAGTAACGGAAAAGAAAGTACGGCGCGAGCGTATGGGACATATCAAACTCGTGGTGCCCGTTGTACACATCTGGTATTTTAAGAGTCTCCCCAATAAAATTGGTTACCTCTTGGGTATGAGTTCCAAAAAACTCGAAACCATCGTCTATTATGAGCGTTTTGTGGTGATCCAGCCTGGTATCCGTGCCGATAAAGGCCAGAACTTTGGTGACCTGCTCACGGAGGAAGAATACCTCGACATCATCGACGCCCTGCCCAAGGACAACCAGTACCTGCAGGATGAAGATCCCAATAAGTTTATTGCTAAAATGGGTGCCGATGCGGTACACGACCTCCTCCAGCGCATTGACCTTGATCAACTGAGCTACGACCTGCGCAACTCCGCAGCCAACGAAACCTCACAGCAGCGTAAGGCAGATGCCCTCAAGCGCCTCAGCGTGGTGGAAGCCTTCCGCGATGCACAAACACGTATCGACAACCGTCCCGAGTGGATGGTAATGCAATATATTCCCGTTATCCCGCCCGAACTGCGCCCATTGGTGCCGCTGGATGGTGGCCGTTTTGCGTCTTCCGACCTCAACGATCTCTACCGCCGGGTGATCATCCGCAACAACCGCCTCAAGCGTCTGCTGGAGATCAAGGCTCCCGAAGTAATCCTCCGCAACGAAAAAAGGATGCTCCAGGAAGCGATCGACTCCCTGTTCGACAACAGCCGTAAATCCAACGCCGTGAAAGCGGAAGGCGGCCGTGCCCTTAAATCTTTGAGCGATGTGCTGAAAGGTAAGCAGGGTCGTTTCCGCCAGAACCTGCTGGGTAAGCGTGTGGATTACTCCGGTCGTTCGGTGATTGTGGTAGGTCCGGAACTGAAAATGCACGAGTGCGGTCTGCCAAAAGATATGGCGGCCGAACTGTTCAAGCCATTTATCATCCGCAAACTGATTGAAAGGGGTATTGTAAAAACCGTAAAAAGTGCCCGTAAGCTGGTGGATAAAAAAGAAGCCATCATCTGGGACATCCTCGAAAATATCCTGAAAGGCCATCCGGTAATGCTCAACAGGGCTCCAACCCTGCACAGGCTTTCTATCCAGGCCTTCCAGCCCAAGCTCATCGAAGGTAAAGCCATCCAGTTGCACCCGCTCGTAACAGCGGCCTTCAACGCGGATTTCGATGGTGACCAGATGGCGGTACACGTACCCCTCAGCAGTGCCGCTATTCTTGAAGCTCAGTTGCTGATGCTGTCTTCGCACAACATCCTCAACCCACAGAATGGTACACCCATCACCCTTCCTTCGCAGGACATGGTACTGGGACTCTATTATATCACCAAGGGTAAGAAAACAACCGAAACCGAAACCGTAAAAGGACAGGGTAAGGCTTTCTACTCTGCAGAAGAAGTGATCATCGCCTACAACGAAAAGCAGGTTGATCTTCACGCCAATATCAAAGTAAAGGCTGAAGTCCGCCATATGGATGGCACTTTCTCGGTTAAGCTGATTGAAACCACGGTTGGTCGTGTCATCTTTAACCAGTTTGTCCCCAAAGGCGTAGGCTTTGTAAATGCGCTGCTCACCAAGAAATCGCTCCGCGAAATCATTGGCGACATTATTAAATGGACAAACGTACCGGCTACGGCCAAATTCCTGGATGACATCAAAACACTGGGATACCGTATGGCCTTCCAGGGTGGTCTCTCCTTCAACATCAACGACCTTATCGTGCCGGCTGTAAAGCAGGAAATGATTGATAACGCACAGGGTGAGGTTGATGAGGTATGGGACAACTACAACATGGGGCTGATTACCAATAACGAACGTTACAACCAGATCATTGATATCTGGAGCCGGGTTGATACCAAAGTAACCGAAACCCTTATCCGCGAAATGGCGGCCGACAAACAGGGCTTCAACTCGGTATATATGATGCTGGATAGTGGTGCCCGCGGTAGCAAGCAACAGGTAAAACAGCTTGCGGGTATCAGGGGGTTGATGGCGAAACCGCGTAAGTCCGGCTCTACCGGCAGCGAGATCGTTGAGAACCCGATCCTTTCCAACTTTAAAGATGGCCTTAATGTACTGGAATACTTCATCAGTACCCACGGTGCCCGTAAGGGTCTTGCGGATACGGCCCTGAAAACGGCGGATGCGGGTTACCTGACCCGTCGTTTGGTGGACGTTGCACAGGATGTGGTGATCAACGAAGAAGACTGCGGTACCCTGCGTGGTATTGCTACTTCGGCTTTGAAAGACAATGAGGACGTGATTGAACCACTGAGCGACAGGATCGAAGGTCGTACCTCATTACACAATATCTACGATCCCATCACCGAAGCCCTCATCGTTTCGGCCGGGGAAGAAATATCATCCGACATTGCACGCCTGATCGAAGAAGCCGGTATCGAAACGGTTGAAATCCGCTCGGTACTTACCTGCGAAAGCAAGCGTGGCGTATGTGTGAACTGTTATGGCCGTAACCTGGCCACGGGTGCACTGGCACAGCGGGGCGATGCGGTGGGTATTATTGCTGCACAGTCCATCGGTGAACCGGGTACACAGTTAACCCTGCGTACCTTCCACGTGGGTGGTGTGGCTGGCTCTGCCTCTGTAGAAAGTACATTGCCCGCGAAGTTTGATGGTACCATCCAGTTTGACGGTCTGCGTACAGTAGCTACAGAAGACGCCGAAGGCAAAAAAATAAATGTGGTTATCGGTCGTACCGGTGAGGTAAGGATTATGGACGTGAAGAACGACCGCCTGCTCATCACCAACAATATTCCTTATGGCGCTACCCTGCTGGTGAAAGACGGGCAGAAGATCGTTAAGGGTGATTCGATCTGCTCATGGGATCCGTTCAATAACGTTATCGTTTCTGAAATCGTGGGTACCATTAAGTTCGACAGCCTGATTGAAGGCGTTACCTTCCGCGATGAAGTGGATGAGCAAACGGGTCACAAGGAGAAAGTGGTGATCGAGACAAAAGATAAAACCAAACTTGCTTCCATTATTGTGGAAGGTAAAGAGAAGAAATCGTACAACCTGCCGGTGGGCTCGCATGTGGTGATTGAAGAAGGCGATACCGTGCGCAGTGGCCAGGTAATGGTGAAGATACCAAGGGTACTCAGCAAACTGAAGGATATCACGGGTGGTCTGCCAAGGGTAACCGAGCTCTTTGAAGCACGTAACCCGGGTAATCCTGCTGTGGTGTGTGAAATAGACGGTGTGGTAGCCTTTGGTGCCATCAAGCGTGGTAACCGTGAAATCATTGTAGAAGCAAAAGATGGTGTGGTACGCAAATACTTAGTGCCGCTGACGCGCCAGATCCTGGTGCAGGATGGTGACTTTGTAAAAGCGGGTTCACCCCTGTCTGACGGACAAACAGCGCCTTCAGACATCCTCTCCATCAAAGGACCATTTGCGGTACAGGAGTATGTGGTGAATGAGATACAGGAAGTATACCGCCTGCAGGGTGTGAAGATCAATGATAAGCATATTGAGGTTATCGTAAGGCAGATGATGCGTAAGGTAACCATCGAAGACGCGGGTGATACCAAATTCCTCGAGGGCGATACGGAAGATCGTTTTGACTTCAACACGGAAAACGATTACATCTTTGATAAAAAAGTGGTTACCGAATCGGGCGACAGCACAAAACTGCGTTCCGGCCAGATTGTAACCCTGCGTGACCTCCGTGAAGAGAACTCGATTCTCCGCAGGGCCGATAAACGCCTCGTGGAGCACCGCGATGCGAAACCGGCTACTTCCAGTCCGCTGCTGCTCGGTATTACCAAGGCCTCACTGGGTACACATAGCTGGATTTCAGCGGCTTCGTTCCAGGAAACAACCAAGGTACTCAGCACGGCAGCCATCAACGGTAAAACCGATCTGATGATGGGTCTGAAAGAAAACGTGATCACCGGTCACCTGATTCCGGCTGGTACAGGGTTGAAAGAGTTCGAGAACATGATTGTTGGCAGCAAGGAAGAATACGACCTGCTGATGACAACGAAGGAAGCCATGAGTTTCGACGAAGAAGAATAACACGCCTGATGCAAAATAGAGGCCATCCCGAAGGATGGCCTTTTTTATACCCCTGATTGCTAATGGTTTGCAAAAGTTTAAGCAAACGCTGGTCAAATAAGCATTAGTGGGTATCTTGCGGCTTAAATACAACGCAGATGAAGCAACTTTCCTTATTGTTGAATGTAGTACTGCTGGCAGCAGTAGGTTATTTATATTACCGTACTTTCTCCGGCAGCAGCACCACGGCGGCTGCCAGAAAGGACCAGGTTCAAACGGCAGCGGGAACATCTGTTCCCTCAGGTAAAGTCGCCTATATCAATATGGATTCGCTGGAGAATAACTATGGCTATTTCAAGTCGCTGAAAGCCGAGTTTGAAAGCAAACAGGAGGGCGGAAACAACAGCCTTGACGCACAGCAAAAAAAATTCCAGGAACGTACCCAACAATTGCAGCAAAAGGCACAGACCATGACGCCGCAGGAGCAGGATGCAGCCGGCCGGGAAATACAGCAGATGCAGCAAACCCTGCAGAAGGCAAAAATGGATCTTGATAACGAGCTCTATAAATCGAGCACCAAGCTCAAGGAAGACATTTACAAGAAATTAGAAACCTACCTGAAAGATTTCAATAAGGATAAGAAATACGATTATATCCTTTCCTTTGAACCTACTTTTATGCTCTACCGCGACTCGGCACTCAACATCACCAATGCGGTGGTGGAGGGGCTTAATGCTGCAGAGAAAAAAAATAAGCAGTAAAATTTTTTATACCCCGTATATCAGTTAACTTGAATCCCGTTATCAACAAACGGGATTTTTTATGACCAATACAACCGCTTTTAAACCCAGTCTGGGCCTGTTCGATGCTACGATGATTGTGGCTGGTAGTATGATTGGCTCGGGTATTTTTATCGTAAGTGCCGATATTACCCGTAATGTGGGCAGTGCAGGCTGGTTGATAGCGGTATGGCTCATTACGGGTTTTATGACGCTCACGGCTGCCCTGAGTTATGGCGAACTCAGTGCGATGTATCCCAGGGCGGGCGGACAGTACGTCTATCTCCGCGAAGCCTTTAATCCCCTGGCAGGATTCCTTTATGGCTGGAGTTTTTTTACCGTGATACAAACGGCAACCATTGCTGCCGTTGGGGTAGCGTTCTGTAAGTTTGCGGGTTATTTTATACCGGCGCTGGAGTTGTCTGATAAGAATATTCTCTTTTCCATCGGTGCATACAAAGTGTATCTTGCCCAGTTGGTTGCTATCGGGCTGATCATCGGGCTTACCTACCTCAATACATATGGCATCAATGGGGGTAAGCTGATACAAACCACATTTACTGTTACCAAACTGCTTTCACTTTTTGGGCTGATCATTTTTGGTTTCATCATTGGCGCAAAGGCCGAAATATGGAATGCCAACTGGGCCGATGCCTGGCAGATGACCACGCGCAGCGGTACTGACGGCCAGATCATCGGCGGTGTTGCCGGTTCGGCCATCATTGGCGCCATTGCTGCCGCGATGGTAGGCTCTATCTTCAGCAGCGATGCCTGGAATAATGTAACTTTTATTGCAGGAGAAGTAAAAAATCCGCAACGCAATATTGGCCTGGCTCTTTTCCTGGGCACCCTTATCGTGACGATGATATATGTTTCGGCCAACCTCATGTACATTGGTGTACTGCCGCTGGAAGGGATTGCTACTGCTCCGCAGGACAGGGTTGCGGTTTCCGCTTCGCAGGTGATTTTTGGAGATGCGGGTACATATGTGATCGCTGCCATGATCATGATATCTACCTTTGGCTGCAACAATGGACTTATCCTCGCGGGCGCAAGGGTTTATTATACAATGGCCAAAGACGGGTTGTTTTTCCGCCAGGCGGGAGGGTTGAATAAAAATGCCGTTCCGGAATGGGCACTCTGGGCGCAGTGCATCATGGCATCGATCCTTTGCCTCAGTGGTAAGTATGGCGACCTGCTGGATATGGTATCTTTTGTGGTGGTGCTTTTTTATGCGCTCACCATTATCGGAATATTTATCCTCCGTCGTAAAAAGCCGGATGCCGTACGTCCTTATAAAGCCTTTGGCTACCCGGTACTGCCTGCTGTTTATATCGTCATGGCGGTTGCCTTTTGTATCGCACTGATCTGGCAAAAACCACTGTATGCCGGTATTGGCCTGGGTATTGTACTGGCGGGTATTCCTGTCTATTATATAGCAGTAGGTAATAAACGAGAAGCACAATAAGTATGGAGACGGTGCAATTTGACCAATTATTTTCAGGTATCAGCCAGTTGACCATTGCCGTTATTGGTGATGTAATGCTTGATACCTACTGGTGGGGGCATGTAGAGCGCATTTCGCCGGAAGCACCGGTGCCGGTTGTGGCGGTGGATCGTAAGGAACAACGCATTGGCGGTGCGGCCAACGTGGCGCTTAATGCCCGTGCCCTTGGTGCAAAAGTGGCCATGATCAGTGTAACGGGTAATGATGCTGATGGTATATTACTGAAAGACCTGCTCACGGAACAGGGTATTGATACGGGGTATATGGTGCAGAGTGATGAGCGTATCACCACCAATAAGATACGCATCATCAGCCGCAACCAGCAGATGATGCGGCTTGATGCGGAAATGACTGCTGATCTTGCTGTAACAGATGAAGTGAGGTTGATGGCAGCATTTGATAACTGCGTCAACAGCATCAAACCAGATGTATTGATCCTGGAAGATTATAATAAAGGTGTTCTCTCTGAAGCCATCATTACACAAACTATTGAACGCTGTCGTGCTGCGGGTATCATAACCGCAGTTGATCCTAAGCGGAAAAATTTCTTTACCTACCGGCAGGCCGATATTTTTAAGCCCAATCTCAAGGAAGTGCGCGAAGCCCTCAATATCCTCGGTGAGGAGGTCAGTCTCGCGGGCATGGAGCAGATACACGCACAGTTGGAAAAACACCTGCACCACAAAGTCTCTTTTATTACGCTCTCCGAAAAGGGGGTTTTCTACCAGCATGATACTGCGCGTGCCATCATCCCTTCTCACCGGCGCGATGTGGCCGATGTCAGCGGGGCAGGGGATACGGTTATCGCCGTGGCATCGCTCGTATATGCGCTTACCCATGATGCTGCACTGATGGCCGCCGTGGCCAATATTGCGGGTGGATTGGTTTGTGAAGAAGTAGGCACCGCTGCCATCAATAAAACCCGGCTGGTATCGGAATGTAAGCGGCTGTTGGGGAATGCATCTTCTTAGCATATTATGCAGTATGGGGTAGTCTTCAACTTTTTCCCCTCAGCAACAATATCAGCTTTGGCAGGGCAACGGGGTAGCACAGAGGCATGCGATATGACCGCCAGTGTAATTTTAACTGCGGGGAGAGGGTTCGTTTTTATCTTTACGCCAATCAACAGTTATTATACATTTAAACAACATCAGTATGAAGCAATATATCTTATGCCTGGTCATGCTGTGCAGCAGTTATGCCGCCAGCGCGCAAACGGCGGAAGACAGCATCAAGGCCGTAATCAATACCCTTTTTACGGCGATGAAGAATGGCGACGGGGCTTTGCTGCAGACAACATTTGCGGATAGTGCCATCATGCAAACGATCATGGTGACGAAGGAAGGTAAGACGGTTATAAAGACAGATCCGGTTTCGGAGTTTGTTAACGCAGTGAATAAAATGGGAAAAGATGTTGGCGATGAGCGCATCAGTTTTGATGTGGTGAAGACGGATGGCAAACTCGCCATCGCCTGGACGCCCTACCAGTTTTACTATAAAGGCCAGTTCAGCCATTGCGGCGTCAATTCATTCCAGTTGGTAAAGCTGGAAAGTGGCTGGAAGATACAATACATCATTGATACCCGCAGGCGTAAAGGGTGCATATAGCCGTTTATCGGGCTTTCGAATCCTATAACGATTTCTACTGCAAAACCCGGGTTAAAAAAATACCCTCCCGGGATCGGGAGGGTCTAACCAAAACCAACTGTATGCTATTTGAAAAAAATCCTGCTTATTGAATCGTAATGTCTTTGCTTACGGCTTTTACTTCTTCTTTTTTGGGCAGTTCGAGTGTCAATACGCCATTGTCATATTTCGCGCTGATACCGGAAGCTTCAATTTTTTCGTCTAAAGTGAAACTTCTTTTAAAGCTTTTGTGGCTGAATTCCCGGCGTACCACTTTGTCAGTTTCATTTTTTGTTTCTTCCTTTTTTTCGGCGCTGATGATCAGCAGGTTACCTTCCAGTTTGATGTTGAAATCGGCCTTGGTCAAACCGGGGGCTGCCATATCAAGATGATAGCTGTCTGCTTTTTCCACAATGTTTACCGGTGGAAACTGCAATACATCCTGGCGTACAGTTTTACCAAGCGTGGCAGGAAACTCATTAAAGAGATCATTTACAAAGCCTTCAAAATTCCTAGCGAACGGGTTGTTTACTTTTACCATTGTCATAGTTGTTATTTTTTTAGTTTTTGAATTGTTGTTTCCTATCCTGTTTCAAATGCTGTTCCAATACATTTTTGCAGACAGGATTGCAGTGAAAGCTAATTGATATAGACAAAATGTCTGAATACGATAGATTTAAATGACAAAATGGCTGATTTCGGTTGTCGAAATGCGTAAAAAATTCATTTACAGGGAGGGAACGGCATTTTCATAGCATCGTAGTTGTAATTTTGTTATCCAATTTTAAATTTAATTTTTATGTATCCAGCAGAGATTGTAATACCAATGAAGGAAGAATTGACCGAGCATGGTTTTACTGAAATGTTAACCGCAGCGGATGTGGAGAAAACATTAAGTGAAAAAGGAACCACCCTGGTGGTCATCAATTCCGTATGTGGTTGCAGTGCGGGCACAGCCAGACCTGGCGTACTGAAAGCCGTAACCGAAAGTGCCAGTAAGCCCGATCATATCACCACCAGTTTTGCCGGTTTTGACGTGGATGCGGTTAAGAAGATCCGCGAACACCTCATGCCTTACCCGCCTTCCTCACCGTCTATTGCGTTGTTTAAGGACGGGCAACTCGTGCATTTTATCGAGCGCCACATGATTGAAGGCCGGAGTGCGCAGATGATCGCCGATAACCTGACAGGAGCGTTTAACCAGTATTGTAATTAAGTTTTTGGTATAGCTGCCATCATCCCGCAGATTAACCGTCTGCGGGATTTTTATAACCATAGCCCACTGCTGTATGCGTTATGCGTATTTAATTAATATCTTGCGTCCTCATTATACCTTATTCTTCAAACAACTGTAACAGCATGTATCCCAATTTGTATTATGTTTTCAGAGACTGGTTTGGCGTGGAATGGAAAGGGTTGATGTTTCTGAATACGTTTGGCCTTATGGTAGCACTGTCCTTTGTGGCTGCGGCTATTGTGCTGACGCGTGAACTCAGGCGTAAGGAAAAGCAGGGGCTTTTGCAGCCAAGAGAAGAGACCATTACATTTGGCAAGCCCGCTTCTGTTACAGACCTGCTGATCAGCTTTGTCACCGGATTTATTTTCGGCTATAAACTGGGTGGATTGTTTTTCGACAAACCCGAACATGTTTCTGCACAGGAATATATATTTTCCTCCTCGGGGCATATCCTCAGCGGCTTGCTGGTAGCCCTGGTGGTGGCTGGCTTAAAGTGGTACGATAAGAACAAACAAAAACTAAAAACACCCGAGCGCCGCACCCTCCGTATCTGGCCGCATGACCGGGTGGGGGATATTGTCATTATTGCGCTTATTCTCGGTATCATCGGTGCGAAGGTATTTGACAACCTCGAAAACTGGAATGCCTTTATTGAAGATCCCATCAAACGCTTATTAGCACCCAGCGGTCTTACCTTTTATGGGGGGTTGATTGTTGCTGCAGCAGGCGTATGCTGGTATGCCGTAAAAAAGGGCATAAAGCTGATTCACCTGCTTGACGCCGCCGGCCCCGCACTGATGATTGCTTATGCCGTAGGGCGTATCGGTTGCCAGGTATCCGGTGATGGCGATTGGGGCATTCACAACAGTGCTTATGTGCCCGATGTGCATACCCAAAAAGTGATACTTGCCGGTCCGGGCGATTATCAACGTAACCTTGAACGTAATGTAAACTATTTTCTTGGCGGCAAAGTCCAGTTTCCGGGCAAAGATTCGCTCGTATCAGTAGCCTCCGACCGGGTGGACAGTCTCAGCCACCTTAAGCACCTTTCGGTAAAAGCGCCTTCATTTCTTCCCGTATGGATGTTTGCCTATACTTATCCCAAAAACGTTAATGCCGATGGTGTTTTTATTCCCGGCGATAAGGATGAACACAATAAAGCCCTTCCGCAACCCGTGTTCCCAACCCCGTTTTATGAAACCATCATGGCCACATTGCTCTTTTTGCTGCTGATGTTCCTGCGTAAGCGCATCACGATTCCTGGGGTACTATTCGGCATTTACCTCATCGTCAATGGACTCGAACGCTTTCTGATCGAAAAAATCAGGGTCAACAGCACTTATTCCATTTTCGGATTTCACCCTACACAGGCAGAACTCATCTCTGCGGGTCTGTTGATTTCGGGTATCTTATTGGTGCTGTATAAGTGGCGAACAAGTACCAGGACTAATACATAAACCTTTCATAATCAATCTTTTGGGGCTGAATCCTCTGTTGTTTTTTCCTGCTGGCTGAACCAGGTCAGCCTCTTTTCATGTCATTATCTGATCCTTTCATCCTTTTATTTTGCCTTTCATGGCAAAACTATGTACTATGCAAAACAAAGTACCTACTTTTGTGATGTAGTTATCAAAACATATAACTGCATAAAGTAAAGCCAAACTAAAAAGTATAGACATGAAAAATGTATTCAGCCTTACGGCAGGTCTGCTCCTTGCCTTAGCGGGACAGGCACAAACTGGTGGGAAAATCACTGGTATGATTAAAGACGGCGACAATCCTAAAGTGATTGAAGCCGCAACCATTTCACTGCTTAATGCCAAAGATTCCAGCCTGGTAAAGGCAACCTACAGTGAAAAAAACGGGGTATTCTTGTTTGAAGGAGTTAAGCCCGGAAAGTACCTCGTTATGGCCAGTTCAATCGGCCATAACAAATCCTGGAGCAAACCCATTGCCATCGCCGCTACCACCGAAATTAATGTAGGTACCCTGCAGTTGGTTGCTGCGGACAAAAGCCTGAAAGGAGTGACCGTTGTTGCCCGGAAAAGCCTGATTGAACATCGCGCCGACAAGACCATCGTAAACGTTGAAGCAAATGTGAACAATGCAGGTAGTACTGCATTGGAAGTACTTGAAAAATCACCAGGTATATCGATAGATAAGGATGGGAATATCGGTCTTAAGGGCAAGCAGGGGGTAAAAATCCTGATCGATGGCAAGCAAAGCTATCTGTCTGGTGCCGATCTCGCCAATCTCCTGAAAAACATGCCGGCCAGTCAGTTGGATCAGATCGAAATCATGACGAATCCGCCAGCAAAGTATGATGCAGCAGGTAATGCCGGGGTAATTAATATCCGGCTGAAGAAGACAAAGGTTGCCGGCTTCAACGGCAGCATAACCAGCAGCTACTCACAGGGACAGCATTACAGGGCCAACCAGAGCGTAAACTTCAACTATCGCAAGCAGCAGGTTAATATTTTTGGCAATATCAGCTACCGCAATGAACGCAGCTTTCAGGATCTGGTGATCCAGCGCAAATTCCGGGATAAGAATACGCGTGAACTGCTGAGTATTTTTGACCAGGAAGCCAATATCCGTACAAGGCGCCAGGGGATTGATGCAAGGCTGGGGGTGGATTATAATTTCTCCAAAAGAACAACGGTTGGTCTGCTTGTTTCAGGTTTCAGCAATCCTGATAAATTCCGGAATAAAAACAGTACCTGGCTGCGCGACAACAATGGTGTGGCCAATGCCCAAACATTTTCCACCACGAATATGGATATAAACTGGAGGAATTTCAGCGGTAACCTCAACCTGCGCCATGTACTGGACAGCGCTGGCCAGGAAATCACCGCAGACATTGACTATGTCAACTATCGCTCTTCCAACCAGCAGGCGCTTTCCAATTATTTCTTTGATGCTGTTGGCAGTAAGATTGCCCCAAGCGATACCTTACTTGGACAACTGCCAGCCGATATTACCATCTACAGTGCCAAAACAGATTATACCCGTCCGCTTGGGCACCATGCAAAACTGGAGGCAGGGTTGAAGTGGAGCAGCGTAAAAACAGACAATAATGTACAGTATGACAGCCTGCGTAATAATATCCGCGTGGCCGACAACAACCGCAGCAATCATTTTGTGTATGAAGAGCAAATACAGGCAGCCTACGTGAGCTTCAGCAAGCCAATTGACCAAAAATGGGATTTCCAGGTAGGACTGCGTTTGGAGAATACGGTATCCAAAGGCCGGCAACTCACCACGGGTGAGGCCTTCAACCGCAATTATACACAGCTTTTTCCAACGGCTTACCTGGGATACAAAATGAATGCAGCCAATAATTTTTCGCTGAACTATGGCCGCAGGATTGAGCGCCCCGATTATGCCGATCTTAACCCGTTCTATTTTTTCCTGGATCGTTATACCTACGAAACGGGTAACCCGTTGCTCCGCCCGCAGTTTGCACACAATGCCGAACTAAGCCACAGTTATAAAAACATCCTTACGACCACCATCAATTATTATAAAGCTACAGACCTGATTGAGAGTACATTTGAGCAAAATGAAGTGAAACAGGAAACCTATGTAAAGAAAAATAATATCGCCAGCCAGGAGCAATTGGGATTAGCGATCAACCTCGCGCTTCCCGTACAAAAATGGTTGTCGATCAACCTCTACAGCAACCTGAACCACAACCGGTATAAAGGGGTGCTCAACAATACACAGGTAGACCTGCGGAATACTTTCCTGATGTCGAACCTGACTGCACAGATGAACTTTGGAAAGGGCTGGAAAGCCAGCGTGGATGGATTTTACCGTACCAAGAGTGTGGAAGGCATCCTTGTCATTAGTGGGATGGGTGCTATGAACGCGGGTGTTTCCAAAAGTGTATTGCAGAATAAAGGCACGCTGAAGCTGTCTGTACGGGATATTTTCTGGTCCCAACGGTTTACCGGTACGGCACAATATGCCTATATCGATACCCGGTTCAGACAGGAACGCGACAGCCGCCTGTTGACATTGAGCTTTACTTACCGCTTTGGCAAAGGTAAACCGGCAAGCGCCCGCAGGCAGATCGGCGGCGCCAATGATGAGAAAGGAAGGGTGAAATCAGGAAACTGATATACCTGCCAGGCGAAAACCCGTTGTTTACACAGCGGGTTTTTTTATATTTGCAGCAAACAGCATAGAACATTTCACTTTCAAACCATTACCATGCCTTCATTTGATATAACCAGTAAAGTAGATCTGCAGACCTTAGACAATGCCATCAATACGGTAAAAAAAGAAATCACCAACCGGTTTGACTTTAAAGACAGCCATGTGGTGATTGACCTGAATAAAAAAGATTTCAAGATTACGCTTGAGGCGGATAGTGAAATGAAAATCGATCAGATTGTGGATGTGATGATCAGCCGGGGGATCAAACAAGGGCTGGCGGCTGAAATATATGACCTGAGCAAGGCACCCTGGCCGAGCGGCAAAATCACCAAAAAAGAGATCATTGTAAGGAATGGCATTAAACAGGAGGATGCTAAAAAGATCGTAAAACTGATCAAAGACAGCGGATTAAAGGTACAGGCGTCGATAAATGATGATATTGTACGGATAACGGGCAAGAAAATCGATGACCTGCAGGATGTGATCCAGTTGAGCAAGGGCTGGAGCCTGGGCATTGCACTTCAGTACGAGAATATGCGTAGTTAGGTGCTATTGATGGTTTTTGGCAAAATTTGGGGAAATACCCTTACTTTTGCACATTATAAAAAAATACGGCAAAATCCGTATATAAAACATATTACAATGAAACAAGGCATTCATCCCGACAGCTACAAGATGGTTGTTTTCAAAGACATGAGTAACGGCCACCAGTTCCTCAGCCGTTCCACTGCATTTTCAAAAGAAACAGTACAGTGGGAAGACGGTAACGAATATCCGGTCATTAAACTGGAGATTTCTAATACTTCACACCCTTTTTATACGGGTAAAAACGTATTGGTGGATACTGCAGGCCGTATCGACAAGTTCAAAAAACGTTACGAAAAAAGAGCACAATAATCAGCATAAGCCGCTACATTATTTGAAGTTTGTTTTTCATGGCTATACTTTAAGTCCCTTCGGTTCTCCGGGGGGATTTTCTTATTTACAGCAATCCCGTTGTCCGATTTTATCCCTAATTTCATGGCTCATATCACACTATGGCCATGCAGTTTACAGCAACAGCTACTGATCTTTTCTATCCCTTTATACTGACCAGGTCCATCGCAGACATGCGTATGGGTATCACCACCATCCGGGAAAAATGGGAACGGTTGCCGGTTACTTCCGGCGAAGCGGTTGATCCTTGTCTGCTGCCGGGCTGGACGGATACCGACCGGCTGCAGAACAGTACTGATCTGCTGCGTTTCAATGATAAAGCGCTGCGCGAAGATTTTATGTACCTGACCGCCAACCGGGATACGGCAGTTATTTCTTCTACCAACCGCATCACCAGGCCGGAGGCTGTTTTTGCAGAGGAGGGCGTTGTGATGGAGCATTGTATCATCAATGCTGAGGCCGGCCCCGTTTATATCGGCAAGCAGGCGCAGGTAATGGAAGGCAGTATGCTTCGCGGTCCGGTGGCGATCTGCGAAGGGGCTGTGGTAAAGATGGGTACACGCATCTATGGGGCAAGTACCATCGGCCCCTGCTGTACGGTTGGCGGGGAGCTCAAACAGGTGATCCTGTTTGGTTTCAGCAACAAGGCGCACGACGGCTATCTCGGCGATGCTATAGTGGGGGAATGGTGCAATTTTGGTGCGGGTTCTTCCAACTCCAATGTCAAGAATACAGCGGGACCGGTAAACTTGCAGTTGGCCAATGGGCTCCGGATCGCTGCCGGGCATAAATTCGGGTTGCTGATGGGCGATTACAGCCGTGCAGCCATTAATACCGCTTTCAATACCGGCACTACTGTTGGTGTGTCGGCGAATGTCTTTGGCGCGGGACTTACCCCAGCCTTTATTCCCTCCTTTGCCTGGGGACTTGAAGGCGGGCGCTACCGTTTGGCCAAAGCATTTACGGATATTGACAACTGGAAAAAAATGAAAGGCTCGGGCTTATCGGGTGCCGAAAAGCAGATTTTGACCCATATCTTTGAAACAATATAATTTTTTACGATAATCTACAATGATCATGCGCAAACAAATCGCCGCCGCTAACTGGAAAATGAACCTGACTGCAGCACAGGCTCATACCCTGACCCATGCTTTATGTACAAGCAATCCTGCTGTGGAAGACAACCGCCTCGTGATACTGGGCGTACCCTTTCCGTATATCCCGATGGCGCTGTCGGTTGCCGGAGCGACAAAAGGATTTGCCATAGCCGCACAAAACTGCTACCACAAGAAAAGTGGTGCTTATACGGGCGAGGTAAGTGTTGAGATGCTGGCGAGTATGCAGGTGGAATATGTGATCATTGGCCATAGCGAACGCCGGGAGTATTTTAATGAAGATCATGCTGTACTCGCGGAGAAAGTAAACCTTTGTCTTGCCGGGGGCGTAAAGCCAATTTTCTGTTGCGGCGAACCCTTATCTATCCGTGAAGCCGGTACGCAGAACGTTTTTACCGAAACACAATTGCGGGAAAGTCTTTTTCATCTTTCAGCCGAACAGTTGACAGGCTTTGTTATTGCTTACGAACCCATCTGGGCCATTGGCACGGGTAAGACCGCTTCGAGTGAGCAGGCGCAGGAAATGCACGCACATATCCGGTCTGTATTTGCCGGTCAATATGGTGCAACCGTAGCCGATAGTATTTCTATATTGTATGGCGGCAGTGTAAAGGCAGCTAATGCAACAGAGCTATTTGGTAAGCCTGATGTGGATGGCGGTTTGGTTGGCGGGGCATCACTGGTTGCTGAAGAGTTTACGACGATCATCAACAGTTTACAATAATACCGGGTTACGCCTGTTCCGTGCAACATAGTATTACTCCGGCGGCGGCACCTGCTGCTGCGTATGCTCACCCTGCGTGCAGTGGTTGACCAGCAATTGTTGTATGATATGCGGGAAGGAGAACCTCTGCTGATTTCGTTTACATCACCAACGGCAAAAATATTTGTTACCAACGGGTTTCATGCTTCTGCAACAACTGAGCTGCCGCATGCAGCCGGCAGTACCTATTTTTTTCATGTGGAGGCATTGGTAGGTAACGCTGCTATGATCGCTATGCTGGCAGCCTCGGTTTTATTTTTCGCAGGCTATGCCATTACCGGGCAGGGATTCATCCTGCTGCTGGCCAACCTGCCCATACTTGCGCTGGTAGCGGTTTTCTTCCTCTTTCCTTCACGGTGTATTGTACTCAAATCCTGGCAACCCGACCAGTCTGCACAACCGGACAAATACTAACGATATGGCATAGTCTTTATTTCGGCTGAAAATATTTTTACTAAAGAAAGTAGTTTGTTTTTCCATGTGGTGTTGTATATTTGGTAAAATTACAATTCCAATGAAACGAATCATGTTCCGTTTTGTGGCCGTGCTATGGCTGCTTGTGTACGGCAGTGCTGCACACACCCAACTCCTCCTCAAAAAAGATGCGCCCCTGCACGATGCTGTTCAGAAAGTTTTGTCGGCTTTGCCCGGGCAATTAAAAACAATTACCGGCACATTGCTGGCGGATAACCCGCAGAGCCGTGAGTATGAAAGTAAGGTGCAATTGCCGGGCAGCCTGAGCAGCAGCGTAGTGCAGTATGCCTCAGTGGATAAAAAGAAGACCATTGCCGCCTGGCATGCTGTGGTGATGGAGGAAGAAGATTTTAAAACGGCGGGTAAGAAATTCCGCTGGCTGTACAACCAGCTTAAGGCCGGTAGTTTTCAATGCGATGGCCGGTCGATACGATTTACCGGTAAGTATGAGGCACCGTCTGAAGACATTACCTTTACCACAGTGATGCTTGCCCAGGCAGGAGATAAGGGAAAGGAGCGCATTGAGTTGAGTATGCAATATGAAGTAACACAATGGGTAATCCGCGTAGCTGTGTACAATGAAGATACCGAAACGCTTTCGCTGATCAAAAATGGTCCGGGTGAGTAAGGTTAGTACTTAGTCTGCCCTTGATTAGTCTTGCGGGTCGGGAATAGCAGCAGGGAAAGGGCTAAACGCAAAACCCTCCGGGAATTGACTGGCTTATCCCTGGTTAGATCACCCCATCCTCCGGTTAATATTGAGGTTTTGTTTCTCCTTCATGTACATGATGTTGCCCACGATTTCGCCGATTTTCCGGGGAATGGCATCCGGGGCAATAGGCTGCCTGATCCGGTCGATCGAGATGCGTTTAAAGACAGACTGTATCTCATCACCATTAAACCCCTTGGTGCTTTCGGCAATTGAGCCGATCATGTGTGCAGACAGGGGTACGTCAAATTTACGGGCATAGAGCGTAATGATGGCCTTTAAGGCGTCGGGGTCGGGCAGGTCGATAGAGATGGGTTTAAAGCGGCTGGGGCGCAGGAGTGCGGGATCAATGATGTCGAGCCGGTTGGTGGTGCCAATCACCAATACCGGTACATCGGGCCTGAACCCGTCCATTTCGGTAAGGATCTGTGCCACCATACCATTGCCCACCCTGGCACCACCATCACTTCTGTTCGACCGGTTGGAGGCAATGGAATCAAATTCATCAAAAACCAATACTGAGGGCGCATTGCGTCTTGCCTCTGCAAATATTTCCCTTATTTTTCTTTCGCTTTCCCCTACATACATATCAATCGTTTCCGGGCCCGATACCACCATGATGTTGGCCATCAGTTCTTTGGCCACGGCTTTGGCAAAAAGTGTTTTACCTGTTCCGGGCGGGCCATAAAAAAGAAAACCATTCGGAATCAGTTCCGAGCGGATTTCATCGTCAATGTTGAGGTTATTGTCCTTGATAAGGCTGATGGCTTCGATCAGCTCATCTTTTACCGCCTGGTAGCCCCCGATACTGTCGAATCCTGTTTTGGGTACAGCGAAGTTGCTGGAGGTTTTGGCCTTGAAAATCCGGATGGTATCTTTCAGTTGCTCCATTGTGATCAGGCCGGAGGGTCTCCATTCATTGATGGCATAAGCAATGGCTTGCCTGATCTTGAAGGGGTTCATACCGGAAATGACCCGGTACAATTCTTCGCCATCAAAATTTTTAAAATAGTCTTTCTCATGGTCGGCAATCATGAGGTCTGCTGTGGAATGCGGGACGCCTTCCAGGGTAATCGTTTTAGGAATACCGCTGATGATTTTGATCGTTGAAAACCGGGAAGAAAGTATCTCGGGTATTTCAAAAGTAATATCGGTAAAAGCGAGTATCGGACTGTCAATATTCCGGTACAGGAGTTGGGTGAGTTCGCGTCCGCCATCGCCGAGGTAGGAATTGGATCCTCCTGCCAGCAGGTCGAGATGGGGGATCATCAGCACCGTTTCGTTGTTAAGGTTGCCGATCTGGTTTTTGAGTTTGCGCAACTGGTCGAACAGTAAGCTGCTGGTTGTTGCCGGATCAAACTGATCAATGTCTAATACTTCTGCTTTCAGGCTGGTTTTTTCCCTGATGGCGTCCAGCAGGTATTCTGAAATGATTTTATCGCACTTGATCAGGACGGATAAGCCAATGGCCAGTTCTTCTGCGATATGATCCGTATCTGCCTGGTAAACCATTTTTACCAGGTCTTTTGTTGTACGGACTTTGTGTTGCCGGGCTTGAGCGGTAGCGGCCATTTCTTTTGTTTTTGCGGGGTTTATTTTTGACATGCCAGGTGAGGTACTTAAGGGGTTGGGCAGTGTTATCGGCTTAATGGGGAATGGCTTTTTTGAAGGCCCACCGGCAACACGTGTTTCTGTATTTACCTGTATTGTATCGGTGTCTTCTTCCGTAGCCTGTATTGCAACGGCCGCTGCTGCCGTTGTTGCGGGCCGGGGCAACAGGTGGGCAAAATAGGTATAGAAAAGCAACCGGTCTCCCTTTTCGCGAAGAAATTCATCTTCGGCAGAAGTATAATACTTATAGAACGAGGCATAGTCCCTGCTCTCTGTTTTAAATGCCGGGAGGAGTTGCCCGGCCAGCCTTTTGCTCAGCAGGATGATATGGTACCGGCAGCAGAGCATAAGGAGGAGGTAGGGTACCCAGGCATAAAGAAAAAAGCGCAGGATATACACCCACCACACAAAATGGTGCAGGTAAATCACTACCCCGATATTGAGGATTACACAACAGCCGAATATCATGTTATTGATCTCTGCTGTGCGGGCAATGGTTTGGAATACCCTTGTAAAAAGACCATCAAGTACGTCTTTTGCATACCGGCCCTTTTGTAAAACCGGAGGAAACCTTTCCCGCGTCAGGAACCGGTAGGCGCTGCGGTTGTTGAGGTTGGCTACAAGTATTGCCAGCAGGGCATTGCAAAGAAATACGCTGTACGGGATAAACCGGACCAGGAATATAGAAAGCCCCGATATGGCTACCTGTCTGGAGAGGACTTCTGCACGTTCTTTCCGGTCGATATGCGGTAAAAACACTAATGTGCCGGCAATAGCCACCACAACGAGTATGGCATAAAAACTGTAGAGGGCAAAATCGCCCGGCAATATGTCTGCCATAGTTTTTTGGGTGTGCAGGTGATAGGTCTGGTAGCCGTGGTTGAGCCATGCAACTGCAATGTCCAGCACACCCATAAAGGTGGTGATGCGTTTACGGATATGGCGGGGTATAAGGGTTTTGTCCACCTGCAGGGGGATGTAGATGTCTTCGCTGAAGTGGACAAATGACAGGGCAACAAAAAAGCTGCTGAAAGAAGCGTATTGCAGTATGGTGAGCAGACCGGGTACAGGGATGCCGCTGATTGTTACGGCGGCATAGTGCGCAAGCGAAAACAGGGCAAAAGTGCCTGCCAGTATTACCGTGTATTTTGCGGGGGTATATAATGCCATAGTTTGAGTTTATAAGCGCCAGTAGGGAATGGGTTCCATTGCTGCCATTTGTCCCTTGCGGGCATAAAAGCGCAGTTTGTTGCTGTTGTCGTTTTCGATATTGATGAGCCCTGCCACCTGCCAGGGAAAGCGGAACGTGGTAAAATGGGCATGAAAATCCATAGCGGATAAACCAATGGCTTCATGGCCTGCGGGAAACAGGTGTGTATGGTACCAGCCGAGTAGTTTTTTCCCGGTATGTGCTTTTTCGCGTAATATCTTTTTGATCATGGAAAAACTATCGCCGGTAAAAATGAGCCTGTCTGCCGATGCACCCACTTCATCGGCCCTGAAGGCTTCGGTGATGCGGATGATAAAACGGGTATGGTCTTCCCGCTCGCGGAAAACATCGCCGATAAAAAAGCCCCCTTCTTCATATTGCCTTGAATAGACTGCGTTTGCAGCAATGGTTGCATAAACGTCTTCCGTGATGATGATCTTGACTGCGGCTTGCTGCTGATCCGCTGCGGGATGTATTGCGGCATCGGCCAATGACAGGAAGGGGTAATCGGTATCCGTTATTTCGCGCATATCAAAGCGCTTTATGGCGGGTGAAGCACCGGTTGCGTTAAACTCGCCTTTCAGTACCGGTTTTTCTTTGACGAAACGGTTGCTGCCGCGCACAAAGAAAATTTCCTTGTCATGATCATTACGGGTATTGAAGCTGATGACCCGGGCCGCGGCAAAAGTCTGGCTGAATATGGCATCGGTACCTTGTATGATGCTGATGGTGATGGGGGTATGCGGGGTGATGGTGAGGATATGCTGCTGCTCATTTTTTTCGCCTTTGATGTCGATGACCACTTGTTTGCCCTGGATAGACAGTCCCGATACCTGCTCCAGCATGGTTATGATAGGGGAGATGATGCCTTCATCGGCTACCGTTGCAAGAAAATGGCCGTTTTGGTGTAGTGTGATGTCCATGCGTTATATTTTTTTGATTTGCAACTGCGGGCTCCATTTCTTTTGCCTGTTCTCTTCATCATCGTTAATGGGGATGGCTTTACCCCCGTATTTAACAATCTCCGCCTGTCCCTGCTCCGATTTTGCCCAGGCACCTGCCTCATCATTCAGGCAGCTATTGGCTTCGTAGTTGCGGTAATTGGCCACATCTATAATGGTGCGGCAGAGGTTAGCCATATCGAGTCCCGGTCTGTAGCGGTCTTTCAATTCGCCAAGGCAAACATATCCGGTCTCTGCGTTTACATTCGGATGAAAGATGACGGGTTTTTCCCAATATACAAACGGTGCACTTACGGGGAAACCGGGCTCAAGCCAGATGCAGACAAGATGTTCGGTCTGTGGCATGGGCAACAGGTTTTTCCTTTGGGGAATGGCCCGGCCATTGGCCGTAAATTTTATCCAGTATTGTGTGGGCAGGGTTGGGTTATTGCGCTCTATCTTTATCGCCGGGTTTTCTTCGCCAAACTCCTCAATTTCAATCCTTACACGCACAAGAGCCTGGTCTCTGATGATGGGATTGATATAGGAGGCTACCGTGCTTTCTGTATTCACCTGCATGGTATCTCCATCCTGTATATGGTTGTCGTGGAGTGTGGAATCAGGTTTCTTCACGCGTTCGGTAGTGCCTTGGGGGGTAAGGTGATCCACCACTGTTGCCCGCGGTGTATTACCCGAGGCCCCCGGCCATGTTGCCCCATATTCATTTGCGATAGAATTGCCGATGTCGCGTACGGGTGTTGATGCGGGGATATTGGAAAACTGGAACCTGCCCATATCCGGCCCCTCAACGTATATGCGGCTCAGCAGATAGTCCCGCTGACTGCCGGGGCTGCTCATGTTTATGACCAGATCGGGCATCTCCGTTGTTTGTAAACGGTCAAGAAGTGCTGCTGCCCTGTCGGTGTGTTCGTGCAGAAATACGGATAGCCGATTGCCGGTGCAATATGAAAATTCAATGCCACCGGTGATCCCAAGGGCTGCTGCTGCTGTGTTGACCCTTGCCATGAGGTCATCCTGGGTTAGGGTTGCGGCATCCCAGCCGTCGATATGCAGGTTTATGCCCTTCCTGGCATCTGCCCTGGTCTCGATATTGTAGCGGGACAAAGTATTGCGGAAGAGGGCATTGCCGGGGAAGCTTTCCGACACACGGATGAGCAGGGCTTCAAGACCGCCAGTAGTAATGCCATTGCCAATCTGGCGGCAGACCTCATTCCAGAAATGAATCGGTTCTGTAAACGGGGGTCTCATTGCCCGGTTATAGCCCAATGCATCGAGCAATAGCGTAGCATGATTTGGATTGTCAAATAATGTCGCAATCTGGTTCAGCAACGCCTGGTTATTGCTGAGCAGGTCGGCATGGGTGATCCGCTGTGGTGGCTGACCCTGCGGTAATGGTTCGCCGGGTTGTTGTGGGTTGGTCTGTTGCATATTCATTTGTTTACACTATAGTATGGTTAATCATGCCGTTACAGGATTTCGATATAGTGGTATTGGTCATTGATCCGGCAGGGGATGACCTCGCCCGGTGGAATACCCATTTGGCTGAGCCTTGTACCTGGTGGAAATAAGGTCATTTCATGTACCAATACTTTATGGTGATGGTTGTACAACATATCGTGGCTGTATGGCGATCCGGTTTCACCAGTACCATTGGTGCCGAAAATATGATCTGTGTTAACCGGTACGGGCTCCCAGAGCAGGGGTATGGCTCCGTCCGGCAGGTATGACATCAGTTCGGTAATGGTGGTATTATGGGTAAGGGGTACCCGGAGTATTTCCTGATCGATGGCTTCGTGTAAGGGGCAGACCGGGTTTCTCCGTTGCGCCACAGGTGTACATACGCCGCTTGCACCATCAATGCGCAGTATGATATCGGGAATCTCTAATTGCTGGATATGGCGCAGGGCAAAAGTGCTCATCCAGGCACCTATGATGGCCGTTATGGCCAGCGATGCACCCATGGGGGAAAGCGGTTGCCGCGGACTGCAACTGGCCGGAAGATCATCATCCGCCTTATCCAGATTGGCACAGGCATAACAGGCATGGGTATGCTGTATAAAGGGGCGTACTTCCCCGCCCCAGGGGTTGGTGCCGCCGTCAATATATGGTGTCCGTACAAGATTGCAACGGCCTGCCAGTTGTATCCGTGCGCTGTTGCTGTCCACACAACTGATGACCAGTGCAGCCTGTCGTATGGTGCCGAGACCGATGGTTTGTGTAAACTTTCCCACCCGGCTGTCCACGCTTGTATGGGGGGCGAGGCTTGCCAGTGCTTTTTTGATGGTGTCTGTTTTGCCGACACCGATATCTGCTTGCTGAAAGAGGGTGCAGCGGCTGAGGTTTGACAGTTCCACCACATCAGGGTCGCAAACAATGAGTTGGCCGACGCCGGACGTGGCCAGGATACGGCAGACCTCATTGCCCAGTGCCCCAACCCCTGCTACAATCACGGTTGCTTTTTGTATCAGTGCCTGGTTCCAGCCGGGTATCAGGTCATGTCTGCTGAATTTTTCCGTCATGCTTGCAGTTTTTGGGAGAATGCCGGGCAATAGGCCTCTTTGACATTGGAGTTCCAGGCGCCCCAGCAATTGAGGCCACGGAAGGGGTCGAGGTGGATGGCCAGTCTGCATCCGGGTGCCTCCGGGTGACAGGGGCAAAGCACGATGATGTCGTTTGGCCGGATGGTGTGTGCGCAGATGCCGCACTGGTAGCGCTTGAAGCCGTGGCCGGGTGCATCAAGCAAATGCGCCACAACGGGGTTGCCGGGGGTTACGATCTGCGGGAGCACGGTTCTTTCCGGTAAATAGGATTCAATGATGCCACTGTAAAACTCAAATACTTCATCCGCCATGTCATCGTCTGCCGTTCCCTGTCGCCCCGCACAGTCGAGTGCCGGGCTATCGTGTAATACCTGTCCTTCTGTTGTAATGTATACCGCATCATCAAGTCTGAAGGAGTGGCTGCACCGGGGGCATTTTTTGTAGAGCCAGGCAGAGGAAAGGGTGGTTTTGGCGGTTCCTCCCCTCAGCCGGTCTTTATTGTATGGATCAAGCGAGGCTTTCAGTCCTTCCCGGAACTGGATGATTTCGGCGGTTTCCTTATCCTGATCGGTCATCTTTTTTTTGCTAAGGTAAAAACTGAACGGGGGGGATTTTTCCCCTTTTTTGGTCGTTGCGCCTGTTTAGCCGGGTAAGTATGCCCGTTATATTGCAAAAGATTGCACATTTGTACCAACATAACCCGGGCTGCTGATCAAGGTCTTTAATACTGCTCTCCGGCAAGGCATGGTTGGTATTCCGGAATGGCGGCCTGTTTAAAAATCAGTTGTATGCAAAAAAGCGTCTTGTTAAACGAATTGGCAAAACTTTTTGACCAGCCCCACAGTGCAAAGTTTTTTCTGGAAGACTGTGGTTTTAACCTTACCCGGCTGCGCCCGCCATTTGGGGAAATGACGGCATATGAGTATTGGTATTATATTGCCCGCGAGGTTGACAGTGGTACCCTTGCCGGTGGGTACAACGTGCTGATCCGGAAAGGATTGGAAAGATACCCGCATAACCAGGAGCTTGCCGCCATGCTTGCCGAAAATACCCGGATCACGGAGAATAACGGAGCAGGACAGGAGGGACCCTATGATGTATTTATTTCCTGCAATTCCAAAGATGGTGCTGTTGTTGAGTGCATCGTTAATGGGTTGATAAAGGAAGTGCGTGTGTGGTATTATAAAAATGATGTAGCCCCTTCAACGGCCATTGTTAATGCACTGGACAGGATACTGAACGAGGTAGAGGTGACGTTGGTATTGCTGGGCAAAAATGGAAAGGGCGCCTGGCAGGATATGGAGATTGCGATGGCGGTTGACCAGCATACCCGGAAGAAGATGGCTATATTGCCGGTGGTACTGCCCGGTGCCACTATAGACGACCTGCCGTTGTCGTTACGGCAATTTTCCGGTATTGTTTTTGGCAGCAGCACAGTGGAAGCGGTTGTGCAGGAAATTACGGGGGCACTGAAGAAGGGGAAGAAGCATTGACCGGGTTCATCACTGCTCAACGGAAAGAGGGTTATGGGGAATGGCCATTTCAATATGCTGTTGCACTTGTCCGGGGTTCTCTGCATAAATACAAACTATTGCACTAATTTTAGCCGTATGGAAATAAGCATCTCTGTGGTTACCGGGTTTTTAGAAACCCTCGCACCTCCGGCTTTGCAGGAGGGGTATGACAATTGCGGCCTTCTGACCGGGCAGCCGGATTGGATCTGTACGGGCATACTCACTACGCTTGATGTCACGGAAGCCGTGGTGGAGGAAGCAATACGAAAAAAATGTAACCTGATTGTTGCACATCACCCGATCATCTTTGGCGGACTGAAAAAACTGACCGGGAAAAATTATGTGGAAAGAACGGTGATCAGTGCCATCAAACAGGATATTGCCATCTATGCCATTCATACCAATCTTGATAATGTGCTGCACGGAGTAAATGCAAAGATAGCGGATGCGCTTGGGCTGATTCACCGCCGGGTACTGCAGCCCAAACCCGATGTGCTGAAGAAATTGTATGTTTTTGTGCCTGAAACACATGCGGAGAAGCTGCGCCAGGCCATTTTTGCTGCTGGCGGCGGGCATATCGGCCAGTACCAGGACTGTAGTTTCAATACCGGCGGCGAGGGTACCTTTACCGGATTGGCGGGTACAAATCCATTTGCCGGTACACCGGGCATACCGCATACAGCTAAAGAAACCAGGGTGGAGATCATCTTCCCGGCCTGGTTGGAAAACAGGGTTACGGCTGCCCTGCGGGCGGTTCATCCTTATGAAGAGCCTGCTTTCGACATCATCCGTCTCGACAATACGACCCCCCGTACCGGCAGCGGCCTGGTGGGGCAACTGCCTGAGCCAATGGAGGAGAAAGCTTTTCTGGAACGGGTAAAAGCGGTTTTCGGGCTTACCGTTGTGCGGCATACGCCACTTTTGGGGCGGAAAATAGCCACGGTAGCGCTCTGTGGGGGCGCCGGCAGCTTTCTTACCCGTGCTGCTATTGCCGCCGGAGCCGATTTTTACCTCACCGCTGATGTCAGGTATCATGAGTTTTTTGACGCAGACGGGCACCTTGTACTTGGGGATATCGGTCACTTTGAAAGTGAGCAGTTCACCATTGCTTTACTCTTTGAGGTTTTGCAGGGAAAATTCCCTACCTTTGCCGTCCTGAAAACGGGGGTGAACACCAATCCGGTGCATTACTTCCTGTAAATTCAAACTCAAATTTCAATTCATCAATGGCAGCAGTAAAAGATTTTTCGGTTGAAGAAAAGCTCATCACCTTAGTGAAACTTCAGAAAGTGGACTGTAAATTAGACCAGTTGCAGGTACTCAAAGGCGAATTGCCGATGGAAGTAAAGGATCTGGAAGATGAGATTGAAGGTCTGCACGCCCGGCAGACGCGTATCGAGGAAGAGATCAATGGTATCCAGGAGTTTATCGAACAGAAAAAACAGGGTATCAAGGACGCGCAGGAACTGATCAATAAATACGAGAAGCAAAGCGAAAACGTAAAGAACAATCGTGAGTTTGAGGCGATCAATAAAGAAATTGAAATGCAGACCCTTGAAGTAAAGCTTTGCGAAAAGCACATCAAGGATGCGACGGAAGAAATTGCGGATAAGGCCCGTGCGCTTGAAAGTGCAAAAAAAGCAGTAGGCAACAAAGAGGGTAATCTTGCCGGTAAAAAAGGTGAACTGGAAAAGATCATCTCAGAAACCGACAAGGAGGAAAAAGAATTTAATGCCGAAGCTGCGGCTGCCCGCGCCCATGTAGAAGAACGTTTGCTCAACAGCTACGACCGTATCCGCAACAACTATCGCAACGGCCTGGCCGTGGTACCGGTTGAGCGTGATGCCTGCGGAGGTTGTTTCCATGCTATTCCCCCACAAAAGCAAAGCGATATCCGTATGCGTAAAAAGATCATCGTTTGCGAAAACTGCGGACGTATCCTGGTGGATACAGACCTCAACGATTCCATCTAAGCAGATACATACCTCATTACCGGGCGCTGTTGCAAAACAGCGCTTTTTTTATGTCCCGGTAAATTGCATTTTCGCTGTACATTTGTTGCCCCATGTTGTTACAACTGCATATACAGCAATACGCGATTATTGATGACCTTCACATCAACTTTACCCCCGGCCTCACGATTATTACCGGCGAAACGGGAGCGGGTAAGAGTATTGTGATGGGTGCCCTGGGTCTGGTGCTGGGCGATCGGGCAGATAGTACCGTGCTGTCGGGTACAGACAAAAAATCGATCGTAGAAGCACATTTTTCCACCCGCAATCCTTCGGTGCAGGAATTTCTTGCCTTGCATGAATTTGATGCGGCCGATGAATTGATTGTACGCCGTGAAATTGCTGCAAATGGCAAATCACGGGCATTTGTAAACGATACCCCTGTTAACCTGGCACAGTTGAAGGTGCTGGCTACCCTTCTGGCAGATCTTCACCAGCAATTTGATACGCTGGAACTGGGGGAACTTGATTTTCAGCGTGAAATACTGGATGCGCTTGCAGATAATACTGCCCTGCTGGCCACGCATGCTGCCCATTACAAAAATTATTATCAATGCCGCCAGGAACTGGATGCCCTGCTGGCAGAACAGGCACATGCCAATAAGGAGGCAGACTACAACCGCTTTCTGTTTGATGAACTTGATGCGGCTGCACTGAAAGAAAATGAGCTGGAAGACCTTGATGCTGAACTCAAACTGCTGAGTAATGCCGAGAATATCAAGCAGGGGCTATCGGCCATTTCAGCAGTATTGGATGAAGGGGAGCAACCGATGGTGCAGGAGATGAAGATGCTGGTGAACAAACTCCGTAGTTTTGAGCAATACCACAGCAATATACCCTTGCTTGTCCAACGTCTGGAGGGCTTGCAGGTAGAGTTGAAAGATGTTGCGGCTGAATTGGAACATTGCAACAATAGTATCCAGTATCATCCCCGGCGGATGCAGGAAGTGAGCGATAAGATTGCGGTGGGTTATAAACTGCTGAAAAAGCATGGCGTAACCACTACGGCGGAACTGCTGGGGATCCGGGAAAGCCTGGAACAAAAACTGGATGCCATTGTCAACCTCAGCCACCAGATTGCAGCCAAGGAGAAAGAAGTTGCCGGGTTAATGAAAAGCTGTGAAAAAACTGCGGCAACCTTACATAGTCGTCGCAGTGCTGCTGCTGCACCCTTTGCTGCACAGGTAGACATGCTGCTGACGCGTATCGGCATGCCCAATGCCCGGTTGAAAGTGGCACTGGAATCAACTGCACTGCACATTACGGGTACAGACCAGGTGCAGTTTCTTTTTGATGGTAACAAAAGCAACCGGTTTGAACCCCTGGGGCGTGTGGCCAGTGGAGGAGAGCTGAGCCGGTTGATGCTCTGTATCAAATCGCTTGTGGCGAGACAGGTGCAGTTGCCTACCCTTATCTTTGATGAAATTGATACCGGTATCAGTGGTGAGGCCGCAAGACAGGCCGGACAGATCATGAAAGAATTGTCTGACGGTCACCAGGTGATTGCGATTACCCACCAGCCACAGATTGCTGCCCGGGCTGATACGCATTATTTTGTTTATAAGGAAGATAAGGGGGGCAAATTGGTTACCGGTATCCGCCTGCTTACCAATGAGGAGCGCATTACCACTATTGCGCAGATGCTGGGTGGTGAACAACCTACTGCCGCTGCATTGGAAAATGCCCGCGAAATGGTCAACAACTGATTCCATCTTGTTACTGTTCCTGCCATACCATATTGCCATTCTCCTGGTTCCGTTGCTGCTGACTGCGCTGTATTATGCTGTTTACCGCTGTCTCCTGCGCAGGTTGCAGCCGCGAAAGGGCACGCGGCAGTTTTCTCTTTTCTTTATCACCGTTATCCTGTTCACCTTCCTGTACATCAGCACACTGGTGTATGGTATAGTGGGGGTCGCCCGGTATTACCGGTGATTGTGTAATGTCTGCTGTATTGTACGAAAAAATGATTTCTCCGGCACAAAAGCATTTTTTGTGTGTAATTCCATTGTATTTTGCAGCAATTTCTATGCTGAGGGGCACATTATTATTTTGTGCAGACTTCCATTAATCGTTACAACAAACAGTAAACCATACATCATGTCATACAACTTGCTTAAAGGAAAGAAAGGAATCGTCTTTGGTGCATTAGACAGTAACTCTATTGCCTGGAAAACGGCACAACGCTGTTATGCGGAGGGGGCACAACTTGTACTTACCAATGCCCCTGTGGCCCTGCGTATGGGCGAAATCAATAAACTGGCAGAAGAATGTGGTAACGCACCGGTGATCGGCGCTGATGTAACAAGTAATGAAGACCTCACCAACCTGATCAACCAAAGCCGTGAGCATTTGGGTGGCAACCTCGATTTTGTACTCCATTCGGTAGGGATGAGCCTCAACGTGCGTAAAAATAAAGCCTATACCGATCTTAACTACGATTTCCAGCATAAATCGTTCGATATCTCGGCCATGAGCCTGCACCGCCTTTGTCAGTGCCTGTACCAGGCAGATGCCATGAACGAATGG
This sequence comes from Chitinophagales bacterium, assembly GCA_013298665.1. Taxonomy (GTDB): domain Bacteria; phylum Bacteroidota; class Bacteroidia; order Chitinophagales; family Chitinophagaceae; genus Ferruginibacter. The sequence goes on from JAAFIK010000041.1 coordinate 31,587, forward strand.
GGCAGCATTGTGGCGCTTACTTATATTGCTGCACAGCGTGTATTTCCCGATTACAACGAAATGGCCGATGCCAAGGCCCTGCTGGAGAGTGTAGCCCGGAGTTTTGGCTATCATTACGGGGTAAAAAAGCATGTCCGCATCAATACCATTTCGCAGTCGCCTACGCGTACTACTGCAGGAAGTGGGGTGAAGGGCTTTGACGGGTTTATCAACTACGCCGAAAAAATGAGTCCGCTGGGTAATGCCAGTGCAGATGATTGTGCGGCTTATACCGTGTCTTTGTTCAGCGACCTGACCAGGATGGTAACCATGCAAAACCTTTTTCACGATGGCGGGTTCTCTTTCACGGGTGTAACGGCTGAAGTGATTGCGCAGATGGAGAAATAGCCATTGCTTCCGACCGGTGCTTGCCGGTAGGGGTTGACATAAAAAATCCGGCATTGCCGGATTTTGTTGTCATACGTTTATACCTGGATCAGTATTCGTCTTCGTTAAAAAAGAAATCATCCTGACTCGGATAATCCGGCCAGATGTCTTCCAGGCCTTCATACACTTCACCCTCGTCTTCAAGCTCCTGCAGGTTCTCGATCACTTCAATCGGTGCGCCACTACGGATCGCATAATCGATCAACTCGTCTTTAGTAGCCGGCCAGGGAGCATCTTCGAGGTGTGAAGCCAATTCTAGTGTCCAAAACATCTTCTTTCGCTTTTAATTTTTTGCAAATGTAGATGTTCGTACGAAATAACCAAAAGTGTTTTATGGTGCCGGTACATAAAGCAGGACGCGTTTGCGATACTCCTGGTGCATAAATGTGGCTGACCGGCTGGAAATACCTATTTTCGGGCTATGTTAACAGCGAGAAATATTGTTAAGAACTATGGCAGCCTTCCCGTGGTAAGGGGGGTCAGTCTCTCCATCAGCAGCGGTGAGGTAGTGAGTATCGTGGGGGCATCGGGTGCGGGTAAAAGCACCCTTCTGCATATTCTTGGTACGCTGGATAAGGCCGACAGCGGCGAAATTCTTCTTGGGGAGCAACGTGTTGATTTGCTGCCTGCGCGAAAACAGGCTGCTTTCCGTAACCGCAACATTGGTTTTGTCTTCCAGTTTCACCACCTGCTTCCTGAATTTACGGCACTTGAAAATGTAAGCATTCCGGGTTGGATAGCCGGGCGGAAAAAAAAGGAGACTGTAGAAAAGGCCACTGAGCTGCTCACTGCGCTTGGACTGAACCAGCGCCTGCACCATAAACCGCAACAGCTATCCGGGGGCGAGCAGCAAAGGGTGGCCGTAGCCAGGGCATTGATCAATACCCCCGCGATTGTACTGGCAGATGAGCCTACGGGCAACTTAGACTCTGCAAATGCGCGGGAGCTTCACCAGTTGTTCACTGATCTGCGCGACCGGTTCAACCAGGCTTTCCTGATTGTAACCCATAATGACGAACTGGCTAAGCTGAGCGACCGTGTACTGGTGATGCGCGACGGGCTTATTGTACAAGGTTAAGCCTTGCTTACCCTTGGCCGCCAGGGAATTTCTGCAATGCCGAGCATATGCCCCGTGTATCTCGACAATACAAAAATATAATCGCTCAGGCGGTTGATGTATTTGATGACCAACGGATCAACAAAAAGATCGTGTTCGTGCATGTTTACACAAAGGCGCTCTGCCCGGCGGCATACACAACGGGCTACATGTGCGGTAGAAATGGCTACATGTCCTCCCGGTAACACAAAGAATTTCATCGGCTCCAGCACATCATTCATGCGGTCAATTTCATTTTCCAGCAGTTCCACATCCGTCTCCTTAAGGTCTGGCAGCCGCATCAGGGGTTCTTTGTCGGGGTCACAGGCAAGGGATGAGCCCACTGTAAACAGCCGGTCCTGTATTTCCCGCAGGACGGTGCCGGTATGTACATCATTGAGGTGGTCGCCAAGGAGACCAATATAAGCATTCAGTTCATCCACTGTGCCGTATGTTTCAATGCGCAGGTGGCTTTTGGGTACTTTAGTGCCGCCAATCAGGCTGGTGGTGCCAAGGTCTCCCGTTTTGGTATATATTTTTAATGCCATGGTTGTATCGCGTTTGTGTTGGAGTAACAAAGAAAGTTCCTTTTGGTTGAAAAGTAAAAATGGGGTATTCCAAATTTTCGCCTTTACTGTTGTGTATAGGTAATCAAAATAACCACCCTCATCATGTATTCTTTTTCTTTTTGCTCCTCGCTGATGCTCCGATCAGGACGTGCCGCCCAAAAAGAAACAAAAAAGGGGCCCGAAACCCATTACCGCCTTCCGATAGCTATCGGAATCGGGGCAGCACTGATGTGGCTTTTGTGCTACTGTATCTTCATCTTCAGTAATACTACAGCCAGGCGAGGACAAGCGCGGGGGGTTACGAAAATTTGAAATGCGCCCAAGTAAAACGGGCATTGCTTTATTCATCTGCCATTACCTGCCAGGCCTTTGTCATTGCGTTGAATATGAACAATACATAGAGGAACGAAAGCCCGAGATTGACCCAACTGATCAGTACTATATTATTATCTATCCAGCAATACACCGGGTGAATGCGGCACCACTCCTCAGTACTGATGAGTTGTTCGAGCGAGTATGCATTGCTCTTGTGCCAGGCAATGAGTCCGGCAATCACCATCAGCAATGCGGGCGCCATAACGATATGCCAGCATTGCATAAGGCCCGCCATGGTTTTACCCTTGTTGCCCCTGGTGAGTACCACGGCCATCAGGGTAAACAGGAAAAACAGGAAGATGAAAAGATATCCTGGTGTGGCGATGCCCTGGCTGGTAACGCCTACGAGACAAAAGAACAGGAACCATACAATGCCTCCGATAAGACTGATGAGAAAGACTTTTTTACTGAACCGGCGATAACAGAGCAGGATGATGCCGATACCCAGGACGGTGTACAGTTCTGCCAGCAGAAAAGCCCACCGTTCGGTTTGGGCGGGATCGTAACAACTCTGCAGGAAGGTGAGTGCGCCCCTTACCGGATAACTGCTGAAATAATAGGGCGATGCGTTATTGGTGCTCCCGCCCCGCTCGTAATCATCATACAGTTTACTGATGGTATTGCCGGGGTTGAGAAAAGGCAACCCGGCCAGTTCGTCTGTATTGATGTACTGGTTTACGCTGTACTTCTTGCTGATGGCAAGGGCTTCTTCGAGTATGGCTTTGATGGAATCTTTTTGCCGGCCATCAAGCAGCCGCTTTACTTTTTCCCTGATCTGCTGGCTGGTGTCAAAACCGGGCATGCCTTCCAGGTTCACCGTTGTTTGGCAATAGTGCCTGTAACTGAATGCATCGGGTTTTGCCAATGCCCGCCTGATGCGTACTGTGTTACTGTCGGTCTGGTTGATGTTGATGCTGTCTGTATAATCCACATCGGCCTGGTATTGTACATAATCCGTATTGGTGCGGTCATTACAGGCATTGCCGATAAAGTATTCGCCTTTGTTCTGCGGGATAAATGCCTTGGCCAGGTTGAGTATATTGGCCTCCCGTACAAGCGTTGCCTGATCTGTTATCCGCTTTGCCTGTGTCATGACACCATTAAAATAAGACTCATAGTAGGTAATGGAGCTGAACAGCAGGAGTGTAATGAGCAGGAATTCTTTGATCAGGTGAAAGCGTGAAAGGATATAAAACTGTTTGAAAGCGTTATTGCGCAGAAAAAAAACAAGCCATGTAATCACGACCACAATACTCAGCAGGATCGAGAAAAAGAAAAGTCCGCCATCGCCCACCGATGTAATGCGGTAATATGACTGGAGATCGGCAGCATTGACGCTCACATAGCCTGCAAAGAAAAAGAGCAGGTGAAACAGCAGGTTGACGATCAGGAATTGAATAATCCTGGTATTCCAGAGCAGTGGATGATGGGTGAGTAGGTATTGATTGAGTTTTGTAAACATGATCAGTTGTTGTATGCAGGATAAATGGGGTTATGCGTCGAAGAAGCGGCGTGAAGAAACTGAGATGTCGCGGAAATACCTGACCGGCAATCCTGTTTCGCCCAGTTTTTTCATCACGCTGCCTATGGAGCCGCGTTCATCAAAATAAAGGATATACACCCCGCCGTTAAACGAAATCTTTTGTAATCCTGTTGGTGCGAATACAGACTGGAGTTGTTCCCTGCTGCTGGTGGTTTCCAGTTCTATCACCAATAGTGGTGGCTGATCAGTGTTGGTGGTGCCATCGGTGTTTTGCATACGCGCCACGCCTTTCTGGAGGAACACCACTTCGCTGCTCACCTTCTCCACTTCATAGAGCTGCTGCGAGCTGAGGATGATGCTCAGGGGCATGGTTTGTGAACGGGCAATGTATTTGAGGTCTTCAAGAATGATTTGTTGTGCCAGCACATCAAGGTTAGCGAGGGGTTCATCGAGCAGCAGCAATTCGGGTTTTTTGATGAGTGTGCGGGCAAGTTCAAAGCGCATTTTATAGCCCGATGATATCCGGCTCCAGGTATATTCCCTGAAAGGGCGCAATCCCATACGGGCAATGATCATCTCTGTCCAGAGCGTATTTTCCCGGCCTTTCTGTCCAAAATGAGTGGCTGTAAACTGCAGGTTGTCCATCAGCAATCCATGCCAGGGTGCTGGTCGTTGCGGAATAAAGGCCAGTCTTGTTTTAATATCGTAAAACGAGGCACCTGGTTGTACACTGTTGAGTTGGTAATGTATCCTGCCCGTATCCGGCTTCAGTTCGCCATAGAGCAGACGCAGGAGGGTGGTTTTGCCATTACCATTTTCGCCTACAAGCCCCGTGATTTGTCCTGCTGGTAAGGAAAGATCGAGTGCGGAGAGACTGAAACTGCCCGACTGGTAGCGTTTGGAAATATTGCGGGCTTCGAGCTTGAGGTGTGGTTCCGCGGCGGTCAGTGGTACCTGGCCAATCCGCTGGAGGAGAGCGGTTACGCGTTCGTTGAGTGCGGCATCACCACCGGTATTTTTTTCCGTCCAGTCGTCATACCAGTCACAAAAGGAAAGGGTGTCGGCGAAAACCGAGCTGTCCTGTGTTTCGATGGCCGAATCGAGCAGACGCCGGTAGCCAAGGTGAACATCGCCATTATTAAAATACGATTGTACTTCCGACAAACGGGAAGGGTAAGTTAAACTCATATGTGTGGGTTTGTACGATACGGAAAGGTAGGGAAAATATGCGAGGGCTATATTTTGTCCACGGTGGCGAAGGCCTTGTGTAAACCTACGTTATCGCTTTCAATAAGCCCATCCCGCAGGCGAACCACGCGTTTGGCAAAGGAGGCAATATCTTCTTCATGGGTAACGAGTACTACGGTATTGCCTGCCTGTTGTATTTCTTCAAAAATGCGCATCACTTCCACCGATGTTTTACTGTCGAGGTTACCTGTGGGTTCATCAGCGAGGATGATGGAAGGGTTGTTGACCAATGCCCTTGCGATGGCTACGCGCTGGATCTGTCCGCCACTGAGTTCGTTGGGCTTGTGGTGCGAGCGGTCGGCCAGTTGCACTTTTTCCAGCATGGCTTTCGCTCTTTCGATGCGTTCTTTTTTACCAATACCACTGTAAATAAGGGGCAGTGCCACATTTTCAGCAGCGGTGAGGCGGGGCAGGAGGTTGAACTGCTGAAATACAAAACCGATTTCCTGGTTGCGTACATCAGCAAGGTCGTTATCGGGCATACCACTTACATCCTTGCCGTTGAGGATATACTGCCCGCTGGTGGGGGAGTCTAAGCAGCCAATGATATTCATGAGGGTGCTTTTGCCGGAGATCTGTTTTGATGCCCTCCTTTTCTGCATCATCGAATTGCAGTCTTGCCAGATTGGCTAATTTGCCGACCAATGCATCATTTACTTCCATCTGTCAAAAATAACGGATTCGTCCGATTGCCTCATTGTTTTTCTGTAAATGGCGGCTGGGCGTGGCAGGTGGCGGTGGTAAAAGGCTTATGGGGGTACTGGTAAAAAGCCAAACTATGCTTATCTTCGCCGCCCTTATGTATTCAGAGAAAGCAATAGTAATGAGTGGCATACGCCCCACGGGTTTCCTGCACCTCGGCAATTATTTTGGGGCCATACGAAACTATGTGCGTATGCAGGAAGCCTATGAATGTTATTTTATGGTGGCTGATCTGCATTCCCTTACCACGCATCCCGACACGAAGGAACTGAAAGCAAATGTACACCGGGTGCTGGCAGAGAATATCGCGTCTGGTCTTGATCCTGAAAAAGCGGCTTTTTATTGCCAGAGCCATATTTACGAAACGAGCGAATTGTATTTGTACCTCAATATGGTGGCTTACCTGGGTGAGCTTGAAAAGACAACAACTTTTAAAGAGAAGGCCCGCCAACAACCGGATAACGTCAATGCGGGTTTGCTCACGTACCCGGTTTTGCAAACTGCTGATATCATCCTGCATCGTGCGAAGTATGTGCCGGTGGGAAAAGACCAGGAGCAGCACCTCGAAATGGCGCGGAACTTTGTAAACCGGTTTAACCACCGGTATGGCGAGGTCTTTCCTGAACCTTATGCGTTTAATTACAGTGCGGAGCTGGTAAAAGTGCCCAGCCTGGATGGTACGGGTAAAATGAGCAAGAGTGAGAACCAGTCGGCCACTATTTACCTGGCTGATTCTGACGACCAGATCCGAAAAAAAGTAATGAAGGCCAAAACGGACGAGGGGCCAAAGACGCCGGGATCGATTATGCCCGAATACATCAGGAACCTGTTTACCCTGATGGCATTGGTATCTGAACCAGGGGTGTCGGCACAATTTGAAGCTGATTTTAATGCCTGTACGATACGGTATGGGGATATGAAGAAAAAACTCGCAGCGGATATGGTGCGTTTTGTAGGTCCGATACGCGAAAAAGTGGAGGCCATCCTTGCTGATGAAACTTACCTGAAGCAGGTGATGGAAAGGGGGGCAGAGAAAGCCCGTGCCAGCGCCCGCGAAACCATGCGTATTGTGCGGGAAGCCATCGGTCTTCATTATTATTAACCGGATCCGGGCAGGAATAATTTCTGTCGTCTGTTGCAGCAATTTTAATAAAGTTTGCCTACATTCACCAACCCGTTAACGCAGCGGGCATCATTCATTAAAAAATCCCAAGGGGAAAAGCAGGATATGGCGAAAACAAAAAAACCCAAACATATTGCGGTTGCCGGTAATATCGGCGCTGGTAAAACGACCCTCACCGAAATGCTCAGCAAGCACTACCGCTGGATACCCCAGTTTGAGGATGTGGATCACAATCCTTACCTGAACGATTTTTATGAAGATATGCCCCGCTGGAGCTTTAACCTGCAGATTTTCTTTCTCAACAGCCGGCTGAACCAACTGCTCGATATACAAAGGGGTACAGAAACGATTATACAGGACAGGACCATTTACGAGGATGCCAACATCTTTGCCCCCAACCTGCATGATATGGGACTGATGGGTAAAAGGGATTTCGATAATTACTATACGTTTTTTGAAACCCTTAAATCGATGGTGAAGCCGCCGGATCTGCTGATTTACCTCAAAGCATCAGTACCTACATTAGTGGCACAGATACAGAAACGCGGGCGGGAGTATGAAGAAAATATCCGGCTCGACTACCTGAAAAAGCTGAATGAGTTTTACGATTCGTGGATTGGCGGTTATAAGGAAGGTCCGCTGCTCATTATTGATGCCGATAAAAATAAGTTTGCCGAGAATGAAGAGCACCTCGGGCATATCATTTCACAGATCGATAGTACCTTGTTCGGATTGTTCTGATGTTGTTAGGGGGCTGTTAAAACTAATGCTGTTTGTGCTGTTTGCTGTACTTTTATAGCGGGGACTACCCCATATACCATTATCGCACAGCAGCCATTACGCTATTGTACGTCACAAAAAATATGTTTATGAACAAGATTCTTGTACTTCTTACCCTTACTTTTGGCAGCACAACAATGGCTGCTGCACAAACCAAACGCATTGCGCACCTGAGCCATAGCGGCACGGGCACATTCGTTATTACCAACAGTAAAGATAATTTTGGTATTCCCTCACCAGACAAGCGAAAAACGCCGCCCCAGGCAGATACCATTGCAAAAAAGAAACCCGCAGTACATTATCGTGTAAAAAAAAGCAGTAAGTCCCGCAAAAGCAAGACTACGCAAGCCGGTAAATAGACGATCGGGCAGTAGTGGAGAACTACCGCTTTTTCACATTAACGGCAGACAAGCCTTTTTGGCCGTTCTGTATTTCGTACTCAACGCTGTCGCCTTCCATAATGGGTTCAGACAGACCGCTTGCGTGTACAAAAACGTCTTTTCCTGTGTTGTCATCCTTGATAAATCCGAATCTCTTTTCGGAGTTGAAAAACTTTACCGTACCCTGGTGTTTAGTATCCATTGTATTATTGTATTGATGTAAAGCGGTGAAGATAGGGTTTTTCAGTCAAGTAGTGGTAGTGTTTTGCTTTATTTTTATTTTCCCGCGTTCTCTTCCCCCGGCTTTGCGCTACCTGCCAGTCCTTGTTTCCCCATTGCAGTACCGGTAAATCAGGTATAAATACCCTGTTCCTGAACCGGGTCTGCTGCTACATTTACAGCCTTAAACCAAATACTTATCTGTTATGAAAAAATCATTGTTACCCGCTATGCTGTTGGTGGTTGGCGCCTGCTGGATTGCCTGCAACAACAGTACCCCCGACAAGCCTGCGGCTGATCCTGCTGTACTGAAGCCCAACTGCAGCACAGTGGCGCCCATGTTCTCTCCTGATATTCCGCATGAGGTGGAAGTAAACCTGCCCAACGGTTATTCCGGGCTGATCCCCAGCGACCAGGTTTGTTTTGACTATTTCTCCTGGCGCTCTTTTGTGGCGCTCAACTGGCCGGCTGGTGCTGATGGTCAGCCGCTCAAGTGCAATTTTACCGACTATCCGGATACGCCCCGTGTTTGGGAATACTATACCGATCCGGGCGAACTGTTTGGTACGGGCGAACACCTGCTGGCCTTTTCCGGACCAATCAAAAAGATACCCGGACTAAAGGGGCTGCGTATGGTGTCTAAAATGAGTACTGAGTTTAAGGACACTGTTGCCGGCAGCATCAAGCAGGCAACCGGTCAGCCACTGTTAGATAAAAACCTCAACTATGTACTTTTTGAAATCATGCTTAATCCCGATGAAACGAAGTATATCCGCGACAGCGGACTGACAACCGTGCAGGGGCAGCAGGGTAAAACCATCAAATTTCCTGAAGGACATTATGATAAAGGGCAAAATGGTGGCGCTGTGGGGGCAATTGAGGTAAAGGCGACCTGGAAGATTCTGGTGCCGGGTAAGGACGACAGCACCAAGTTTTACCGTCGGCGTGCGGTAATATATGTACCGGCTAAAAACAGTACTACGGGCAAGGCGCTGTACCTCACCGAAACGGTAGGTCTGGTGGCGATGCACATCCTGCACAAAACTAAAAATTTCCCGATGTGGATATGGACTACTTTTGAGCACAATAACAATGCGCCCGATTCTGCTGCTGTGGCGAAGGCGGGTAACCAATACTCCTTTTACAACCCGGCTTGTCCGGCATCGTTTGTAAACACGCCACCGGATACGCCTTACCTGTGGCAACCTTTTAAACCTTATGCCAAAAGCGTGGCCAATGATGGCCAATATGGCACCCAGGTGGTACAGCAATTGCCCATTTATGATTTCACCCAAACGCTTAACAAGGCCTGGCAGACGGCACTGAAGGGGAGTGTATGGGCGAATTACCGGCTGATTGGCAGCCAGTGGGGGGTGATACAGGGCGATAATCCTACGCATGGTGCCGATACGGTAGGGGTACCGCAGTATATGTCGAATCCGGTGGTGGAAACCTATTACCAGCAAAGTTCCTGCCTGACGAGCTGCCATATTTTTGCAAAAGATGCGGCGGGTATGAATGCCGATTTCAGTTTTATGCTGCAACGGGCAAAGAACAATGCTGTGCCCAAAAAATAAGTATTGTTAAGGTGTATTTGTTATTCCGGGGGGGCTGGATCTGCTGTAGTGCAGACCAGCCCCATTTTTTTACTAGTACTTAGTACCAGGGGGAGAACGTGTACCGCGTCTCCCTTCGGGCAATGTGATTACATTAAGGGTTGGGGCAATTGTGCCACCCCTTCAGGGTTCCTGTCCGCCGCCGCCGGCTTTTCTATAATCATACCACTCCGTTGGGGTTGGGTATACGATACACCAGTAATACGTTTTTATAAAACAGCCCTTCGCAACGAAAAATTCCGGGAGGGGGATAGCATTGTAAGCCATACCGAATTGACGAATCGTGAACCCAACCTGAAGGCATGATCGTATTATACACCATCCACAACCTGTGAATAATGGTTATTATTTGGCCGGAGTGGCAGTTTGTTTTACCGGAGTTGGCTCTTGCTTCACCGGAAATGATTGCTGCTTTACTGGTGCTGGTCTTTGCTTTATTGGAGATTGCTTCTGCGGGACTGTACGTTTC